>NZ_CP039121.1:1945761-2594348 GCF_014131735.1 Lactiplantibacillus plantarum
AACCCCGGGGATCTCGTCCAAGCGCGAACTCAATGAATGTTTGGTATGGACTTGTCGGTGAAACGTAATCGCAAAGCGGTGCACTTCATCTTGAATCCGTTGTAATAAATAAAATCCTTGACTCTTCGGATCTAGATGCAAATGCTGATCACCAGCAGAAGCGAGTAGGTCCGCCGTCTTATGATGGTCATTTTTGACCATTGCCGCGACTGGCGTTGCAATCCCTAATTCGTTCTCTAAGACGTCCTTAGCGGCTTCCAGCTGGATCTCGCCACCATCCATCAAAATCAGGTCGGGCAATGCTGCATGCTCCTTCAGTAGCCGTGTATAGCGCCGCCGAATCACTTCACGGGTCGATGCAGCTTCATCAGCATGATCGACCGTCCGCAACTTATATTTCCGATACAATTTTTTATTCGGTTGCCCGTCCGTGAAGACGACCATGGCAGAAACCAAGTCGGCCCCCTGAATATGAGAGTGGTCAAAAGCCTCAATTTTATGACCAGCAGGAATGCCTAAAGCATCCGTGATTTCTTGCATCGCCCCCGTCGTCTTGCGCTCATCCAATTCCAACAACCGGAACTTCTCTTCTAAGACGATTCGAGCATTTTTTTGTGCCATGTCCAGCAAATCCTTTTTCTGGCCGCGTTGAGGGGTCCTTACCGGAATTCCGAGAATGTCACTCAGGACCTGCTTATCAAGACCGTTGGGGACTAAAACTTCGCGTGGTAGAACGTTATTTTTGCGATTATAAAATTGCAAGATAAAGCTCGTCATTTCTTCAGGTGCAGTTGACACTACTGGGAACAAGCGTTTCTCGCGCTTCATCAACCGCGCTTGCCGAATAAAGAAGACCTGAATCGAAAGCCAGCCTTTATCAAGATAGAAATTAAACAGGTCGCGGGGCGTATTATCGTTTGAAATAATTTTCTGCTTTTCAACCGTCATTTCAATATAATTCAGTTGATCACGTAATTCAGCGGCTCGTTCAAATTCTAGGTCAGCGGCCGCTTGATCCATTCGTTTAGTTAACTGCTTCTTGACCGTTTCAACGTGACCATTCAAAAAGGATTTAATCCGCTTGATCTGAGCGTCATATTCTGCCACCGGCACCGTTTTAAAGCAAGCTCCCAAGCATTGGCCCATATGATAATAGAGACACGGCCGCTTCTGGAAACCATGGCAACGCCGCAACGGATAGACCTTCTGAATAAAATTGACCGTTTCCTGAGCCGCGTAAACATTGGGATATGGCCCAAAGTAGTAGCCACCATCTTTACGAACATCACTGACGATCAGGATCTGGGGGTCTCGTTCATTGGTAATCTTAATGTACGGATAACCGGTTCCCTTTTTTAATTTAATATTAAAGTACGGTTGATGTTTTTGAATTAACGTAATTTCTAGCAGGAAGGCTTCCTTATCCGTTGAGGTCACAATAAACTCAAAGTCCGCAATCTCTGATACTAACCGCGCGGTCTTACCAGTATGGCTGCTTTTGAAATATGAACGCACCCGATTTTTCAAGTTCTTGGCCTTACCCACATAAATGATCTGACTGTTTAAGTTCTTCATCAGATAACATCCTGGTAAGTCCGGTAACAAGGATAACTTATGTTCAATATGCGCGGATGCCATAACACACCTTCCCTTCATTTAGATTAGCATTATTAGTATACCGCCTGCTAGCATGGGGCTCAACCAAACAGCCCGGAAATATGATTTTTATTATGACCGACTATTCATCACTGTCGCTACTGATCACAGTGTAGCAAAAAACCGGTAATCAGCAACTGAGCTGATTACCGGTTATGTGTTGTTTACATCAAAATTTTAGAAAGAAAATCTTGGGCCCGCTCTGTTTGCGGGTTCGCAAAGAATTCCTCAGGCGTATTATTCTCCTGAATATAGCCATCAGCCATGAACCAGATTCGATCCGCTACTGACTTAGCAAAACCCATTTCGTGAGTGACCACAACCATGGTCATCCCATCCTTAGCAAGTTCTTGCATCACGTTTAACACTTCCCCAACCATTTCCGGGTCCAAGGCAGACGTTGGTTCGTCAAACAGCATCACTTCAGGGTTCATCGCCAACGCACGAGCAATCGCCACCCGTTGAGCCTGACCACCTGAAAGACTACTTGGAAAGGCATCCGCATGATCGTCCAACCCAACGCGTTGCAATAATTCGTGCGCTTGCTTAGTCGCCGCGGCATCATCGACATGCTTGACCTTCATCGGCGCCAATTTAATGTTTTCCAATACAGTCATGTTGGGAAATAGATTAAACCCTTGGAAAACCATTCCCATTTTTTCACGTAGCGCGTTAACACTCTTCGTATCCAAAGTTGTGAGATCTTGACCTTCGAAAGCGACTTGACCACTTGTGGGCGTCTCGAGTAAGTTTAAACAACGTAAGAAGGTACTCTTCCCACCACCAGAAGGACCAATCACCACGATCACCTGACCGGGTTCAACTTTTTCTGTAATATCCTTTAAAACGTCATTTTCACCGAAGCTCTTCGCAAGGTCTTTAACTTCAATTACTGGTTTAGTCATGTTGCATTCTCCTTTCGAAGTAGTTCAAGATCCGTGAAGCGGTAAAGGTTAAGATGAAGTATAGCACCATAATAACAACGATCGGTGCAACCCCCCGGTACGTATCTGAACGAACAATGTTACTTTGATAAATTAATTCAGTGACCCCAATAATCGAAACGATGGAACTATCCTTGATCAACGTAATAAATTCGTTCCCAAGTGATGGCCAAATGTTCTTCAATGCTTGTGGCAAGACCACGTAACGCATCGTTTCACCGTTGGACATTCCTAAACTCCGAGCAGCTTCCGTCTGCCCAACATCGACGGAATTAATCCCGCCACGAATATATTCAGCAACGTACGCACCAGAGTTCAAGGAAATCGCAATAATCCCAGAAGTCAGTGCTGGTAAATTGACGAATAACCCAAGTCCGAAGTACACAAACATCACTTGGACCATCATTGGCGTCCCACGAATAAATTCAACATACGCAGTTGCTAACCACCGAATGGCAGTCTTAAGTGGATTTCCTTTAGCCATCCGTGCTAATGCCAATAAAATACCGATGATAAAACCGAAGAAAACGGAGCAAACCGTAATGATTAACGTATATTCGATCCCGGTTGCAAAAGCCTTCCAGTAATGTCCCATTGACGTATTAACGGTATTGGTCTTCAAATACTTGCCGGCTGCCGGTAAATATTGCTTTTTAACGAGGTTCTGTTTCTTAATCCGATCAACGGTCTTATTGACTTTGTTAACAAGACTAGTTGAACCTTTCCGAAATGCGATCGCCGAACTCGTTGCACTAGAGCTCATGTTGAAGTCACTAGGAATAGCAACCAAACTCTTATTGTTTGCAACATAGGCTTCTGCAGAAGGCTTTTCCATAGCAACCCCATCAACTTTGTGACTCTGAAGTGCCAAAATCAGATCAGATTGTGAAGTCATCCCTTTAGCCTTGGCAGTCGTTTGGTTTTTGACGGCATTATATTGAGTCGTTCCAGTTTGGGCACCCAACGTGCCATTCTTGAATGAATTCTTATTCTTGTACTTGCCCTTATCAGTCTTATTGATGACAATATCGTAGCCACCTTGATAATAAACGTGGGTAAAATCAACATTTTTCCGCCGTGAAGGGGTTGGGTTCATCCCAGAGATAATCATATCAACCTTGCCAGTTTGGAGTGCCACTAGCAATGAGTCAAATGACATGGATTTGATCTTCAGCTTCACGCCCAGATCCTTAGCA
The DNA here is from genome assembly GCF_014131735.1 of Lactiplantibacillus plantarum. Lineage (NCBI taxonomy): Bacteria > Bacillati > Bacillota > Bacilli > Lactobacillales > Lactobacillaceae > Lactiplantibacillus > Lactiplantibacillus plantarum. The sequence continues at coordinate 1,949,558 of NZ_CP039121.1, forward strand.
ACTTGTTTCCCAATCTGAACATCCATCCCAACGATCTTACTCTTACCGTTGACCGTTGCTTGAAACTCATACGGTGGATAATCAGGCGACGTCCCCATTACTAAGACGCCCTTTTTCTGAATTTGTTCTAATGAATTATCGGCCGCTTGCGCATGTTGCGTCTGTCCGAGTGGGACGACGGTCATGATCAGGGCCACAATAATGGCTAAAAACCACCCAAATCTTTTTTTCATAGGTATTCTCCTCGTTTTGTAATTTACAAGAATAAAGTATAACCGCATATGATTATTTATGCAAGTATTTTTGAAAATTTCTTTATTTTATGCATAAATAAGTCGTTTATACACGTTTTAGCCCATTGATTATGCATAAACGACGAATAACTGACAAATTGTCGGAAATTTGCTATGATAGGCGTTAATCGAAAGGAATGATTTTATGAGTTTAAAAGTACAGCGTCAAGATAACCTTGATAAGCTATTCGACAAGTTTGCCATTGGTCCTGACGATAAGGATAAACTCACCACTAAAGCGGTTCAGGATACTATTGACGAACATGCTAAACGCAAAGAAAATAAGGCAGCTGATAAAAAGGACGCCCATAAATAGCAGTCAAAAAAAACGCGATGGCAGTTAGCCATCGCGTTTTTATTTGAATAACTATTTAGCAAATTTTAGTCCCGATTGTTTGCATCTTTTCGCGCCGCTCTGCTTCCGTTTCTGGTGAAACATCGCGCCAATCAACAACAGCCAAAGCACCGTCGAGCATCCCACTATCATCCTTGAGCGCTAAAGCATTATGCCAGCGAGAAATGTTGAGGCCGTTCCCCAAGTAGGCTTCATCAGCCGGTGCAACGTGCATCACATAACCAGCATTATTTTCTAATGGCGTGGTATAGTCGGGATCAGCGGCTTTAAGAATAACTAACTGAAACTTATTACCAATGGCACAGCTACCGCCTAAACTCGAATATTTGTTAGAACCATCGTCAGTTGTTAAAATTACTTGACTCCCTGCCGGAATCTTATCTGCAAGGTAGGCTTGAGCATCGTCTTTGATATTAATCTTCATAGTTAAGCATCCTTTCCGTTTCAAAAACATTTAAGTTGTGCACAACTCTTTTACAGTCTTTAATTTACGCTATTTCAGCTGCAAATGCAATTAATTTACCTAGAAAAGTGAAAATAAACAGCCGAACTCAATAATGACACAATTTTTGCAAATGATATGTGGTCGTTCGTCGCAATAAAAAAGAGTTGGGCTGCCAGCCTTACCTGCTGACAGCCCAACTCTTCAGGTTAGACCACTCTTCACCGACTATTTAACTGGTTTACCATTCGGGTACTTATCGTTGAGTTTAACAATATTTTGTTGCGCAACTTCTTCGAACGGAATATCCGCCCATTCAGCAACTTGTGATAAGTACCATAACACATCGCCCATCTGTTTCGTCAGCTGATCTTTATTCAAACGTTCACCATGAAACGTATACTTTTTGACTAAGTCAACGACTTGACCAGTCTCTGAAGCTAATCCCAGCGATAAGTTCGTCAGCACCTGCTCATTACCATATAATGTCCGATTTGCTAACGACTGATACTCATTAAATTCCAAGTTAGTTGCCTCCCACAGTGTGCGCTTCGATCCATTGCCAAACAGCATCCTTGCCTTCTTTGGTCTTAGCTGAAAAGGCGATAAAATCGTCTTCAGCTTGGAAGTTAAGCGTCTTTTTAATTAAACTTTCCTGTTTGTTCCACTTACCACGCGGAATTTTATCACTTTTAGTTGCCACGACCAGTAATGGCATCTCATAGTAACGCATCCACTCGTACATTGCGACATCGTCTTTAGTTGGCGCATGACGTGCATCGACTAGAATAACGACACCTCGCAGTGTCTCTCGGCTTGTTAGATACGTCTCAATCATTTGTCCCCACTTCTCACGTTCCTTCTTAGATACCTTAGCATAACCGTATCCCGGAACATCGACGAAGTATAATTGATCTTCAACTTTATAAAAGTTCAGTGTTTGGGTCTTCCCAGGTTGACTAGACGTCCGCGCATAGCTATTGCGGTTAATCAACACATTAATCAGGGATGATTTTCCGACGTTAGAGCGCCCCGCTAACCCAATTTCTGGAAACCCAGTAGTCGGGTACTGGCTCGGCGCTACCGCGCTCATGACAAGTTCAACGTTATGCACTTCCATCGAATTAACTCCTTCTGCAATCGTATTGCATTCATTTTACCATAATTTTTGCAGCGGGTTGTCATCCGCGCTCAAATTCGATTTAAACAGCACTCAGGACCGCGAATGAAAACTCATCGCGGTCCTGAGTGCTGTCTATTGATCTTCTGAACGAAACGTTAGGAAGCTTTTTGATCAGCTAAAACCAGTTCTGGTTCAGCGTGATCAGCAACCGTCTCGCGAGTAATAATCACCTTTTTAACATCTTCACGACTTGGAATATCATACATAATGTCCCGCATCGTGTCTTCAATAATCGAGCGTAGACCCCGAGCACCAGTATTACGTGCTAAGGCTTCTTGCGCGATGGCACGTAAAGCGTCATCGTTAAAGTCTAATTCTGCACCGTCTAGAGCAATTAGGCGTTGATATTGCTTGACAAGCGCATTCTTTGGTTCCGTTAAGATCCGGACCAAATCATCTTCCGTTAAACGTTCTAGCGCAGTCAAGATTGGAAGACGCCCAATAAATTCAGGAATTAAACCGAATTGTAAGAGGTCTTCTGGCACAACTTGTTGCATGAGACTCTTGGAATCGTCTAGAACGGCATTCTTACCATCGGTGTCCGTACCGAAACCAATCGTTTTATCGCCTAGGCGACGTTTGACGATGTCTTCGATTCCATCAAAGGCCCCACCAACGATGAATAAAATGTTGGTCGTGTCAATTTGAATAAACTCTTGTTGGGGATGCTTACGCCCGCCCTGCGGTGGCACATTGGCAATCGTACCTTCCAAAATCTTCAAGAGGGCTTGTTGAACCCCTTCACCGGAAACATCCCGTGTAATTGAGACATTTTCACTCTTCTTGGCGATCTTATCGATTTCATCAATATAAATAATCCCTTTTTCGGCACGTTCAACGTCGTAATCCGCATTTTGCAGTAATTTCAGCAAAATATTTTCAACGTCTTCACCAACATAGCCGGCTTCGGTTAACGTCGTGGCATCCGCAATAGCAAATGGCACATCCAAAATTCGCGCTAAACTCTGAGCTAAGAAAGTCTTACCAGAACCAGTTGGTCCCACTAAGCTAATATTACTCTTTTGTAATTCAGGACCATCTTCGGTCTCTTCATCATTATCAGCCATGGCCTTAACCCTCTTGTAGTGGTTATAAACCGCAACTGATAGGGTCCGCTTAGCTTCATTTTGGCCGATCACGTATTGGTCTAACTCGTCTACAATTTCCTTTGGCGTTGGGATATCTGTTAATTCATGGGTTTGTTCTTCGCTAAACTCTTCATCGATAATTTCTTTACATAAATCGATACATTCATTACAGATATAAACGCCGGGTCCAGCCACGATCTTTTTAACTTGATCTTGTGATTTACCACAAAATGAGCAGTTCACAGGGCCGTTTGTCTCGGTATTTTCAAACATTCATTCTCACCTCATCGATGTATTTACATGGATTAATCATAACAGAAAAACTGAGCTAAAACCAGCTTAGGCACTGTCTTCTACGTCCACTACTATAACATGGACGAACCTAAACCCGAAATTATCTGTTCAATCATCCGGCTAACCACTTTGAAAACCGAATGATTCTCGCAGTAAATCACAGGCGTCAGCCAAATAGCTATTAAATTAATCTTACGATTAGCTGACGCTATGTAAAAGGGTCTCGGAAGAATTATTCTTCCAAGACCCTCGACTTGTATCTAATTGAATTAATTAGTTCTTGTCGCTGTCGTCTTTTTTGTCTTCTGCTTTGGCATTTTGCTTAGCAGAATCCGCAATCAAGTCAACGGCTTGGCGAATCGCAATGTCATGTGACAACATGTCATCCGTTAAAGCACCACGAACAGCACTTTCTTCCATGTTGTATTGACTAGCTAAATCCTTAACTTCGGCCGCAATTTCATCCTGAGATGGCTTGATGTTTTCAGCTTCAACAACCGCTTCTAAGACCAAGTTAGTCTTAACCCGGCGTTCAGCATCAGCAGCAAATTGCTTGTGCAAGTCGTCTTCAGTAGTACCAGTCAACTTGTAGTAAGTCTTTGGATCGATACCTTGTTGTTGCATATTAGCCAAGTATTGATCCATTTGACGATGAATATCGTCTTCTTTCATGGCATCAGGAATTGCTTGAATTTCAGCATTGTCAACCGCTTGGTTTAAAGCTTCGTCTTCAATTGCATCATGCGCAGCGGATTCCTTTTGTTCCTTAAGTTCGTCCTTGATCTTAGCTTTTAATTCTTCAAGTGTGTCAACATCTTCGTCAACATCCTTGGCAAATTCGTCATCTAATTCAGGGAGTTCCTTAGTCTTGACTTCATGAACTGTCACTTTGAAAGTGGCTTCTTTGTTTTGTAAGTCTTCAGCTTGGTAATCCTTAGGGAACGTTACCTTAACTTCAGTTTCGTCGCCAGCCTTGACACCAACTAATTGGTCTTCAAAACCAGGGATGAATGAGTTAGAACCTAATTCAAGTGAGTAGTTTTCTGATTCGCCACCTTCAAATGGTTCGCCATCAACGAATCCTTTGAAATCAATAACCACCGTATCGCCCTTAGCGGCTGGTTGGTCTTCCTTCAGAACTAATTCAGCTTGTTTTTCACGCCGTGATTCTAATTCGGCATCAACATCCTTAGCATAAACGCGAGTATTTTGACGCGTTACACTAAGTTCCTTGTATTGACCAAGCTTAACTTCTGGTTTAACCGTTACAACGGCCTTTAATACCCAAGGCTTACCTTTTTCCATGCTATCAACATCGATTTGAGGTTGATCAACTGGTTCGATTTCAGTTTCCTTGATTGCTTCTTCATATGCCTCTGGGAGCACGATGTTTAAAGCATCTTGATAAAGTGCTTCTTCACCATACATTTGATTGAAGATTTGACGTGGAACCTTACCCTTACGGAAACCAGGAACATTTAAGTTCTTTTTAGTCCGTTGGAAGGCCTTGTCGATACCTTCACTAATTTTATCAGCACCAATTTCGAATGTTAATTCGCCTTGGTTGCCTTCTTTCTTTTCCCACTTTGCAGCCATTGTATTCCCTCCGAAACATTATAATTTCTACAATTCTAGTCAATTGCATACTTGTTAAGTTTAACCTATCGACACCGTAAAGTAAACCAAATTGGCTAAAAAAGCGCGTAAGCTCGCGATTTATTGTTCGTTTTTCTTAAAAAAAGCGACTTGGAAGAAGACTTCCAAGTCGCTTAGATCAATCAATGAAAATCAGTTAGAGATTAGTCATCAATTTCTGAAACAACACCGGCACCGACAGTATGACCACCTTCACGAACCGTGAACTTGGTACCCTTTTCGATGGCAGCTGGTTGAATCAATTCAACAGTGAACGTTACGTTGTCACCAGGCATAACCATTTCAACGCCGTCTGGCAATTCAATAACACCAGTGATATCAGTGGTGTGGAAGTAGAATTGTGGACGATAGTTTGAGAAGAATGGCGTATGACGGCCACCTTCTTCTTTGCTCAAGATATAAACTTCACCCTTGAACTTCTTGTGGGTTTGGATCGAACCTGGCTTAGCCAAAACTTGGCCACGAACAACTTGTTCACGGTTAACACCACGTAATAACGCACCAACGTTATCCCCGGCTTCACCTAAGTCAAGTGTCTTACGGAACATTTCAAGACCCGTAACAGTTGACTTAAGAACATCTTCGTGTAAACCAACGATTTCAACTTCGTCGCCGACCTTAACAGTCCCACGATCGATACGACCAGAAGCAACAGTCCCACGACCAGTGATTGAGAAGACGTCTTCAACAGGCATCAAGAAAGGCTTTTCAGTATCACGAACTGGAGTTGGGATGTATTCATCAACAACATCCATTAAGTGCATGATAACCTTTTCTTGTTCTGGGTCGCCTTCAAGTGCTTTAAGCGCTGAACCACGGATAACAGGAATATCGTCACCAGGGAAATCGTATTCTGAAAGTAATTCACGTACTTCCATTTCAACCAAGTCAACTAATTCGTCATCGTCAACAAGATCAGTCTTGTTTAAGAAGACAACGATATAGTCAACACCAACTTGGCGAGCCAAGAGGATGTGTTCACGCGTTTGTGGCATAGGACCATCAGTTGCGGCAACAACTAAGATCGCACCGTCCATTTGAGCGGCACCAGTAATCATGTTCTTAACGTAGTCAGCATGTCCTGGGGCATCGATATGAGCGTAGTGACGCTTTTCAGTTTCGTATTCAACGTGGGCAGTGTTGATAGTAATACCACGTTCACGTTCTTCCGGAGCAGCATCGATAGAAGCAAAGTCTTGTTCTTTAGCCAAGCCCTTAGATGCTAATACCTTAGTGATTGCAGCGGTCAAAGTAGTCTTCCCATGGTCAACGTGGCCAATAGTACCAATGTTTACATGGGGTTTTGTTCTTTCATAATGTTCTTTTGCCATTAATGAAACCTCCTGTGATTTTCGCAAGAATAACGTCGAGGCCAAAATGGTCTCAACAATTCTTTAGTTAGTATTATACTACATCCTAGTGAAAAGGCCAAATCGCGCACCCATCACTGAGAATCCTTAAATATTATATATAGCCTAATCTGATTTGTAAACAGATATTATTCAAAAAATTGAATTTTTGTTAGTAAATTCTTATTACACACGCTTATGATTGTAAATCAAGGCTAAATTGCTGAATTTTTTGCTGAATTTTCATCATTTTTTCAGTTTGGTCATCAGACGGCGTTATCGTCTGCCCAGTTTGCAAACTAATCAAAAGATCGATCCAAGCCGTGGAATCTGTAATAACCTGTGCAGCGCATGGATATAAATACATTAATTGCAATTGTAAAAGTTCTCGTAAGCTTTCATATAAAAAGACATCTTGATTACCAAGTCGCACTTTCAAAGCATGGTAAACGGCCTTGCTCGTCTCGTCCTGACCGAGTGCGACTAACTTTGCTGGACACAGTGTCAACATCTTCTCATCCAGTAGCCACTGCATCTTGACCGTCTCTGATACTTGCAATTGGTACAGTGTATATAACACTTCTACTCGTGTTAAGGGATGCAAAAACGGATCTACTAATAGAAACTTGGCTGCCGTCAGATAGCGCTCATATGGCAGGTGACGGGCTGCTTGCAAACCTGCCACCTGTTTCTGGACGGGCTGGTCAGATAAATGATAAAAATGACGCATTGTTGTGGTCAATGTCGATCCTAGCGTTCGCTCAGCCGTACTCTCCGCCGCTTTTAAAGTTGTGTTTGCAGCCGTAGTCCACGCACTCGTTGGGCGTGCCTTGATCATAATGTGGGCAGAAATGAAGTCATGATTAGCAACCAATGCATTCAGATACAGATCTGCGGCCGCATCGGTTGCTAAATACTGCGCTTCAAACTCACTGGCATAATTAGCTGCTGCCACATATTGTTGATCAGCCACCAACGCTTGGACCAATTCGTAATTAACTGGTGCCGTTTGCTGTGCCTGATACACTTGCTCCCACAAACTAGCCGCCTTGGACCAATCCTGAGCTCGACTGGCTTGTTCGGCGGCCAATTGTGTTTCAGCTATTGTCATTGAACCTTCCTCCTCTTCATTGTAACCAAAAAAGTCGGAAGTAGCTTCCGACTTTTTTAATACTAAGCTTTAGATTCAGTCTCGACTGGTTTGGCTGGTTTAGCCTTCTTTGTACGCCGATGATGCTGATTAACTTCCATAATAACCGGTAAAATAACTGGGTGCCGCTTGGTCTGGTCCCATAAATAATGGTTCAACTTCTCACGGACAGCCTGTTTTAAATGGCCCCAATCAAACTCTTTATTATCGAGATTTTCTTGCACCGTCGTTTTGACTAACTCAGCGCTCTCTTGCATCAAGTCTTTACTAGTCTTGACGTAGACGAAGCCCCGTGAAGTAATCTTAGGAGTCGCAATAATCTTCTTCTTTTTGCGATCAATCGTGACCACTGCCACGAAAATACCGTCTTCAGACAAAATCTTGCGGTCACGTAACACAATGTTTCCAATGTCACCGACCCCGATGCCATCGATCATCGTATCGCCGACTTCGATTGAACCGGCCAAGTGCATGGTATCACCGTCATAACGTAACTGGTCACCCTTGGCTGCGATCAGGACATGGTCGTCCGGAATTCCAACTTCACGTGCAAAGTCCGCATGAGCATCCAACAGACGATACTCCCCTTGAATCGGAATGAAATATTGGGGCTTCATCATGTTGATCATCATTTGCAAGTCACGTTTAGCGGCATGGCCGGAGGAATTCATTTCATCAGCAATCGCCTTAACGTCCGCATCAGCACGATAAATCATATCACGGGTCTTGGCAACCACGGTTTCCATCGAATGTGACGGTGTGGTAGTAATAAATACCAGATCACCCTTTTCGATATTGACCTTGCTCTCCTGCTTATTAGCCATCCGTTGTAAGGCCTTAATAGGTTCGCCCATTCGGCCCGTTTGTAAAATCACGATTTGTTCAGGTTTAAGTTTATCAATGGCTTTAAGTGGTACGACAACGTCTTCAGGCATGTGTAACTTGCCTAAATCGATTGCGGTCTTCACGATACTCTCAACGTCACCAGGCATTAAAGCGACTTTCCGATTAGACTTTGCAGCGGCATCTAAAACTTGCTGAATACGCAAGATATTGGATGCAACTGAAGCGACAATGATCCGTCCTGGATGATATTTAAACGTTTCTAAAACATAGGCCGCAATTTCACGTTCACTGACCGGCTGTTCATAATTTTCTGCATTAGCTGAATCACTAAGTAACGCCAAGACGCCTTTTGATCCAATCTCCGCCAACCGCGCAAAATCAGTCTGATAGTCGCCTGCGGCCGTCGGATCAAACTTAAAGTCACCGGTATAAACGACCTCACCGGCACTGGTTTGCAACACGATTCCCATTGAATCTGGAATCGAATGGGTCGTGCGGAAAAACGAAACCGTGACCGTGCCAAAATCAATTTCTGTCTTCTCATTAATGATGTGGAAGTCATTAAAGTTTTTAGCTTTAGGGTCCTTTTGCAATTGAATTTTTGCCAACTCAATGGTTAGCTCTGAACCAAACACGGGAACGTTGAACTCATTCAAAAAGTACGGTAACGCACCAATGGCATCAGCGTGGCCGTGGGTCAAAAAGACACCGACGATTCGATCAGCATTTTCTCGCAAATAACTGAAGTCCGGAATCACGATATCAATTCCTAATAACTCATTTTCTGGGTACTTTAACCCACAATCTAAAATATAAATATCACCATCGACTTCGACAGCATACATGTTTTTGCCGTTCTCACGGACCCCACCAAATGGGGTAATTTGAATTTCACTACTCAATTATTTCACCTTGATTCTTCTAAATGTTTAATGTTTTAAAAAGCTGAGCCGTTTGTTCAGTACTCAATGGTAAGATTGGTAACCGTGGTTCACCCACCGGCTGACCCAAATGATTTAAGGCCGCTTTAACTGGCGATGGCGATGGTGCACTAAACAAGGCACTCATCTTGGGTGTTAAGTCCCGTTGATACTTAGCGGCCGTGGCAATCTCACCCTGGTCGATGGCACTAAACATCGCCGTCATTTCGTCACCATAGATATGACTTGCCACTGAGATAACCCCAGCACCACCAATTTCCTTGGCAGCCAAACTCTGAGAATCTTCACCAGTATAAACAAGAAAATCAGCCGGTGCATTTTCGACAATCGCGCCAAACTCTTCCATCGTCGCACACTGCTTAATCCCAATAATATTGGGATTTTGTGCTAATGTTAAGATCGTGGCCACGGTCATCTTCACAATAACCCGGCCCGGAATATTATAAATAATAACTGGTAAGCCACCTTGATCAGCAACCGCTGTAAAGTGGGCAATCATACCAGCTTGATCAGGCTTGTTGTAGTAGGGAACCACCACTAAAGCTGCATCAATCCCCTTAATCTGACTAACCTTCTTAGTAAATGCGATGGTAGCAGCGGTACTGTTTGAGCCGGTCCCGGCCACGATTGGTACCCGACCATCGACAATCTCAGCTGCTTTCTTTAGTAAGGTTAATTTTTCATCTTCGGTTAGCGTTGGTGCTTCACCAGTTGTCCCACCCACCAGAATACCTTGGGTGCCGTGTGCCAATAAATGTTCAATCAAACTTGCTAACCGCTTTTCGTCCAATTGTTGGTGATCATCGAAAGGGGTCACCATTGCGGTCATCAAATCAACGTTTGCAAAGTTCATGATCTAAAAACTCCTCTATTAAAATTTACAAGTACCAGCGTACCTGTTCCGATTAAGTAACTCTCCCCAGTTTACCACATTTTAAAGTAAAGCAATAGTTAGACCATTCAATGCAATCTAATGTGGTCGTTGCTGACTAAAATACGCGACCCACAGCATCAATGCCATCAGCTGTAATCCAGCCGTAACAATAAAGATTGACTGATACCCCCACCAATTGGCAACAATCACGGCTAACCCGGGGACGACCACGTTACCACAAGCTTGCGCGGACTGATTTAAACTAAACACACGCCCAAACGCTGCGTGTGGGACATGCTCGACTGTCATCACTTGAAGCGCGGGCAATAGTGCCGCATCCGCAATTCCCAGTATTAGCCGTAGCCCGACCAGCCACGTGACCTGATGTACCAAACTAGTCAACAATAAGTCAACAATCGCTAAAATCAAAAAAGTAACTAAGCAACGGCCAGCGCCCAGCCGATCCAGAATGCGCCCAACACGACCAGCCATTAGAATCGTGGCAAGTCCCGGCGCAGCCGCCACAATCCCCGTCATCAAGATAATCGTCTGCGCCGTTGCTTGGGGCGCTAACTGTCCGACCAGCAAGCTTAACAGTGGTGTTATCGCATTGGTCGTCGCCTGAACAACTAGTAACGATGTCAGCAAGGCACAAATAAAGCGACCACCCAATTGATGTAAGATTGGTCGCAATGGTGGTAACGTGGCGCGACTAACTGCCGTCACCTTCTCTTGAACACCCCACCAGGTCATGACAAAGACAAGCGCCATCAAACTACTGGTAGCCACGAACGCCCCCCGATAGCCAACGGTATTAGCCAGAAAGCTTCCCAAAAGTGGCCCCATCAATGTGCCACTGATGCTACCAGTGACCAGTTTACTTAACCACTGGCCACGTTGTTCCGCAGGTACGGTAATCGAAATCAGTGCGTTAGCATTATTGATGTAACCTGAAAACGCTCCCTGTGCGGCTCGTAAAATCAAGAGGACGATCACGTTAGGTGCTAGTCCCACACCGAGAATCGTTAAGGTCATCATGCCAGATGCGCGTAGACACATCAGCTTACGCCCCTTTTGATCCGCCAATCGGCCCCACAATGGTGCGACTAAAGCTTTGCAGGCGTATGTCACGGCAAACGCCGCTGCCCCTAGAAAATTCAACTGGGTCGTTGAATAATCGCCTAATGTCTGAATATACAGCACAATAAACGGTAACGTCATTGCGTTACCTAAATCAGTGATTAAACTGCCAAACCATAAGACCCGAAAGTTACGAGTCAACGTTGCCATTGCTTCCATGAAATCCCCTCATTCACTTTTGAATAAACATAAGTATAGCGAACGGTTGTTTGGGTTTAATAAAGTTTATGTATCGTTTCTGTAATTTTTTACACAAAAAAAGAACCACCCGCAGGCAGTTCTCGTAATCTCAATATTAACGACGAAGACCAAGACTTTGGATTAAGTCACGGTAACGGTTAACGTCTTCTTTACGAAGGTAAGCTAACAAGTTACGACGGTGACCAATTTTCTTCATCAACCCACGTTGTGAATGAAAATCCTTCTTGTGAACTCGTAAATGTTCGTTTAATTCGTTGATGTCTTCCGTTAAAACTGCAACTTGGACTTCAACAGAACCAGTATCGCCTTCGTGACGAGCATACTTGTTAATAAGCTCCGTCTTCTTTTCGCGTGAAATTGCCATGTGTTTCAACCACCTTTCCAATAATTGCCCTAAACTGAGTAAATCGTTGGTGGTGCACGAAAAACTAAGTAAAGGGTTGCTGAACACTTGATATAGTCTAGCAAACTAAGGAGTAAAAAGCAAGTTTCAATACATATCAAGATAAATTACTTTACACATAACGGTTGCATTCAAGCCGGGGCTTATGTATAATAGCATTTGTTGAAAAAATGATGGAGGTGAATCTGATGCCAATTATCAAATCCGCTATTGAACGCGTGAAAACAAACAATAAAGCAAACGTCCGTAACACCGCCCAAATGAGTGCGATGCGGACTGCTGTTAAAAAATTTGAAGCTGCTAAAACTGCTGGTGCCGACAACGTCGACGATTTATACTTAGCAGCAACTAGCGCCGTTGACAAGGCTGCTTCTAAAGGTCTTATCAAGCGCAACAAAGCTGCCCGTGACAAGTCACGGATGGCTGCACGTTACGCTAAATAAGCTAATTTTACGCCCGAGCATTGCGACGGCGTTTTTTTATCGCCTTTAATGACTCAAAAGATGGTCGACCGAATTCTGAGAATTCCGGTCGACCATCTTTTTTTGGGGCTCCATATCTAAGCACTATTACTTTTGCCTTCGTGAATAGTCGTTCTCGCTTGTCCAACAAGCCAATGCCTAACGGGACAGCCGCGTTCCGACCGCTGCCTGTCGCTCATTAACAAATTGAACCATAAATAACTCAAAGAGCAACTCCGGGTCGCGTTGTGTCGTTTTCATTTGTACTTCTGTTTGGAGCAGTCCTAAGTACGCCGCCCGTAACGCAGCTTGATCAAAATGGCGGACCGTTTGCATGGCTAGTTTGACCCGATATGGGTGCACTTTAAGCGTGCTAGCTAGGCTGCCCTGACTATAGCCTGCACGCGCCATAATTTTGACCTGTAGCAACAATCGGAATTGTCCTAATAAGATTGCATTGATCTTTAGTGGGGCTTCCTGAGCTGCCACCAGTTCATGGTAAAGTTCGACCGCTGACTGCGTCTGATAACGAAGTACATCGTTGACCAAATCAAAAACATTTTGCGTCAGTGATTTAGTCACCAAAGCCTGAACTGCCGCTAAATCAATTCGTTGGGATTGGGCTGCGTAAATCATCAACTTCGGTAATTGTCCCATAATCAGTCCCAACTGCCCGTCAGTTCGATTAACCAGTTCCTGTAGTGCGTCCGCATCAATGCGAATCTGTTTCTCATCTAACGCCGCTTGCACATAGCGTTGCGTTTCAGCCTCCGAGACTTGGTTGACTTCAACCGTCGTCGCCTGTTTTTTTAACGTTTTAACGAGCTTTTTACGCGCATCTAATTTCTCATAGGGTGCCATAAACACCAGAATCGTACTTGGTTCAGGTTGTTCAAAATAGTGCTGTAGTGAGGCCAGATCATGGTCAACCTTGGTCTTCTTATTTTCACCCGTCAAAAAGTACGGGTGATTAATAAAGACTAATCGCCGTTCACCAAAAAACGGTGCCGACATTGCATCATCTAAAGCTACAGCTACTGGCGTCGTTTCCATATCATAACTGCCGACGTTCATCGTTTGTTCTTCACTGGGAATTTGCTGCGTAAAAGCCTGTTTGAGCTGATCGGCCAAATAGTCGACCGTTCCCAAGATAACATAGATCGATGCCAAGTCACCGTTGCGAATCGATTTTAACGCCTGTTGTGCGTTGATGGCGATCACCTTCCTTTAAAAATGTTTGCCAACGTCCCTGGCGATGATTAACGAAACGATAGGTTATCATCCCCTGCAAAGCCGTTGAATAAGTGACAATATGCTGTTCAGCTAGAGTTATTAGTGTTTCTTGATTCGGATGCCCATAGCGATTGTGCCGACCCACCGATAAAATACCGTGGTGCACACCTAATTGGCGCAAAGCTAACGGATCCGAGGCTGTTTTACTGCCATGATGCCCTAGCTTTAAAACGTCCACGCGTAATTGTGGATATCGGGCAACGATTGCACGCTCCCCCGCTCGGTCAAGATCACCCGTAAACATGAAACGTTGCTGACCAAAAACCCCCGTTAGCACCAACGAATCTTCATTTTCAGCCCGTCCCGGTTTAAACGGATGCACCGCAACCAATCCATCTGCAAACGTATGGCCGGCCAATGCTTCAACCACTTTAGGCCGCTTTCTGGCGGGCACTAGCAGCTTTTGAAACTTGGCTAGGCGCGCCATTCCGGCAGGTACCACCACTTGATTGACCGGCATCAAGCGTAATAGTTCACCCAAATCACCAATATGGTCAACATCCTTGTGTGATAAATAAACTGTATCCAAGTGAGTGATCCCTAGCCGGTGCAAATAATTGACCGTAATCGTTTCCGCACGCGATCGCGGTTGTACCTGCTCTGCCTGCCAACGTGGCCGGGAAAAGTGTAGTTGCCCCCCAGTATCGATCAAACTCACTTGGCGGTTAAATGGTTGGCGAATCAAGATCGAATCGCCCTGACCGACATCGATAAATTGAACGGCACCGTGAAGTGGAAAACGTAGACTAAGACTAAAACAAGCATATGCCAGTAACAGTCCCCAGTAATACCGACGCCGCGGTGTCCGTAACAACCACAAACTCAATAGACTGAGCGTCCATGCCCACAGTGTACTCGGTTGACCGATAATGAGTAGGCCTGGCCAATGGCTGACCCACTCAAGCCAATTCTGAAAATTAACCAACACCCATTCACACACGCTGGTGACATTGGTAGAACCAAAGCCAATGCTCGCCCCCACGACCGTCACCGGTAATAATACCCAACTAAAAATAGGCGCAACCACCAAATTGACTGCTAAGGACCACAGATGCCACTGCGCCGTAGCTACAAGCAAAACCGGTAAACTGATAACCTGAATCCAAATTGCTAATCGCCACGGCGGCAAACCAGGCATTAAGATCAGCAGCAAGGCTAGTCCATAACTGAGCTGACCACCTAATTGGCTCAATACCAAAGGATTATGGGCAATCCCCATTATAAGGGCAAGGCTCCAACCACCCAACGCCCCACTTGACTGATGTGTTAGCAACTGCCAAATAATTGGTAAAGCCGCGGTTACAACTGCCCGCCGCAAGCTATCGGCACCGCCGCCCAAGACAAGGTATGCTGGCAAGAGCCCTAATAACCAAATATCGATTGCTTGCTGACTTAGATGCAGTCGTAACAAGACCCATTGCAAGAATTTAACTAATAAAATAACATGCATACCCGACAAACTGAACAAATGCAATAGTCCCAGCTGTTGAACGGCCCCCATTGTCGTCTGAAAATCTGTGGGGCGTATCCCAACCAGTAGACTCGTCGCATAACGACTAAGCGTTGGTGGCAATCTTTGACAGGCTAGAAAGAATTGCTGACGCCATTGGTGTAATCGATCAAGTAGCCCCAGCCAACCACGCCGCGACGCAATTTCTATTCGTTGAACCGCTGTGACCGTTACTTGGCGGGCGATGCCTTGACTGCGATAATACCTAGGCGCATTAAACTGCCCCGGGTTGGTAGGAGGTGCGATGGCGGCGACTTCCCCCTGAACGTGCCAGATCGTCCGGTGAGTAAACTGGGTCAGATACTGTTTTTCAGTGGCACTTTTCAGCTGTCCTCTAACAAGTACTTTGCCCATTGGACTAGTGGCAATCAGCTGATACTGACCACCGCGCACCGTAATCGCATCGGGTTGGACAGCCAAATGGCTTGTGACCACCTGACTGGGCCGCTGAACAATGGAGGCGAAACGGTGGTTTTGCCAGTTCAGCCAGATTGCCAAAGATAAAACACAGCCAATCGTCACCATCAAACACTGTCGATCTCGTAATCGGATGACTCGCAATAACCAAATTAATAATAATCCGGCTGCCAGCCATTGTTGGTCAACTAACCAACTACTAAGTAAGCCGCACGCAATGGCAGCAAAAAATAGTGCACGCAATTAGTCACGATCTAACAAGATTTGATCAAGATTCAGCTTATCCAAATCTGATTGGTCGAACTGAACTTGTTGTAAAGCCACGTGTTTTCGTTCAATTAAGGACATGGCATACGCATCGTTATGATAATTACGTAAATAATGAATTTTTTGAATTCCAGCTTGTAATAACATTTTCGTGCATTGTAAACATGGAAAGTCAGTGACATAGATTTCAGCACCATCCGTAGCTGCACCGAATTTCGCACACTGCAAAATCGCATTCATTTCCGCGTGAATAGTGCGAACACAGTGCCCATCAACAAGGTAACACCCCTCATCGATACAATGAACATCGCCGGATACTGAACCATTGTAACCACCCGCAATAATGCGTTTGTCGCGAACAATCGTGGCACCAACCGAAAGCCGCTCACACGTGCTTCGACTCGCCAATAAGACCGCCTGCATCATAAAATACTGATCCCATGGAATTCGTTGATCTTTCATCATTTTATGCCTCACTTTCAATGACAGTAGTATACCAAAATGTGCGCTTTGAAACTAGACGGTGAGCTGGTCTTTGTATTTGGCCACAGTCTTTTCTCCAAAGCCGCTGACGTTTTTCAAATCATCAATTGTTTTAAAATTACCATGTTGCTGGCGATAATCAATGATTTTTTCAGCCTTCTTCTGCCCGATTCCGCTCAACGTTTGCAGCGCGGCCACATCAGCCGTGTTGAGATTGATCTTATCCGTTGCCGCATGATCACTAGTTGGTGTTCCGCCAGTAGGCCCCGTTGACTGGACGACTGGTGGCGCAACAGCCGGGGCCTGTTCGCCCTTAGCTGGCACGTAGATCACTTGCTGATCAGTCACTTTGGCAGCCAAGTTGATCTGCTGAGCATCTGCCTGTGGCTGCATGCCTTGTGCCAGTTGGATGACATCCGCGACCCGCATACTAGCAGTAACCTGATACAACCCTGGTTTATTAACCGCACCCTTAATATCGACATACCCGGGTGAACTAGCACCTGTCGGTCGGGCTGGGCTCGGTGTAGCGTTCGACGGTTGGGTACTCGTTGCGGGCTGGTCAGCATTGGCAGACGTTCGACTCGCGCCTCCCATTGATGTGGAATTGAACGAATGCGCCAACAAGTTATCCGTACCGGCGGGTTGAGGCTGCTTAAGTTGACTCAGTGCCCATCCCGTTATCAAAATAATGATCACGGCAGTAACACCACCAACAATCCGCCAGTGCATTTTGAGCAGCTTAATCCAATCTATCATTTGTTTTCACCCCTTCAGCGAATAGTTACGCAAAAGGAGCGGCTACCCATGAAAAAAGTTTGGGTTTTACCCCAAACTTTGCTAACTTGCATTTCAATTTTACTATTGGTGTGTCTGCAAATAATGAACGGCCTGTTTAAATGAGGTCACTGGAACAACTTTCATATTAGGCGCGTACTTTTTCGCGGTCGCTTTAGCAAGTTGATAGTTAGTTTGACCCTTTTCTTCAACCGCCAAAAGCGCTTTGGTTGGTTTCACATACGGTGCAAAGAAAATTGTCGCCCCTGCCCGCTTAGCAGCAATCACTTTCTTGTCGATACCACCAATTTCACCAACTTGTCCATTTTGATCGATGGTGCCGGTCCCCGCAATCTTCCGTCCGTGTCGCAAATTCTGATTAGTCAATTGCTGATAGATTTGCAAGCTAAACATCAATCCGGCCGAGGGACCCCCGATTTGTCCGGGATCAACCTTAACCGGAATAGTCGTCGTCACTTTAATATTATCAGTTAGGCCGATACCAATCCCGGCGCGGTGCGTGCTCAGCTTGATTAGGGGCGCACTTGCTTGCTTCAAATGGCCCTTTCGCCGATACGTGATCGTCACTCGATGTCCGACGCCCTGCTTACCAATATAATGCTGATACGCACTGGCTGTATTAAAATGGTGGCCATCGACTTTCGTAATCGTATCGCCAACTTTTAACTGGTTTCTAAATTTCGAATTAGACTGAACCGTTAAAACGTAGATACCCTGATAAACCTTGCGGTATTGCTGATGCGCAGCCGAATACGCCGTCGCGATAGCTTCGTTGATTGCACTTCGCATATAAAACTTCTGAACCCGATTATAAGTCGCGTCATCCTGACCGCCAGTCATATCCTGAGCACTGACCACGTCATAGTGCGGATTCAATTGTGCGTAAAGCCACATCAGCGGCGTCGCTCGAGCTTCTGCGACCGAGGTCAACATAAACTTACCCCGGTGATGATCCGGATGCCGCTTGACGGTCACAAAAGTCTTCAAATTGTTTGCACTTCCGGGTCCTTCAATATAGTACGGTAAAGGAATTAGAAATAGTGCAAGTACCACCAGTATCACGACCAGCAAGCCCCAGTAACGTTTTAACAACTCCCGGCCCTTAGTCATGCTGATCAGTTCCTAACCGCTGATGGAGTTTTTGCGCCACCGCGGTCGGGACGTACTTGGAAACGTCCGCTCCCATCTTGGCAACTTCCTTAATTAAGCTGGAAGAAAAGTAAGCGTACGGGGGCCGTGCAATCAAGCAAATCGTTTCGATCGTCTCGTCTAATGACTTGTTCATCCAAGCGATATCACGTTCATACCCGAAATCCTGTTCATTCCGCAAACCACGTACCAAAACTGTCGCATGGACACTCGCCATAAAGTCAACGGTCAAACCAGTTGCGGCCTGAACTTCAACGTTGGGTAAACCCGTCAGCTCATCACTGATCATCGCGACTTTTTCCGTCATCGTAAATAACGGTTGCTTACTCGTATTGACCATGACGGCCACAATCAACCGGTCAACTAATCGACTGGCACGTTGAATCATATCCAAGTGGCCCCGTGTGATTGGGTCGAAACTCCCCGGAAAAACTGCTGTCACCATAACTTACCCGACCTCCGTTACTTTTTGGTAAATGGTAATGACCGTAATACCGTAATCTTGTTGTCTGATCAATTCAAATCCGGGTAAGACCGTTGGCAAGTTCGCATTCGTATCCGTCTCACAAATGACCCGGCAACCCGGATTCAGCAATCCTAGTGCATCACAATGCTGAATATCCTTCACAATCTGTTGCTTGGCATAGGGTGGGTCTAAAAACACCCAATCAAAGTGTTCATCTTGGGATGCTAATCGGTCCAAAATACGCTCAGCATCGCCTTTGATAACTTCAAATCGTTCGGGGGCCTTTGTAACGGCAATGTTATCCTTGATCGTCTTGATGGCTTGATACTGCCGATCAATCAAGACGGCCCGAGCCACTCCGCGTGATACAGCTTCGATACTCAAGCCACCGCTCCCAGCAAATAAGTCTAGGGACTGCCCACCATCGAAATAGGGGCCAATAATATTAAAAACAGCTTCTTTAACCTTGTCCGTTGTCGGCCGAGTTTGCATGCCTGGCACGGCTTTGAGCCGCCGACCACCAAAGTCTCCTGCTACAATTCGCATTTCATCTTCACCAACTTAATCCTCATCATCGTCATCAGGCGCACCAGTCGTGGTTGGCTTAAAAAAGCCTTGATCCACACGTTCGCCAAAGTTCATTGCAACGTCCGGGCGGTATGACGGTTCAACCCTGCGGACAAAATTTAATTTTTTGATTTTCGTGGTCGCGGCCGGAATTTGACTTTCATCCATGTACAAGACCACATAATGCTCTTTACGCGATTGGTATTGAATTAATCCAAAACGTTTCAATTGACGCACCTGCTTCATCGAATGCATATAAACGATGAGCGACCGGCGCGGTTTAACTGTAAAATCCATCGAACCTCACCTCTTCTACTAGCGTTTCTGTTTAAATGTTAGGCTAGATTCAGCATTTCGTCAACTAAGTTCTTAACTACGCAGTGGTTTTTATTGGCGAAGCGCTGAAGCTAAAAAACACTAGTAACCTAAGCCACTAGTGTTTTTGCTTGAAATATCCTTATTGTGGTGCAATCTCGAGCAGTAAGTCATCCGTCTGAATGACGTCACCCGCATTAACATAAATATGTTCGATGACCCCATCTTCCGGTGCCTGAATGGTTGTCTCCATCTTCATTGCTTCCGTCACAAGTAATGGCTCACCTTTCTTAACCGTTTGGCCCTTCTTAACTAACAGTTTCAGAACTGAACCACTCATCGTTGCGCCAACTTCATCTTCATTAGTTGGTTCCGCCTTGCGCGTGCTGGTTGCCGATTGGTGAATGGCATTGTCCTTGACCATAATCTCTTGATTTTGACCATTGATACTAAAGTAAAGTGTCCGGACACCATCGACATCGGGATCACTAATCTGATTAAGCTTGACGATCATCGTCTTACCTTTGGCTAACTCAATATTGACCGTCTCACCGAGCCGCATGCCTTGGAAAAAGGTCGGTGTGTCTAACAGTGATACGTGCCCGTAGCGCTTATGGCTAGCATCGTAATCCATGAATACTTTCGGGTACAGGATGTAGCTGAGCACTTCCTGATGGCTCGCTTCATGACCAAGCTTAGCCGATAGCTCTGCTTTGACCGCAGCAAAGTCAGCTGGTTTGGCTAAACTACCGGGCCGCACAGTCAACGCTGGCTGGCCTTTCAAGACGATCTGCTGGAGCTTCTTTGGAAAGCCTCCGACTGGTTGACCAAGATTGCCAGCAAAGAAGTTGATGACCGATGCTGGGAAATCGAGCTTGGTACCCTGATTATAAACATCGTCCGGTGTCAAGTGATTTTCCATCATGAACAGGGCCATGTCACCAACAACTTTAGAGCTGGGCGTAACTTTGATAATATCACCAAACATATCATTGACCGTCGCATACATCGTCTTAACTTCTTCCCAACGATCCCCGAGACCAACAGCCTTAGCTTGTTGCTGCAAGTTAGAATATTGTCCACCCGGCATCTGCGTCTGATAAATATCCGTTTGGGGGCCGGTCATACCATTCGAGAAGTCTTGGTAGTACGGCCGTACGCCTTGCCAATACCGATTGATAGCTTCAACGTTGTTAATATCAACATCAGGTTGCCGATCATTGTGGGCTAATGCGTAATACAACGAGCTCATTGATGGTTGGCTGGTCGTGCCTGATAGCGCACTCGCAGCAACATCGACCACGTCAACACCAGCTTCCACTGCTCGGGCATAGGTAAAGATTCCATTACCAGTCGTATCATGCGTATGCAGATGAACTGGCACGGACAGCGCGTCTTTCAACGTCGATACTAATTCATAGGCGGCCTCTGGCTTTAACACACCCGCCATATCCTTGATGGCAATAATATCGGCACCAGTTGATTGCAGATCCAAGGCCAGCTGACGATAATAATCAAGATTGTATTTTTGCCGATCAGGGTTCATAATGTCGCCCGTATAACAGATCGTGGCTTCCGCAATCTTCCCGGTTTCCTTGACGGCCTGAATACTCTTTTCCATTTGAGGAACCCAATTCAAACTGTCAAAAATGCGGAAAACATCAATGCCACTCTTAGCTGCTTCTAAGATAAATTCGCGAATCACATTATCTGGATAGTTCTGGTAACCCACCGCATTGGAACCACGGAACAACATTTGGAAGAGTGTCCGGGGCATTGCCTGCCGAAGTACTTTCAGCCGATTCCAGGGGTTTTCATTTAGAAAACGATAGGCCACATCGAACGTCGCACCACCCCACATCTCATAGGAGAATAACTGTGGCAACGCTTTTTGTGAAGCCGCGGCAACGGCTAACATATCCTTCGTCCGCATCCGCGTTGCAAATAAACTCTGATGCGCATCCCGCATGGTCGTATCTGTTAATAACACTTGCTTCTGGGCTAACAACCACTGTTGTAATCCCTGGACACCTTGTTGATCCAACACGTCTTTTGCCGTGACGATGTCGGGTGCGATCGGTTGAAAATCATCCTTAAACTCAACGTCCGGATAGTACTTCTTCGAATGTTGGGCAACGTCAGCGAAACCATTGACCGTCACATTCCCAATATACTTCAACATCTTATCTTCACGTTGCGTATCGTCAGGGAATTTGAAGAGCGTTGGGGTCTGATCAATAAACCGGGTCCCCGCTTCACCTGCTTGGAACGTTGGGTTGTCAATCACATTCAGCATAAACGGAATGTTCGTCTTCACGCCGCGAATATCGAACTCAACTAGGACGCGTCGCATTTTATGAACGGCCGCTTTGAAGCTCCGCGCCGCAACACAAGCCTTTACAAGCAGTGAATCAAAATAAGGCGTTACGATTGCGCCGGAATAGGTATTACCAGCATCCAAACGAACCCCATTACCACCTGGTGACCGGTACGTCTCGATGCGACCAGTATCTGGCATAAAATCATTTGCGGGATCTTCCGTCGTAATTCGACACTGAATTGCCGCACCCTTATATGTCAATGCGTCTTGATGTGGTAACCGTAAATCCTCGAATAGGTCACCACCCATCGCAATTTTGAGCTGAGCATGGACAATATCGATTTCGGTAATCATTTCTGTCACCGTATGTTCAACTTGAACCCGCGGATTAACTTCCATGAAGTAGAATTGGTCCCCTTCAACCAAGAATTCAACCGTTGCGGCGTTTAAATAGTGTACACTCTTCATCAAGTCGACTGCGGCGTTACAGATCTTTTGACGCAACTCGATTGGCAGGGCCACGGCCGGTGCAAATTCAATCACTTTTTGATTACGGCGCTGAACAGAACAGTCACGTTCAAATAAATGCATGACATTGCCGTGAGCATCCGCTAAAATCTGGACTTCAATGTGTTTGGGATTCGCGATGAATTTTTCCAAGTAAATCTCGTCATCACCAAAGGATTGCATGGCCTCTGAACGGGCACGGTCAAAAGCTTCTTGTAATTCAGAAGCTTCATGAACGATGCGCATTCCCCGACCACCACCACCCATGGCAGCTTTGATCATAATTGGATAACCGTATTGCTGAGTAAACTGTAACGCCTCGTTCAGGCTAGTAACCGGGTGTAAGGTGCTCGGAATCGTCTGCACGCCGGCATCGCGAGCTACACGTTTGGCCGTAATCTTATCACCAAACATCTCGAGGTGCTCTGGCTTAGGACCAACGAAGGTCATGCCTTCTTCAGCAATCCGCCGAGCAAAAGTAGCATTTTCAGATAAAAAGCCGTAACCTGGGTGAATCGCATCCACATGATTTTCTTTAGCAATGCGAATAATATCTTCAATATCCAGGTAAGCCGCAATCGGCGCCTTACCCTCACCTACTAAGTACGCTTCATCAGCTTTAAAACGGTGAACTGAAAACTCATCTTCTTTGGCGTAAATCGCAACAGTCTGAAGGCCTAATTCGTGGCAAGCACGAATGACCCGGGTCGCAATTTCACCACGGTTAGCAATTAATACTTTCTTCACCAAAATCCCTCATTTCCAAATAAAATCGTCTTAGCCTGCCTGTCGAACTGTATTAAGGCGCGCCATTTTTTCAAGTGCACTAATGTTTAATACCAATCCTAGTGAAAGCGTCAATACCATCATGCTAGAACCACCATAACTCATGAATGGGAAGGTCACCCCAGTAATCGGAATCAGACCAACGATCCCACCCACATTAATAAATGCTTGAATGGTCATGTAGGCTGCGACACCGTAACAGACCAACGCGTTGAACGTATTAGTCGCACGAACCCCGATATAGATCGTGCGCATCACGATGACAAGTAGTAAGCCCATTACGATTAAAATGCCAATTAGTCCGAGTTCTTCGGCAGTGATTGACATAATAAAATCAGTGTTCGGTTCGGGTAAATAACCACGTTTTTGCAAACTATTCCCAATCCCAACGCCTGTCAAACCACCGTTTGAGATGGCATAGTAAGAGTTGACTAACTGTGTCCCCGCTCCTGAAGCCGTTTTAAACGGATTCAGGAAACCGAGAAACCGCCGTAACTGATAAGAATTTGCAAAAGCACTTTGGGGCATGCGACTCACTAAAGGCACTAAAATCCATTCAAAGGCAGCGACCGCCCCAGCAAAGACACCAACACCTACAAAGTATGAAATGCCACTCGCAAACAAGATAACCGCCGCGATGGCTAAATTAATCGTGGCCCCACCAAGGTCGGGTTGCACAAAAATCAGTAAAATCATCGCGAACAACATCACAAACTGAGCACCCAATTCACGGATTCGAGCCACCCCAAAATGTGCCTCCCGTTGAGAAATAATTGATGCCAAGTAAATGATCAGGTAAAACTTGCAAAATTCAGCTGGTTGGATCGAGACTGGTCCCAAAATGATCCAGCCAGCCGCCCCATTAATTGATTGACCAACCAATCGGAGGAGAACCAGAACAAATAACATCGCAAACCCTAACATACCAAGTAACTTGGTTTGCTTAAAATAGTCGATCTTCAAATTCATACAAACCAAGGTGATCACTAAGCCTAAGACGACCCAGATCAGTTGTTTAACTAAATAACCGGTGGGTGTCGAACCGTTTTGTGCGGCTACGTATGAACTCGATGAATAGACCATGACAACACCGATCCCGCTGAGAATCAAATACGGGATAAACAGCACATAGTCCATATAGTGTAACTTTTTCCACATGAGCTTAAATCCCACCCTAATTAATATCTCAATTCGGATTATCCCCCACAATAACGCGAACTGTTTGCTTGCAACAATTATAGCATAAGTCGATTTTAACACAGCATTTTCACATATTAATTTGTTGTTTTTTAATCAAGTTTGGATTACTGATTTACAAACTAGTGCGTTTAGCCTCATTAGTAACCGGCTGGCCAACGCCTCCAAATCAGTGTATTTCCCTTAATAAACGTACCTAGACAATTTGAACAACCCGCGCCGTTCCGGCACTTGACGTCGGAATGAATTTGTCGCGCATTGCCACCCATAACGCGATAAGCGCCCCCGCAAGAGCCAACAATCGACAACGTGAACGATAAAATAGCCGTGGTAAGCCCTATTTAGGACCCACCACAGCTATTTTGGATTGCTAACCGCTCGTTAACGATCGCTTTCGTGTCACGCACTGGGACGATTGCACGCTCACTCGGACTCATCTGCCGCAATCGCGGCTCGCAACTTACGCTGATACCAATCCCTAACACGCCGGACATTCGCAACTGCCCGTTCAAATGAGAATGCGCCCAGTAATAGCAGGCACGGTAAGTACTGAATTAGGTACCGACTCCGACCACCTTCGAACAAGAGGAGGAAGATAAACCCACCAATCATCGCCAACCGGAGCAATTGAATCAATTGCCAGCGCGGGCCAAAACCCAACGCGATAATCACGAGTAGCACTAACCACCACAGTTGCGCCACAAACCGAAAATCTGCAATATGGCGACCGTATAAATAAATAAAGTTTTTTAACCAATTACTAAAGCCCTGGTTGCTTGGTTTTTGATTTTCGCGAAAGAAATTGCCTTCCTTCAACCAGCCAAAGGTCCCGTCAGCAGTATTATTGCGTTGCTTTTTTACCAAGAATTCAAGGTAACCCCACGGTCCCAGTTTCTTGAGCTGACGCTTCAGCATCTTGATTGAGTAAGCCGTTTTTTGTGCCTTGGTGGGCAAAACGGCCATCTGTATCGCCTGCTTTTCACTATACCCGCCGGTGCCGTAAACGCCCATGGCCATAAAATGAATCGCCGGAATCGACCTTGATTTATCGATTTTGATATACGTCTGGTTCTGGATGGCCTGATTCGTATAATGATAAGTGAGGCCGGCACTTTCGAGCATCAAGATTGCCATGGCGACCGTCACAAAAATCATCATCGTTTGTGAACCCTGCCGCGACCGCAAGCGTGCTAAAAAGCTGATGATGGCAATGGCGATTACCGGAATAATGGATGAGGGTTTCATGAAGTACGTTAATGTCACACTCACGCCAAACCCGACGGCGGCGGCCACACGCAGTAACGGCGGTCGCTTCGTTTGACTCATCACAAAATAGCACAGCATGAAAAACGAAACCAGCGGCAGTCCCCAAGCATCCGTATACGGCATAATAATACTTGGAAAAACCGCCAACCAACCGGCGTGCAGATACATAGCGATTCCTAACGCCGAGCGTCGTACCACAAATACGCTCATTAAATTGAAAGCTGCTGAAAGATCGACAAAAAACAGCGTCACGTAATCAAAAAATTGCCACGAAGTTTGACCAGTCACTTCCGATAGCCAGTGCATAAAAAGCATGATTGGCATGTTGTTTTGATTAAGACTGTAATACGCCGTCACGCCCACCTCCTGGACGTGTTTCGCACTGGTAGCCGCATAGTGGAGCATCCCAGCGTCAAAGCCACTGACGGGATGGACAAATGTCACGAATACGAGCTGACCAATAAAAACAAGTGCTAACAAGACACCAGCCGTCCGGAGCTGATTTGTGATTAGTAGTCGATATAGCACCCGATGAACGCGCGGATACGCATAGTTCATAATCAACACGGCGACAATCATAATAATCAACCCCGTCGTCAATAAGGTCGTACTCGTCCCAAACGTCGCGTTATCCCCTAAAATAATATTCGGCGACATTACTGCAAATAACAACATTGGTGCAAATAGTAACCACCAAACGCTCGTAATCATCTTCTGACTAAATTGATAAAAATAACGTCTCATCATTAATCTACTTCGTTTGAATTCTTGCACCTGAACTAAACAATCAAGATATTCCGCTAACTTCGCGTGATATCTTGTAGTCAGCCAACACGTGCCGCTTCAACTCATTTTCCTTTCCGGCGTCGATAGTGATTGTGGATTGTACGCCTATCATCACGTAAGACGGCCAACAACCGTTGCCATTCTTCGGTGAACCCCCGCATTTTCCAAGTTGCCTGGGTCGTCATCGCATTGATAACACCAATCAATCGAATCCAAGCTGTCAAAAACATATAAAGTGGCAGCGTTAATGTTAGCCACCATAAATGCTTGTAGAAATGGCGTTCTTCAGGATACGGCTTTAATAAAATACCAACACTAATAAAGTTAATAACCCCTACCATGACGTATAAACTATAGATCAAGAGATATGAGAGCCCCACGACCACAGTTGAATAGCCAAAAGCAATCAAAACAATCGTCGCAAAAGTCCAAATCATTCGTGGAAACGTAAACGTGTGATCAATCATAATTCGCCGCACCAAAAATTCTTTGAAAAAGCCCTTGATGCTAGCTGTTTGTGACATATAATGTTGTGCAACTTCCAGTTCACCACGTTGCCAGCGCTGGCGTTGCGTATATAACTCGGAAAAGCCTGAAATTGGCGCCACATAAAAAATAGCATCTGCACAAATAACGACCTTTTTGCCTAAACGTGTCCGAATCTGAAACGTCATGTCCGTGTCCTCACCGATTGTATCGGTGTCATACAAGAAAGTTTCCATTAACACTTCCCGTCGAAATGCCGAGAAAGCTCCTGACATGGTAAACAGCTGGTCACGGAACGACTCGATGGTACGGCCAGAAAGAAAAGCCTGTGCATATTCGTAATACTCATTTTTAGCCAACAGCCGATGCCACCAACCATGAACTTGCTTAACCAAGTTTCTTTGTGGGAGCACTGCCCCGGTCATGGCCGCAATCTGCTCATCGTTCTCGAACCGTAGTACCATATTTTTAATCGCGTTGGGTTCCAATAAACCATCACTATCAATATTAATGACATAACTACCAATACTCTCGTAAATGGCCGCGTTAAGCGCGCGAGCTTTCCCCTTGTCAGTATTGACATACCGTAAAAATAAATTAGGAAACGCATTTTGGGCGCGTGCATACGCCCCAAAACTATCATCGGTACTCTGATTATTCGCCAAAATAATTTGCATGCTTTTTTTATCATACGTTTGATGATCGATGGAACGAATGCAGTCAAATAACGTATCTTCAGAATTATAAACCGGTACAATGATGGTTACCCACGGCCACTTAGCAGGCGCTTTAAGCCGGGGCATGTGGCGATGTAGTCGCATTAACTTAATAGTCGACATAATTGCCGGAATAATTTCCACCACGATCGGCACTAAGGCCCAGGTAATCCAAAACCCCATTCTAGTCAGCGCTAAGTTTATCCAGTACATCACAGGATTCGCTCCCTCCAATCAATAAACTGCTGATAAAGTCCTCGAGCTAACTGTGAATAGGTAAAAACATTGTAATATAAGACAATGACCAGAACATAGAACAGTAACCGCCCAATCACTGAATGAGCCAGAAAGAATGTTTGACCACCGCCAAAGTGAACAATCACAATCACCACGGACAGGCGTAATACATTAATCAAGTAAATATACAACAATCCAAAAACACCATAAAACACCTTTTCACGGCGCTGGTAAGCCGGGTAAAAGGCTACTAGCGAAATAAATGCACACGTCTCAATGATTCCCGAGCATTCATAATCAATCGACATGATTACCGGATTACCACTATTAATAATGTAGACCAGGCCCATTTTGAACATAATACTGCACCAACCGGTGATATCACTAAACAGCGCTACCCCATGAATCACAGCGTGGGTAAAAAACCACACCCAATACGGACGACTAATTGCCGTCAAGATAAAAAAGAGCCCGGCGCTTCCCACAATGAAGTAGAAGGCAGATAGCCGAGCCCGTTTGAGCACTGACAGTCCGTATAACCATATCACAATCCCTAGTAGGATCTTTACATTCATCGTACATCAGTCCTATTAATTAGCTTACCGACGCGCCTAAGCCGCCGGTGGTTATAAATTGATTGTCAGTAAATTAAATATCATTAGTTCAATAGTTATCGATTCAATTCACATCGTGCAAGTTAATCTATCTTTAATCATGATTAAAACGTGCCAATTTTAGATTCCTGTTCGTCAGCCGGTGCGCGTCCTATTCCGACCTACGGGGCTGGGTGACAATTGCTGGAACGCAGCCGACGTCGATTTGAGCTAACGCATAACCCGCGTCATCTCAAATACGAGTCTTATTCTAAGCCGGAAGAAAGACACTTCCGACTAAGAATAATTTGGCTACTGAGCATTGTCACCCAGCCCCTCCGGTCGGGAAGCCGCTCGAATGGCTAATGAACGACCATCGAACTCGGTACAATTTGTCGTTGACTATTTTGATACTGGAATTTTAAACAAAGCGTTAGGTGTATTAAGCACTCCGTCAAGAGATTAAATCTCACTACAACAATTTAGGATTAGTGAGCTATCTCAATATCATTTTCAGTCTGACAGTTGATTGACAAAATTATGGTTTATGAAAAACAATGACGAATTCACCAAAAGTTGGGTACGCACATGTCCGCCATTCGAACACTGTCCCGACTGGAAGGCGTTTCGGCCAATGCTCAGCGGTGAAATTCCACTTAGCAAGCGTCCTTGGCTTGGTTAGTGGAAGACCAGTATTTAAGACGTGGGTTGCGGCTTAAATCTGTGTCCACCGCGTTCCAGCAATTGGCAGAAATGCCTGGAAGTCGGCTTAGGACGAACCAGCAAAACAAGTTTACACCAACTCGTATCTATTTCCAGCGGGTTTAAGCTGGCTGCTTCTGAATTTAAAGGAACAGCACGTTTTAATCGTGGTTAATGCTAAATAATAACGAGCACAACATGTTATCAATCATCAGTTCTTAGTGGTCGGTAAATCCGTTGCAGTTAATCGACGCCGCTTGCGGAATTTAAAGTATCCCCAAGCAACGATTACGACACCGACACCGGAAATTACGTACGGACCAGTTGAGCCCCCGGCCACGGTCATTTTTTGATTACCGATATTCGGATTGGACATCGTAATCGTTTGGCCGGTCATCGTTGAAATATCGAACTTGCTCAAGTCCACTCGGAATTCAGCAATCGAATGTGAACCGGCTTGAGAAACATACCCGTTGCCGACCGTCCCGTACTGATGGCCCTCATTGTACTTACCACCCGTAAATGAGACAGCTTTGACCGCCCCGTCACTTTGCGAGCTAGGCATCTCATTGGACCACACGTAATACTTCTGACCACCAATGTCGAAATTATAATCCCCGTAACCGGGAACCTGTCCATACTTCATCTTGACATAAACGTAGACGTACTTTCCGTCACTAACCATTGCCATATAACCGTTATAACCCTCGGTCAAAGTCACGTTCTTCCAATCATTAAAGTTACCATCGATTTTAATGTTGAGATTATCATTGTCATTGGCTGCATTATTGTCCGTCGTCGAGGACGCCTTGGAAGAGACCGTGCTTTTATCAGTAATTACCCCAGCTGAGCTAGTTGCTGAGGAACTGGCTGCACTACTGGTGCTAGTCGTAGAACTTGAACTAGTTGTAGAATTCGCATTTGTACTTGAACTGGTACTACTACTTGAGCTAGTTGAAGTCGACGTAATTGTTCCAACAGTGCTAGTCGTAGAGTCACTACCGATATTCGGATTGACCATCGAAATCTGCTTACCACTCGCACTGTCAGTTAATCCTAACTTGGTTAAGTCAATCTGAAATTCGGCATAATTATGCGAACCGTCGTTGGTCACATATCCCGTCCCGACAGTTCCATACTGAGTACCATCGTTCCATTTACCACCAGTTAATGTGAAGGACTTGACCGTTCCCGAGCTAACACTACCTGAAATATTCTTAGACCAAATATAATACGTCTTACCATCAATAGTGAAATTATAGTCGCCATATCCTGGCACAGCACCATTTTTCATCTTGACGTAAACATTGACATACTGGCCAGCACTCGTGAGTGCCGTGTAACCATTATAGCCCTCCGTTAACGTCGCATCTTTCCAGTCGTTCATCTTGCCATCAATGGTGATGTTGGCGCTAGCATGCGCTGCGGTCGTCATTTCAGGATTGATCATTGTTGCCCCCGTTACCCCAAAAACGAGCATGCCTAAGATCATCAACTTATTAATTTTTTTCACGATGATCACACCTCCCAAGTTCAATACCATTTCAACGGGTAACGAAGACCATTAGACTCTTTTTACCCTATAAACTAATACTATACTCTGGATAACAATTTATCAATCATTATTTCCATCTAAATGAACCCAATAACCATTAATGGGACAATATTTGAGTTGGTGATTAAACGACTCCTCTTCAAACCGCTTTGGCGGATACAGCCTTAGGCATGCCAGTACCAAAAAAGCACGCCCTATTAAGGACGTGCTTCCAAGCAATCAACTTACTTGTTCATTTTACGCTTTTTAGCTTCTTTTTCACGGGAGTTCGTGTTCAAAATGCGTTTCCGCAAGCGAACATGATCTGGCGTAATTTCACAGAATTCATCACTATTCAAGAATTCAAGCGATTCTTCCAATGTCAAATGCGTTGGTGTCTTGATTGTCGCCGTCAAATCCTTGTTAGAAGAACGCACGTTGGTCATGTTCTTACCCTTAGTAATGTTAACTGAAATGTCATTTTCGCGGCTATTTTGGCCCACGATCATGCCTTCATATACTTCGGTACCTGGATCAACAAAAATCGTTCCCCGGTCTTCGATTCCCATTGTGGCGTATGTCGTGGTCTTACCCTGGTTGATTGAAACCAAAGCACCGTTACGGCGGCCTGGGTTCCAGTTAGGAATAACTGGGAGGTATTCAGAGAAAGTATGGTTCATGATTCCGTAACCACGTGTCAATGAAAGGAATTCAGTTGAATAACCGATCAAGCCTCGTGAAGGTGCTAAGAAAGTCAACCGGGTTTGGTTATTACCAGTACTTTCCATGTTCTTCATTTCAGCCTTACGCTTTGATAAGGTATCAATAATTGAACCAGTATATTCGTCTGGCGTATCGATTTGAACAGATTCAAATGGTTCGCAACGCTTACCATCAATTTCGCGATAGATAACTTCTGGACGAGATGCTTGTAGTTCATAACCTTCACGCCGTAACGTTTCGATTAAGATTGACAAATGCAATTCCCCACGACCAGAAACGACCCATGAACCAGGTTCGTCAGTATCATCAACCCGAAGTGAAACATCGGTTTCAAGTTCAGCCTTCAACCGCATTTCAAGTTGACGGGCAGTTACGAACTTACCTTCCTTACCCGCAAATGGTGAGGAGTTCGTACCGAAAGTCATTTGTAAAGTTGGTTCGTCAATCCGTAAGATTGGCAAAGCTTCAGGATTAGCTGAATCAGCAACCGTTTCACCAACGTTGATATCTTCCATCCCAGAAACAGCAACTAAGTCACCGGCGTGGGCTTCATTGATTTCCAAACGTTGAAGACCAAAGAACCCAAACAACTTAGTTACGCGGAAATTTTTCTTACTACCATCGAGTTTCATGACAGAAACACTGTCACCAACCTTGATCGTACCACGGAAGACCCGACCGATACCAACCCGACCAACATAATCGTTGTAGTCTAATAAGGCCACTTGGAATTGTAAAGGTTCGTCAGAGTTGTCAATTGGTGATGGGATCGTCTTGATGATCGTATCGAAGATTGGTTGCATCGTATGTTCCTGCTTAGCAGGATCTGATTCATAACTAGAAGTCCCATTTAAAGCTGAAACATAGACCACTGGGAAGTCTAATTGTGATTCGTCAGCACCTAATTCGATGAAGAGGTCTAACACTTCGTCAACGACCTCTTCAGGACGTGCACCGGGGCGGTCGATTTTGTTAATAACAACGATTGGTGTTAGGTGTTGTTCCAAAGCTTTTTTCAAAACAAACCGAGTTTGAGGCATCGTTCCTTCAAACGCATCAACAACGAGTAATACCCCGTCAACCATGCGCATGATTCGTTCAACTTCACCACCGAAGTCAGCATGTCCTGGTGTATCTAGAATGTTAATTTGTTTGTCGCCGTAACGTACGGCCGTGTTTTTCGAAAGGATCGTGATACCGCGTTCCTTTTCAATGGCATTAGTGTCCATCGCCCGATCGTCAATCTGGACATGTTCGTCAAGGGTATCCGATTGTTTAAGCATTTCGTTAACCAACGTCGTTTTACCGTGGTCAACGTGGGCAATAATGGCAATGTTGCGGATATCATCTCTAAATTTCAAAATTGATCTTCCTTTCATCCTTCAAAATTCTGACTATCTTCGACAGCAGAAATCTTACATATATTAATACAATCCGCCGTTACTATCAAGTCATAGCTTCAACTTGAAACCTTCATAACGACGTTTTCAGCGGCTTTCATCCATTGACATAAAAAAACTGTGACATATGGGTCACAGTCCCACTACTTACTAGACGATTGCCAAAATTGAGCGTTGTGCGCGCTTTGTCGCTATCAGTACAGCACCCGATGATAACATATTAACCGGGTTGCCGTCAACTCTAGACACAACCAAGCCAAGGCTTTCCGCGAGAACGCGACCAGCCGCAAAATCCCATGGTCGCAAGTATGACAGGTAGCCGACCAGTTCGCCCGCTAAGACCTGGCTAATTTGAATACCAGCACTACCCATAATCCGTGGTCCCAGTGATTTGGCAATAATCGTCTGCATATTGAAGCGGTCTTGAATTAGTAACGGCGCACTCGCACCAAACAGCCCCGCACTCAGATCAACATCCGCGGGTGCAGCCAGCAATTCACCGTTAAGCGTGACGCCGACTTCAGGACCACCAGCATATAATTTATTCGCCATGACATCAAAGATATATCCCAGTGTTGGTTTACCGTCAACATACAAGCCCACCATCATCGCAAAATGATTACGCTGATGCACAAAATTCATGGTACCGTCGATTGGGTCAACGATCCAGACGTGACCATTCATATCAGTAACTTGGTCGCCGGTTCCTTCCTCAGCTAAAATCTTCGCAACTGGATCCAAGGCTCGAATCTGACGCACCAAAAAATCTTCATTGCTATGATCCACGTTAGTGACCAAATCACGCCGACTCGTCTTCTCCGCAACCGTCAAGTGGGTGCCCATCTTCGCCAACACTTGCGCTCTCGCAGTTTGCATCACGACTTGCATTTTCTGATTTAACTGTTTCACCACATTCGTTTGCACGTTAAGTCACCTAGTCTCGGTATTGAAATCGCTGCTTGTTAGTTTCCTGAGCTGCGCGCATTGTTTGATAAATCCGATAACCTGAAGCAGCCTCATAATCACGAGCCAGTCGTTTTTCTTCCGACTTAGCCGGAACGACCGTCTTAAAATCACGATAGGCTGCCAACAAGTCTGCTGTAGCGATTGTTCCTTCATTAGCGGCCTCGATGGCTTGATAAAAGGTCGTAACCTTAATGATCTCGGCCGTGGTCCACGTCTCATCCAGTGGATATTGGTAATTATCATTGTGTTTAGACATCTTCATCCAACTCCCCCGCCGTGACCCGGTCAAGTTCCTCTTGAACCTGGCTCGCAATCTCAGCGTATTCTTTCTGCTCTTCATCAGATAGCACCATATCCGCCATTCGTTTGATTCCGTTAGCACTAATCAGTACCGGTGATGATAATCCAACCAGCTGGTCGTCATCGACTGGTGTTTGGATATTTGTGACGGTACCGATAAACGGTGTCTGGGCGTAAAACGCATTGAGCACTTGTACTAATGCTAACACACTCAAGGTCTGATTAGTAACAATCGTGGGGTCGTCGATCTGCTCCGTCGCTGCACTCATTTCGTCCATCCCAAAACTAATATCCTGGTTAGCCAAATAAGTCATCACGGGCGCCGGCCCAATATATGAACGACTCCATGAGATCAGGTGTGTCGCCGCAGTTCCCACTACGAATGCGCGGACATCCGCCGGGCCGACACTTAATTGCTGACGTAGTAGTTGCTCCAATAAACGACTCTGCGGCAAAGTACCCAATCCGACCACTTTAGAATGATCAATGCCACTGAAACGCGCAGCTAAGACACTTAAAACCGCATCATTGCTACCAGCCAAAATAATTTTTCCGTTAAAACCAGCGCCCATCGCATCATTCACAAACGCGCGAAATAGCGGCAAAGTCGCCTTTAAATCACCACTGGCATCACGGTCGCTTGCCAATGGCACTAAATTTCCAATAATCAAGCTATCTGCTTGCGAATAATCCGGCTTAGCTTGCGCCACTAGTGTAAACTGACGACAAGTTAAACTCGCTGTTACCAGTGCTTGGTAGCGCGGCGCTTCTTC
Source organism: Lactiplantibacillus plantarum (assembly GCF_014131735.1). Classification (NCBI taxonomy): domain Bacteria; kingdom Bacillati; phylum Bacillota; class Bacilli; order Lactobacillales; family Lactobacillaceae; genus Lactiplantibacillus; species Lactiplantibacillus plantarum. The sequence goes on from NZ_CP039121.1 coordinate 1,984,791, forward strand.
AGCACCCGTTGCGACCACTAATTTCACTGGCAAATCTTTGGCAATTGCGACTAATATTAATTGTTGTACGAACTCGAATAATCCCCGAATAATTACTGTATTAATCATTTCAATCCCTCCAACCTTCGATAATAATTGTACCTGAGCTGTCAATGAATTCAAGTAAATGTTAATAAAAAGCTTACTCTTTTGTAACATTTTTGCGTAACCAATTGGTCCACTTCCCCCCGAAGCAAACACATTTTGATATGTTATTAATATAGACCACTACATGCTAAAAAGTTAGCAATTTGAATAACAACATCCGCATCAGGTTCAAAGGCGTCACTTACGGATCAGCTGAGTAATGATTAACAAGACTGACCTTCATTGCGCCTGACAGCGCGTTAAGTTACGTTTTTACGTGACTATCTTGACTGGTACTTCGGTAATCCATACTGGCTGCAACATCCTATGTAAAATAAAAGTTTGAGACTCACGCCTCAAACTTTTATTAAGCCATCATCCGCTTTAGATGTGCGTTGGGTAACCCATCGCTTCATCCGCCGCTTCTTGAACTACTTCACCTAGGGTCGGGTGTGGATGAATCGTCAAAGCAAGGTCTTCGACATTCATCCCACCATTGACCGCAACGCTTAATTCAGAAATCAAATCACTGGCACCTGGTCCGGCAATTTGGGCGCCGACAATGGTGCCTTCGTCCTTCGTACTGACAAGACGGAAGAAGCCGTCCATGGCGTTCAACGAGATTGCACGACCATTACCAGCAAATGGAAACTTCGACGTCTTCACCTGCAAGCCGGCTTCTTCAGCTTCAGCCTTCGTCATGCCAACTGTTGCCAATTCTGGATCAGTAAAGCAAACTGCCGGAATTGAAACGTAGTCGTTCGCCGTCTTCTTGCCACTGATTGCACCAGCAGCAACTTTGGCTTCAGCAAAAGCTTTGTGTGCCAGCGCAGCACCGGCGACAATATCTCCGATTGCGAAAATATCCTCAGCGGCCGTCCGCCCCTGTTCATCAACTTCGATCAAGCCGCGCTTCGTTAACTTGACGTCAGTGTATTCCAAGCCCATGTCGTCAGTATTAGGCCGCCGACCAACCGTGACCATAACATAGTCAGCATGAATCTCAGTTTCTTTCCCGTCGACAGCGTAGGTAACCGTAACGCCACTATCATCTTGTTCGGAGTTTTTAGCCATCGCATTAGTAATGACATCAACCCCCTTCTTCTTAAAGCTGTTCAAGACAAGCTTGACCATATCTTTTTCGAAGTTAGGTAAGATTTGCGGTGTCCCTTCAAGAATCGTCACGTGAGCACCGAGGTTGGCATAGGCACCAGCCAACTCAGAACCAATGTACCCACCACCGATAACCACTAATTCTTTAGGCACTTCGGGCAAATTCAAGCCACCCGTCGAGTCAACGACCCGACCACTGAACTTGAAGCCCGGAATTTCAACTGGCCGTGAACCAGTTGCGATGATCAAATGTTTGAATTTATAAGTCTGACCAGTATGGTCACCATTCATCACCCGTAAGGTATGATTATCATGCATATAGGCTTCCCCACGGACCACTTCCACCTTATGCTTCTTGAGCAGCATTTCAACGCCACCAGTCAACCGATCAACAACTTGATGGTCTTTCCAGTCCTGGGTCACTTTAAAATCCAACACCGGATCCTGAATATTTTTAATACCAAAGATCTTACTGTCCTTGGCTTCTTGTAGCCGATGACCAGCACTGATCAAAGCTTTTGATGGAATACAACCAACGTTAAGGCAGACACCACCGATATATTCCTTTTCCACCACGGTGACTTTTTGGCCGAGTTCCGCGGCCCGAATCGCAGCGACGTAACCCCCAGGGCCCGCGCCGATGATCATTGTATCGCGTTCTTCAGCAAAATCTCCTACAACCATTCTGACCTCATCCTTCCATCAAAAGTAATTCTGGATCATGTAACAATTGCTTCAATAAGTTCATTGCCCGTTGTGCTGTTGCACCATCAATCAGACGGTGATCAAAACTCAAGGACAACTTCTGCATCTTACCAACAACGATTTCACCATCGTCATTGACGTAAGGTTCCTTACCGATACGCCCAACACCTAAAATGGCAACTTCCGGTTGGTTGATAACTGGGGTAAACCAGCCGCCACCAATTGAGCCAATATTACTAATAGTAATAGACCCACCACTCATTTCACTGGCCTTTAACTTGCCATCGTAAGCTTTTTGCGTATTGTCAGTAATTTCTTTGGCAATTGCAAACAAGCCCTTACCTTCAGCGTGCTTAATATTTGGCACTAACAATCCACGGTCAGTATCGGTAGCTACCCCAATATTGAAGTAGTGTTTGTAAACAATTTCCTTGTTTGCATCATCGATCGACGCGTTCAATTCTGGGAATTGTTGTAAAACCGCAACCAAAGCTTTCACGAAGTATGGTAAGAAGGTAAGATGGATGTCGCGATCCAAAGCAACTTGCTTGTACTTCTTCCGGTGTGCCATCAACGCACTCACTTCAACTTCATCAAATAAAGTAACATGTGGCGCGGTGTGTTTACTGTTCACCATAGCCTTAGAGATTGCCTTCCGAATTGGCGTCATCTTTTCACGCGTCTCTAATTCAGGTGTGTCAGAAACATATGGTTTAACTGGTGTTGGTGCTGGTGCTTCACTTGCAGCCGGAGCCGTTGTCGCTGGCGTAGCTGCCGGTTTAGCACCCGTTGCCGCTGGCGCACCCGTGTAATTGTCAATATCTTGCTTTGTGATCTGACCATGGGCACCAGTTGGCGTAACTAACGTGATGTCAATGTCCTTATCACGTGCGTACTGGCGCACTGATGGCATTGCCAAGACCCGTTTATTAGGATTGCCCGCAGCCGGGGTTCCAGTCGGTTGTGCTGATGTTGCAGCGGGAGTTTCAGCTGCTTCACTTGCCGGGGCTTCCGTCTTAGTAGCCGCTGGTGTTTCAGCCTTAGCCGCTGGCGCAGCGTCGCCAGAACCATCGTCAATCGTGACGATCACATCACCAATTTTAGCCGTTTCACCTTCTGGAACTAAAATATCAATAACTTTACCACTTACTGGCGATGGTAATTCTTCCACCGATTTATCATTTTGAATTTCAACTAGAGAATCGTCTTCTTTGACTTCATCACCAGGTTTTACGAGCCATGATGCAATTTCGCCTTCTTCAAGACCTTCACCAAGCTCTGGTAATTTAAACTCGTAAGCCATTGGATAACTTCCTTTCATGACAGTCTCAGGTGACTGTTTTTCGATGCCGCGTCTTGATTAATAGTTCAAGATTTCGCGGGTTTTTGCCTCAATTTCATCTTCAGCTGGTAACCAATCGTCTTCTGCTAATCCGAATGGGTAGACCGTATCTGGTGCGTACACCCGGCCAACTGGGGCACTGAGATAAAGCGCACCTTTTTCAGCAATCAGTGAAGCAACGTTCGCAGCAATCCCAGCCTGTCGTTGTGCTTCTTGAATCGCAACGGCCCGACCAGTCTTTTGAACAGACTTGAGAATTGTTTCTTCATCTAAAGGTGACAAGGTCCGTAAGTCAACAACTTCAACGGAGATTCCTTCTTTTTCGAGCTTTTCCGCAACCTTCAGTGACTGGTTAACTTGTGCACTGTAAGCAATCAAGGAAATATCAGTACCTTCACGAACCACGTTTGCTTTATCTAACGGAACGGTATAAGCTTCATCCGGAATATCCGCCTTCATTGACCGGTATAACTTCAAGTTTTCAAGGAAGAAAACTGGATCGTTATTCCGAATAGAAGAAATTAATAGCCCCTTGGCATCGTAAGGATTAGATGGCGTCACGACCCGCAAACCAGGAATTTGAGCTAAATAGCCTTCTAATGAGTCCGCGTGCATTTCTGGTGTATGCGTTCCACCACCATATGGTGATCGAATGGTAATCGGCATATGCCGAGTGCCACCTGTCCGGAAACGTTCCCGTGACATTTGACCAGCAATTGAATCCAAAGTTTCAAAAATGAATCCAAGGAATTGAATTTCAGGGATTGGCCGGAAACCTTCCAATGCCAGCCCAATTGATAAACCGCCAATACCGGATTCTGCTAAAGGAGTGTCAAAAACACGATCTTCACCAAATTCGGCTTGCAGGCCATCAGTTGCCCGGAAGACCCCACCGTTTTTACCAACATCTTCACCAAAAACTAAGGTCTTTTCGTCTGACCCGAGTTCTAATCGAAGTGCATCGGTGATCGCTTGAATATACGTTTTCTTTGACATGTTACTTCGACTCCTTTGCTTGGAATTCCGTAATTTGTTGTTGAATGTTTTGTGGTTGTTCCTCAAAAACATTCCCCAAGAATTCGGTCATTTTTTGCTTTGGTGCTTCATCTGCTTGTTTAACAGCAGCCTTGATATCTTCTTTAACTTGTTCAACGTATTCGTTTTCTTGATCTTCTGACCAAACACCTTGATCAGTCAAGTACTTACGGTAACGAATCAATGGATCATTATCGAACCAAGGTTGTTCTTCGTCCTTAGTCCGGTAACGCTTAGGATCATCCCCAGCATTCGTATGCGGGCCAAACCGGTATGTCAGCGTTTCAATCATGACAGGACCGTTGCCAGCAGCAGCGTATTCCCGGGCGGCCTTTGTTACTTCATAAACAGCTAGGAAGTCCATCCCATCGACCTGAACACTTGGAATACCGGCAGCAACTGCTTTTTGAGCCAACGTCTTCGCAGCTGTTTGCTTGCGCCGTGGTACTGAAATGGCATAACCATTGTTTTGAACAATGAAGACGGCCGGTGCTTCGAAGGCTCCGGCAAAGTTCATACCTTCATAGAAGTCACCTTGCGAAGTCCCACCATCACCAGTATAAGTGTAGGCAACTTTGTCTTCGGTACCGTTCTTTTTAATCCCTAAAGCCACACCGGCAGCTTGTACGTATTGAGCGCCGATAATAATCTGTGGTGGCATTGCATGGAAGTCTTCTGGATATTCGTTACCCAAGACATGACCACGAGACCACAGGAACGCTTTGTAAACAGGTAGTCCGTGTTGAATCAATTGTGGAATATCACGATAAGCAGGCATTAAAACGTCGGTTTTCTTCATCGCGGCGTTACTCCCCATCTCACTGGCTTCTTGGCCCTCAGTCGGCGCATAGAATCCTAAGCGTCCTTGCCGTGTCAAAGCGTTAGAACGTTGATGTAACGTCCGTTCCCATAACATTAATTTAAAGAATTCAACGAGTTGTTCGTTTGAATATTTAGAGACAATTTCTGGTTTAATTACTTTATCTTGACCATCCAATACTTGCACGGGCTCAAAGTCTTTCCCAAGTGCATCGCGGATCGCACCAAAATCAACAATTGGTTTTTCGTTGTCCATAAATGACACATCCCTTTCATGAACGTACAAACGTTGTGCATCGCACCGCGTTCGTAATCGTTTTCATAATTACAAGTCTAATTTACCATTGCGTTTCATCTTTTGCAAGCCCTTCCAAAGAGCGAAAAGCCGGCTTTTTCTGTCCAAATGATTGTGAACTATTTAATTTGTGCTTAATTCTGTTTTCATCTTTTTCATAACGGGCGCTACTTTTTGGCGTAGGCTTATGATAAACTAGATATTAAGTGTAAACTGCGCGATCTTAATTTTGGAGGTAATTGGAATTGATTAAAATGCGCGACATTATCCGCGAAGGTAATCACACGTTACGCGCGGAAGCAAAGCAAGTTAAATTTCCGTTGAGTGAAGCTGATCAGAAGTTGGCCAATGACATGATGGAATACTTAGAAAACAGCCAGAATCCCGAATTGGCTAAAAAATACGGACTGCGTGCCGGTGTTGGTTTAGCTGCACCGCAAGTCGACGTTTCGGAACAGATGGCTGCTGTCCTTGTTCCGAGTGAAAATGAAGATGATGAACCGGTCTTTAAAGACGTCATTATCAATCCCGTGATCATCAGTCACTCCGTCCAACCCGGCGCCTTAACTGAAGGTGAAGGTTGTTTATCCGTCGACCGTGATATTGCTGGCTACGTTATTCGACACGATCGGATTACGTTACGCTACTATAATATGGCTGGTGAAGAGAAAAAGATTCGTCTCAAGAATTATCCGGCCATTGTTTGTCAACATGAAATTGATCATCTTCATGGTATTTTATTCTACGACCATATCAATGGCGACAATCCATTTGCCGCTGATGATGATTTAGTTCTAATTTCTTAAAGTCATTTAAAAAAGCAGTCCTGAAATGTTCAGGACTGCTTTTTTGGTGCACTCGAATTCAACCGACGCAAATCTTCCAAATACTCTAAAGTGGCCTCATTCATCAAATAGGCAATATCTAAGTGGAGCTGTCCGCTGCGCAGCCACGCATCAGTCACTCGTAACGCTGGTCCAGCTTCCCGGAAAGCAACCACCTGATTGTGAATTGCGTACGCTTGCAATTCGTTATTGAATAATCGCCGAACTTCTGGCAAATCGGCCGTGACCATGCCTGGTGCATCTAGCACGTACTCAAAGGCCATCACACCACGCCCCCAGACGTCTGCGACGGGCACCGAATGAATCGCCCCCGCAACCTCTTGAATCGTCATCGCATTTGCGAGCACTTTGAATGCTGCTACCATCGCACTATCAACCGTTCGTTGGCCAGCCCGCCGAATCTTCAACGCCGCACGCTTCAGCACTTGCCGTCGCAGCAATTCATAAACGACGATTGCCATTAGTACCCCACCAATGATTGTTAACCAACTCTGCATGCTCAACCCTCAATTCTTTTTTTGTATAATGATTCACAATTTTAGGAATTTTTCATTTTATTACTTATGTTTAGCATAGCATGTTTCATCAAAAAAAATTCTTTTAACCGCTCTATTTTTGAAGAAAGTTAACATTGTATACACCCATCTCAAATTATGCTAAAATGTAAGATAATTGTTGTGTTTACACAACCTGGTGTACGGATCAAACTTTTATTTTTGCTATCTATTTAGATTACTTAGTATCTAAATAAATCTTGTTTATATTAAGGAGTTTTACGCATGATTTACAAAGTATATTACCAAGAAACCAAAGAACGGAACCCACAACGGGAAACGACCCAATCTTTGTATCTCGAAGCCGAGACCGAAGTAGCGGCACGGACCTTAGTGGAAGATAATACAGATCACAACATCGAATTTATCGAACCGTTAGAAGGTAACTTCTTGGATTACGAACAAAAAAATCCAGAGTATCACCTAACGGAGTTCAATAAATGAAACGGTTAAACGTCAAAAATAACGAAACCGCTGTTTTTGCAGTCGGCGGTTTGGGAGAAATTGGGAAAAATACCTATGGTATCCAATTTCAAGATGAGATTATTCTGATTGATGCCGGAATTAAATTCCCTGAAGATGAACTTCTCGGAATTGATTACGTTATTCCAGACTATTCTTATCTAGTTGCAAATCAGCAAAAAATAAAAGCTTTAGTGATTACGCACGGTCATGAAGATCATATCGGTGGGATTCCATTCCTATTAAAACAGATCAACGTGCCAATCTATGCCGGCCCCCTAGCCTTAGCCTTGATTAAGGGTAAGTTAGAGGAACACGGGTTATTAAAAACAACTGAATTACACGAGATCAATGAAGATACGGTGCTCAAGTTCCGTAAGACGCGTGTCTCGTTCTTCAGAACGACCCATTCAATTCCTGATACACTGGGAATCGCCGTTCAAACACCACCTGGCACGATTGTAGAGACCGGAGACTATAAGTTCGATCTGACACCAATTACTAACCAGCCGCCGAACCTTCAAAAGATGGCGCATCTCGGTGAACGTGGTGTCTTGGCGCTAATGTCAGACAGTACTAACGCCGAACGGCCAATCTGGACGAAGTCTGAACGGTGGGTGGCGCAATCAATTCGCCACATTTTTGAACAAGTTGAAGGTCGAATCATCTTTGCTACCTTTGCTTCTAACATCTCGCGGATTCAAGAGGCAGCGCAGGTCGCCCTTGAACATCATCGTAAAATCGCGGTATTTGGGCGTAGTATGGAAGCAGCTATCGTCAACGGACGTGAATTAGGCTATTTAAACATCCCTGACGAAGCCATCGTTGATGCTAACGATTTACGCTCCCTCCCCGCCAATAAAGTCATGATTCTATGTACTGGTTCCCAGGGTGAACCAATGGCGGCGCTCTCGCGAATTGCCAACGGTACTCATCGCCAGATTTCTATTGAACCTGGCGACACCGTGATCTTTTCAAGTTCACCGATTCCTGGTAATACGTTAAGTGTTAACCACGTAATCAACGAACTCGAAGAAGCCGGTGCGAATGTCATTCATGGTAAAGTCAATAACATTCATACATCTGGTCATGGTGGTCAGGAAGAACAGAAACTGATGCTACGGCTGATGAAACCAAAGTTCTTTATGCCGATTCACGGTGAATATCGAATGTTGAAGATTCACACCGAACTGGCCGAACAATGTGGTGTGCCACTAGACCATAGTTTTATCCTTGAAAATGGTGATGTGCTTGCCTTTACGAAGGATTCTGCCCGGGTTGCCGGTCACTTTGGTGCTGGCGATGTCTATGTTGATGGTTCTGGAATCGGCGATATTGGTAACGTTGTGTTACGCGACCGCCAAGTGCTTTCGGAAGAAGGTTTGGTTGTTGTCGTTGCTACCATCAATTTGAACAAAAAAGAGATCCAAGCTGGTCCAGATATTCTGTCACGTGGTTTTGTCTACATGCGCGAGTCTGGCGATCTAATTAACGAAGCCCGGCGGCATGTCTTCCGTACGATCCGGCGCAAAATGAAGTCGGATAAAGCAACCGAAGCGACTATCCGCAATGCGATTATTGACGACCTGCAGAGTTTCTTATTTGATAAGACTGAACGGCACCCAATGATTCTGCCAATGTTGATTATGAACTAACTACTTGCCGGAACGATCTCGTTCCGGTTTTTTATGGTGTAAGACTGATATGAGGTGTAATTTTGATTGCTGAATACTACATTATTATTAATGAACTGGCAGGATCTGGTCACGGTAAGGTCGTTTGGGAAACCGTCAAGCCGATTCTAGAACAACGACAGATTCGATTTGAATATCGAATTTCTGAATATGCCGGCCACACAATTCGGCTCGCAAATGAGTACGTTAAAACCATTCAACGACGACCAAACGTGACCCCGGTCATTCTGGTCATTGGTGGTGATGGCACACTGAACGAGGCCTTGAATGGTATTATGCAGGTCCCACAAGCTGAACCGATCCCGCTCGCCTACATTCCTGGAGGTTCGGGCAACGACTTTGCTCGCGGTCTGGGTATGGCGACTGATCCAGCAATTGCACTTGCACAAGTACTCAACAATATGCGGCCCCGTTCGTTAAATGTTGGTTATTTCCATGAAACCTTGAAAAACGAACACCAGTATTTCGTCAACAACGTTGGTTTAGGATTTGACGCTCAAATCGTTGATGACACAAACCGTAGCAAAAAGAAGGGCCGTCTGGGTCGTTGGGCTTATCTCAGTAACATGCTGGCCGCATATTCCCAACAGGAAGGCTTCCCGCTAACCGTACACGTTAACCGGAAGCGAGACTATTATAAGCGGGCTTTCCTTTGTACAGTCTCGAACATTCCATACTTTGGTGGCGGAGTTAAAATTCTGCCTCAGGCTAATCTGCACGATGATCAGCTCGAATTAATCGTTGTCGAAGAGCCTCACTGGTGGATTATCCTCTGGTTGTTCGTCTTACTGCTACTGGGTGGCCGTCATCTCAAGTCGCGTTTCGTTCACCATTATCGCAACGCTAACTTGCACTTATTGGTTAACTCTGTTGAAATTGGTCAGATGGATGGTCAAATTATTGGGAATCGTAACTACGACCTCTACTTGTCCACCCATCCCTACCCATTCTGGATCGACACTAGTATCCATGACCACCACTAACTCTACTGCTAAAACAATACAAATTAGCGATAAAAAGTCGTTGCGAAGATGCTCGCAACGACTTTTTTATAGGACCCAGATTGGCAATTCATACTACTTGATCACCGTCCACTTACCGGCCAGCAATGCTAATGACCACTTAATTGACTCCCCACCCACTCGGCTAATAAAAAAGACTGCTGACCATCTCAATATGGTCACACAGTCAGTCTTGATTAATCTTAGTCCTCAGAAGCGTTGATTGCTTCCAGAAGCATGTCAAGTTGTTCACATTTACGAGATAAGTGACTCACCCGTTCTTTCAAATGCGGATAAATGGTCACAACCCGTGAGCGATCCTGTTGCCGAACGGCTAGCGTCCTTAAATGATCGAGTTGGGTATTAGCCTCTTGATATTCTTCCAGAATCTCAAAACGATTACTCACTGATAGCACTTCCTTATCACAATAGATGGTCCAATTTTTCGAATTGAAAAACGACAAACATAATATACCACAATTATTGGTAAGTTTAAATCATAAAATTCAAAAAAATTTAAATAAAAATCGGGTCTATGATATTTAGTGTTGATGGATAAAATCCATCAACACTATTTTTATGTACAACAAAAGGACATATCGTCCTGTGCTACAATCAAGTCGACCAAAACCAATTGAAAGCGAGTGTCAGATATGTCCCAGGACCATTCTACTAAAGTACTGCTCCAAATTAAAGACCCAAATATTACTGATTTAGTTGTTCAAAAAGCTACTAACGGAAGCTTACAAGTGCTTGCAAAGCTAACGTATCCGGTTACTGTTTGCGCACGTTGTAGCAAACGTTCCATGGTTAAGAATGGCTTTAAGACCGTTCACATCAGAATTCCTAGAATTAGCGAACGAGTCACCATCCTTAACTTAAAGAAGCAGCGATTTATCTGTAAAAATTGTGGTAAAAGTAGTTTAACAACGACTACGCTGGTTAAAAAACATCATCAAATATCTGAAAACAGTCTGCATGCCATTGATCTATCATTAACTGAAGACCGTACGATGGCTAGTATTGCGGCTCAATACAATGTCTCGACCAATACGATTAGTCGCCGAATAAAGTTACTCGGACAAGGTACCCAACCAGCTTTCAACGGACTACCAACGATGCTTTGTATCGACGAATTTCGTTCAACTGGTAAACAAATGAGTTTTATTGCGGTGGATGCCCAAACCCACGACATCATTACAATTTTACCAGGACGTAAGAATGCCGATATTAAAGACTTCTTTCTCAATCATTATTCTAAACGTCATCGTGACCGCGTAACCCGGGTTGTGATGGACTTTAATTCTCAATATCAACCCGCGATTCGAACACTCTTTCCACACGCCAAACTAGTCGCAGATAACTTTCATCTTGTTCAAATGGCCTTACGATCTTTGAATCAAACTCGGGTCCAACTCATGAAACGCTTTAACCCTAAGAGTCGTGAATACCGAGTGCTTAAATATTATTGGCGGTTATATTTAAAAGATTATGACAGCCTCGAAAAGCGCAAACCTCAATGGTTTGCGCATCTTAAAGATCGCATGACACCAGAGCAATTAGTCGTAGCCGGTTTAAATCTAGACCAACAGTTTCGACAAACCTACCAAGCCGCACATGCCTTAGTTAAGGCTTTTCAAAAGCGTGATTATCGATCCTTCAAAGCAGCACTAGGTCATGTCGAAAATGTCAGTCCTCAGCTAATGACCAATATTAAAAGCTTTATCAAGAACCGGCAACTCATCAAAAATATGACTACCGGCCGATTATCAAATGGTCCCGTCGAAGGTGTGAACCGTAAAATCAAGCAAATCAAAAGAACCGCGTATGGTTACAAGAACTGGCAAAACTTTATTTATCGAATTCAAATTGAGTTCAAAATCAAAATCGAAAAAAAGAACCCAATTCGTAAATGAATTGGATTCTAAATATAACTTCATCAACACCGGTTGACAGAGACCCTAAAAATACCCCTAACACTTAACAATATCGTGTTAGGGGTATTTGCAATTAAAATCGGCTTACTTAACCGTACCTGCAAAACTTGGCATGAAGTAAGAACTGATTGTCTGAACTTGAACGTTTTGGCCTTCAGTTGGAGCCGCAACGTATTGATTATTTCCAATATAGATGGCATCGTGATAAGTGCTACCACGACTACCCCAGAATAAAATATCTCCAGGTTGAGCATCCGCAACGGAATGCGTCGTCACATAAGATTCCTGTGCAACCGTACTATGTGGCAAGGTAATCCCAGCTGCATGTTGGTAAACATAGGAAACTAAACCAGAACAATCCATTCCCGAAAGACTCGCACCACCCCAAACATAAGGGATGTTGGCACTAGCCAACTTCAGCGCAAGGCCGGTTACAGAACCAGTAGCTAAATCACTCGTTGAACTAGTAGTGGTACTGCTACTATTAGTCGTTGCGGTACTACTTGCGGTATTGCTTGCACTGCTAGTGGCTGCTGAAGAACTACTCTGACTGGTCGTGCTTGAACTAGTCGCTGCCGAGCTACTCTGGCTCGCTGTACTCGTAGTTGATGCTGCACTAGCAGCTGTACTTGATGCTTGACTAGCCGTGCTAGTAGCAGTCGTGCTGCTAGTACTAGTTGCACTCGCAGTTGAAGCGGTACTTTGACTAGTCGTTGTTGAACTAGCAGCTGATGAGGACGCGCTACTCGTTACTGAGGCACTCGCTGCAACACTCTTCGACTGACTGGTAGCAGTCGAAGAACTAGCACTACTTGCTGATACGGCTGCACTCGTTGCGACTGCTTTGACCGGTGCATTTGAGGTCGTAGCCGTTGATGAAGCAACAGAGCCGGTCGATGATGATATCGTTGACGTGCTAGTACTGCTTGCTGAGTTCGCACTGACAGCATCCTGACTTGCTGCACTGGTGCTACTTACAACGCTTGCACTCACACTTGAAACCGAACTCGCACTTGTACTTGAGGTGGAACTCGCACTAACAGCCGTCGTGGCCTTGGCAGTCGTACTCGTAGTTGACGCTGCACTAGTAGCTGACATGGTTGTTTTTTGACTCGTCTTAGCGGTCGTCTTGGTCGTTGCTCCTGGCACTTGAATGTTCTGACCCACCACAATTAAATCGCCAGAAAGACCATTTAACGTCTGGAGAGCGTGAACAGAAGTGTTGTACTTATCAGCAAGCGCCCAAAGAGTGTCACCCGCTTTAACGGTATATGTACCCTTAGTAGCGGCTTTCTTAGTTGCTGACTTAGTCGTGGCGGTCTTAGTTGCGGATCCACCAATTTGTAAGTTTTGACCAACATAAATTAAATCGATATTACCATCAGATGCTTTAATCTGGTTAAGTTTTTCAATACTCTGCACGGAAACACCGTGTTGTTGAGCGAGGCCCCAAACTGTATCGTTTGCTTTTACAGTGATTGAGGCAGCATTGGCAGCTTGGCCTGTAGCAAGCAATAAACCAACGGCACCAACCGTACTGGCTAGGACCTTGCCCGTTGTATGTGCTTGTGACATTTAATTCACTCCTTAGTTTTTGAACTCAAATTAACAGTAACAAAATCGTCTTGTGACTGAAGATTAAGAAATTCTTAACCTGCTTTTACAAATCATAATTTTATTGTAGCACAATTTACCAAAATACAAACTAGAATCGCTCGTTTTTTTACAAAACAGTCCGGTTATTTTGAAAAACGTTTGCCAATGCCAAAGCGGCGCATTTGGCTGTTATAGCAACGTTTATGCATATAAACGGAATGTTATCTTTTGATTACTTCAAGTAATTAGTTGCACTGTTTGGACGAGTTACGCTATTCAGTAAACCAACCAAAAAGAGGCTGTGACATAAGTCTCTAGAAACAAAGCAGGTCTGGAAAAATCTTCGGATTTTTCCAGACCTGCTTTTGATATAATAGAAAATAAAAAAAGAGCATCGGTCGCACCCGATACTCTACGAAATTATCCTCGAAAGGACATTCCTAATATGCAAGATTATTATAACATGAATCAAACCACTTTGAGTATTGCCTTGGATTACCAACCAGAAGATCATCATTCTGCTCGTTACATCAACCAGCTTGTTGAGAGTTTAAAACTAAAATATGATTACCAGTTTGGCCGTCCGCGGGAATATAACCTCGGTGCCATGTTAAAACTGGTCCTTTTAGCGTACAGCTATGGCATTTTCAGCAGTCGTAAAATTGAACGGTTTGCCCGTGAAAACAAGCCAGCTGGGTGGTTAATTGCCGACCAAATTCCGTCCTACCGGACGATTTGTCGCTTTAGAATTTCTGATGAACTGGCCACTTTGACAACCGATAGCTTATCACAGCTAACCCAATATCTTCGTCAAAATGGCATGATTGATGATGTTTCATTTATTGATGGAACTAAGATCCTAGCCGACGCCAACAAGTATAGCTTTGTTTGGAAGAAGAATACGATACGATTTGACAAGATGAATCGCGAAAAACTCGTTGACCTGTTAGGCGAGCTTCATGAAGCTAAAATTGTCGGTGAAATTCCGGCAGGATCAGAGCTGACTCCCGAACTATTGGATATCATGATTAGCAAGGTTGAGGATCACTTAGTGGTCCTTAATGAAACCGTGGAAGCAACTAAGCAGGTTTCCCCGAACCCAGCCAAACAGCAACGCCGGACTGTTAAATCACAAAAACGTAAGTTGGATAAACGACGTGATAAAATGCGTGAACACCAAGCACAGCAAGCAATCTATGGTCAGCGTAACAGCTACTCTAAGACGGATCACGATGCCACCTTTATGCGGGTCAAGGAAGATCCGATGCAAAACGGTCAATTAAAACCTGCCTACAACGTTCAAATCGCCACGAGTAATCAGTTCATTACGGGATATCGGCTTTTCCAAAATCCAACCGACACACGAACCTTACAACCGTTTATTGAACATTTAAAGGCCAACAATGTGTTAGGTCACACCATCGTTACCGATGCCGGATACGGTTCCGAAAGTAATTATCGGTACTTGGAAGATGAATTCGGTCAGCATACCGTTTTGATTCCCTACGGCACAATGCTTAAAGAGAATAGTCGAAAATGGCAAAGTGATGACCGTAAGGTTATGAACTGGGACTATCATGAAAAAGATGATTATTTTATCAATCCGCAAAACGTCCGGTTTAATTTTAATGCTTATCGTCGACGGACTGATAAGTATGGTTTTACCCGTGACTTTAAAGAATACATTGCCGAAAAGTATGATGAAAATCATCAACTAATTGCCGCGGCACTAACACCAAAAGGATATCTTAAAAGGATTTCCGTGAACGAAAATTGGGAATATTTCAAATCGAAACAACGAGAATTACTTTCAGCTCCAGAAACTGGTCAGATTTACGCTCAACGTAAGATCGATGTTGAGCCAGTTTTTGGCAAGATGAAGGCTTCTTTACATTTCAATCGATTCTCGGTGCGAGGTTTCGACAAGGTCACCAAGGAAGCCGGAATCGTAATACTGGCGTTAAACATTATGAAACTGGTCACGGTAGGGACCAACTTTAAAAATCAAAGGCGTAAGCAAATGGGACGAGAAACCAAAATTCGGTTTCTCGTCCCATTTGCTTATACAGAGGCTAGTTATGTCACAGCCTCTTAAAGTTGCGAGCTAGATGCGAGGATCAAACAACCGATCAACTGGTTGCTGTTCATGTACTAATTTGATTGCATCACCCAATAATGGACCAACCGAAAGTTGCACCAACTTATCAAAGTGTTTATCCGCTGGGATCTGAATCGTATCCGTCACGATGACTTTCTCGAACTTGGAAGCCTGTAATTTAGCCACTGCATCCTGTGAAAAGATTGCGTGAGTCGCACAGCCGTATACGGTCGCTGCTCCCGCTTGTGCTAAAGCATCTGCCGAGACATCGAACCGGGTTCCCGTATCAATCATATCATCGATCACAATGGCGACGCGCCCTTTCACATCACCAATAATACTACTTGGCACTAGGTCATCATCATCTGGGTGTCGATTATCAATAATCGCAATTGGGGCCCCCAATAGTTCTGCCATCTTACGTGCCCGCGAAACACCGGCATGATCTGGTGACACGACGACGAGATTATCGGTAATGCCGCGATCTTTAAAATAACTTGCCAAGAGTGGGGCCGCAAATAAATGATCAACCGGAATATCAAAGAATCCTTGAATCTGTGCGGCGTGCAGATCGACCGTCAAGACTCGACTGGCCCGGTCCTTTTCCAATAACGTTGCAATTAATTTTGCAGTAATGGGCTCACGTGAACGCGCTTTGCGATCTTGACGTGAGTACCCGTAATAAGGAATAACCACGTTAATCTGACTGGCACTAGCACGTCTTAAGGCATCGATCATGATCAATAATTCTAATATTGTATCATTGACCGGTTCCGAAATAGATTGAATGACGAAAACTTCCGCCCCACGAATACTTTCTTCGATGTTGATCTGAATTTCACCATCACTAAACCGCTTTACGGAACTTTTGCCGAGTGGAATTCCGACCCGCTGCGCAATTTTTTCGGCTAACGGTAGGTTCGAATTCAGGGCAAACAGTTTCAGTTTGGCATAAGATTGATCTGTTGACATAACGACCTCCATAAAAGTTGTTTGATGATTTTGCTACTTTGATTATAGCAGTAACCACGGCTAAAAACCGCACACAAGCAAATTTTCTTGCATAATGAGCGTCGCCGACAATGTGTCGTTCACCGTAATTTCAGTTGCAATAACCAATTAATTATCAATTAGCTACTTGCGGCATGAAATTAGCTGGCGTGATACCATTCATGCCAATCATCGGATCGATTCGGCCAGCGCTGACTAGCGCTGGGGTCAAAATTGTTGGTCCAGCAGACTGGGAACTCGGTTCCTGAGTTTTTTCAGTGGCCGACTCCTCGTCAGAAGCAACTTTCTTAACCGCCGTCGCTTTTTCGCCGACTGGCATTGCCTCTGCTTGGTCAGTAGTCGCAATAGTGGCCGTTTCATCGGATACGGTATCCCCGCCAAAGACTTGTTGTAACCGTTTCGTCAGTGTGGTTTGGCGATTAACCGATTCATTGGTAACGCTCCGCTCAAATGATTGACTATCACCTAACAGGATCAGCATTTGTTCAGCACGTGTCACGGCAGTATACAGTAGATTGCGTTGTAGCATCCGTGCAAATTGTGGTACCAGTGGCAGAATAACCATTTTAAACTGGCTCCCTTGAGACTTGTGGATCGACATACTGTACGCTAATGTCAATCGATTCCATTCATTGCGTTGATAAGTCACTTCATTTTGATCAAAGGCAATCGTGATCTGGTCTTTCTTCGATTCATTGTGAGAATCATTTGCCAGATCGATACCGACGATTTTACCAATGTCGCCATTAAAAACATTATCCTCGGGTGAATTAACGAGGTGCAGGACCTTATCACCGACCCGAAAATCTTGACCGTTATACGTTAGATGCTTCTGATGGGCACTCTTCAACGGATTAAAGATTTTCTGAACCGTGGTATTCAGCTGATCGATCCCGGCAGTGCCGCGATACATCGGGGCCAGAATTTGTACCTCCTCAGCACTGAAGCCCTTCGCCTTGGCACGTGCCACAACTTGTTCAACAATGTGATTGACTTGATAAGCGTTGCAGGCAATAAATGAGCGATCCGGTTGGTTGACGGCAAAATCGGCCGGTAAATGACCATCTTTGATGGCGTGGGCCAACGGAATAATACTGGAATCATTGCCCTGCCGGTAGATTGTCGTTAACTCAATTTGGGGCAGTTCACTAAACTGCAATAAATCATGAAACACTTGCCCGGCTCCTACCGATGGCAGTTGATCCTTATCGCCAACAAGAATGACTTGCATGTGACTTGGAATCGCCGTCAGTAACTGCTGAAACAGTACCGTGTCAACCATCGACATTTCGTCAATAATCAGGAGGCCCCCATCTAATTCCTTACTAGGCTCCTCGGGACCATCTTCACGCCCCGTCAACCCAAGCAACCGATGAATAGTACTAGCTGGGAGCCCAGTCGTTTCAGCCATCCGCTTGGCTGCCCGTCCAGTCGGTGCCGCCAGCAGGATTGGAAAAGGCTTATCCTTATACTGATTGATATCTAGTGCAACGTCGTGTAATTCCGCATAGAGCGCGACTAAGCCACGGATAATGGTCGTTTTACCAGTCCCCGGTCCCCCAGTTAGTAGAAAAACAGGCGCCGTAATCGCCGCTTTTAGTGCTTCGGTTTGTGATTCATCATAAGTAATGTTGCTAGCTCGACCGACATGCTCGATAGCATGATCCACGGCACGTTCAGACAATTTTTCATCATTATCGGCGGCTAACAACCGTTGTAAATGTTCCGCAACGCGCCACTCGGCTTCATAGAGACCGCGCAAGTAGATACGATTCTCGTCACCCACGATTTTATTTTCCTTCGCCAAGACGACCAACTGATCAGCCAGCTTCGAAGGATCAATTTGAACATTGCGAGCATTCTCAAGTAGTTGCAACGTTTGATTCAGCAACGGTTGAGCCGTGGTATACGTATCACCGTTTTCCACGCACAGCTCATTAATCTCAGTCAATAGGGCCGCCTTTAACCGGTCATCCGCTTGGGGATCAATTTTAAGTTGGGCCGCAATTTGATCCGCTTTTTTGAACCCGACGCCTTTGATATCCTCAACCAAACAGTACGGATTCGCTTGAATCTTAGCCAAAGTGTCACCTTGATAGCGTGCATAGATGGCCGCAGCTAACCGACTCCCAAAACCGTACGCATTAAGTCCGATGATAGTTTGCTCCAAACCGTTATTGACCGTGAGCGTGTCGATCAAAGTCGTCTGAACGCTGGCCCGAAGTCCGATTGGTTTTAAAACCTTCGGATCAGCTAAAATTTGATCAATGGCGTCTTCGCCCAAAGTATCGACGATTCGCTCAGCAGTCCGCTTACCCAACCCAGGAAAATCACTACCAGATAGATAGGCAATCAAGCCTGCGCGTGTCGTGGGCGTTTCATTTTGATAATTATCCGCTTGAAACTGAACCCCGTATTTGGGATGCGTGACCGTTTTACCGGTAAAACGATACGTTGTCTCCTCCTGAATATCCGCAAAATTTCCAGTAACAACGATCTCATCTTCCGACCAATCAATGTTCTGTTCAGTTACTTTGACTAATAAGACTTTATAAAAACTATCGGCACTGCTAAAAAAAACGGCAGCGACTTTACCGACGATAAAGTGTGTGACCGGTTCCCGACCAATATCGTCGGAAAATAAATGTGCTTGTTCGTCCGTCACGGAAATCCTCCTAAATTAGTGATTTTGATTATCTGCTTGTGCGGCTAACATTTTTTCAATATCCGTTAGCTGTTGCTGATGACTTTTAAAATATTGACTGTCCAATTTCTGCGCGCGTTCAAACCAGGTGGCATACGGTTTTCCCAGTACCATTGCGGTCAGTCCAAGGTTAAAAGCAGCTCGCCCAGATTGCGAATCAATCTTATATGCGCGTTGATAGTAATCCGATGCTTGCTGATTATTGCCTAATGCAAGTAATATGTCTGCTACTAACAAATTAGCGTCAAGTTGTTGTGGACGTGCCTCTTGAGCCGTAATGGCCCAGACCAGGGCATGTTGGTAATCGTGTTGGGCCATTAAAGCTTGTGCACTCATTAAATAAGCATCCTGTTTTAGTTGATCATCCGTAATTTGTTGATAATATGGTAACGCTTTGTCATAAGTTTGAGCTTGATAATAGACATTTCCCAACGCATAACGCAGGTAGTCGGCTGCGGGTTGTTGGTGGTCAAACTTTCCCAACGCCTTCATTGCTAACGCCTCTGCCTGTTCAAAATCTTGACCAGCCGTTAATAATACCACTAGTTCATAATAAGCATGGTAGTCCTCGGGCTGTGCATCAATCTTGCCAATGAGTTGATGGACTAGTGCTTGCTGTTTAGCTTTGCTAGGACGTGATGTTTTTGCCATCCGAACCACTTCCTTCTATATTAAATCGTATCAGTTGCATCGGGCCGCCGTGATAGGTATGAGGTGTCATTCCAATCTAATAGCTTAAAATGTTGACCACGGTCACGCGTCTCTAAAATTGTTGTTGACGTATTCGACAAGCCACCCCGTTGCCGTAACGTCGCCAGTGTCGCTCCCAGTAATGAGTTGACTAAGGCATTCAAGGCTGCACCATGACTAACGATCAAAACATTGTCATCGCGACGTGGATTTGCTTGAACAATTTGCTTAATAGCGGGAGTCATCCGCTTCAGCAGTTGTTGAAAGCTCTCCCCCTGAATCGCTGTCGGGTCATACTGATCCGGATGATTTCGAAACGCGTCGAATTCGGCCGGATACGTAGCTTCAACATCCGTGAAGGCCATTCCTTCCATCTTACCGAGATTGAACTCCCGTAAACGACTCAGTACCGTTATGGGTAACTCTGATTGTGTCAAATCATTACGTAGTGTCATCGCTGTATCACGCGCCCGTTTTAACGGACTGACATAGATATGACTAAACCGAATATCCTGGAGCGCCGCTGCCAATTCATGAATTTCTTGATAACTAGTCGGTAATAATGGTGAATCTCCCTGAGAGCCTTGATAGCGCCCCTCAAGATTCCACTCTGTTTTCCCATGGCGAACAAATAATAGTTTTGTCAATTGCTTACTTCCTTACTCTAGTGTCTTGATTTGATCTTATTTTCGAGCAATGGCCCCTCCAAACTGAATAACGGTTGCGATGATTTAGCAGTATCATTGCAACTCATCGTCAATCGCCGTTAGGCCAACCCTGTTAATACTTCAAATGACGTGGCGGATGGTCGTGATACTTCGTCACGCTCGCAACACGTCTTACGTTCTATATTATGACAGTTTTCAGACTGATTTTCAAAATCTGTTCACGAATTTTAACGATCATCACGCTATTATTTGATAAACGCGATCAGTTGACCGGGCATGGTATCTTTTAGCCACTAAGTATGCAACTGCTACGCCATACTGCCAATGGCTGTTATTCACCGTACTACTCAGCCGTAAGAGTAAATCGTCGTTTTTCCAATCTACTTAATAAAAATATAATTATGTAAACTAAATCAGCCGAACCAAGTTCAACTCCAGCATTACCCTGCTTTAACAAAAAAGTGGTAAGTAGCTTTGAAACACTACTTACCACCACTAATTATTATGCAGCGGGCACAATCGCCAAGGTCCAAGTAATAATGCTTTGATACTCACCAGGCGTTGCCAATGGTGTTGCTGGTAACTGTAATGAACTAGGTGCCACATCAAAAGTTTGACTCTGATGACCAGTTTGCCGGTAAACGCTGGTTGTCGAACCATCCGTTGGTATCGTTTGATTGAGCACTCCCGTCGAGTCTTTGAGCATTAACCGAGCCGTCTTGATTGTTGTATTTCCAGCAGTAAAGGGACTCAGACTCGCCATTAACTGCCAGTCAGCCCCAACAGTCCGGTCATCAACCACGGCCAACCGATAGTCATTATTACCGTCATAACCGTCATTAGCTTTTACGGCCGTCGGGTCTGTCGCCAAGTCAGTGCCTTGTGCAAGTCGCTGCAGGTTTAACGTTCCAAAATTAAAATTAGGAACGGCACTCAATGATAACCGCCCACCACTCTTAACTGTTAGCAAAGCGGCGTTGGTCGTCACCGTCTGTGGCTTGCCATTGACCGGATAGCTTAGACTCGCATAGTAGGCCGTTCCATCATCATCCGCATTGGTCGGTACCTTGACCGTATAACTCGTATCCGTGACATTGAGGGCTGTAGCCTTACCATTCTTGACACGATACCAATTGCTAACAGTCACCCCCTCGGGCAATGCTGGTAATGTAAATGTTGCCGGCGTCCCTTCTACGACCGTCACATCTTGTAACGCTCCAACCAAAATTTTGACGCTATCACTCAGACCATTAGAGGTTCCGGTAATCGTGACAGTTCCGTGATCATCCGCTTTTCCGGAATTATCCGTGGCGGCATCCGCTGCGGTCACATTCCCATATTCATCAACTGCCGCAAGTGACGGGTCACTACTCTTCCAAGTAATTGGATCCGTTGCTTCCTCTGGCGTCAGTGCTGCATGTACCATGGTCGTTTGTGCATTATTGAGCCACGCGTCATCACTCGTCACTTTGATGCCAGTCGTTACCACCCGGGCTGGCGTGACCGTCACTTTCGCGATTTTGGACCAATAATCAGGAAACGCCCCAACACCAGAGAAATCATACTGGACCTGAAAATAAAGATGCGTTGTTTTGGTCACTTGCGGCGCATTGAAAGTATAGGTTCGACTATTAGTGCCAATCTTCTGATAGGTTTGCCCCTCATCCGTCGATTCCCACCAAACGTACTTGCGACCACTCAACAGACTTGTCGCCGCCTCAAGCGCACTGCGCTGGGCCCGAACCGACAGCGTTACTGAGTTGCCACCAATCACATTTGAATCGATTGGCTGTTGTGAAAAACCGCCCGATAGATTCAAACCTAAGACGGAACTCGGTGGACTGCTTGGCGATTGGGGCGCCGTTTTGGCTGCTAAGGCACTCGTGACGATACCTAAACCAACCAGCATACTTATCACCATTAGGCCACAAGCCTTGATCAACTTTCTCATCGTTCCTCACTCCTTACGCGAACGCCGCTGGCCAAACCAGTACGCCGCCATTAGAAGTGCTAAGAGAATGACTAGTGCCACTGCACCCCACAGCCACCAGTTGACCTGACGCGGTCCAACCAGATGATGATTATGTTGTTGCGCCCGTTCTGCAGTCAAGGTAAAGTCACGGGTGAAATCCCAGACACGCTGGCCGCTCGTTAGATGCAATTTTAGTCGGTACTTCCCTGCGGCTAAGTTTTGCGTGCCCAACGCGACTTGATAGTTAAACCAGCTATTCGGTGCCATTGATCCTGATTTAAGTTGCTGCGTGGCAACGGTTTTTCCCGTCGTGCGTTGAATAACGCGTGCTTGAATTTTGAGTTGTCCAAAAAGTGTCGGCGTCAGATTACGGAGTTTGGCAAAGAGTACTGGTTGCCCATTGGTGGGCGTCACTTTGACTTCATCGAGGACTAACTTAACTGGAATCGTCACTTGCGGCTGACACCAAAGCGCCACCGCTGTAACCTCTGCATAGCGATTCTTCAACATAAAACCTTGACTCGTCGTTGGCCGGGCCGCATTGGCGGTTGGATTGGTGACAAAGAGGCCACCTAACACCTCCCCTTGGAACCCAGACTTGGGAATCGTGGTCTTAAAAGCCACCGTTTTCGCTTGATGAGCCGCTAACTTAACTACGACGCCACTTGACGTCATGTCAGTAAACGTCGTCGTGGCAGATGGGTCATGCCGCTTAGACGGCACGTACGCGACGCTGCCTGCATCTGAGGTCGTTGCGTTGACCGGTGTTACCTGCAACGTAATTGCTGATTTACCAGGATTGCTGACGGAGACTCTGAACGTTGACGTCGTTCCCGGCGTGACCTTCATATTAAAGTAACCCGCCTGCTTATCTAGTTGATCCTTGGGCAGTAGGGGTGTCAGAATAAAACCCGATGCGGGTGTGTTAGATGCCGCTTGACCAGGTAATGACCCTAAAAGCCCGCCTAGTAGCAATGCCAACACTAATAACCACCACTGACCGATTTGTTTCCATCGCATTCTAAACACCCCCACTTCACTTAATCATTGAATAACGACGCGCGATGATCAGCTGAACCTATGAAGCTGCTTTTGGTGTTGCTGCAGCAGCTGCTGGTGCATTTTGAAGCGTCCAGTAAAGCGTTGCTGTGTAAGTTCCAGCAGAAATATTGGACTGCTTACCGACTTGCAATGAACTGCTCGTGGCAGTCGTCGCTGTATTTGAACCTTCACCACTATCTGCAGCAGCATTCCATAACGTTTGTGGGCTCGCGACCCATCCGTTTGTCACTTCGCTCTGATTCAAACTCAATGCGGTCGGCGCGGCAGTATTAGCATTGTCAGCGTTACCCTTGGTCATATTCAAATTCAATGTGGCCGAGTCAACTTTAGCCGCTCCCGAACTAAACGGTCCCATCCCAACTGTCAACGTCCAGCCAGCATGATTTCCCCGAAAGTCGCTAACGTTTAAATTGCCACTACCATTGCCATCATAGCCACTGCCTCCCGACGTATTGCTACTTGTTGCATTTAACGTTGTGGCAGCAGATGCAATATTCTTAACGTTGGTCGAACTTAACGCGATATTTGGCACAGCATCCAACGTTAATTCACCGGGCATAACCGTAAATTGTGCATTCGATAACGCTTCCGCATTACCCGTGCTATCCGCAACATAACCAGACGAAACTGTCGTCAAATTGTTGCTTGCTGTTCCGGGTCCGGCCGCTAACACCGCTAGGGGCATTAGCGCAAGTGATAGTAAAGTTGCGCCACCACTCAACCCGGTCATTAATTTAAAAGTTCGCATGTTGCTTCCTCCTTCTCAATCGACTGCTTTTCCAGTCGCCTGCTACCATATTAGTTTACTAATCACTTTATGATTCCGCTTTCACCGTCCTCTTCCCCTGACGCCAACCATAGTTTATCATGTATACCAATCGAAACTGTGGGTTATGTTTTGATTCATTAACTTTCCATATTAATTAAACGCCTGGTGATAACCGGCCACAACGTGGATACCCAGTCACCCTTGTAACCAAAAAAACATCAAGGCCCGTTGTCCTTGATGTTTTTACATCATTAATCCATTTATTTTTTTAACGCTTCATCTAACGCAATAACGCCCTTAACTGGACCAACCACAGTAATCACATCATGGAGGGCCATCATATCCGTCGGCTTGGGCGAGACATCAATGTGTTTCTCGTGTTTGATTGCAATTACCGTCAGACCAAAACGTTGCCGGATCTTTAAATCGATCAGATTCTGATTAACAAAGTTCGGATCCGTAATCTCGATTGCGGCCAACGTATACTCATCACTTAAGTCAATAAAGTTTAAAATATGGTTGGAAAGGATGCGGTGGGCAATGCCCTGACCCATATCACGTTCCGGAAATACGACTTGGTCAGCGCCGACCCGTTCAAGGACCCGCCCCTGGTCGCTAGTTTCGGCCTTGGCGATGACCTTTTTCGCCCCCTGCTCCTTGCTCAACATCGTCGTCAGAATACTGGCTTCCATATTATTGCCAATCCCAATAATCACATAATCAAACGTATCGACGTTCAAATCACGCAACACCTGCTCGTCACGGGTATCAGCAATCATTGTCTGTGTCGCCACGTCCATTAGCTCGTTAACTGGTTCTTCGTTAATATCAACGGCCAAAACATCCTGATGAGCTGCGGCAAGCGCCCGAACAACACTCTCACCAAACCGTCCTAGACCAAATACAGCAAAATTTTTTCGCATGTTGCCCACCTAACCAATCAAAATATTTTCTGCCGGATAACGGATCAAGTTCACCCTAGCTTGACGTCTGGAAAGCGCGTAGAGTGACGTGAAGATCCCCACCCGGCCAATAAACATTAGCATCATGATTACAATCTTCCCAATCAAAGTCAGATTGGGCGTCAATCCCAAACTGAGTCCGACGGTTCCAAATGCTGATAACACTTCAAACAAAACGTATTCCAACCCGAAGCCCTTCGGAATTTTTTCAGTCTGCGTTAAGATCAGTGTTGCCACTGTCAGCACAATACTAGCCAAGAAAATCAGCATTAGCGCCCGATTGATATTCTCCTGACTAAAACGACGATGACTAAACTCAACATCACGGCGACCACGTAGCTGGGCAATACTTTGGAACATCAAAACGCCAAACGTTGTCGTCTTGATCCCACCCGCAGTCGATCCAGGCGTCCCACCAACGAACATCAGAATCATAATGACCAATAAACTCCCCGCTTGCAATCCTTGAGTAGGCATTGTAATTAAACCCGCTGTCCGGGGGGTAACACTTAAAAACAGCGTATTGATCGTTCGGTTGACCCACGACATTCCGGTTGGCAACAGTTCCAAGTCACGTTCAGTGATCAACAACAAGACAAAACCGATGACAAATAAACTGAAAGTTGTGAGTAAGGTCAGTTTGGAATTTAAAGTCAGTCGCTTACGCGTATGGTACAGCAGCACGTCACGCCAAACTAAAAATCCAAGGCCACCCGCAATAATTAGGATCATCGTGACCGTCAAGACGTATGGATCATTACGAAAGCCTTGCAGACTATCGCCAAACACATCAAAACCGGCATTACAAAATGACATAACCGCATGGTATAGTGACACATACAATCCGTGACGCCAACCAAATCGAGGTACAAAATCAATTGCGAGCAACCCAAGACCGCCTAGCTGAAAGAGCAGTGACAAACCCACGACATACTTCATAACGCTTTTAGTATCACTCAATCGTTCCAAATTCAGGGAGGCCTTGACCATCAACTGCGTAGAGAGACCGATCTGACGACGCATAATATTAAAGAGGAGTACCGCAAAGGTCATGTAGCCCAGCGCACCGACCTCCGAAAGTACCAGAATCACCAATTGACCAAACGTTGTCCAGTGCGCAGCAGTATTGACGACGGTCAGCCCAGTAATACATGTCGCTGATGCCGACGTAAACAACACATCGATCAACGACGTGTGCACGTTTGCTGGCGTCGCCCATGGGAGGCTCAGTAAGACTGTCCCAATCAGAATTAAGATAATAAAACCGGCTACCATTTTCTTAGATAGCGTATCAAAAAATTTAAAATGTGCTAATTGTCTCATAATCATTCCATCCCACAACAGCTTATCGATTATAACCAATCAGTCCGATTGATCATACTCCATTTAGCTTAATCAACCTAGCCAAGAAAAGCAAGTCCGACCTAAGCTTTGACGTACGCCGGCCACGGCCGACCCAATACATACAAAAAAACCGCTAATCAAGCTCAGCTTGATCAGCGGTAAACCAATTACGAACTAAACATACTGTAAGACGCGCTCATCATTATAAGCAGCGTCAATCATACCGGAACCTAAGCATTCCTCACCGTTGTAGAAGACAACGGCCTGTCCAGGAGTAATCGCCCGAACTGGATCATCAAAAGTCACGGTAACTTCCGTGTGGTCATCATTAAAATGCACCGTCACACCAGAATCTTTTTGCCGGTAACGGAACTTTGCCGTCACGTGGAAGTCATTACCTAAGTCTTCATCAGTCACAAAGTGTAAGTCGGACGCCTTTAAGTGGGTTGCGTACAGGTGCGGATTATGGTAGCCCTTGCCAACATACAGAATATTTTTCTTCAGATCTTTACCGACCACAAACCATGGCTCGTTATCCTCACCATCACCACCGATACCAAGTCCGCGGCGCTGGCCAATCGTGTAATACATCAGCCCGGCGTGCTCACCCTTTACTTGACCATCGAAAGTCATCATCTTACCTGGTGTTGCTGGTAAGTAATGGCCTAGGAATTCCTTGAAGTTCTTTTCGCCAATGAAGCAGATCCCAACGGAGTCCTTCTTCTTAGCTGTTGCCAAGCCCGCGTTTAAAGCAAGCTTACGAACGTCAGGCTTCACCATTTCGCCAAGTGGGAACATCACCTTTTGTAAGGTCTTCGAATCCAGCTGACTTAAGAAATAAGTTTGGTCCTTGTTGCTGTCAACACCACGCAAAAGGTGCATCGTGCCATCTTCATCATGTTGTAACCGCGCGTAATGACCAGTGGCAATGTAATCCGCCCCTAAATCCATCGCGTAATCTAAAAACGCCTTAAACTTAATTTCTTTGTTGCAGATAACATCGGGGTTCGGTGTGCGTCCCTTCTTGTATTCGTCTAAGAAGTACGTGAAGACCCGGTCCCAATATTCCTTCTCGAAGTTAATCGAGTAATAAGGAATCCCAATTTTATCTGCCACTTTGGCAACATCTTTATAATCTTCGGTCGCGGTACAGACACCATTTTCGTCCGTATCGTCCCAATTCTTCATAAACACGCCCACCACGTCATAACCTTGCTGCTTCAAGAGCAACGCCACTACGGATGAATCAACACCACCACTCATGCCGACAACGACACGCGTGTTACTGTGATCAGTCATACTTTTCACCATCATTTCCAAAAGATTCTGGAGAATCCACGATTTGAAGGTCGTACAAGTCCAGTAAGTTCCATTATAACAAAGAAAACGCCGGCTGCAAGCCAGGCGTTCCCTGATTAGTCCGTCGTGAGGACATCCCGTTCAATAAAGTTAGCTAAAATATACCGTAATTGTTCAACAGCTTCCGGATGGGCGTCATTTTTGAAAATATTTGCCCGTTGGACACCATTGCCCGTTACCGTCGTCATCTTAAACCCAGTCAAATCCGCATTGACTGTCATCTTCAGCTTGAAAGCCGCTTGATAGGGTGAAGTGGGATCCAAGGAACGTTCAAAACTAAACGCGCCCGAGCGACCCTTCACAAAACCCAAATCCATCAACGTGTATTTCTTGACCGTTGGACTCAGCGTATACGTCTTAGTATCCCCATCTAGTTTAACCGTTGTTGTGTATGCCATCGTCACGCCCCCTGCTTTTTTAATAAGCGCTGCGTCGTCTTCGTCAGCACCGTTACAAACTGATCCAGATCAGCCTTAGTAGTATAGCGACCAAAGCTCAACCGAATCGACTCGCTGATCCGGGGAGAGTCTTCACCATACATTGCAATTAAAACGTGTGATGGTTCTAGGCTCCCCGCCGTACATGCGGAGCCCCCAGAAACTGCGACACCACCTAAGTCCAGGTTAGTTTGCATTGTATAGGTCGATACCCCTTTGATCCATAAGTTCAAAACGTGTTGCAAGTTATGCTCACCGAGGGACCCGTTGACTTCAAAATCAACTCCGTTAGCCGTTAACTGGTCAACGATGTATTGCTTGAACTCACGATACTTAGCCTGCCGGTGGGCTTTCTCAGCGGTCGTCAGTTCTTGCACGGCCGTGGCAAAGCCCGCGATTGCCGGGATATTTTCAGTACCGGCACGGCGCTTATCTTCCTGTTCGCCACCCTTGACAAAGCTAGGAAAGTTAATGCCATTGCGTCTATACAAGAAGCCCAAGAATTTAGGCCCATTGATTTTATGTGCTGAGGTGGACAACATGTCAATATGATCCCGTTGCACATCAATATCCAACAACCCGTAGGCCTGCACTGCATCCGTATGGAACCATGCCTGGTGATCCTTTAACAATTCACCAATTTCATGGATTGGCATCTGTGAACCAACTTCATTATTCCCGGTCATGATTGAGACGAGAATCGTATCAGGACGTAGTGCCGCCTTCAAATCATCCAGACTAATTTGTCCCTGTTCATTCACGGGTAAATAAGTAATCTCAAACCCATGTTCTGCCAAAAAAGCAGTCGATTTAAGAATTGCTTGATGTTCGATTGCCGTCGTAATAATATGCTTGCCTAAATGTTGGCGCGTCCACGCGGTCTGCATCACCGCCGTATTATCACTTTCTGTACCACCACTGGTAAAGATAATGTCATCGTCAGCTGCGTTAATGCTTTGGGCAATCACGTGCCGACTATCGTCTAAAACTTCACGGGCGGCCCGACCGAATGCGTGGGTGCTTGAAGCATTGCCAAACGTATTCGTCATTTGATCCGTCATCGTCTGAATAACGGACGCTGCCATTGGGGTCGTTGCCGCATTGTCTAGGTACACTTGCTTCATTACATCATACTTCCTTCTAAATAATTCTTAGTTATTAGCATCGCTGCGATACATCTGACTAATTTTGCGCCGCAAATAATGCAAGTAACATCGCTGCGGACTGCTTACCCGCTTCCAGGATAAATTCGTCAAAACTAACACCGGCATTTTCATCACCGACATCGGACATCGCGCGAATCACCACATATGGCGTCTGGAACTGGTGACAAGCTTGACCAATTGCGGCGCCCTCCATTTCACTAGATAGTGCTTCTGGAAAGTGTGCTAAAATCTTATCGGTAGCCGCCTTACCTGCGATAAATTGGTCACCGGAAACAATCAGTCCAGTCTTGGCATTCAAACCGGTTGCCTTGGCCGCCGCCATGATTTGCTTTACCCAATTGGCATCCGTTTCGTAGTATAGTGGCTGTTGTGGTAATTGGCCATATTCGTAGTCAAAGGCCGTCGCATCAACATCGTGATAAGCAGTTGCCTTAGCTACGACAACGTCACCGACATGCAAACCAGCGCCAATCCCACCTGCAGAACCAGAGTTGATGACAACGTCCACATCAAAGTTAGTAATCATTAAAGCCGTAGTCATACCAGCTTGCACTTTACCAATGCCTGATTGCACTAAGACAACTTCCTGCTGATCAATTGTCCCATCATAGAACGTAATATCCTTAATATTAACGATCTTTTCGTCTTGCAAAGCATCCCGTAACGTTTTAAGTTCTTCTTCCATCGCACAAATAATTCCAAATTTCATGTGAGCCTAGCGCCTACTTTCTATGGTGTTAAAAATAAAATTAAAAAGACAATAATAATCCCAACGACTAGTCCAGCAATCGCCCAATTCAATTTGCGGGCTAGCCGTTTCGTCTTGGCTTCTTCAACAGCCCGGTTGTTCTCAGCAGCATACGCTTGTCGGGATGCACTGGGTTCGGCCGTTGGTGATTCTTGTTCCTGAGTATCGTGACCAGTTGGCTGGCTACGTTGTTGTCGATATTGCTGTCTGGTGAGTCGATCATCATCTGCCACTATGCTTCAACTCCTAACTCAGGGTGACTTTGCCAGTACCAAATCGCCATTACGGTTTTGGCATCCTGAATCTGACCAGTCTGAACTTGACTGACAGCCGTCGCGAGGTCCAGCTTGATGAGCCTAATTTGTTCGTCAGGGTCTTGTGGGAATGCCGTTGCAACCGCACTCAGACCGGTAGCAACGTACAACTTCATTAGTTCGTCCGTAAACCCGGGTGACGTGTAGAATTGGGCGACTGCTTCTAAGTGCTGAGCTGTCAATCGGGTTTCCTCATTTAATTCGCGGACGGCCGCCTGGTCCATGGTCTCACCGGATTCGACCTTACCAGCCGGAATCTCGACGGTCAGCCCACCGGTTGCAGCGCGCCACTGTTGTTCAACAATCATTTTATGTTGCGCGGTAATCATCAGCATCGCGACGGCCGGCTGGTGTCGCACAATTTCACGTGTTGCCGTCGTTTGATCTGGTAAAGTGACTTCTTGTCGTTCGACCTGTACCAACCCGCCTTGATAAACCAACTGACGACTCTGAACCCGTTCCTCAAATGTCATTGATCAAGAACCCCTTTCAGTGTCTGCTCTCTCAATAAGGATACCGATTTTTTAGCTCGATTGCAATTTTCAACTGGGCGATTTCGGTAATTTTAACGAACCCGCAAAAAATGGGCTAACGAGCGACCAATTTGGCTCCTTAACCCATTTTTCCAATTCTTAAAATCAAGCGGACCAATTGACACTAATCGCCATTAGGCCTTTGCAAGGTTAGCGACGAAATCTTCATAAGCAACCTGCTCACCAGTTTCCGTTGCGGTAGCTGGGCTGTAGTCGCCCTGAAGCGCATCTTCTAATGGCAAAGTCACGATCCGGACGAACGTCGCGTTACCGATCAATTCCATCCAGTATTCTTCATCGGCACCTTGGTGAACAACGGTTTTGACCATCCCACCAGGATTGGTGACGTGGATTTCTTGATTAAAATCGGTACTTTCTTGGTGTAATAACACGTACATCAATGAGGAAGCCGACATCGCAGTCCCACAAGCATTGGTAAAACCAACCCCGCGTTCAAACGTGCGTACAAAAATTGAATTTGGTCCTAAGACTTCCACAAAACTAACGTTGACGCCATCAGGGAAAATTTGGTTTTTACCATCATTCATCCATTCACCGATACGTCCTAATTCGGGGCCAACCAACGTATCATGGTCAACGAACGCAATCAAATGCGGATTAGGCACCGCCACAGCTGAGAATTTCAAGTCAGCAGACAGCGCTGGAATCTTTTCATTAATAATTGTCGTCGCATCGTTATTCGCATGCATGCCAAGTGTCTGCGCGTCGAAAGTTACGGGTGAAATTTCAACACTGTAAGCTGGGACGTGGGCCGCAAAATCAGCAACGGCCTGCACCTTTAAGTCCGCATACATCGTCTGAACCCGGAAGTCTTCCTGACTATTTTGCGTGCCCAAATAACGAGCAACGGTCCGTAGCCCATTACCGCACATGCTAGCTTCCGTCCCGTCCGCATTAATGACCCGCATCCGACCAAGTACTTGTGGATGTTCTGATTTATCAACAACCAACACGCCATCAGCGCCATCGTACAAACCTGCGCCGTCACGTTTACAAATGTTAATTGCCAATTGCTTCAAATCCGCATCCGATAACGGTGCTTGAAATTGTGTTTGATCCAATAAATAAAAATCGTTACCAGAACCGTGTACCTTGATCATTTTCACAGCCATCAACATCCTATCTATATAAAATCGACCTTAATTTAAACTACTTCATTATCATACTGACTTTTTCATGAAAATTCAATTGCAAAGGACCATTTCTCATAATAACCATTCAAAGTCCTGCGCAGCAACTGTAAATTCTTAATAGCTCTTAAATCTTGCATCTGAAAAACGCAATCAGTTTTTTACAGCTGTATCTCAATCATCCCGGTGTTCGGATTTACTGACTACTTGATAATCCCCACACGCCAGCACAAAAAAGTGCCACTAATCAGTCCCGTTTGACTGATTAGTGGCACTTTTCATAAGTTATCAAGACTCACGCTAAATTTAATTCAGATTAAGCTTCCAAACCAGTTGTTACTGATTCAGGGTAGTTTTCACGAACGATTGCGGCGCACCGTGCACATAACATCGGATAAGCCTCGTCACTGCCAACATCGGTCTTAACCATTCGGCAACGATCACAAACGTCACCGTCAGCATGGCCAACCTTGATGGCTAACGTGTCACCAAATGTTTCTGCGTCTGCAGGCGCGTCACTTAACGCGTGTAGATCTAATGCTGAAACCATCAACATCTGCCGAACATTGGTGTTCAAATGATCTAAGAAGGCTTGCGTATCATCATCAACATACAAATCCAAGTGTGCTTCCAAGGATTTACCAATCAACTTAGCATCCCGGGCTTCTTCCAACGCCTTTAAGACGTTACTCCGAAGATCCATGAACCGCGTCCATTGAGCCATCAACTCGTCGCTGTTCGCATAATTTTGAACAGCTGGCATCTCAGCTAATTGCGCAAATTCTTCTGGTTCCTTCAAGAATGGCCAAATTTCTTCAGTCGTGTGTGGCAGCATTGGTGTGAAGAGCTTCGTCAAGGCAACCAAAACATCGTAGAAGACCGTTTGCATCGACCGCCGTGAATGGCTATCCTCGGCATCAATGTACATAATATCCTTGGCAATATCGAGATAGAAGTTTGATAAATCAACCGTCAAGAAGTTGATCAACTTCTTGTAGATATCCAAGAAATCATAATGATCGTAATGGTCCTTCGTCTCAGCTACGAATTCGTTCAACCGTGTTTCCATGTACTGGTCCACACTTGCTAAATCTTCATAAGCCACGCGGTTGGTCTTCGGATCAAAGTCTGCGGTGTTGCCTAACATGAAGCGTACCGTATTCCGGAACTTCTTGTAGGAATCGGCTACTTGCTTAAAGCTTTCCATTGAGACCCGAACGTCGGAACTGGTATCCACTGAAGCGACCCACATCCGAACGATTTCAGCACCCATCTGCTTAATAACATCAGCTGGCGCAATCGTGTTGCCCAGTGACTTACTCATCTTACGACCTTGATTATCCAACGTGAAACCTTGTGACAAGACTTGCTTGTATGGGGCATGTCCAGAAACAGCCACACTCGTAATCAAGCTTGAGTTGAACCAACCACGATATTGGTCAGAACCTTCAAGGTATAAGTCGGCTGGATAGTCGAGGTATGAGCGCTCTGCCAGGACACCCTGGTGTGATGAACCAGAGTCGAACCAAACATCCATAATATCGGTTTCCTTAGTAAAGGTACCGTTTGGTGAATGTTCATTGGTATAGCCATCTGGCAATAGATCCTTAGCGTCGCGTTCGAACCAAACATTCGAACCATACTTGCCAAATAAATCAGCTACGTGGTTAATCGTCACTTCGTCCATGATGGCAGTGCCATCTTCAGCATAGAAGATTGGAAGAGGTACACCCCAAACTCGTTGCCGTGAAATGACCCAGTCACCACGGTCACGAATCATGTTGTAAAGACGCTTTTTACCCCACTCTGGGAAGAATTCAACGTCATCCATCGACTTAAGGATTTCATCACGCATATCACCAACGGAAGCAAACCACTGTGGCGTTGCCCGGAAGATAATCGGCTTCTTAGTCCGCCAGTCAAATGGATAGCTGTGTTCGTATGGCATATATTTCAGTAATAACCCAGCGGCCTTCAACTTGTCCAGTGCGATCTTGTTAGCGTCATCGTAGAAGACCCCCGCAAAATCATCACCAGCTTCAGCCGTTAAGAACCCTTTGTCATCTACGGGAGCAAAGATTGGCAGGTCGTATTGCTTACCGATCCGGTAGTCATCTTCCCCATAACCAGGCGCAGTATGCACTAGCCCAGTCCCAGAATCAAGTGTGACAAAATCACCTAACATCGTTACTAAATGCCGACTGTTGTCAAAAGGATGTTCGCACAAAATGTTTTCGAGTTCCGCACCCTTGACCGTTTTAAGCACTTGAACATCTTCCCAACCAAATCGTTTGGCATTTTCGTCCAACAATTCAGCCGCGAGCACAAACTTACGATTTTCACCAGCCGGTTGCACAACGACGTAATCAAAACTTGCATCGATTGTGATTCCTTCTGAAGCTGGAATCGTCCAAGGAGTTGTTGTCCAAACAACCATATAGGTATCATCATCTAAGACACCCTTACCATCAATGACATGTTCACCGTAGAAGGCGGATGGCGATGTCACATCATGATATTCCACTTCAGCTTCTGCCAAAGCCGATTCAGAAGACCATGACCAGAAGACAGGCTTTTGGCCCCGGTAGATCAAGTGACGTTTAGCAAACGCACCAAAGACCCGCACTTGAGCCGCTTCAAATTCTGGCTTTAACGTTAAGTATGGGTTGTCCCATTCACCAGCAACGCCTAAGCGCTTAAACTCATCACGTTGACGATCAACTTGTTCCAACGCGTATTTCCGACAAAGTTCTCGGAATTCATTGTCCGTCATCTTCTTGCGGTCATAACCGGCTTGCTTTAACTTCTGTTCGATTGGTAGCCCATGGGTATCCCAACCAGGAACGTAAGGTGCCCGAAACCCATTCATCGACTTATAGCGAACGATGAAATCCTTCGTGATCTTATTTAAGGCGTGCCCCATATGGATATCACCATTCGCGTATGGTGGGCCATCGTGTAAGATAAAGCTTGGCTTACCTTCATTCAATTTTTGCCGTTGTTCGTAGACTTTATTTTCAGCCCACACATTTTGCCGTTCAACTTCTTTGACCGGTAAGTTTCCACGCATTTTAAACTTGGTCTTACCGAGGTTTAACGTTTCTTTAACGCGCATATTCTCACTCCTTAAAATTTTTATCAAACAATCGCCATTGGATTTTTAGACACAAAAAAACTTCGTCCACCCAGGGACGAAGTTATCGTGGTACCACCCAATTTTAGAATTGTTTAAATTCTCTCTTAGCATGGTTAACGTCCATGGACCGGCCACCCTTACTCAATTCAGGATAGCATTCGGAGATGATCTGCAACTAACTAAGGGACGACTGCCTTTCCATTGCCGGCAGCTCTCTGGGCGTATTAGCTAATTGTTTGCTGTTCTCCTCAATACATTCAATTCGCTTCAATTGTGCCTGACGATCGCCTAATTAATTATTAGTGCTGTCATCATCAGGGAAAATAACCACCGTCTGTTGTTGGACTTGATCGCCACCGTCCGCAACGGGGGTCTCACCACTCGTTGCTTCCGTAATTTCAACGGTTGCTTCTGAGTTTACGCTCGCATCCCCCGAGTTGTCAAGGTTATCTTCCTTTAAAACGTGTTGAATTTCAGCATAATCAGCCGTATTCGTTTCGCTAAGTAGTTGATCCCAATCCTTGCTCTTAACCACTTCTAACTGCGATTCTAACATCACTTGCAAGCGTTGCCGGAAGACCCGCGTTTGTTTCTTCAAATCATCAGTTTCAACGGATAATCGTTTGGCCTTTTGAGAAGCTTCGTCGATCATTTGGTTTGACTTGTCGGTTGCTTCACTCACAATGTCAGACGCTTGTTTCTGAGCTTCGCGGGTGATAATGTCGGCTTCCTTCTTAGAGTTCGTCTTCACTTTATCAGCAGCTTCTTGAGCCACCAAGATAGATTGATTCAAGGAATCTTTCAATTCATTGAAATACTTCAACTTACCTTCACTCGAGTCCAACCGTTCTTGGAGGTCTTTATTTTGCTTCAAGGTAATTTGATAATCTTTGATAATTTGTTCTAGAAAATCATTAACCTCATCAATATTGTAACCACGCAGTTTCGTTGAAAACTCTTTGTTATGAATGTCATCAGGACTTAACACCATTAGAATTCCTCCAATATCTATTTACTATGAATAATATTTAATGTTATTCGCAGCCGCGCTTTTTTGGTCTCACCGCTAATTTCGGCAAGTCGGACACGACCGTAATGGTTCACACTCAGCATATCTAACAATGCTAACTCGTAATCAGCTTTCGGTAAGTCAGCCCAATTCAGCCGAACCTTAGCACCTTCGATCAATTCCTTGGCGTGATGCCGCGACAAGTTGAACGCCGCCTTAATGATACTATCCGCACGTAATGAACTAACCGTCGTAGTAACTGCCTCCCAGTCGTCTTCCGGTGTGATCACCGCCGACAATGGTACCGCTGTTAAGTGGACTTTCGTCTTACCAAAACGGTCGATTTGCTCCTCGAAATAGCTGGCCATCTCGGTTTCGCACACAAACTGCCATGTCGTTCCGTCAGTCACGATGTCACCAAAGACATCACGCTCGACGCCGGCATTGGCAAGCGTCCCCAGAATTTGACCATGCTTTAAGGTGGCAAACTTCACGGGATAAACAATGTTAAACAGTGTGATTTGAAAATCGGCCACTTCAGGTTCGTAATACACCGGGTAAAATAAGATCCGTTGTAACTCAGCACCTTCAAAGCCACCGGATGCCCGCATCCGCACGTCGTCTAACTGGTTGACCAGCGTTTGCGCAATGTAGATTTGTCGCGGGTTCAAAAACGCAGTTAAGATTGGTCGGTACTGATCAGCTACTTGCCGTAGCCAACCAGTGACCTGTTCAATAAATGGGGCTTCACTATCGCGAAAATGTTGTTTTAAGTTATCATTCACGATACTATCCTCGTTATTTTAATTTAGTATATCAATAAAGTTATCAGATAAAATAGGCCACTTTCAGCTAATTGGAGCACTAACAGCGCAATGATCGGCGAAAAATCCAGTCCGGCAATTGCGGGAATAAAGCGCCGAAAAATACTGAGAAATGGTTCACAGATTTGACCTAAGAATTGGCCCACGCGAGTATTATAAGCTCCCGGGAACCATGACATCAAAATGTAAACCACAATGGCTAATTGGTACAGTTGAAACAACCGACTAATAATCGTCACTAACAGGCCACTCACTCCTTATAATTTGCTCGTATCAAACTGACTTGTCGTACTTCCGGAAACCTCGTAATTTTCAGGAATACAGAGGAAAATTTCATCACCGATCCGTTCGATCTCACCATTGATGGCAAAAACCGTCCCGGTCAAAAAATCCACAATCCGGCGTGCCATTTCATCATCGACGTGATCAAAATTAATGATTACAGCTTGATTTTTCAATAACTGCGTCGCAATTTCTTTCACGTCCGAATAAATTTTCGGTTCGAATAGGGCAATTTTGCTATTCACCGACTTGCCCCCTTGCATTGGAACTACCTTTGGCGTGCTCCGAGTATTGGTTGCAGATTCAGTGGGAGCCGCCGCTTGGGAAGCTTCGGTGGGTTCCTCATACTGACTGTCAGAATCACCAACACCAAAAAAGTTACTAATGAATCCGGCCATGTGCTTGCGCTCCCTTCACCGTTTTACTTACGCCGGCGCTTGAAGAATGGTGGTGTATCTAGCGAATCACCACTGTTATCATCCTTACTATCGTCAGCTTGTGAGTTGTCATTAAAGACATCAAAATCAGTTTTTTCAACATTGTTAAACTCTTGACCATTGTTGACTGGCCGTGAATTGTTCGGTTCGCGCCGAATATCCCAATTACCGAATGGGTCGTTAGCTTGGGACTCACTTGATTGGGCCGCTTCACTCGTCGCTGGCTGGTCAGTTGGCGTTGCGAACATGCCGCCTCGTTGCTGACTAGCTTCACTACGACTAGGCTGGCTGTCCATCTTGAGTTCGCGTTGCTTCTGATCGATACCAGTGGCAATCACGGTCACCCGGACTTCATCGCCAAGACTTTCATCGATCGAAGTCCCAAAGATAATGTTAACATCAGTCGTTGCCGCTTGGGAAACAATGTCAGAAGCAGCTTGGGCTTCATACAAGGACATGTCGGGGCCACCCGTGATGTTCAGCAAGACTTGTTCGGCACCATCGATTGAAACTTCCAATAATGGTGAAGAAATGGCTTGTTTAGTCGCGTCCGCCGTCCGGTTCTCACCACTAGCAGAGCCAATACCCATCAGAGCGGAACCTTGGTTTTGCATGACCGTCTTAACGTCGGCAAAGTCCAAGTTAACGTACCCTGGTGACGTGATTAAGTCAGAGATACCTTGAACCCCTTGACGTAACACATTATCAGCTTCTTGGAAGGCTTCCATCATTGGAGTCTTCTTATCAACGATTTCAAGCAAACGGTTGTTAGCAATAATGATCAACGTATCAACGTTGTCTTTCATCTGAGCAATTCCTTCAGCAGCGTTACGAGCACGCTTAGGACCTTCAAATGTAAATGGACGGGTGACAACACCCACTGTCAGCGCGCCGGAGTCCTTAGCAATTTTAGCCACAACTGGTGCCGCACCATTACCAGTACCGCCACCCATACCGGCCGTTACAAAGACCATATCTGAGCCTTGTAACGCTTCTGTCAAGGCCTCTTCACTTTCCTGCGCAGCCTTGGAACCAACATCAGGATTAGAACCTGCGCCTAATCCCCGCGTAAGCTTTGGTCCAAGTTGAATTTTAGTTTCGGCATTTGAAGTTTGTAATGCCTGCACATCAGTGTTGGCAACGATGAATTCGACGCCTTTAACATCTTCAGCAATCATCCGGTTAACGGCGTTACCACCACCGCCACCGACACCGATGACTTTAATATTAGCCCCTGAGTTCTGGGTTGAATCTAAAGAAAATTCCATGTTTTTTCCTCCGTCATTTCTATCCGATATTAATCAAAGAAGTGGTTGAAGAAGCCTTTGACCCGTTCAACAGTTCCCTTATGATCTGGATCAGCCTGTTCCTGTGGTGCTTGTGGCGCAGACTGTTTCTTAGTTGCTTTTTTAGGTTGTGCTGCGGGTTGGCTAGGTGCTGGTGTTGTATCAGCAAATTCCAACGCCACACTGGCACGAGTATCACCGGTAAGTGCACTCTTAACGAGTAACGTAACTTCACTCAAGGCCGCTTGATATTTGATGACCGCTAACGCCTCATCAAACGACGGATGCCTCAAGCCCATTTGATTAGGCGTAAAGACGCGAACTCGCGTTCCAAAACGTTGCGCCGCCAAATCAGTGATACCGGGTAATGCTGCCACCCCACCAGTTAAAACAATGCCCCCGGGGAGCTCGAGCGCCCGAATCTCATCCAAGTGCTGCTTGACCTTATCAAAGATCTGGTCTAGACGAGCCTCAATGATTTCTGCTAAGTATTGCTCACTTATTTGCTCCGGTGTACTTTGCCCAACAACATCAACTGGGAAAAGTTCATCATCCGAGGCCTGCTGAGCATCGGCATAGCCATAATCACGCTTTAACTTCTCGGCATTCTCGATCGATGTATTCAAAACGACCGAGATATCTTTGGTAATATACTGGCCGCCTTCTTGGTCAACGTAAGTATACTTCAATTGGTGATCATGTATAACTGCCGCAGTCGTTTGACCACCGCCCATGTCAATAATGATCGAACCAAAATCTTGTTCACCGTCATTCAGCACTAAGGAACTTAATGCCAAGGGCGCGATCACAATCTGTTCAATTTGCAGTCCAGCCTTTTCCAAAGCCTTCCGCGTATTGTGAATGATTGTTTTCGGACCAGTGAACAGGGTGCCGTGCATTTCAAGCCGGACCCCAACCATGCCACGTGGGTCCTTGATGCCATCAAAACCATCGACGACAAATTCATCGGGGATGACATCCAGTACTTCCCGCTCTGGCGGTAAACTCTGAACTAACGCAGCCGCCGCAACGTTTTGAACATCTTCATTATTAATTTCTTTGGACTCATCTGCCACGGCAATCATACCACGACAGCGTTCAATTTTAACCAGGTTAGCGGGAACTCCCGCAATCACCTTTTTTATTTCGATACTTGCTTTTTCTTCAGCTTGGCGTACTGCTGATCGAATCGTTTCGGCCGCCTTATCAATATCGACGATCACGCCACGACTTAAACCATTAGAACGTGCGCTTCCCACACCAATAACGTTCATTTGCCCTTTAACACGTTCAGCAACAATGACTTTTATTGAGGTGGTCCCTATATCAAGTCCGACATAAATTCCTGAATTATCCATAATAGAGGAACCTCCTAGTATTTTACATAAATATTCAAGGATTTGCTGACATATCCAGTTATTCCTTAGTTTACCATATCCTAAGCGCTTTTAAAAAGGTCACACTTAGCATTCTATCAATTATTCTGATTCTTGAACGGATAGGAGTATGCGCCCACCTCAAGATTGATGACACCCTTGGTTTTCATCTTCGCCACAATTCCCGGATAATAAGCCATCTTGCTAGCAAAAGTGCTAATTGTTGCGTACACTTCATTACCGTCATTCATGTAAAGATGAACCCGTTCGGGATTAGCCTTGTTCGGCGCAAACTTGATCTCAGAAATATTGTGTTTGACCGCCGATGGTAACTTAGCGTACTGTGCAATCATCGTTGCTAAGCGGTGACCGCTTTTAAAGTTGGCATAGATCGGTGAACCGCCACCGGGTTGAGAATAGGTCGCTTTCAAAATCAACCCATTTTCCAAAATTCGTCGATAGTGTTGACCAGTCGATAAGTAACCCGCGATGCGAATTTCTTTAACTGTCACCCGAACACTGTTCAATCCAACTAACTTAGTCGTGACCTTGCCGATTTGCGGCTGGGCACGTTCTGCGCGCTTAGTAGTCCGTTGATCATGACCAATCACGGACCATAAGGCAACTCCAGGGTTGATCTTAGTCGCCGTCTTGACCTGCGTAACAGACAATTGATCGTTACCATGTACGGTCACCGTCTGAACATGGCTCAGTGGTGAAATGAAGTAACCAGCCACACCAGCACCGATCAGAAAACAGCCCATCAAGATCACGACCCGTTTGAAAAGTAATCGGCGGCGCTGAGATTTGAGTTTCGGTAATTTATCGCCAATTCGCAGGCGTTTACCTGACCAACTATGGTGACTCTTTTGCGCTGCGCGATGATTCTCAGCCGCGTCTCGTTGAAACCGTTCCCAGGGTGTCAGCTGCTCGGGGTGCTCACGCTCCTTGGGCTTTTTATGAAAAATGGCCATCACACCCACCCTTTCACTCTAGTCTCTGTGCTACTTAATCACCGTTTCTAAAACGTGTAGTAACTGGTCGGCCGCATCAGGCATCCCCAGTTTTTTCGCATTAGCCGCCATCGTTTCACGATGCGTGGTACTTTGGAGAAGGCCATCTAATGCAGCTACCAAACTGGTTCCCGTCAAATCAGCTTCCTTAATCAGTTCAGCCGCCCCCGCATTCACGAGGCTTTGTGCATTCTTGGTCTGATGATCATTCGTAACATATGGACTAGGGACTAGAATTGAAGGAATCCCTAAAGCCGTAATTTCCGCAATACTAGTTGCACCTGCTCGACCAAGAATAACCGCGACTTCTGGTAGAATTGCTGGCATATTTTTGATGTATGGTTCGATTTTAACATTCGGAGCTAGCGCTGTCGCTGACAAGCCATTCCGAATCTTTTCGTAGTGTACCTGGCCGGTGACGAACAAGGTCTGATAGTCACGTTTGTTCAGTTCAGGAATTGCCGCGACCGCTGCTGCGTTAATGCGCGCAGCACCCCGGCTCCCCCCAAAAATCAACGCCGTTGGAATGTCAGGATCCAGATCAAACTGCGCCAAAGCGCCACTTTTTTTAATATTAGCCACTTGTTGGGCTCGAGGATTCCCAGTCATCACAACTTTTTGAGCGGGAAATTGTGATCGCGCACTCTCAAATGAAATGGCGATTTTATCCACAAACCGACTTAGGAATTTGTTAGTGACACCAACAACTGAATTCTGTTCATGAATGACCGTTGGAATGTGCATCTGGCTCGCCGCGAAAACGACCGCACCACTCACGTAGCCCCCGGTTCCGACCACAACATCAGGTTTAAACGCCTTAATGTACTTACGCGCCGTAACCACGCTCTTTAAAAATAAATAGACTGTTTTAACATTTTGTAATGACAATGAACGCTTAAAGCCCTGGATCTTGATTGTTTTAAAATCGATCCCCCGTTCCGGCACAATGCGGCTCTCTAGTCCACGATGGGTTCCCACAAACTGAACTTGCGCTTCGGGATCATGTGCTTTTAAGGCATCGATCAGTGCCAGTGCGGGATAGATATGACCACCTGTCCCGCCGCCAGAAATCATTAATCGCATTAGTTTTCTTCCGCCTTTCCAGTTAACTGTTCGATTGCTTTAATAAATCGGTCGCCCCGCACTTCGAAGTTCGGGTACTGATCCCAACTGGCACAAGCCGGTGATAACATGATGATGTCACCAGCCTGACTATGTTGCCAAGCAATTGGCACCGCAGTCTCACAGTTGTCCGTAAACTCAATATCTTGAATACCAGCCAAACGCCCAGCGTCCGCCATTTTTTCAGCAGTCTCACCGAAGACGATTAACGTCTTGACATGCGCCTTTAATGCGGGAGCAAGCTTTTCAAACGTATTACCACGGTCCAAACCACCAGCAAGTAAAATGACCGGCTGATCAAAGCCCTTCAAGGCCATCTCGGTCGACACCAAGTTGGTTGCTTTGGAATCGTTGTAAAATTGCCGGTCCTGATACGTCTCGACATATTGAGTCCGGTGTCGAACACCCGTAAACGTCTTCAAGACTTGAACGATTCCTGCTGTTGGAACGGCTTGAAGTTTAGCAACGGCAATCGCTGCTAACGCATTTTCAACATTATGATCACCAGGAATCCGGATATCAGCAGCATCCATGATGTACTCATCTTTAAAGTACAGCTTGCCGGCCTCTTCATAGGCGCCATCTTTCGTATTGGCTTGCCGTGAAAATGGCACGACGGTTGCTTGTGATTGCTTACTGAGTTGCCGCCATTCTTCACTATCCCAATTAATGACTAGATAATCATTAGCCGTTTGGTTCATGGTGATTCGCATCTTTGCCTTGACATAGTTCTCACGTGAGCCATGGTAATCCAAATGCGTCGAATAAATATTCGTAATCACCGCAATATGTGGGTGCAAAGTTTGAATACCACACAACATAAAACTCGAAAGCTCAGTCACCATTGTGTCGGCCGCCGTAGCCTTTTGTGCAATTGCTGAGGCCGGCACGCCAATATTGCCTGCTACGTAAGCTTTACCGGCATTTGTGCGTTGATTAAGCATCATCGTGATCATCGTCGTTGTCGTGGTTTTACCGTTCGTCCCCGTCACACCAATCAACTCTCCCGCTAGGATTTGCGATGCAAGTTCAACTTCGGTAATAACTGGAACACCCTTTTCCTGAGCCCCACTCACAATTGGATTTGAGTATGGAATACCCGGGTTCTTGACAACAACTTTAAAATCTTCATCTAGTAGTGACAACGGGTGACCACCCGTGATAACTTTGATTCCATCACTCAATAATTCCTGTGCATCCGGGTTCTCATCAAATTTCTTTTTATCATTAACGGTCACAAACGCACCTAATTTGTGGAGCAACCGTGCGGCATTGACCCCGCTCTTTGCTAATCCAAGAACCAAAACCTTTTGGTTACGATACTGCTCAACCGACTTCATAAACCAAGATCTCCCTATAATGTTTGTAGATGATACCTAAATTAACTTGTTATGTGGCTGATGCACCAACTCGTGGTCATCAGCAAATTATTCATGGTGAGCCAGTGACCAATTCCACGACATAATCTGCGGCAGACAACGCAACCATTTAAAGAACAATCGTTGCGTTGATAGGAATCAGTACTATTTACTTGTCACTTACTTGGCGACCACCAATGAATAAAGTCATACCGCAAAGACCAATTATGTACAGCTAACTCGGACAAGAATGCCCGAGTTAGCAAACTGTGACTAAATAATCGTGGCAACACTGATTACGGCTGCCACTAAACCAATCGACCAAAAAACGATATCAATCTTCCACTCGCTCCAACCCTTCATCTCAAAGTGATGGTGAATTGGACTCATCAGAAAGATCCGTTTTCCCGTTAACTTGAACGAGGCGACTTGGAGGATAACTGAAGCCGTTTCAATGACAAAA
The DNA here is from genome assembly GCF_014131735.1 of Lactiplantibacillus plantarum. Taxonomy (NCBI): domain Bacteria; kingdom Bacillati; phylum Bacillota; class Bacilli; order Lactobacillales; family Lactobacillaceae; genus Lactiplantibacillus; species Lactiplantibacillus plantarum. The sequence continues at coordinate 2,029,609 of NZ_CP039121.1, forward strand.
ATGATGCCAATCAAGAGGAGGGATAGTTCATGATGCAATAAGATTGATACTGCAGCTAAAGCACCACCGAGCGCTAATGATCCCATGTCACCCATAAAGATCTTGGCCGGTTTGTGATTATACACGAAGAAACCTAATAGTGACCCCACGACGGCCAAACAGAATAACATAACATTATACTGATTTTGAGCGTAAGCAATCACGGCATACGCACCAAAGGCAATCGTGGCCTGACCAGCGACTAATCCGTCCAACCCATCCGTTAAGTTGACGGCATTTGAGAAGCCCACTAACCAGATGATGGCGAAGAGCATGTACCAAATTCCCAGCGACCAGACCCCCAAACCTGGAATCCTAAGTGCCATTGGCAAATGTTCATGTTGATAGACCAACGTTAAAATTACTGCCCCAATGACTTGACCAAGTAATTTTTGCCAAGCCTTTAAACCTTCGTTTTGTTTACGCCAAAGCTTGATACTATCATCCCAAAAACCAAGTGCACCGTATAAGACCAGGATAAACATCAAAATCCAGGTGGTTGGTTGTAGCTGATGTTGCCACCCACCGACCCATAACGTGGTGACTAAGATTGCGATAATGAACAGTAGGCCCCCCATAGTTGGCGTCCCAGATTTTTTCTCATGCCACTTAGGACCTTCCTCACGAATCATCTGTCCTTCTTTGCGGGCGCGGAAATACCGAATAAGTGACGGCATTAACGCAAACACAATAATAAAACCACTAATTAGGGTTGCACCCCACACTAATAAACTCACAACAATTCTCCATTCTAAGACTTGATAACTACTTCAGTGTCACACTAATTGCCTGCTTAGCTTCGATCGGATTACCCGCAGTCACACTTTGCGTCTTGACGTAACCCGTCCCGCTAGTCGTGAGCTTAACGCCCGTCAACGTCGCAAAATCAGCCACTTCACTTGCCGACCATCCAGATAAGTTCGGCATATACATCTGCCCGTTGGTAACCAGAATGACGCGTTGACCACTTGAAACGACAGTGCCAGAAGAAATGGATTGCTTGACGACCCGACTACCCTTACCAACAACGACCACGTCAAGTCCCTGCTTCTTAGCAGCTTTCTTGGCCGCGCTAGTCGACTTACTCGTCAAATCTTTCATTTTGATCGTCGTCGCTTTAGTCTCACTCGCTTTTTGTTCTTCCAATGCCCGTTTCATCACGGTATCAAAAATCTCTGCCATGTCATCTGACGCGGAACTTCCGTTAAGTGTCGGTTGTTTCATCGTAATGTACATAATGTACTTCGGATTTTTAGCTGGCGCCATCCCGACGACCGAGTACAGATAGGTGTTGTCACCTTGCTCATACGTACTCCCGTTGCTGACCTGGGCAGTCCCAGTCTTAGCAGCAATGCGATACCCGCTGATCTTATATGATGAGCCAGTACCGTATGACTTATATACCACATCTTGCATATGATCCAACACCTTGCTGGCAGTCTTCGAACTAATTGGCTGGCTTACAACCTTCTTCTTACCCGTATAAACCGTTTTGTTGGTGTTAGGGTTAGTGATCTTGGAGATAAAGTACGGCTGTAACATCTTACCATGATTAGCAATCGCTGTGAATCCACGAAGCATCTGCATAGCGGTCACCTGAATCCCCTGACCAAAGGCCGTATCCGCTTGTTCGATTGGATACGTAAATTGAATTGAACCACTCTGCTCGTTGTCAAGACCACTATTAGTACTCTCACGCAACCCAAAGCGTTTAATGTACTTCAGCCAAGTCTTGGCCCCCATTGCTTGTTCTAGGTGGGCCATCGCCGTGTTACTTGAAAGGGCAAACCCCTTAGCATAGGTAATATTGCCCCACCCGCTCGTATTCCAATCAGGAACGGTATTATTACCGATCTTATATTCACCGGTTGGGACGGTTACATTAGCATTGTACTTACCGCTGTCGATCGCCGCTGCCATTGTAAAGACCTTCATCGTCGATCCTGGTTCATACGTGTCTTCAACCAACAAATTACGCCACATTTTAGATAGTCCGGTCTTTGTTTGCGCATTAAATGTCGGTCGCTGCGTCGTCGCCAGAATGGCACCAGTCTTCGCGTTCATCAACGTTGCTGTCATTGACTTAGGTGAGACCTTAGCGTTTACTTGTGAAACTTTAGTTTCCAGTAATGTCTGTAACTTACTATCGATGGTGGTATAAATATTATCCCCATCCTTAACCTTCTTACCAGTCTCAGTGCTACCTTGATATCCGCTCTTCGTAATCGTCTTGCGACCATCGGTTCCCGATAACTGCTTGTTAAAAGCCAACTCGATGCCCATCGACCCCGTTAACCGCGTCTGATCGGTATCCTTCTGACTCTTGGAGGTGGTCAGCCCAACCAAGTGGGAAGCAAACGTGCCGTTTGGGTAGAGCCGCGCTTCAGATTCAATAAAGTGCAGCCCAGCCACATTTTGGGCATCGATCTTTTCCTTAGTCGTCAGTGAAATATTCTTACCAGCCGTCCCAAATTCAATTTGGAACTTACCTGCGCCTTTTTGCAAGGTCGCGAGGGCTTTCTTATAGCTGATTGGCAAATACTTCGATAAGACACGCGCCGCCTTCGCATTATTTTTAACATACAGTGCCTTGCCACTAGCACTTTGCTGATTTTTCGCCATAATGGCGTAGACCGTGTACGTGCTAGTATCTTCAGCGATTGGGTCACCGTTGGCCGTATAAATAGTCCCACGTTTGGCCGTGATGGTCTGGTCTTCCGTATAAAGTTTCTTGGTGGCCTCGACCAGATTGACCCCGTTGACGTGGCGCACAATCGCGATATATGAAAAACGAATGATCAAAACACCAAAGACGGCAATCGCGCCAAAAAATAGCCATTGGCCAAAAATTCTACGATTTTGTTTTGGTGACCGTTTCGAAGTCATTCGTTGTTTGTTCTTATTCATTTGTAAACATTCCTTATGCTACCGTTGTTCAGCGATAACCCGTACTGCTTAGCAATTTTATTTAAACGGCTCCGACTTGAAAGTTCACTGATTTCTTGTGCGGCCGACGTATTTTTTGCCTGCACTTTTGTGACTTTCGTTTGCACCGTCTGTAACTGACTTTGTGCGTTACTCGTTGCAATGTTCGTTGAAACTAACATAATGGCTAATCCAAACACCACCAAACTCAAACCAACACACAATACTTTTTCAAATAATGAAAAAGCAACTCGCTGCGTCTTGATGGACGGATTCGGGGTCACAACGGTTTTTGTTTTATGTACCGGGGTGGTTGCGCCAGGAGTTTGCTGTGGCAACTCCCGCGCTAATCCATTTTGGGCCATTTTAATCACTCCTTTAATTATTCCTGAATATTATTTATTCGTTATCTTTAAACGTTCGATGGCTCGTAACTTGGCGCTGCGGGCACGACGATTAGCTTCGATTTCCGCATCGCTAGGCACGACCGGTTTACGACTGACTAAGCGGTAATCTGGTTGCATTTCAGCTGGGATAACTGGTAAACCAGGTGGCAGCTCCGGCAAATCGCTGTGCTCCTTAAAGATCGTCTTGACGAGACGATCTTCTAACGATTGGAATGTGATGACACTGACACGACCATGAACATTGATTAAATCAATCGCTTGTTCGAGCGAAGTCTCCAGTACGCCCAATTCGTTATTCACCGCAATTCGAATAGCCTGGAAAACCCGTTTAGCGGGATGACCACCCGTTCGCCGCGCTCTTGCTGGAATGGCATTCTTAATAATTTCGACCAATTGCCCCGTCGTCACGATCGGCTGAACCGCCCGTTCACGCTCAATCAACCGTGCGACTTGTTTAGAAAACTTCTCCTCACCATAGCGATAGAAAATACGAACCAAGTCCGCATAGGGCCAAGTATTGACAACTGTTTGAGCGGTTAATTTCTGACTCTGATCCATCCGCATATCTAACGGCGCATCATGTTGATACGAGAAGCCGCGGGCAGCATCATCAAATTGTGGCGACGAAACGCCGAGATCATAAACTACCCCGTCAACATGGTCAAGGCCCCGAGCATTTAGTTCAGTCTTCAAGTTGGCAAAGTTACTTTTGATGAACGTGACCTGACCACGTTCAAGATAAGTCGCTAAGTTACTTTGGTTATAATCGATTGCGGTTTGATCCTGGTCAAAGCTATACAAGTGGCCTCCCAGACCTAACTGTTGCAAAATTTCACGAGAATGACCACCGCCACCTAATGTACAGTCCACGTAGATGCCATCCGGCCGGACGTTTAACGCGGCGATTGCTTCATGCAAAAGTACCGTTGTGTGTTCAAATGTTGCCACGCGTGCGCCCCCTTCCTAAATTATTATTGTTATTTAAAAATCAATCAAGTTTTCTGCAAGATCATCGAAGTTCGCTGCGGTCTCCGTCTCAAACTGTTGCCAGTGTTCGGCACCCCAGATTTCAAATCGGTCAGAAACTCCGACGATCACACATTGCTTTTCCAACTTTGCATATTGTCTCAAGGTTGCAGGTATCATGACCCGTCCCTGTTTGTCTAATTCACATTCAGCAGCAGCAGCATAGAAAAAACGGACAAACGCTCGCGCATCCTTGCGAGTTAGTGGTAAATCATCTAACTGTGCTTGAAGCGTTGCCCACCGTTCAGCGGGATAGCCAAAAATACAACCATCCATCCCACGAGTAATGACAAACGAAGTGCCCAATAGCTCACGAAACTTGGCAGGAATGATTAGTCGCCCTTTCGCATCTAAGGCATGTTCAAACTCTCCGAAAAACATCTTAGACGCCACGGCCAATCAACCCCTTTCATTAAACATAATTCAAGTCTACCACACCCCCCCACTTCCTACCACATCGTTTTGTTACTTTTCCAAATTGTTAACAAAATATCAAAAAAAGTCCCACCTAACGTTAGTTTCGTTAGGTGGGACTTAGTGGGGGACATTTTTACGATGTTAAAAAGAAGTGGCTGCCAAGTGCTAGGATATAGACGACGAGTGTCAATAATTCCGCTCCCCGCCAATAGAGCTTAAAAAAGCGCCAGTAAAGGATTTCTCCGCGTTCAACAGCTTCAATCAGTGTTAAACCGATCCCCAAAATCATTAGGGACAACACTTCGTACGGTGCCAGCGAACTATCCGTTGCTTGCAGTGTCAGAAAGTGGGTGAAAACAATTAAAAATGGCGGCCAAAAATCCAACAATCTTAATCCATGTGGCCAAACGCGGTGTGCAACCCGTTTAGCACCTAAAATGATCATCGAGATGGCGGCTAAAAATACCAGCTGCCCATACCAAGTGGTCCATAAATCTCGCATATGCGTACTTGCCTCCCCATTAGTGTCGGGTTAAATTATAGAGATTATCGTTAAACTTTTCAATCATCTGTGACAGCCCTATAATAAACATAAACTATTACTGGAGGGATGACCGTTGTTACAATACTTTACCACTGGTAAAAATGGCCTTTTGACTACGCCGGACGACCATCACGATCAGCCATACTGGATCAACGTTGAACGCCCGACCTCAACTGAAATCGACCAACTGGTCACACAATTTGACCTTCCCAAAGATTACTTAACTGCCATCCTCGACGATGCGGAGGTTTCACGAGCCGAGCAATTATCAACCACGCAATCCAGTCAACCAATCTTAATCGTGATGCAGTATCCCAAACTCACGACGAGTAAGCTGGGTTACCTTGAATTTCAAGTCTATCCCTTCGCCTTGATTTTAGTGGATCAAGTGGTCATTACCGTCAGTAATTACCCGGCTAGTTTTATTCAAGACTTTGTGATGGACCCGGCCTCTTCTAAGCTAAGTCTGGATAATCATGAAGATTTTGTGCTGACTATCATGTGGTACATCGAGCACAGTTTTGTGACCGCACTCGAATTGATCAACCAACGGACAAGTGCCCTGGAAAGCCGTTTGAATCAAGCTACTCACAACGTGGAACTCTTTACCATTATGGCTTACCAAAAATCCTTGATTCGTTTTAAGGCCGCCCTTAATCAGAACACACCCACGCTTGACGCGGTTGAAACTTCGATCACCCATTTCAACGCACCTAATCACCAATCACTCACCGATGACATTAAGATTGAGACCCAGCAAGCGAGTGACATGGCTGAAACGACCAATCAGATTTTGCAGCAATATAGTCAATTAGTGGGTTCAGTAATTTCCAATAATTTGAATGATGTCATGAAATTTCTGACCTCACTCACGATGGTGTTGACGATTCCAACGATTATCGGTGGAATCTATGGCATGAACGTCAAATTACCTGGTGCCGGTCTCGTCCACGCTTTCACTTGGCTGATGCTAGGAACGATTATTCTTTGCATTATTAGTATCGAATATTTACGAAACCATGACTATTTTTAATTTCAATTGAAAAAAAACTGATTCCACGTTAAACTATGAAAGAATTACTCGTAAAGTGTGGTGCATACAAACATAATGAAGAAAAAATCAACTTTTCAAAAAATTACGATGGTCGTTATCTGGTTAATGATCATTTCTACCATTGGGTCATTGGTGCTTACCGCCTTATCTGGGTTAGGTTTACTAACCTTCTAGGTTAAACACCTTGCGAACCACGAATGGTTGCAATACTTACCAAGAAAAAAGTTACGCTTGCTCACAACAAGCGTAACTTTTTTTATTACTGGTGGATCACTCAGCCATGGTCGGCAAGCCTAGCCACCAACTTCTGAGACAATGTGAATTAAAAAAATCACGCATTTGTCTCTGAAAAAGGTTCCAACCGTTAGTCAAATCTGGCTAACGATTGAAACCTTTACTTTAACGTCGATTATTCAATCGTATCGGCAGCGCCACCATGTGAAGTCATGCCATTCAAATGATGCCCACCAATCTTACTGGACGCTAAGCGTCATTACCCGACGCGGGCGCTTCGTCAGCCGATTTTTGGCGGTAAACCTTACGTGGCTTACTCCCCTCCGAAGGGCCCACCACGCCGCGTTCCTCCATTTCGTCGACGATCCGTGCTGCCCGGTTATACCCGATACGGAAGCGTCGTTGGAGCATCGAGACACTGGCGGACTGTTGATCAGTCACCAATTCAACGGCTTCGGCATAATACTCATCCTCACCGTCACGAGGGTCCCCACTACCAGCGGCATCCGTCTCGTCATCCTTGACCAGCATACTATCGTCATAATCAGCCGTCTGTTGGGCTTTGATAAAGTTGACAACTTCTTCAACATCATGGTCAGAAATATAAGCACCCTGCACGCGCAGTGGCTTATTCATGCCCATTGGCTGATACAGCATGTCCCCACGACCAAGTAGCTTTTCAGCACCGTTACTATCAATAATTGTCCGCGAATCCGTCCCACTTGAAACGGCAAATGCCATCCGTGACGGTACATTGGCTTTAATTAATCCGGTAATAACATCTACCGACGGCCGTTGTGTTGCCAAAATCATATGAATACCGGCTGCCCGGGCCATTTGACCCAAGCGAATAATGGCATCCTCCACTTCGCTCGAAGTGACCATCATTAAATCGGCTAATTCATCGACGACCACCACAATGTATGGTAAGACGGGCCGTGACTGCCCATCAGCCGCATTTTGTTGACGGATATATTGGTTGTACCCCTGCATGTTACGCTGCTTGGAATCCGCGAACAATTCATAGCGTCGCTCCATCTCGGCAACGACCTTATGCAACGCCCGGGCCGCCTTCTTCGGTTCCGTGACTACGGGCGTCAACAGATGTGGAATCCCATTGTAAACCCCTAATTCAACCTTTTTAGGGTCAATCAGCATAAACTTAACTTGACTTGGTTTCGTGTTCATCAGTAGCCCCGTGATCATCACGTTAATGGCAACCGACTTCCCACTCCCAGTTGAACCAGCAATCAGTAGGTGCGGCATTTTAGACAAGTCGGCAACGACTAAATTACCAGAAACATCACGGCCGAGCGGTACGGCCAACGGTTTGGTCGGGTGCGCTGGTTGGGCCTCAACGATATCCCGAAATGACACTGTTGAAATCTGTTTATTTGGCACTTCGATTCCAATCAATGATTTACCGGGAATGGGCGCTTCGATTCGAAGATCCTTCGCTGCCAGCGCTAACGCTAAGTCGTCCGCTAAATTGACGACCTTGCTGACCTTGACCCCAACAGCTGGATGTAACTCATACTTCGTTACGGATGGCCCTAAGCTGACATTCTTCACTTCAACTTGAACACCGAAACTTGCCAACGTGGTTGTTAGCTTCTGCGAGTTACTCTCAATCGTTGCGTACTCAGCACTCTGATCCGTTTTTGGAATCTTCGTCAATAGTGTTGACTCTGGCAACTGGTAGTCCGCATCATCCATCACTTCAGTCCCTTGGAGTTCTTGTTCATGATCAACCGTAGCAGCTGAAGTTGGGGATTTTATGGGCAAGGCTTCACGATCACTAGCCACCGTGATATTCAAGTCGGCAGGCGAGCTCGTAACTGCACTGGCTGCTGAGTCCGGCGCCGAAGTCCCGCTCGTTGTCTCAGCAGGGGCTGCTGACTGTGGTACGGTTGACGTTGGCTGCTTCTCAGTACTTGCCGCTTGATTGGCGCGCACTTGTTGGTGAACCCGCCAACGGGCAATTTGAACCCGGAGCACGTGCGTCAGCCATTCATAACCGGATCGCAGTTGCTGGCCCAATTGCATCAAGGCCTGACGCAACGCTTGCATCGTCTTATGGAACGGCAAATCAAAGGTAATGTAGATACTGGCAACCATCAGGATCAGTGCGATCAAAATTGTCCCGACATTAGCCAATAGTGGATAAGTGACACTATAGCCAGCAGCGCCGACTAATCCGCCACCAAGATTACTGGCCATGCCCCCCTTGGCAAAATCATTTTTGATCAGATTCCACGTCAACGACCAAAAATCGGTATGGTGATTCAATTGATTAAACATCGGGATCTCTAATAGCAATAAGTAACTGAAGAAAAACAAGTTACCACCGACCCACCACCGCCAAGTCAGTCGTGGCCACCGACCAAAAATCATCAAATATCCCATGACGAGGAGTGTTAGCCCGGCAAAAATCTGGTAGGCATTCCCAGCAATGGCTCGGAAAAACTCTGCGAATACCATGCCCACTAACCCCACCTTCAACAAGGCGAGGATCGTGACCAATAGTCCAATCAGGCCAATGACATTCCCCGTCATCTGCCGCTTAGCCGCAACCGTCGGCTTCTTCTTGCGCGTCGAGGTCCGGCGCTTTTTTGTTGTTGCTTGTCTACGCGCCACGCTTCGTTCATCCTTTCTCAATTAATACTGTCTTCATTATAACAAACTCAAGTTCCCCCGTCCCCATCAAAAAACGCACCCTAACGTTTAGCGCTAGTGCACGTTCTGTTGGTTACTTCAACTTATCATTTTCATAGTGGTGCGACCGTTCAAGGTTCGGGAATTGTTGTTGCCGCAGGGCTTCATAAATCACAATCGCAGCCGAATTCGATAAATTCAAGGCTCGAATATGTGAATCATCTTGAGGAATCCGAATGGCCTTTTCGGGATATTTGCGCATAAATGGTTCTGGTAACCCTGTCGTTTCCTTACCAAATAAGAAATAGTGATCCTTACCCGTATCACTATAATCAACATCCGTATAGTCATGTTCAGCAAATTTAGACACTAAGTACAACTGATTTAAATCAGGGATACTAGCTAAAAAATCTTGCAAGTCAGCATGATAAGTAATATCGACACTATCCCAGTAGTCCAAGCCAGCCCGTTTTAAGTGCTTATCATCAATTTTGAAGCCCAACGGTTCAATCAGATGCAAGGCCGTATCCGTTCCGGCACACGTCCGGGCAATATTACCAGTATTCGCTGGCATTAACGGTTCAAATAACGCAATGTGATTTGTCAAAATAATCGTCCTCATTCATATTAGTCTCTACGCCATGTTCATTCATAGCAATCCTATTAATCATACCATGTCTATGGTTCAACAGCGAACTTTGAAACTAAAAAACGCTTTGTTCGCATTCTTAACCAATCTTTCCTATACTAATCACCGTACGCGCCGGAGGGCGGAACAGGACGCACACTGGCTGACGAACACCAATCTAAACCTGACACGTTGTCATCATGATTCATGCCGGATTAACACGTACAAGGCAGCATTCGGATCATTTTATAACTCGAGGAGGAATTATCTATGAAAATTATGATTATTGGCGCAACCGGAATGGCTGGCTCAGCCATCACCAAACTAGCACTTGAACGGAACCACACCGTCGTAGCCATCGGACGTTCTGAAGAAAAGCTAGCCGCTCTACCGGCTAACCCAAATTTGCAGACCAAAGCTAAAGACGCTTTCGATCTCACACTATCTGAGCTACAGGCGGTTGACGTGGTCGTTGACGCAATGGCGACTAGTCCTGATAAGGCTTACCGACACGTGGATCTGGCAACTAAGCTGATCGCTCAGCTCCGCGAACAACAGCGGCCACGTCTCCTCTTCATCTTAGGGGCCGGTAGTTTAACAACTGGTGATGATCAACACCTCTTCGTGCACGACATTGAAAGTAATCCCGCCAATGCTGCCTTCGTCGCCATTCCGCAAAACCAACTGGCCGAACTGACCTTCTTACGAACCGTCACCAACGTCGATTGGGTTGGAATTTCCCCGGCCGCCAATTTCACAGCAGGTCCTGCTACCCCGGCCCAGTACGGCCATGACACATTACTGACGAACACTACTGGTGAATCAGTGACCAATAGTGGCACGATGGCGGTAGCCGTTTTAAACGAACTGGAAACGCCCAAACATCATCAAGAACGCTTTACAGTCGCTAACCAGTAAACGTCTTGCCTAGCAGCGCTAAAATATCGAGTGGCAGCCAAACCACAAGCCGAGCGCTACTTGAGCAATTTAGTTAACTGTGACGCGCTTTAAATAAGACCAATTAATCCCGCCAGAATCTGACGGGATTTTTGTGGCGTCGCAATTGCTGGCAGTATTTAACAGCTAAGTGCTGCCACCGCCCCATCTCTCCTCATTGCGACAGTCGTAGCCAACATTGTCACTAACCAGTTGGTTGCATTACACCGCCAGTTAACGCCCTCACCGACCTTTAATTAATTCTTCACCAAAGCATGCTAAACTATTGCCATGTTTATTTGAAAGTGGGGATACCATGAATAACCGTTTATCAGGACGGAATTTACTCTTCATCGGCACCATGTTATTTGGACTATTTTTCGGTGCTGGTAACTTGATTTTTCCAATTTTTCTGGGCCAGCAAGCCGGCCAACACGTTGGTGCGGCCATTATCGGACTATTGATCACCGGGATTGGACTTCCATTACTAGGCGTGATCGGCATGGGGCTGACGCGCAGTCAGGGCGTATTTGACCTGGCAACAAACGTTAGCCGATCATACGCGTATGTCTTCACCGTACTGCTTTACTTTACCCTCGGGCCACTTTTTGCAATGCCACGATTAGCAACTACGGCCTTTCAGATTGGACTGGCCCCCTTCTTAACCACCCAATTACAACCCGTGGTGCTATTGGGCTTCTCCGTTGCTTTTTTCGTCGTCACTTGGTTACTGGCTCGTAATCCCGGTAAGATTATGACCTATGTTGGTAAGTGGCTGACACCCATCTTTTTGCTATTATTAGGTGCCTTAATGCTTGTCGCTATCATTAAGCCACTGGGATCACTTAACGTCGCGGCGAGTGGCGCCTATGTCAGCCATCCAGTTCTAACTGGTTTTACTGAAGGCTACAACACGATGGATGCGTTAGCCTCGCTAGCTTTTGGCATCGTCGTGATTGATGCGATTCGCGACCTCGGTGTCCGTGATCCGGGGCAAATCGCAACTGATACCATTAAAGCAGGTCTAATCAGCATGAGTTTAATGGCAGTCATCTATGGCCTGCTGGCGATTATGGGTACCATGAGCTTAGGTCGCTTTGCTCCAGCTGCCAATGGGGGGATTACCTTAGCTCAAATTGCCGATGCCTACTTCGGCCGATTCGGTAATGTTTTACTAGCTCTAATTGTCATCATCGCTTGCTTAAAAACTGCCATTGGCCTCACTTCTGCTTTCGGTGATACGTTGCATGGCATGTTTCCTAAGATTTCCTACCATTGGCTGATCACCATCGCTTGTCTCATTCCAGCCATTCTTGCTAACGTTGGGCTAACTGAAATGATTACTTATTCAACCCCAGTGCTGATGTTTCTCTACCCGCTCGCAATCGTGTTAATCATACTGGCAGTACTGGCACCATGGCTTGGGATGTCCCGCTGGTTATATGGAATGACAACTGTCTGGACCATGATTCCGGCCATTCTTGCCGGCATTAACGCTATGCCATCCGCCTGGGTACAAGCATCCTGGTTGCAAGCTTTGCTTCATCTCAACGCGTGGCTACCGCTTGCCAATCTAGGGTTAGGCTGGAGTGTACCCGCACTGCTAGGTTTCGGTTTAGGGTGGTTGATCAGCCGTAAACAACCATCTGCTTCTAAATTGCATTAATATAGCGTCACATATAAAATAGCGGACCTTCTGATAGCCATCCACGACTTTTCAGAAGGTCCGCTTTAAATTACGAGAGCCATGCCAATTGACTGGTTGCCATTGAACCTCACCGGTGAATCATGGCATTATTCAGGACTGGTATGAATGCAATAGCAACACATGGTCACACCTCACCGTCAGCTTTTGAAGACACAAAAAAACGTAGTATTTCGGTGTGGGCACGGCGAAACGCTACGTTAATGAAGTACAACTCGGTAGTCACCAACGACATGTCGATGTTAACTACCAAACGATTTCTCAAAGGTTATCTTAACACCGGCGTTTCAATCATGCAAGCACCCGCGCTAACCTTTTTGCATCGTTAATAAACTCACATCAACGGTAATCTTAGTTAACCCCTGCCGTTTAGCGGTTGCGAGCTGCTCAGCATCCGCACCCCAGTGCAGCGGTGTCATGACTAATAAGTCGTTAAAGTCAATGTTATCAAGCGCAACTTGGTATTGAATTCGTTGCCGCTTAGCAGTGGGATAGTGCTGGGCAAACAGATCTAACACCCGTTGATTATCATACTGATACTGTCGATCAGTCGGTTTAAATAGTAAATGACGCAGTTCAACTAAGTACTCAGGATTTGGCACGATCTTCAATAACTGTCCACCGGGCGCAAGGACCCGTTCAAACTCTTGGTAAGCGGATGGTGAGAAGACATCCATAATGGCCGTGAATGCCCCATCGGTAAAGGGTAATTGGGCCAAATCGGCCACACAATAATAAGCAGTCGTCGTCAATTGGGTCGCTAAGTTAACCCCATCCTTACTAATGTCAAAACCAATCCCCACGTCTTCAGAATTGGCATGCATTGTCAACAAATCAGCTAGGGGGGTGCCTTCACCGCTACCAATATCTAAGATTCGTTGCGCCGTTTTTGGCAATGCCGCATTAATGGCTTGGACAATGGGGCCGAAAAAACCAGCTTGCAAAACTCGGCGCCGCGCTGCCAGCATGTTAGCATCGTATTCGCTAGCGACTTGATGCGTCAGAAAATACAACGTCCCTTTTTTTGAAAAATCTACTTGATGCCCATTAGGACAACATAAGCTGTGGCCGTCAATTGTCACATATGCTTGATTACAAACTAAGCATCGAAAGCGATCGATATTTGCCTGAACAAACTGGATGCCGCGGTCAATTTTTTTCACAGGTGTCACCTTACCTTGGTTAATTTTATCATTAGGCGTCCCATATCCAAGCGATGCTTTCCAGCTTACCTGAAACTATGGATTCACGATGACAACATCGTGTAAAGGACGTATGTTCAATCATACCATATCGGGGCGGACAAAATAGTAGCTGTTACGATTTAGGTGTGGTATCTTATTAACTGTTCTAAAGGCTGACTTAAATTGTCAAAATGAATTTGCTACCGAATGGCATGAATTTAATGACATAAAGGAGACTCATTCAGATGGCAAAGAAATCAAAAATTGCGAAAGAAAAACGCATCGAAGCAACCGTGGCTAAGTATGCCGAACGACGCCAAGCACTTAAAGCTGCTGGCAACTATACCGAATTGGCAAAATTACCACGTAATGCTTCACCCGTGCGTATTCATCGGCGCGACTCACTTGACGGTCGACCACATGCTTACCTACGTAAGTTCGGCATGTCGCGCCTTAACTTTCGTCGCTTAGCGCACGCTGGTCAAATTCCAGGTGTTAAAAAAGCAAGCTGGTAAAGTGACAACTGGCGTGATATTCACTAATGATTAGTAACATCACCATTCAGTTAAATTAAAAAGGTTCCACAGAATTGTCATCAGACTTCTGTGGAACCTTTTTAATTTGGCGTTATTGGTTTAATCGCGTTTCAGCGCCATCTGAGTAGCCAACAATTACCTTACTTGTTAGTTTGATCAGTTGATGGGGTTGCTTCAGCCTCATACAATCCCGAAGACCGTCGATACCAGTCAAACAGATGTGTCCACAAAACTTTCAAGATCGCATAGCCTGGAATCCCGAAAATAACCCCCATCAACCCGAAGATTTTACCAGCCGCTAATAGGACGACTAAAATCGTAATCGGATGAATAGCTAAGCTACTCCCTAAGACTAACGGTGAGATAAAGCGGCCTTCAATCGTTTGTTCAATGACGAAGACAATCAGAACTTGGACCAACATCCATGGTGAGGTGACTAACGCAATGACCACTGAAGGCACCATTGCGAGAAAAGACCCTAAATATGGAATCAAATTTAAGATTCCAGCCGCAATTCCCAACGTCAGCGCAAATTTCAAGCCAATAATACTGTAACCAACCGCAAACATCACGGCAACAAAGAACGCCACGGTCAATTGACCACGAATATAATTACTGACCTGTGAATTGATTTCTGTCAAAACTTCTAAGAATCCTGAGCGCGCTTTGGTAGGTACAAACTTAGCCATATACTTCGGTAGTTGATGACCATCGCGCAATAGGTAAAAAAGAATAAACGGCATTGTTATCAACCCAATGATGACGGTCGTTACGGTACTAAATACGCCTGTAAGTGAAGTCACCGTCCCGGTCAAATACTTCGAAAAGCGGCCACTCACTAGCTTACTGAGATCCGTGTTCCAACTTTCAAGTTGGTCACGGATACTACTGAGTTGCGGATCATTGAGCCAGCGATTAACTTCAGTACTGGCATTTTTCCAATAATTGGGCCAGTCATTGATAATTGATAAAGTTTGATCGCGAATCGTTGGGATAATCGCAATAATGCCTAACGCCAACAGCGCGACAACCACAATAAACAAACCAATGATCGTCCAGGTTCGTCGTACGCGAAAACGCTTTTCTAGCCAGTCAACAAGTGGATTAAGCAAGTAGTACAGCACACCGGCCAAAATAATCGGCAAACCCACGATGCTAAAAAATTGCCGGACCGGATCTAATAGCCAATCGACTTGCTTGCCCATAAAGAAGATCGTCAATACTAATAAAATAACGACCAAAATCCGAATGAGCCGTTGCGCTGACCACCGTTGTTTCTGTGAATCAGGTTTCAAACAATCCCTCCTTCCTAAGCCTGATACGTAATAACGCTACCGACCTTGATTGTTGGTAACTGGTTTGGTGTCAAATAAATGCCGTTTTCCATTGGTTTGGCAGGTACTGGTTTGAAGTACAACGTCGCGTGCCCAATTGACGTTAAATTAGCTTCCACTAGTCCCCCTGCAAAGGCCACCGTATAAGTTTGTCGATCGATCGTAATGGTGCTACCAGCAACTAACGACAGACTCGCGATGGGCTGCTCAAATTTCTGAATCACCGCGATTTGCTGTAATGGTGCCGTGGCCGTTTCATCGAATAAAACTAAAATTGGTTCCTTGGAATCGATAGCACTCGCACCAATCGATTGTACTGTTGCAGTTATTGTCATATTGAGACCCCCATCGGTTAATTAATTGCTTTAATTGTAGCATAGTCCTAATCACAGACGCCAATTTGTCATCGCTTACACGGGCCATATCTATGCTATACTTGAATTATCTATCAAGGAGGTTTGTTATCATGCAAGAACGCATTTTATTCGGAACATATACGAAAAAAACAAGCCAAGGGATTTACCAAGGAACCCTTGACACCACTGCCAAAACCTTAACCAACGATGGCTTACTGGCAGCCACTCAAAATCCCACCTATTTGGCCCTCTCAGCTAAGGATTGCCTATACAGTGTCGATAAGGAAGATGACGAGGGCGGTATCGCTGCTTGGCAAATCGACGGGCAAACTGCTCACAAACTAAACACCGTTGTCGCACCTGGCACCCCACCAGCTTACGTTGCTGTCGATGAGGCCCGGCAACTCGTCTACAGTGCCAACTATCATAAGGGAACGGCCGAAGTCATGAAAATTGCTGCTGATGGCGCGCTGACTTTGACCGATACTGTTCAACATAGTGGCCATGGCCCTCGTCCTGAACAAGACGGCTCCCATATTCATTACACCGACCTCACGCCAGATAATTGCTTAGCCGTAATCGATTTAGGTAGCGATAAGGTCTATGTCTATAACGTCAGCGACGCCGGTCAGTTAAGTGAACAATCCCTGCTCACTATGGAAGCTGGCTTTGGACCACGTCACCTCGTGTTCAGTCCAGACGGCCAATACGCCTTCTTAGCTGGTGAATTATCGAGTCAGATTGCGAGCTTAAAATATGACGCCCAAACTGGTGCCTTTACGCAGCTTGGCATTGTGAAGACCATTCCTGCCGACTACACGGCGCACAACGGTGCCGCAGCCATCCGCTTAAGTCACGACGGTCATTTTCTCTACGTCTCCAATCGTGGCTACAATACGTTAGCTGTCTTTGCAGTAACCGCCGACGGTCATTTGACCCTGATTCAGCAAATCAGTACGGAAGGTGACTTCCCCCGTGATTTTGATTTAGATCCAACTGAAGCCTTTGTCGTGGTCGTTAATCAAAACACTGATAATGCCACTTTGTATGCACGCGACTTAACGAGTGGTAAACTAAGTCTATTACAAAAGGACGTTACTGTGCCTGAAGGCGTTTGCGTCCGTTTCTAGTAAAGGATGAAACTCATGTTATTAAAAGAAGTCTGTGTTGAAAATTACACTAACATTCCCGCAGCCATTGCGGCCGGTGCCAATCGGATCGAACTCAACGATAACCTATCCGTTGGCGGTACAACGGTCAGTCGTGGTGTAATGGCTGAGGCAGCCAAGTATACCAGTGAACATCACGTGCCCCTAGTGACCATGATTCGCCCCCGTGGTGGCAATTTCGTTTATAATGATACGGAATTAAAAATCATGGAAGCGGACCTGCTACAGGCTCAATCATTAGGTGTTGATGGTGTCGCATTTGGTGCTTTGACTGCGGATAATCAGCTTGACGAAGAAGCCTTAGCGTTACTAATTGGTGCAGCCGGTGGCATGTCGATCACCTTCCACATGGCTTTTGACGCCATCCCTGAAAATCAACAAGCCGCGGCAATTGACTGGTTAGTAGACCATGACGTCGATCGCATTTTGACACATGGCGGCCCACTTGATCAGCCGATTGCTGACTGTGTCCCCCACTTGCAAACGACGATCAAACAGGCCGCTGGCCGAATTCAGATCCTACCTGGTGGTGGCATTACCACCGCCAATGTCGCCGACATCACCACAACGCTCGGCGTCAAACAGGCCCATGGGACCAAGATTATTAATTACTAAGAACTGCCAAAAAGGCGCATCTCATTTTTTGAGATGCGCCTTTTGATTGGCGAAGTAAACTAAAAAATTAGACCATTAATCACGGTTATTCAATGGTCTAATATTGGCACAAGCGCCCGCACTAAGCCAACTTGCCCTGAGCCCTCTTCCGCGAACAAATTGGTCATTGTCAACGCTGATCAATTGGCTCGTGTTCATCATCAATCATGCTAATTAGGATAAACATAAAACGGACCAAATCTTAATGGTCACTTTATGAATTGGCACGTTGATTATGAATAATTAAACGGTTAAGATCAGCCGGTAATGGTGCAAAGGTCGTGAGGGTCTGGCTAATGAATGGATCATCAAATTCCAGTTGCATGCAGTGCAGTGCTTGGCGCTGAATCCACGGGTCACGAGGACCGCCATAAAGGGCATCACCGATCAATGGATGACCGCTAGCTGCAAAGTGCACCCGAATCTGATGCGTTCGGCCGGTATGCAGCCGTACCCGGACGACTGTCATGTTACGCAGCCGCTTGACCACCCAGTACTCGGTTAAAGACGGCTTACCGTCGGGACGGGTCGTTCGTTTGATAAATGAATCAGCGGCACGACCAATGGGCGCATCTAGCCACCCGTGGTCAGTCGTCAATTCACCACTGACGACGGCTAAGTACATTTTGCGCATCGCATGGGCCTTCAATTGATGATCAATAATCGAATGGGCAAAATGGTGCTTAGCGAAGAGAACGATACCGCTCGTATCCCGATCCAAACGCGTGGTGATATGCACAACCTCATTATCATAATGGGCCGCTTGATAATAACCTTTTACCCGATTCGCTAAGGTATTGTCAGGTAAGGCATGCGCCGGTACTGAGGCCACTCCTGCTGGTTTATTCACAATCAGGTAGTCACGATCCTCATATAAGATATCGATCGGCAACGTCGAGACGCCTAAGTGGTCATTACCAATTTCAGCAGGTGTGACCATCGTCACAGTCTCACCGCCTGTCAGCATATGAATCGCTAATACCGGTCGTTCATCAACGAGAATTGCCCCACCATGAAACTTAACTTTTTTCAACAAACTACGTGTCACACCATGTTGTGCCAAGAGTGTCTTAACTTTCATCGGGGTCGTCTCATGGTTGATCCAAGTAAACCTCATTGCTCGTCCAACCCGATGAAGGATGTCCCGACCCGTTGCCAGAAGCGATTATGACGATGCTGAGCAAATGCAATTCGACGATTAGCAATTGAATAACGAATTTGTTCAATTGGCCGCGGCTGCGTATCCATTTGATCAGCTGTAAAGACAAAGTGTGACTGCTGTTGTGGCCGAATCGTTATTGTTTCATACGGCGCTACGATGACTGGCGAGCCTAATGTTCGGAAGACTCGGTTGTTGATCGACGCAATCTCGGCCATTTGTAAAGCGTCCAAGCGCGGATGAATGACAGCACCACCAACTGACTTATTATAAGCCGTCGAACCAGTTGGAGTGGAGACGCATAACCCATCGCCACGAAAACGTTCAAATAGTTCATCTTGAATATAAACATCGGCAACCATGGTACTCCCAAGCTTCTTAAGCGTTGACTCGTTCAACGCCAAATAATGATCAGTCGCATCCGTATCCGCATAAGTAATATCTACAGCTAGCAAGGGATAGGTCACACTCTGGCCGTTGTCTTCCAGTAAACCGTTGATCAGTTGGTCGATTTCATAATCTCGCCAGTCCGTATAGAAGCCTAAATGGCCAGTATGCACGCCAACAAAGCGAACTTGGTCAACCATGTGACTATAGTGGTGAAACGCCGCTAAAAGCGTCCCATCGCCTCCTACCGACAAAACAATGTCTGGGTGCTCATCATCAATTTCAAACCCGGCAGCCAGCAGTTTAGTATGTAACTCACCCGCTACTTTCTTGGTCTTGGCACTCGCATTTGCAAAAATCGTTACTTTCATGAATTTTGATCTTCCTTTGTCGTGTCAGGCTCATCGTTGCCCGGCCCCTTCCCATACGAGAACAAGCTCTGAGCTTCTTGAATTTCCTCACGAATTTCTGACATTTCTTTATCCAAACTAAAGGCGGCTTCCGCAGCCCGTTGTAATCGTTGACTCAAGTTTTCAGGGAAATCCCCTTGATATTTATAGTTAAGCGAATGTTCAATGGTCGCCCAGAAATTCATGGCAAGTGTCCGGACTTGGATTTCGGCCAAAATTTTCTTTTCACCACCGACCATTTGGACCGGATATTCAATCACGATATGATACGAACGGTAACCAGATGGCTTTTCATTACTAATGTAATCGCGTTCTTCCAGAATTGTCATATCCGTCCGTTTTCGCAATAAATCAACGACCTGATAGATATCCTCAACGAATTGACACATAATCCGCAAACCAGCAATATCCTGCATATCTTGTTCTAGGCGATCTTCTTGTACTTTACGTCGGGTCATCTTTTCCTTAATGCTATCAACGGGTTTGACCCGCCCCGTTACAAATTCAATCGGTTCATGCTGATTCAAATCACGAAATTGTTTGCGCATTCCCCGCAATTTAACTTTAAGCTCATCAACGGCTTGCTGATAAGGCAGTAAAAAATGATTCCAATCTTCCATCGGGGCACCTCCGTTTCAATCCATACCCTAAAATTTTACCATAAATCGTCGGAATAAAAAGTTAACGTTCTCGAGATTGAACCCTAAGTTCACTTTTTTTCCAAACTGTAATCCTAGAAACAAAATACTTTACGAATTTAGCAAATCGGTGCATGATTACGGGTGAAGGTTTAAGCTAAGTAACGAGTGATTTTCTGCATTAAAAAATTTATGAAATGAAAAACTTGCAAATACCTCGTTTGATTGGTATTCTGCACTATGACGCGAATAGAGAAAGTGGAGGAATTATAACGTGTTAGAAGTGTATTTATTTGTAAATCCGTTGGCAAACCAATGCGTACGTGATGAGCAAAACGTGTTACGGTTGGCAAACGACTCAGACAAGCAAATCCAATTTCAATTCGTACCATTACTCAATATTAATGTGATTCAACGGGCTCTAAAGTGCCAAGGAATCAAGGCATCCGACTGGCATGCTCAAAATCAACAGTCTCAAACATTGTACCGAGTTATTTTGGATTATAAAGCCGCCCTTTTTCAAGGCAAAAAACGGGGGCGTAACTTTTTAATTGCCTTGCAATCTGCAATGCTCAAGGCTGGTCAACACTATTCGGAAGAGCTCGTCAAAACGGTTGCAACTAACTGTCAGATTGACTTAGACATGTTCATGGAAGATCGGGACAGTGACTTGGCGAAACAGGCCTTTCATGCTGATCAGCGGCTTGCATCTGAAATGAACATTACCGAAGCATCGTCGGCCGTCGTTTTTGATTGCGACCAATATGATTATGGTGTCTTGCTAGAACATTTTAATTACACGACTCTTTTTGACTTAGTCAATGGCAATCTGGATCCTTTTCAAGATGCAACTCGGGCAACCAATGCCAGCTGTGCTAGCCTTGCCAACGCACAATTACACGTTTTATAATTCCAGTAATTGCAATTATTCAACTGGTCCTACCAGTCAAAAGCACCCGACGATCATTTTCGCCGGGTGCTTTTGACTGTATTTACCTTTTATAGCTGCCAGAATAAGCCTTCTGGACTCGGCAGCTAACACCCTAACTGATAAGCGGGTCAGGTGTAAAATAAGCGTCGGGACCGAACATCCTGACGCTCATTGTGCTTGCTTTTATAACTGGTTAATCTTGGGTGACCAACTGTTCAAATTCATTTAATCGTTCTTCAAATACCTCGAAAGCTGCATCAAGATAATCAGGCTTGGTCATATCAACTCCAGCTCGGTGCATGACATCGATTGGGAAAGCAGATGAACCAGCTTTCAAGTAACCGAGATAATCCGCAACAGCATCTGTCTGTTGCGTACTAATACGGTCAGCCAACGTTGAGGCCGCTGCAAAACCCGTGGCATACTGATAAACATAATAATTGTAATAAAAATGCGGGATACGGGACCATTCGTCGGCAATTTGCGGATCACTGACGACGGCGTCACCATAGTAGCGTTGGTTCAACTGCAAATAATGTTTTGACAAGCGATCGGCAGTCAAAGCCTGACCTTCTTGATCTTGCTCATGAAGCCACTGTTCAAACTCAGCAAATTGCGTCTGCCGGAAAACGGTGCCTTTAAATCCATCTAAGTAGTAATTCAAGACATACGCCCGCATTTTTGGATCTTGTTCAGTCGCTAAGAAATAGTTCGTCAACAAGTTTTCATTAGTCGTTGAAGCAATTTCCGCCACGAAAATTGAATAGTCACCATACTGATAAGGCTGATGATGTGTCGTGAAGTAAGAGTGCATACTGTGTCCCATTTCGTGCACCAACGTATATAAATTATCAATATTATCCTGCCAGTTCAACAGCATGTATGGCGCGGTATCATACATTCCTGACGAATACGCCCCGCTACGTTTGCCTTGATTTTCCACCACATCAATCCACCGTGAAGCAAACGCTGTTTTGACGTGTTTGAGATAATCAGAGCCCAAAATTTTGAGCGCTTGTAAAGCAGTTGCTTGAGCCTGCTGGTAGGAATAGTTGGTCGTCGGCTTGGGTGCCAATGGCGTGTACATATCATACATATGCAACTGATCAACTCCGAGCAGTTGTTTCCGTAACGCAACATACCGGTGCAATAAGTCCAAATGCTTGTCAACGGACGTGACTAAAGAATCGTAAACCGCCGTCGGAATCTGATTGGCAGCAAGTGCTGCCGTCCGCGCATCTGGATAATGATGAGCCTGGGCAACAAAATTGTGTACCTTGACTTGGCTAGCTAAAGTCGAAGCAAGTGTTCGCCGGAACTGGCCGTATACTTTATACAGTGCTTCAAACGCCTCTCGCCGAACAGCCGGATGAACGGACTCAAGTAACACCCCATAAATTCCTTGTGACAATTTGACAGGGTTGCCGTCGTCATCCTTTACCGTTGGAAATTGAAAGTCAGCGTTATTCAGTACACCAAAAGTTTTCGCAGAAGCACCAAAAATATCACTAGCGCCTGCGAGTAAAGCTTCTTCGCTTTCAGACAGAACGTGTCCCTTTTGCAACCGGATCGTATCCAACAAATGCCGATAATCACGTAAATCGACGTTTTCATCAAGGTACGTATCCAATTCGCCCGGCGTTAATTCCAAGATTGCTGGTTCGAACCAGGCAGTCGCTGCGGATACCTTGGCAGTCAAACTACTAGCTTGATCGTCTAAAGCCGCATTGGTACTATTGCCAGTATCCTGGTCACTTTTCAGACTTGCGTATACCGCCACTTTCTCTAACCGACGATACAGCGCTAAAACAGCCTGGATGCCAGCCAGCACCGTGTCGGCCGAGCTTGTAAACGTTTCTTTAAGCGCAGTGACGGTGGGGATTGCAGCTTTGACTTGTGCAATATCCGCCTCATACGCGGCCTGATCTGCATAAATGGGCGTCAAATCCCACGTCAGTTCTTCAGGAACGGCCGAACGGGTCGGCAATTGTTTGGTTGCTACCATGCAAATTCCTCCAATTATTTCAATATAGCACTAGATTACCACAGATTGCGCCTATCGCGGTAGCATCTGTTCCGGAATCAATGTTTGCGCCATCGAAGCTGGCCGGAATTCACATGCCACTCAGTTTTCTGCCAGTTTATCACTTGCTGCTCGCTAAGCATCGTAATCATGGTCGTTATCAGTTGTTGTATTAACGTGCCTCGTGCTTGCAGGCAGGCACGCCGGGCAAGTAATGGCCGTAATTGGGCCCAGATCAATGCCTCTAATTGTGGCCCAGTAAGCCGTCCGGACTGTTGCCGCAGTGCAAAAAAGACGTGGGCGTGCCAGACCAGATATGGTACCGATAACAGCGGTAGTTGCGGCACAGTGGGCATCGTCCACGTCGGTAACTGGACAATCGTTCCTCCGCGTTGATAGCAAGCCACTTGTAACGCATCAAAACCACGTTGATGTCGAAGCCGTGCCAACATTAACTGTTGATAATAATGCCGTAAATGCGTGTCCGGCAAAGTTGGGGTGTTAATTTTAGGAGCCAATTGGCGAAAACGTAACACCGACTGGCTGCGCGTATCCAGTCGAATCGTTTGATAGGTCAGCGGTTCCGTATCCAATGTCAAGACGTGATGCAATAAACGAACACTAGTACTTTGAGTGTCCAAAAAAAGTAGAAACAGGCCCCACCGTTGCTGGTACTGCAAAAACTTCAAAGCCTTGCTATTGAGGTGCAATTGTCGCTGATAGGGGCGTCCCAACAACCATAACACTTGATAGCCATGCTGACGATAGCCCTGCGTCCGAGCTGCGAGTCGCTCCACTGACAAGGGTGAACACTGAAATTCTAACGCGAGTGGTTGCGCTGTACCTCGTCGAACCAAGATATCCGGGCGCTGATGTATCTCTGGCAAACCAGCCTCTAAGCGCACCGTATAACCACTGGCAGCGAACCAGGTCGCTAATTGTTGTTTACCACGAAGATGTTCCGTTGTTTCCCCTTCAGAGAAAGCATCACAATCCGTGGCATGGACGTGGGCAAAATGTGGCACGATCACTGCCCCCCGTTTCAATCGCACCGGCTGCACACATTCTGGACAGTAATATTCTATTTGGCGATCAGCCGTCGCCGCATTAACGAGTTGATGCTGGGCATCCATCGCGATCAACATGATGGTCCCTCCCTTCAACAACTAATTACGTCATTAAAGCCAATTCTCACGCAAACCCATCATCATTTATTGACCCCGAGCAGCACCCGTCTTTTGGCAAAGCGTCCGGCAGGCAGATTGTTTATCCGTGGATACAAAAAAGCCTTAACATTACGAATAAACGTTATGTTGAGGCAATTAACTGCTATTTAAAATAGTGCCGGATGGTTTCCAAAGCAGCATTAGACATGATCTTTTCACCATGTTCAAGTAGTACGTCAGCTGAAATATTAGCTAAATGGGCATATTCCAAGGCTACTGCGACATCATCTTTGATAGTGGCCGTTGATGATTGATCGACAAAGAAAACCAGTTCTAGATAATATTGGTCGCGATACTTGAATAAGTTAGACGCGAGTCCCTCTGGCCGGAATAATTGTGCCAATGAAACAAGATCCTCAAATTGATCGAATTTCAACACGTATTCCTTAGTTGGTGTATCAGGATCATCCAAATACGGATCGAGATCATTAGTGTCCTTAGTTGGATTATGTGCAATACCTTGTCCATCTTCAACCTGATTCGTATCCGTCTGCATCAGTTTACGCTTCAAATAATCTGAAACATCATCTTGTGAGTCGCTATCATCCGATTGGTCGGGTGACTGAGTTGCTTTAGCAATCGTATCTTGTAAATTATCACTGTTTTTGCTAATAAATAATTCTAAACCATTTCGGTTTGGTAATACTTGGAAAGTTACGGCATCATTGTCCTGAAATTGATGATCAACATCAACTTCCTCCAAGATGCTATAGAAGAAACTTTCAATTTGCTTATGATTCCCTAGTAAATCTAGTACGCGAATACCGCGTTCATTGAGATCATCATTTCCAATAACGACGCGAATCGTATCTTCGTTGATGCGTTCCATCTCCATTACAGATCCACCCCTTTCTAAGTGTCAAGGGCCATAATCACTATCACAATTCTAACTTATTTCAGTTTATTGTAAAGTAATCTATCTGAAAATACAAAAATTGGCCAATTAGTTAAGCTAACTAGCCAATGATAATCACATATTTGCTAATTGTTGTGCCCGTAATAATTCTAATGTCCGAATTCTTCGTGGCAAGAAGCGGCGAATCTCGTCCTCATTGTAACCAACTTGCAGCCGCTTCTCATCAAGCATAATTGGTCGACGTAACAGACTAGGATCATGAGTAATCATGTCAAACAATTCATTGAGTGACAAATCATTAATATCAACGTTCAGTTGTTGAAAGGCCTTTGAGCGAGTGGAAATAATTTCTTCCGTCCCTGATTCAGTCAGTTGTAGGATCTGCTTGATTTTTTCAATTGAAAGCGGTTCGGTAAACAGATTGTGTTCTTGAAAATCAATGTCGTGTGTCTGTAACCAAGCCTTGGCTTTGCGACATGAGGTACAACTTGGTGCGGTATATAAAATAACCATCCTGGGTCCTCCTTGGCATCGTTAATCAATTTTATAACATAATTCATTATACGCTACTCACTTTTAATTGTGAATAGGTTTAACAAAATTAATTTATTTAAAACTAATAATATAAAATACAATTATTCGATATATGTATTTTTTCTATTGAATAAACCGCTTTTATAGTCATTCTTGTTATTAATTAATTCGTATACAATTTAATTATGACTTATGATATCAATAATCTATTAACGGTAAACTGACAGAAAAAGCTTAGCAAAATAATTTGCTAAGCCCTATCATACTAGCCAAGATTCAATTGTAAAAACTTTTGAGCAACTGTCACTTGAATGTCATTACCGGCGGCTGCTTGTGCTTCTTGTTGGAGTTGTGTAAATGAGACATCTTGTGGCAAGTGTGTGAGCAATAATTTTTTGACGCGGGCATCTTTGGCAATTTTACCAGACTGTGCCGACGTCATATGCCACATTTTACCAGTTTTATCTGCGGCAAAATTCGTATCAGTCATCAATAACTGTGCCCCGGCTGCGAAAGTCGCTAATTCTGGCAAATAAGCCGTATCGGCGGAAAAGACAAGTTCTTGCCCCGTCGCTCGCTCGACCAACTTAACGGCATAGGCTGGAACTGGATGTTTAGTCGGTAAAAAGCTCACATCAAACGGCCCAATTTGATTGACAGCAGCCGGATCATAGGCCCGACCTTCTGTGGCATTCGCCCAGGTCAAGGCACCAAAGTTAAGTGGATCAGCGGTGTGCCCGTAAATCGGCAGCACGGGCGTCTTCCGTTCACCAGCACGCAACTGCCAGTAATATTGTAAGACCCCAACGTCCGCCGTATGATCGTGATGATAATGAGTCAGGAGCACACTATCGAGCTGTAAGGGGTCTAAAATCTCTTCTAAGGCGTTTAGCGCCCCCGACCCACAATCGAGCAATAAATGGTAATCACCGGCTGTAATCAGGTAAGAACTCGTACCCACGCCATCGTATGGATAACCACCATAGTAACCAAGAACTGTTAGTTTCATTATTGACCATCCCTTCATTTCTCTGTCCACTTCTATTTTAATATAGCACCAAGAAAAAATGAAACCAACAACTTAACATATTTTCAATTATTTTGAAAAACACGTATAATAATAGATGTAATAAATAAGGAGTGATATTGATGAGTGGAAAGATTGCAGCAACATTTGGGACACGTAAAATTCTAACCATGATCCAACAACAAAATGCTGATCGTGACTTGTTATTAATGCAGGCCAACGCCACTGAAGATCGCTATATGCTACTCGATTTAACCGGCGAAAAAACCGTTTTTTCAAGCCCCGTAACGTATGACGTTTTACTTTCAAAAGGATCAGCTGACTGGCATGGAATGACAAGTTTCATCTTCATTGATTTACCGGAAGAAGAACAAAAAGTCTTTAAATCTAAGTTTAGTAGTTTCCGACACGATTATAATAAGCCAGATGGGCTGAAACATTTTTGGATCTTACGTGAGTCCAAAAATAATTCAGCCTTCGTGATTGTCACAAATTGGCATAGCGACTCCGAATATGCTGTTTGGCTGCGAAGCGCTTCATTCAAGCCATTTGCCAAGTACATCACCTCAGATTACGGCTACCACGAAAGTCGCTATTCATTTGTACGTTCATTAAAATCATAATCATCCGGTATTGGATATTTCAAGTCGCTGCAGTGATTGAACTGCAACGACTTTTTTCATGAATATTACTTTTACTCAACACTGCTAAATCTCATCAGTTGATATATAAGCCTCGTTCACAACATCACATCGCAGTCAGAACCAACATATGTCCCGATCAGTGTGATCCTAAAGAATCTGCCGTCAGCTTTAGTTGAGCAATCGTGAGCCCAATCAGCCATCTGTTGAATGACACCCACCCTATTTACTGATTACAGTGCGCACCTCTTTAGGTGATCTCGTCAAACAGTTAATATTCTGAAAACACAAAAAAACGTCATTCATCAACGAATGACGTTTGTGACGGTCCGTACGAGACTCGAACTCGTGATCTCCTGCGTGACAGGCAGGCGTCCTAAACCAACTAGACCAACGGACCAATTGCGGGAGCAGGGTTTGAACCTGCGACCTTCGGGTTATGAGCCCGACGAGCTACCAGACTGCTCCATCCCGCGATAATATAATGACCCCTACGGGATTCGAACCCATGTTACTGCCGTGAAAGGGCAGTGTCTTAAACCACTTGACCAAGGGGTCATATTTTTAAATGGTACAACGGAGAAGGAGGGATTCGAACCCTCGCACCGCTTGCGCGATCTATACCCTTAGCAGGGGCACCTCTTCAGCCACTTGAGTACTTCTCCAAAATGGGCCTAAATGGACTTGAACCATCGACCTCACGCTTATCAGGCGTGCGCTCTAAACCAGCTGAGCTATAGGCCCAAAAAAAGCGGGTAACGAGAATCGGACTCGCGACAACAGCTTGGAAGGCTGTGGTTTTACCACTAAACTATACCCGCAGAATACAGATATGGCGCGGGACGGAATCGAACCGCCGACACATGGAGCTTCAATCCATTGCTCTACCGACTGAGCTACCGAGCCATTGTAGCCATTTAGAACTATTAACTTAACGGTCCGTACGAGACTCGAACTCGTGATCTCCTGCGTGACAGGCAGGCGTCCTAAACCAACTAGACCAACGGACCAAATTGCGGGAGCAGGGTTTGAACCTGCGACCTTCGGGTTATGAGCCCGACGAGCTACCAGACTGCTCCATCCCGCGATAATAAGGAGGATGAGAGATTCGAACTCTCGCGTGGTTTGACCCACCTGACGGTTTTCAAGACCGTTCCCTTCAGCCAGACTTGGGTAATCCTCCATATGATGTAACTAGGAAATGTCCACTATTAATAGTAGATGGACCTTGTAGGGCTCGAACCTACGACCGGACGGTTATGAGCCGTCTGCTCTAACCAACTGAGCTAAAGGTCCAAGCTCTAATTCCTATCGCGGCAGGGGGAATCGAACCCTCGACCTCCCGGGTATGAACCGGACGCTCTAGCCAGCTGAGCTACACCGCGATGTGTTAAATAATCGTATATGACTACTTAATCGGGAAAACAGGATTCGAACCTGCGACCCCCTGGTCCCAAACCAGGTGCTCTACCAAGCTGAGCTATTTCCCGTTATATGCACCCAGTAGGAGTCGAACCTACAACCTTCTGATTCGTAGTCAGACACTCTATCCAATTGCGCTATGGGTGCTTCATAAAAGTGCCGAGGACCGGGATCGAACCGGTACGGTTATCACTAACCGCAGGATTTTAAGTCCTGTGCGTCTGCCAATTCCGCCACCCCGGCAACACTTTGGAACAAAGCGGAAGACGGGATTCGAACCCGCGACCCCCACCATGGCAAGGTGATGTTCTACCACTGAACTACTTCCGCATAACTATTCAGTTAATGCCGACTAGAGGATTCGAACCTCCGACCCCCTGTTTACAAGACAGATGCTCTGCCAGCTGAGCTAAGTCGGCATGACGATTAACACAACTATAACATCATATCATGCTCAGTTACATAAATCAACAATAACTTTTGTGAAACTATTTAATTATGAGCCGTGAACAATGAGCCGTGACAGTCTCGAACTGTCGACCCTCTGATTAAAAGTCAGATGCTCTACCAACTGAGCTAACGGCTCATGATGGAGGATACAGGGCTCGAACCTGTGACCCTCTGCTTGTAAGGCAGACGCTCTCCCAACTGAGCTAATCCTCCAATTTCGCATGGCAACGTCCTACCCTCGCAGGGAGCGATCCCCCAACTACTCTCGGCGCTAAGAAGCTTAACTTCTGTGTTCGACATGGGAACAGGTGTATCCTTCTCGCCATCATCACCACACTATGTGAAACTAAATATTAAATTGAATAATATCCATTTAACCTTGCGGTTAAATGAGCCGTGACAGTCTCGAACTGTCGACCCTCTGATTAAAAGTCAGATGCTCTACCAACTGAGCTAACGGCTCATGATGGAGGATACAGGGCTCGAACCTGTGACCCTCTGCTTGTAAGGCAGACGCTCTCCCAACTGAGCTAATCCTCCAATTTCGCATGGCAACGTCCTACCCTCGCAGGGAGCGATCCCCCAACTACTCTCGGCGCTAAGAAGCTTAACTTCTGTATTCGACATGGGAACAGGTGTATCCTTCTCGCCATCGTCACCACACTATTGAGAAACTTGTGCTCTCAAAACTAGACAATATCAAATATCTTCATATGAACCGGAACACCAATTACTTGGTTAAGTCCTCGACCGATTAGTATTAGTCCGCTTCATGCGTCACCGCACTGCCACTTCTAACCTATCTACCTGATCATCTTTCAGGGGTCTTACTTCCATAAAGGAATGGGAAATCTCATCTCGAGGTGTGTTTCACACTTAGATGCTTTCAGCGTTTATCACATCCATACGTAGCTACCCAGCGATGCGCCTGGCGGCACAACTGGTACACCAGAGGTATGTCCATCCCGGTCCTCTCGTACTAAGGACAGGTCCTCTCAAATTTCCTACGCCCGCGACGGATAGGGACCGAACTGTCTCACGACGTTCTGAACCCAGCTCGCGTACCGCTTTAATGGGCGAACAGCCCAACCCTTGGGACCGACTACAGCCCCAGGATGCGATGAGCCGACATCGAGGTGCCAAACCTCCCCGTCGATGTGGACTCTTGGGGGAGATAAGCCTGTTATCCCCAGGGTAGCTTTTATCCGTTGAGCGATGGCCCTTCCATACGGTACCACCGGATCACTAAGCCCGACTTTCGTCCCTGCTCGACCTGTCTGTCTCGCAGTCAAGCTCCCTTGTGCCTTTACACTCTGCGAATGATTTCCAACCATTCTGAGGGAACCTTTGGGCGCCTCCGTTACTTTTTAGGAGGCGACCGCCCCAGTCAAACTGCCCACCTGACACTGTCTCCCACCACGATTAGTGGTGCGGGTTAGAGTGGTCATACAGCGAGGGTAGTATCCCACCAACGCCTCCACCGAAACTAGCGTTCCGGTTTCTATGGCTCCTACCTATCCTGTACAAGCTGTACAAACACTCAATATCAAGCTACAGTAAAGCTCCATGGGGTCTTTCCGTCCTGTCGCGGGTAGTCCGCATCTTCACGGACAATATAATTTCACCGAGTCTCTCGTTGAGACAGTGCCCAGATCGTTACGCCTTTCGTGCGGGTCGGAACTTACCCGACAAGGAATTTCGCTACCTTAGGACCGTTATAGTTACGGCCGCCGTTTACTGGGGCTTCAATTCTGAGCTTCGCCGAAGCTAACCCATCCTTTTAACCTTCCAGCACCGGGCAGGCGTCAGCCCCTATACGTCATCTTGCGATTTTGCAGAGACCTGTGTTTTTGATAAACAGTCGCCTGGGCCTATTCACTGCGGCTGATCTTGCGATCAGCACCCCTTCTCCCGAAGTTACGGGGTCATTTTGCCGAGTTCCTTAACGAGAGTTCACTCGCTCACCTTAGGATTCTCTCCTCGACTACCTGTGTCGGTTTGCGGTACGGGTAGTTAAGTACTCACTAGAAGCTTTTCTCGGCAGTGTGACATCAGACGCTTCGCTACTAAATTTCGCTCCCCATCACAGCTTGTCCTTAAAGTGAAAAGCATTTGACTCTTCACAAGACTTACTGCTTGGACATTCTAATCCAACAGAATGCACATCTTAGCCTCCTGCGTCCCTCCATTGCTCAAACGCACTTAACTAGTACAGGAATCTCAACCTGTTATCCATCGTCTACGCCTCTCGGCCTCGACTTAGGTCCCGACTAACCCTGGGAGGACGAGCCTTCCCCAGGAAACCTTAGTCATTCGGTGGATAGGATTCTCACCTATCTTTCGCTACTCATACCGGCATTCTCACTTCTAAGCGCTCCACAAGTCCTCACGATCTTGCTTCACCGCCCTTAGAACGCTCTCCTATCACGCGACCTAATGGTCGCATCCATGGTTTCGGTAGTATGCTTAGCCCCGGTACATTTTCGGCGCAGGATCACTCGACTAGTGAGCTATTACGCACTCTTTAAATGGTGGCTGCTTCTGAGCCAACATCCTAGTTGTCTATGCAACTCCACATCCTTTTCCACTTAGCATACATTTAGGGACCTTAACTGATGGTCTGGGCTGTTCCCCTTTCGACGGTGGATCTTATCACTCATCGTCTGACTCCCGGATATGAATCAATGGCATTCGGAGTTTATCTGAATTCAGTAACCCAAGACGGGCCCCTAGTCCAAATAGTGCTCTACCTCCATGATCCTAATTCCGAGGCTAGCCCTAAAGCTATTTCGGAGAGAACCAGCTATCTCCAAGTTCGTTTGGAATTTCACCGCTATCCACACCTCATCCCAGCAATTTTCAACTTACACGGGTTCGGTCCTCCAGTGCGTTTTACCGCACCTTCAACCTGGACATGGATAGGTCACCTGGTTTCGGGTCTATAACCTCGTACTCAAAACGCCCATTTCAGACTCGCTTTCGCTACGGCTCCGACTTTTTAGTCTTAACCTTGCACGGGATCATAACTCGCCGGTTCATTCTACAAAAGGCACGCCATCACGCATTAACGCGCTCTGACTTATTGTAGGCACATGGTTTCAGGAACTATTTCACTCCCCTCCCGGGGTGCTTTTCACCTTTCCCTCACGGTACTGGTTCACTATCGGTCACTAGGTAGTATTTAGCCTTGGGAGATGGTCCTCCCGGATTCCGACGGAATTTCACGTGTTCCGCCGTACTCAGGATCCTGAACTGAGAGAATTTGATTTAATCTACTGGGCTATCACCATCTATGGCGGATTTTCCCAAATCCTTCGACTATCAAGTTCTTTGGTAACTCAAATGTTCAGTCCTACAACCCCAAAGTGCAAGCACTTTGGTTTGGGCTGTTCCCCGTTCGCTCGCCGCTACTTAGGGAATCGAAATTTCTTTATATTCCTGCTGCTAATGAGATGTTTCAGTTCACAGCGTTTACCTCCAACTAGACTATGAATTCATCTAGTGGTAACAGTTGATTAAA
This sequence comes from Lactiplantibacillus plantarum, assembly GCF_014131735.1. Taxonomy (NCBI): domain Bacteria; kingdom Bacillati; phylum Bacillota; class Bacilli; order Lactobacillales; family Lactobacillaceae; genus Lactiplantibacillus; species Lactiplantibacillus plantarum. The sequence goes on from NZ_CP039121.1 coordinate 2,062,636, forward strand.
ACTGCTGGGTTGCCCCATTCGGAAATCTCCGGATCATAGCTTACGTACAGCTCCCCGAAGCATATCGGTGTTAGTCCCGTCCTTCATCGGCTCCTAGTGCCAAGGCATTCACCATGCGCCCTTGTTAACTTAACCTCATTTACCTAACGGTAAATGCGATTAATGAGTTTAGCGATAATTAAACTTCAATAAAAAACTCAAAAAACGCGGTGTTCTCGGTTTCATTATGAAAAAATATATTTGATATTATCTAGTTTTCAAAGAACAAGTTTTGAGAGTTAAATCTCTCAAAACTAAACAAAGTTTCGACGCGTGTGTAGGTTTCCGTAATATTCCTTAGAAAGGAGGTGATCCAGCCGCAGGTTCTCCTACGGCTACCTTGTTACGACTTCACCCTAATCATCTGTCCCACCTTAGGCGGCTGGTTCCTAAAAGGTTACCCCACCGACTTTGGGTGTTACAAACTCTCATGGTGTGACGGGCGGTGTGTACAAGGCCCGGGAACGTATTCACCGCGGCATGCTGATCCGCGATTACTAGCGATTCCGACTTCATGTAGGCGAGTTGCAGCCTACAATCCGAACTGAGAATGGCTTTAAGAGATTAGCTTACTCTCGCGAGTTCGCAACTCGTTGTACCATCCATTGTAGCACGTGTGTAGCCCAGGTCATAAGGGGCATGATGATTTGACGTCATCCCCACCTTCCTCCGGTTTGTCACCGGCAGTCTCACCAGAGTGCCCAACTTAATGCTGGCAACTGATAATAAGGGTTGCGCTCGTTGCGGGACTTAACCCAACATCTCACGACACGAGCTGACGACAACCATGCACCACCTGTATCCATGTCCCCGAAGGGAACGTCTAATCTCTTAGATTTGCATAGTATGTCAAGACCTGGTAAGGTTCTTCGCGTAGCTTCGAATTAAACCACATGCTCCACCGCTTGTGCGGGCCCCCGTCAATTCCTTTGAGTTTCAGCCTTGCGGCCGTACTCCCCAGGCGGAATGCTTAATGCGTTAGCTGCAGCACTGAAGGGCGGAAACCCTCCAACACTTAGCATTCATCGTTTACGGTATGGACTACCAGGGTATCTAATCCTGTTTGCTACCCATACTTTCGAGCCTCAGCGTCAGTTACAGACCAGACAGCCGCCTTCGCCACTGGTGTTCTTCCATATATCTACGCATTTCACCGCTACACATGGAGTTCCACTGTCCTCTTCTGCACTCAAGTTTCCCAGTTTCCGATGCACTTCTTCGGTTGAGCCGAAGGCTTTCACATCAGACTTAAAAAACCGCCTGCGCTCGCTTTACGCCCAATAAATCCGGACAACGCTTGCCACCTACGTATTACCGCGGCTGCTGGCACGTAGTTAGCCGTGGCTTTCTGGTTAAATACCGTCAATACCTGAACAGTTACTCTCAGATATGTTCTTCTTTAACAACAGAGTTTTACGAGCCGAAACCCTTCTTCACTCACGCGGCGTTGCTCCATCAGACTTTCGTCCATTGTGGAAGATTCCCTACTGCTGCCTCCCGTAGGAGTTTGGGCCGTGTCTCAGTCCCAATGTGGCCGATTACCCTCTCAGGTCGGCTACGTATCATTGCCATGGTGAGCCGTTACCCCACCATCTAGCTAATACGCCGCGGGACCATCCAAAAGTGATAGCCGAAGCCATCTTTCAAGCTCGGACCATGCGGTCCAAGTTGTTATGCGGTATTAGCATCTGTTTCCAGGTGTTATCCCCCGCTTCTGGGCAGGTTTCCCACGTGTTACTCACCAGTTCGCCACTCACTCAAATGTAAATCATGATGCAAGCACCAATCAATACCAGAGTTCGTTCGACTTGCATGTATTAGGCACGCCGCCAGCGTTCGTCCTGAGCCAGGATCAAACTCTCAAATTAATGATGAGTTCTAAAAAGCTCATTTAATGTTGTACTAAAATTTATTTGCTAGCGAATTGACTTCGCAAATGTTTTGCTCTTGATTCAAAATCAAGAGACCCTACACATTTGATTCGTCGAAACTTTGTTCAGTTTTCAAAGATCTAATTCCGTGCGTTAATCGCTTAACACAACTATTACATAATATCATTTCATCATTTCCTTGTCAACAACTTTATTTAAGAAGTTGAATAACTATGCAAATGAATTTGAAACGTTATTATCATAACATAATCGGTAACGCCTCAATCAGTTGAATTGTTAACGCGACAAGAAATATCTTATCATTAGCGATTACTCATGTCAATAACTTTTTTGCTGTTTTGAATATTTATTCACTTACAACAATTTGAAATGAAACAATGTAAGTGCTAGCGGCTAGCTGTTTAACAGCAGTGCTCGCAGCGACAAGATATATATTATCAAGTATTAGTATGCAGGTCAACCCTTTATTCGAATTTATTTTGATAAATTCGTAAACGGCATTGTTTCACTCACACGAACACTCGTAAATAACTCGTGCAATTCACTGGCTAGAACAAACTCGAGCCCTTGACGATCAAACTTTGCACGTACCTGCCCGTCAACAGCTAGGTGGTCAAAGACAAAGACCGCAACTTTTTCATCATCCAGCTCAGCCATAATCGAATCATACAAGCGCAATTGGTCAACATCAATACCAATCGTATATCGCAAATCCCACAATACTGACGCTAAGGGCGAATGCCCTGCTCGTACTGGCAACTGATAAAAATTGTATCCATTAGTAGAATGCTTAACTAAAAAGTGCGACCCTTGCTGGTCATTATAAATAATTGTCCCGGCAACTTTTTTCTGCACTAATACTCACCCGCTTTCAATCGATTTAGTGAATCCGAAGTCCAACTCGCTAAATGATTGGCAATTGGTTCAAAGCCAGCATGAACATGCCGATTCGTCCAAAAATGCTTATGCCGAAAAGTCTTGTAGATTTCCAAATCATTGACCGTCGGATGCGGTTGATGCTCGATACAACGTAATGATAAGCTGATTTTTCCAGTATATTCGTCAATATCTAAAATAATAACATCTACGGCTTGACCAACCTTTAGATACTCCGTAATACTTTTAACGTATCCTTCATGACACTCTGAAATGTGAATCAATCCCTGATGCTCACCATCTAAGGTGACAAAAGCACCATATGGTTGAATACCAGTGACTCGTCCGTGTACCCGCATACCAATTCGATAATTGCTCACGATCATACCATCCTTTCTCATTCATTCTATATTGTCGATAATTCTAATCCCCAATATTATAACCTGAATACAGCGGATTGCAAAATCGTAATTGCAAAAAAAGAAACCCGCAGCCGCAGATTTCTTTCAAACTAACTAATCTTCAATTGTAATTGTTTCGATCACAACATCCTTCACTGGTTTATCCTGCATACCAGTCTCAGTGGCCGCAATCTTATCAACGATATCCATCCCATCACTAACTGCACCAAAAACAGTGTGCCGGAAATCTAGCCAGGGCGTGCCACCATTGCCATACGCAGTCACGATTTCTTCCGGATAACCAGCTTGCTTCATCTGATCACTCATCCCAGCATCTAATTGTGGCTTTTGAACGATAAAGAATTGGCTACCGTTCGTATTAGGACCAGCGTTGGCCATTGATAATGCCCCTCGCAAGTTGAAAACCTCTTGTGAGAATTCATCTTCAAATGGTTTACCCCACAAACTTTCGCCACCCATCCCGGTACCGGTTGGATCACCACCCTGAATCATAAAATCAGGAATGACCCGGTGGAAGATAATGCCATCGTAGTAACCCTTCTGAGCTAAACCAACAAAGTTTTCAACACTCTTGGGGGCCTGCTTTGGAAATAGTTGAACCTTAATATCACCAAAGTTAGTTTTGATTGTTGCTTTTGGTCCATCGACCTGACTTAAATCTAATTGTGGAAATGCCACAAAATCACCCGTTTTCTATTAAGATTATCTTGATAATACAAGAGAACTCGATTAAATGCTAGCCATTTGTAAGGATTTCTTGCGATTAGCGACTAAGCATAGTATTTCCACTGATTTTCTGGTAACCTAGATAGGATTAATTTCACATTACTTGGAGGTAACCATGAGTTTTTTAATCGATTTTGTGTTGCACATTGACCAGCACTTAGTCACCATCGTGAATAGTTTTGGAATCTGGACCTACCTAATTCTCTTTGCCATCATCTTCATTGAGACTGGCGCGGTCATTTTACCATTTCTTCCCGGTGACTCCCTTTTATTTGCAGCTTGCGCACTCGCCGCTAATCCAACCTATGGCTTACATATCTGGACTTTTGTCATTCTCTTCTTGGTGGCAGCTTTGGCGGGCGACTCACTTAACTTCTATATTGGTCATTCCCTAGGAGAACGCCTAACTGAAACATCCTGGTTTGGTAGACTGATCAATCAAAAACAGCTGGCAAAGTCCGAAAAATTCTTCGAAAAACATGGTGGCATCACCGTGACCATCGCACGCTTCATGCCAATCATCCGAACCTTTGTCCCATTTGTAGCTGCCAGTTCGCGAATGAAGTATCAACAATTCATTCGCTACAACGTTATCGGCTGTGTCCTGTGGGTCATTCTCTGTTGTGGTGGTGGCTACTACTTCGGTAATATCCCGTTCGTTAAGGAACACTTTTCGATGGTTGTCATTGGAATCATCCTGGTTTCACTGATTCCAGCTGTCTTCTCTGCTATCCGCGCACGCTTTAGCCATCCAACTGAAAACGAAGATTAATCCAATTATAAAAGGCCGATCAGCTAATAATAGCTGACCGGCCTTTTATAATCTAACTTAAAATGCAGTGTCCACTGTAAATACTCTTCATTAATCCGCTTCACGTAACGCTTGTCTGCCGATACTGAGTAAGTAAAAAAAAGACCACTCAATCAGGATAAACGCTAGAACAAAGCACTGACCGAAGAACGTATCCGGCAAGACCAAAATGATTCGGTCCAATAGTGGATCGAACAACCAGTCCGAATTGCGAAATAAGATCTTATGGAACATGATAAAGAACTGATCAAAATTGATAGCCATTATAACGGTCACTACTGGTGGTACCCAGAGGGCTGTCTGCATCGGTAATACTAACCGCCACAATTGTCGATCACGTCGTAGTCGCTGCCAAAAAAAATAGACCACAACACTCGTGACGATAAACACACCGTAATCAAGCATAAATAGATTCTTCACATCCGCAAAGTGAACCAACGCACTCGTCGAATCCGTAAAATCGTTCATAGTTAATTTGGGTACCCACGGAAAGTTAAGATATGCTAACAGCTGATAGTAGTTCGTCATCAGCCGTCCCAATGTCAAATTCACAGTTGCGCCTAACTTTTGACCAACCGCATTGGCAAAATACAACCAGCTCGCGTTGATTGTTACAATTATCGTGCCACTCACTAACCATAAGTATAAACTCAGCCACTGAGCCGCATTTTTAAATTTATTTAGCCACACCATCGTCTAGGTCCCATTCGTCCAAAGAATTGATCTCATTAGTTGGTTTGACGGCCTGTTGTGCCACTAGTTCAGGGGTAGAGACACCGGTATACACCAATAAGGAGTCAATCCCAAAGTTAATTGCCGCTGAGATATCCGTCATATAATTGTCACCAACCATCACACAATCGTGCTTATCGAGACCAATCCGGTCGACCGCTTTCTGCATAATAATTGTCTCCGGCTTACCAATGTAAGTTGCACGTTGTTGGGTGGCCCGTTCGACCATCGCAATTACTGAACCAGCACCTGGCACTAGCCCCCGCTCATTTGGAAGATTAGTATCCGCGTTGGTGCCAATGAACTTAGCCCCCCGCTTAATTGCCAGCGTAGCAAGTTCAAATTTATGGTAGGTCGCATCATAGTCTAAACCAACGATTACGAATCTAGGTGTGCGCTCATCGAACTTGAAGCCCTTTTCCAACATTGCACCCTTCAAGCCAAGTTCCCCGATGACGTACATCGTTTTATCACCATCACCTGCAAGGTCATTAACATAGTCTGCAGTCGCTAACGCTGCCGTATAAACATTCGCAGGACTCACATGAATATCGTGATTGTTCGCTAAGTTTGCAGCCACATCTTCTGGTGATTTAGTCGTGTTATTCGTGACCAATAAAAAATCAGTCTGACTAGCCTGTAGTCGTTCAATAAACCGTTTAGCAGCAGGAATACGTTCCCGACCACGATAAACTGTTCCATCTAAATCAATTAAATAACCCTTGTACTTACCCAATCAAAATACCTCTCTCTGTTCCTACTTTTGTCGAATCGTAAAGTGGCGTTTACCACTACTCTGCTTCGTTGTTTGCGCTTGCTTACCATTACCGGCCGTAACTTTCGCCGGTTGCCGCCGCTTTTCAGTAAACGGTGCGGCCTTCTGCTTAGTGGTGAAGCTATGAGACTTCCGCCGTTGTTTGCTGCGACTACTGTTACGGTTACTCCGCGCTCGGGATTGCCGACTATTAGTGTTTTTCTTTCCCCGCCGATCATCCTTACGTGAGCGACTGGTACGCTTAGGTTTAATGACCCGTTCGTTTTTAATGATAAAATAGGCGCAACCAAAATTACAATATTCGTACAGATAGTCTTGGACCGCCCCAATCGTCTGTGAGCGCTGGACATCTTTCATATCATCACGGAAAAAACCTTTTAACCGTAACTGTTCAAAGCCCCAATCACCGACAATATAATCATATTTATTTAAAATTGAGCTGTAGCGCTCAACGAACTTGTCGAGGTCAAACCCTTGGCGATAATCGTACACGATTTCAAACGGGTGCTTGCTAACTTCAAAGTGGGTCTTATCAGTTCGTAATCCATGATACAAATTGCGCCGCCGTTCCGCTTGTTGTTCAGCTAGTTCATCAATATGTTCGCGATTCACATTGACACCACCTTTCTCTTATTTAACCGGCCATCGACGCATTAAGTAATCGCCAACAACCGTTCTTAACATGGCTTCAAATAATATCTCAGTTCGACCACTGATATTAATGGTCGGGAAAAACGGAATGAATAAATCATGATCTAATAACGCAATCTGGTACGTTTGTTGCCGATTGACCGGCTGACCATTCACTAGTAATGTATGCTGTCCCGTTTTCCACGTGAGGCCCTGGTACTGGATATAACCAAAGACTTGACCACGAAATCCCATTCCTTTAATCGGAAATTTGTTCAAAAACGGGCGAACTAACTCCATCTCATAGACTAAGCGCCACAATGCTTCACCAGTTAACGTCACTCGAATAACATGCATCGCGTGAGGTAGCATGGTATGTAAATCATTTCGGTTGACCATGCCTGCGGGAAGATCCCGCATGAACAGGCCACCGTTCAACATACCTAGATCAGTTTTGGCATAGTCCGTAATGGCCGCTAGCCCGAGGGCCGTCAAATCACTTGCATGGTGCCAATGTGGCCGCAGCTGCGTCGGCACCTTCGCAACAACTTGCCGCGTGAGTAACGTTTCACCCTGTTGCTCCCAGCCAGTAATCAACGTTTCATCACCGGCCACAATTGGTAAGCTGGCCGTGGCAACGGTATGCGCCGCGGCCGCTTTAACGTGATGTTGATGATCAATCGTCAGTTCAATTCGCCCAATATACTCACCGTATTTTCCAGCTGCCGCTATCAGGACCCCATTTTTCAGTTCACCGTTCACCAGTAAATGATGCGTATGACTGCCAATAACAACATCGATCACCGGAAACTGTTTTGCTAACCACCGATCGACATTGATACCAAGGTGGGACATCACGATTAAGACATCATATTGCCCTGCATATTGTCGTAACAACTCTGGGAATCGCGTCTTAACACTGGCCGGCGTCCAACCGTTCAACGGGTAAGTCAACGTAAACGGTGCCGTAAATGCCAGCAACAAGACTCGTGTCCCCCGTGCAGTTGTAATGATTTTAGCTGGTAATGCCCACTGCGGCGGTCGTTGCGTTGCAGTATCTGTCAAATTACCGAGAACAACATCAAAGTTGGCGCGGTCATACAACCGGTTTAAGGCCGCGTGCGTTAAACCCAGTCCTTCATTATTGCCAATCGTAACCGCATCATAGCCAATCGCGTTCAATAACGCCACGTTGGCCTGCCCTTGAGTGGCTTCTGAGAGTGGATGGGCACGATCAACCGCGTCGCCGAGGTCAACCGTGATCACATGGCTTCCAGATTGCCGGCGCTGCTCACGTTCGGTTAATAAATACCGTTGAATACGTGGCCAGTTTTCAAAATGCGAATGAATATCATTGGTATGCAGAATCGTGACTTGCTCGTCCACGGTCAATCGCCCCTCAATCGTTGTCTTTGTTAATCCTAAAGCATTCACCAAAGTCGGTCAAGCACTCGCTTACTGGCGCTTGGCAAAATCAATGGCTTTACCGTCAACCATCTGCTCGATCTCGGCCAGTGAAAATGGCGTTCCAAAGGGCACCGGATGGTCCAAGTAATCGACTTCTGGTGTATCGACACCCACGTTGATGTTCTCCTTGACGTTGACGGCATAATGATGAATATGCCCGTGCAAATTGATAATTTGTTTGACGATCCCCATCATCATTGGGTAGTGCGTCATATAGTATTGGCGGTGGTCGTACTTAATCAGTACCCCCACGTCGTGAAATTCAAACTTCGGTTGACCATTCAACTGTGGATCATGAGCAGCCAAATACTTAAAGAAGGCCCGTGAATCATGGTTTCCCTTTATAAAAATGATTTTGCCATTTAACTGTGCTAAGAGTGCAAAAACCCGCTCATAAGACAATTTCGCTGGTCGCGTAAAATACAGCGCAACATCGCCTAAATGATAGACTGTATCCTGATCCGTCACACGGGCATTCCAATGGTCAACAATCGCTTGGTTCATTGTCTCTACATCTGGAAATAGCCGGGGCGCAAAGTCGTTGTCCCCCAACAAATCAGCATGATAAAAATGTGTGTCGGACGTAAAATATTGCATCGTTCAAACCTCTTATTCGTATATTTACATTTGTAACATCAATCGGATGTGTCATGTCTAGCGAATTTCATGACTTTTGCTTGAAAAGCTGACTTATCCGTTCGTCAGCATGTACCCATGTCAGTCATTCGAATCCTATTACGACTGTCAGTCATCATATGGCACACTAACTCGGCAAGTTTATACTAAACAAACCGTTTCCACCGAGTCAAAGCTGACAGTTTTGGCACTTACTGAACAGCACGTATTAATCATGAACCATTTTAAAGAACACCTGACACAACGCGTTAGTCATTTATCATTGTACCGCGCACCGTTCTAAAAGACACTAGAACAGTTTTAAGTTTATTGCTTTGTCAGCACTGGAACCATGTTTTATGACCAACCCATATTCACAAATCTAGCTAATATCGTCAAAAAGTGCACTTAACTGCAATCGGCAGAGTTAAGTGCACTTCATAAATCCCATTAGTTAACCTACTTGATAGCCAATCAGCACTCCTGGTTATTGCTGACTAGTCGTGTGTCCGTTGACGAATTCGGTCACTAACGATCTTGACAATGTATAAGCCAACCACCCAGACCGCTGACACGAGTAACGCGATTAACGTTTCAAACTTCAGACAGAGAACAACAGCGATAAAAGCTAAGAACACTAGAATGAAGTAATCAGATAACGGAAACAGTGGCATCCGGAATTTCACTTTAGCCTGACTGCCCGCTTGACGTCGATACTTGATATGTGCGACGACGATTGCGCCCCAAATAAAGATAAAACAAGTAGTCGATACACTCGCAATCAGCGAGAAGACTTTCCCAGGCATCAGTAAGTTTAGAATTACTGACAACCCAATCACCAGAGTCGAGAACCATAACGCATTGCGGGGAACTTGGCGGGTCGATAGTGTCCCCATTCGTTTGGCAAACTTGCTTTTGCCATCATACGTTAGTGAGAATAACATCCGCCCGGTACTGAATAACGCACTATTACAACTAGAAGCGGCCGCCGTGAGCACTACGAAGTTGATAATCGCAGCCGCTGAACGAATTCCCAAATTGGTGAATACTTGTACGAACGGGCTGTGTGCCGCTGAAAAGTATTGCCACGGGTACATACACATTAGAAAGAATAGTGACCCAACATAAAACAGAATGATCCGCACGGGAATATCATTGATTGCTTTGGGAATCACCGTCTTCGGATCAGCCGTCTCAGAAGCTGTCATGCCGACCATCTCGATCCCAATAAAACTGAACAGGACCATCTGGAAGGAAAGCACTAAGCCTTTGATTCCGTGTGGCATAAAACCGCCATAACTAACCAAATTGGTTAAGCTGGCGTGGCCCACAGGGGTCTTAACGCTAAACAAGACCATGCCAATCCCAACAGCAATTAATGCCAAGATAGCAGCGATCTTAATAATCGCAAACCAAAATTCAGTTTCACCGAACGCTGAGACATTAATAGAATTCAAGCCCAGCAATAAAATCAAGATAATCAGCCCCGGAAGCCATTGCGGTAACCTAGGCCACCAAAACTGCATATACTCACCAGCAGCCGTAATTTCGGCCATCGCAATCGTGATCCAGCAAACCCAATACGTCCATCCAGCCACAAAGCCGGTCTTATCACCTAAGTATTGCTTAATAAAATCAATATAAGAATGCGTATGAAGGTCAGATAACAGTAGTTCACCTAACGCCCGCATTAATAAAAAGCACACTAAACCGGTCACTAAGTATGCGATCAGGATCGCTGGCCCCGCCAAGTGGATAGATTGACCGGCCCCTAAGAACAGTCCGGTCCCAATCGTGCCGCCGATGGCAATTAATTGAACATGGCGGCTTTTTAAGCCTCGCGAGAGTTGTTCCGTCGCAGGCTGTGAATTTTCTTTCGTCATTATCTTTGCACTCCCCTTGAAATTATTATAGCGGCCAAATTCCTAGCATTCAAAAGGCCACGCTTAAGAAAATCACATGATTGGACTATACCATTGCTTGCTAGCGAAATTCATCTTATGTACGCGTAAGCGTTTGCTAACTTGCATGGCTGGGATTCAGCTTTGTTAGTTGACTAAACCAGTGAACGCTCCCGCTACGTGAATAAAGTGAAGGCAACGCATACTAACATGAATAACTTTCACTTCAGCATCTAAAAAAGCACCCGGATTTTCATCCGCGTGCCTCTTTACAACCTTAATCATATTGAAACGATGCTGATCACTGATTCTGAGCCACGCGCTCAACATCGCGGGCAATCATAAGTTCTTCATCAGTAGGAATGAGTAACGTCCGAATCTTCGCATCGGTCGTACTCAGGTCCCGTTCGACACCACTGACTTGATTCTTAGTCGGGTCAATCGCGACGCCAAAGTAGGTCAACCGATCCGCGATTCGTTGTCGCATCCGTGCATCCCGTTCACCGATACCAGCCGTTATCACTAATGCATCCGCACCTTGTAGCTCAGCCAAATAAGCACCGACATACTTAACGATCCGATTGACAAAAATATCAATAGCTAACTGAGCCTGTGAGTCCTCATCATAACGTGCCTCGAGCTCCTGCATATCTGCAGAACCAGCTAGCCCCAGTAAGCCTGACTGCGTATTCAAAATCGTTAATATTTCATCAGGATCGCTAATATTAAGCTTTTTCATGAGATAAGCAACCAGCGACGGATCCACATCGCCCGAGCGCGTTGCCATTGTAATACCAGCTAACGGCGTAAATCCCATCGAGGTATCTAGTGACTGTCCATGATCAATCGCCGTAATCGAACTTCCCGCACCTAAATGCAACGTAATCAGCTTCAACGTTTCGAGCGGTCGGCCCAATAATTTAGCTGCTCGCACCGCGACGTAGCGATGGCTCGTTCCATGAGCGCCAAACTTGCGAGCACCATATCGTTGATAGTAATCATACGGTAACGAGTATAGATAGTTAACCGCCGGCATACTTGCATGAAACGCCGTATCAAAGACAGCGACCGCGGGCACATGTGGTAGTACCCGCTTGAAAGCACGAATACCGACCGCATTAGCCGGATTATGCAATGGCGCATATTCGGCCAGATCCGTAATCTGCTTAAGCACTTGGTCAGTGATTAAAACTGAATCATGGAATTGCTCGCCACCAGCAACGACCCGGTGACCGACCCCAGTAATTTCATCATATGAGTCAATAATTCGCAATTTAATTAACTCATCCAAAACGATATTCACGGCAGCCAAATGGTCCGCGACTACGGCTTTCTCTTGGTAATGATGATCAACGCCATAGCGAATATTGACCGGTGAAGTTTTGAATCCAATTCGTTCAACAGCGCCCTGTGCAATCACCCGTTCCTGTGGCATTTCAAATAACTTAAATTTCAACGTCGAACTACCAGCGTTGATGGCAATGGTCTTCCCCAAACGACACACTCCTAGCGAATAATATTCTGGTCGACCCACGCATCAATTTGAGCGGTAAACGCTTGAAAGGCACGTTGATCCTCAAATGATGGAAAGTCGCCTAGTAATACTTTACCTGCTTGGTGGGCTCGTTGTCCATGTTTCTGTAAAACAACAATTGATTTTCGTGATTTTTCATCAAGAAAAAGGTTAGTCGGCAAGTTCAACAGACCTTGGAGGTAAGCCGCAGTGCTCATCCATTTTAACAGTCCTTGAGACTCTTGCGACTGAAAAATCGTCGTTGGAACAAGGAAAACACCCCAGCCGCCCGGTAACAAATGAGCCATCGCTTGCTCCATCATCAAATGATGAATGTAAGAATGACCATTCGTCGCTTTCGTTTGAAAACCTTGGACACGGTCATCCAATGGGTAGTACCCCACTGGCAAATCACCAATTACAACGGTCGTTTTCGGCATGACCAGGGAATCAATTGCGTCTTGATGAAACAACTCCACTGCTGATCGTTGGAGATCCATGCTCATCGCGGCGATTGCCAACTGATTATCATCATTATCGACTCCGTAACCCTGAATCGGACGTGGCCGGTCCGTCTGCAACTGATTTATGACCGTAGTTAATAAGTTACCAGTCCCGACAGCAATATCCAAAATTGACAAATCAGTCGTCGATCCAACTAACTTAGCAATCAAGTATGCCGTTAACAGTCCAATCGAATCTGGTGTCATTTGATGGTTTGGATCAACGTGATCATTATGAATCGCCTTTAGTAAGGCCAACTGAAGCGCACGCCGAATTGTTTCGGCGTCCAATTGTTTTAAGTCGATCGTTTGATAGAGCTTTGTTAAAGCTGCCGTCTGTTCCGGATTTGGCTTGCCATCCTCAACATGTACAGATTGGCTTAATAAATTATCGCCAGTCTCAATGAGCGCATCCACGTAAGAAACGGATAGTTGTTGCATCAAAACTTGAACTGATTGATCTAAGACCTGAAAAAGCGTCTCGGTTTCTGCTTGTGCCAGAATACTCACCCTCCCGCAAAATCTGTAATCCTTAACCATATTACTGATTTTACGCGTTAAGTTCAAGTCACGGGGTTCACTCACCAATCAAGGGAGCGAATTATGCTGATAAGGGTGCTCATAGGATTGTAAAATTAAGCGATATAACGTCTGGCGAGACTGAAAATTAACGTATCGTTGGGTTTCAAACGCCCCACCAATTAACAATAAGCTAATCACCGAAAGCAGGATCGTTCCGCGTCGCTTCCTCATCTACCATTGTCCTCCGATCTGGTAACAGTAATTGGGCTTGAAAATGAATCCCCTTATCAGTCGTCATCGTCAGGGTCAAATCATCGGCCACGTGAAATTGCCGAACGCCCTGCATCAGATTGATTTCACCACCACCATAGTGGCGCAATCCGATTCGATGTAGGATATGATAATAAGTCAATAAATACTGTTTGCCGGTGACCGTATTAACCAAATGAACGGCTTTTCCCGGCGTCAGACCACCCTCATCGGAAATATGGTCCACCACAAAATGGTGATCTGGATTTTCAAGCTCGTGAAGCATCAAATACCAATCCACTGTTGGCAAATCCACTTGGGTGCGCCGGGCCAAATTGCGCTGCCCCTGAAAAAGTGTCGTCAGCACTACGGCCACGATTGCTAACGACACAACGGCTTCAATTAACGTAAAACCGCGCCGCCTAATCATGTGCTTGCTCCGGTATCCTGGATAATAGCTGCTGACGTTGCCGGTCTTCATATTGTTTTCTGGCCGTCTGAATCGCCTGCAAGGTCTGGCGTTCATGTGACTGCATCATAATCTCTAAACTTTCAAACCCAATCAAACCACCCATCAATAGCCCCAGAGCGGTAATCGTTTCAATCATCAAAAAACCCATTCGCGTCTTTAACATGTGTGACTTTATAGGCCCCCCACCCCATCAAAGCATTCAGTTTGATTTTCTGCTTCGGCTGTAATTGCGACTTGAAAATAACCACTGCTAGCTGTGGATGCCCATTTTTCTGGATTTGAATATCACGACCGCGCTCTGTTTTTAATGTTGCAGGCAGTGGGAGATGCCACTGTGGGCCACTGATAGGCCGCCCCCGCTTGCCACCCCAAGTCACGACTTCTGTGCCACGAAAGCTCACGACCTGGGGCTGACCCGTCACACTAGCGGTTAAGGTCTGTTGCTGCCACATCGTTTGTAACTCCCGCCAGAAAGCCTGTTCCGCATTCTGTTGGCGTTGCCGTGTGGGAAAACGGTGCACAGCAATCACCGCCACACTAGCCACGATCGCCAAGACCGCTACCGTTTCGATTAAGGTAAATCCCTGTCGCTTAACCACCAACTACTTTTTGTGGTTGCGGCCGTACCGGACTAATGCCCTGTGACTTAGCCTGCTTATATTGACCATCGTTAATATATCCCTTGTTCCGAAGTTCTTCTAACATTGCGTCGTCATCCGTGACGGTCTTACCCGTATCATTCGCATACATTTCAGCCTGATTTTGAACAACTTCAGTCAGGGCTTCTTGTTGGCGACCAGCCGCCTGTTTACGTTGTTGATTCAAATTGGGCACCACGATCAACATCAAGAGACTGATGATCGCCAATACGATCACCATTTCAATTAAGGTAAAACCGCGCTGTGGTGCTGCCGTTTTTTTCATCAAGCGTTTCATTAATAATGTCATTTTAAAATCTCCCCCATTGATTGATACATCGGTAATAACAAACTCAAGTATGTGCCGACAACGACGAGTGCAATAATGCCAAACATGATGGGTTGAATCCAACCAATCATCCGGTTCAACTGTCGAATCAAGCGTTCGTACTGCAAAGTTGCAAAGTATAGTAATTCCTGACTTAACTGTTCTGCCGGACTCTCTTTGCCGACCAGTAGTGCTAACTCATCAGGTAATAATCGGTCCTCCTGGATAATTGTGACTAACGAAGTCCCAGTCAGTAACGCCTGTTCGATAACCTGCCCTTGCTGATAAATCAGCGCCTTAGTTTGAAAGTGCTGACTGACTTCACAAATGCCACGAATCCCTAAACCACCAGTCAGCAGCATACCCGCATTAAGGCTTAAATAGTAACCACAGTAGTTTCTGATCAGGGGACCAATCAAGGGGACTTGAGCCAACCACTGATAGCGCCGCCGAATGGGTAATCGGCTAACTTGAAGGCCAACCAGCAATAAGCAAATCACCAAGGTAATGACCGTGATACCGCTAAACCATTGCCAATTCGCGATTGTCCCACTACCATTACCACCATGAGCAAGACTCGGTAAAATCGCAGCTTTGACCGTGCCTAAAGTTCCCAGCAGTAGAATTAACAGCAGACAAGGGTACTGTAACAACCGCCGAATTTGGCGTCCCTGTTCAGCACGCGCTCGCATTAATTGACCTGCCTGCATCAAGGTCCGGCGTAATTCACCATGAGTCTCAGCAATTAAGAACTGGTAATACAAGTCCACCGCAATGTATGGACGCAGCGCCATAGACAAATCATCACCCGCGGCTAAACGCCCCAGCGCGGGCTGCAAGGATTGAAAGGCCGGTCCTTCTACATCCAATGTAAATTGAAAGGCTTGCTGAAACGAGAAGCCGTTGCCTAGCAAGTCGGCTAGCGTTTCAAACAGCTTCGCCTGCATAGCAATCGGAAGCCGTTTACGCTTCCTTAAGTTGATTGGCCGTCGCATGATCGAGACGGCCCGCTGCCAATTGTTCATCAATTAACTCCGCCCACCTTTCAGTCATCATTTGCGACGTTTTGGGCATTGCATGCGGTAACACGACCGTATCGAAAATCGTCGCCACGCTGCCATTCGTCACTGGTACGAGGCGCTGATAGGACATTGCAGTTAAAGCCTGCTCCAAAACAGCGGCTTCCACTCCCAATTGCGTCAACCGGGGAATAATCCCGTAGACACCGCGCGCATGAATAGTACTTAAAACTAAGTGACCACTTAGCGCTGCCTGTACCGCAATCCGAGCCGTTTCGGCATCACGAATCTCACCAATAATAAAGACGTCGGGATGGTGGCGTAACCCAACCTTCAGTAAATCGCCATACGCCATCTGGGCCGGTGCGTTTACTTGTAGTTGTAAAAATTGTGGTTCATAAATTTCAACCGGATCTTCGATCGTCATGACTAGCCGTTGGCCACGAAGCTGCCGCACAAGATCATACATCGTGGAAGTTTTGCCAGAACCCATCGGCCCGGAAAATAAGATCAATCCCGTTCGTCGCATTAATTGACTCAATTGTTGCCGTTGCTGTGGGACCAAATAGCTCAATTTTCGGGCCGGACCTTCATACAATAACCGGACAACCAACGACTCACGGTCCAAAAAGTCGCCAACTGCCGAGATTCGCAAATTTAAAGTTTGCTCTGCCAATGTTAACGTCATCGCCCCTAATTGGGGCCGCCGATGATCACTAATCGCCATGTTACTACGGTATTTGATGTGATTCATCAATTGCTGGGCCAACTCAGTTGTAATCTGAGTAAGTGCCCGCAAACTGCCTGCTGCTTGCACTAACACCTGATACCCTTCTGCCGTGGGTAACCAATAAATATCACTGGCCCGCTGATTCACGGCTGCCTGAATGATTTCGTTCAACTCTGCTTCAATCACCATTTATCATGGTCACGCTCCTTTCAATCATTAGTTTCGTAACAACGACCACTTTCCACGAAAAAAATGACATTTATTTTGGCATCAAAAAAGCTGTTCCAGAAATAACAAATTATTTCCAGAACAGCTCGTCATCGCATATTTTCATTTGCAATCCTAACATACGGCGTTATAAGCGCCCCGATATAAACCAATTAAGGCGTTAGGCCCGCTCAGCCGCTTCAATGGCTTCCTTAGTTGGAATCGATGGTTGCGCACCCAATTTTTGAACAGCTATCGAAGATGCCCGGTTGGCAAACCGTACCGCAGCGGCCAAATTACTAAAGTCTGGCATTAAGACCGAACTGAGTGCACCAATAAAGGTGTCCCCAGCTGCAGTCGTGTCAACGGCCTCAACCTTATAAGCTGGGACGAAGCCGTGCTCAGCACCGCGCATCCAGAAAGCGCCTTTACTCCCAACGGTAATGATCACGTTAGCAACGCCCAGCGCCTGCAACTTCTGTGCGCCCTGAATCATCGATTGCTCATCAGTAATGTGCACGCCAGTCAAGGTTTCCGTCTCAGTTTCGTTAGGAACAATTAAGTCGGTCGTCGCTAGTAATTCTGCGGGCACCGTCGTCGTAGCTGGTGCCGGGTTTAAAATCGTTTTTTGCCCAGCGGCCTGAGCCAATTCAAACCCTCGAATCGTTGCTGCAATCGGCGTTTCAAACTGTGCAATCAAAAAAGTACTAGCGCTAATTGCGGGTTGGGCCCGTTCGACATCTTCGGCCGTAACCTGCTGATTAGTTCCACCATCGATTAAGATACGGTTCTCACTACTACTATCTAACAAGATGAAAGCTGAGCCGGTACTAGCCACATTGCTATGTTGAACATATTGGTCATTAACACCACTATTCGTCAACTGCTGCACCATAAAGGCCCCTTCCTGATCAGTACCAACTTTACCGATAAAAGTCGTTTGGGCACCAGCGCGCGCGGCTGCGATGGCTTGGTTAGCCCCTTTACCCCCACCAGCGACACTCTTACCAGTCAGCGGTAGCGTTTCACCAGGCTTAGGAAAACGCTTGAAACGCAAAATCGAATCAACATTCAAACTACCTAGTACGGTTACTTTATTCATGATTATTCGTCCCTTCAGTATTCAACTGCTCTAATTTTAGCAAACTGGCCTGTTCGACGCACTTGTTTTACTAATATTTTAAGCAATAAAAAACGTGGTTCTTGATTTATCATCAAAGAACCACGTCTTTTCATCATTAATCTGGGTAGTTAGCAGCTTCGTATACTTCTGATACGTCGTCGTTATCTTCCAATTCATCAATCATGTGTTGTAACTTTTCCACTTTATCAGCAGGAACGTCCGTTAGGTTTTCAGGAATCATGGTTAATTCAGCTGTTTCCAACTTGTAACCATTAGCTTCGAGGGCATCACGAACGGCAGCTAATTGTTTAGGATCAGTGTAAATTTCAAACGCTTCGTCGCTTGATTGTAAATCGTCGCCACCAGCATCTAAAACGTCCATCAACATCGTATCTTCGTCGGTATCTAAATCTTCGCGACTGATCACGATGTAACCCTTACGATCAAACATGTAACTAACCGCACCAGTTGCGGCTAAAGCCCCACCATGATGCGTGAACGCTGAACGAACCGCCGCAGCAGTCCGGTTTTTGTTATCAGTTAATGCGTGAACCAGAACGGCGATACCACCAGGGCCGTAGCCTTCGTAAGTAACTTCTTCGTAGTTCTCCGCACCGGAGCCACTACCTTTATCAACCGCCCGTTTAATATTGTCTTTAGGCATGTTGGCAGCTTTGGCCTTATCCATAACTAACCGCAATTGCGCGTTAGAATCTGGATCAGGACCCCCGGCTTTTACAGCCATATAAAGTTCACGGGAAATCTTTTGAAAGACTTTCCCACGTTTAGCATCTTGGGCGTTCTTACGTCCTTGAATGTTATGCCATTTTGAATGTCCTGACATGTGTGACTCCTTCTTTCATATTTATTTTCAGTTTAGTAGATAAACATACGTAAAGTATGATAGCAAAAAAAGCGAGCGATTTCAAGCACTAGAACCAAGGGCGTCCAAGTTCTGCGATTTTTATTGCAAATCTAATGAACCAGTTTCGTTATTGGACTCTCTTTCAAATTTGAAATTTCAGTTTGCTAATGACAACCACAACCACGACAAACTGGTGTTATGGCCGTAAATATGCGTAACCCACAGCTTGCAAGTCCACGATTCGCACCACACCAGCGGGAACGACCGTCACACTGGCAGGAAGTTGGGCCGCAGTCATTTGATGACTCACCATGGCATTATGGCAAGCATCAATCTCAACTTGCGGTAACGTCTGTTGTAATGGCTTCCAGGCACCAGTTACCAGCGTCGTGATAGCGGGCCCGTTGACCACAACCACCACCGTACTAGTTGGCCGGGCTGCCAAAAAATTCTGCACATTGCTTATGGCCGTTGCGACCTTAGCCGGCTCGTCGACATGGACTACTAAGTTAGTCATTCGCTTGTCCTCCCTCGATCGACCGCAGTTCGAGTGCGCGTAGATAGTGATAGCTACTCAACATGTTAGCGCAGGTCGCATCCGTTTCATCCGGCACTTCATAAATCATGGTAGCGTGCGGGTTGAGGACTGGTAACACCCGCTGCCAGTCAATCAGTCCCTGCCCTAAAGGTAAACTATCGTGCCGCGTCCCCATCGAATCAACCAAATGATAATGTTGAATGAGTGGAGCCAGCCGCTTCAAAGCCAACATGGTCAATTCCATATCACCGTGCAGCGCAATGAAGACGTGGCTCAAATCACAAACCAGCGGATAATGATGCTGAATGATACGCTCATCTAACTGGGGATCACCATACATAAAACTTGCCGTTACCCCATTTTCAATCACGACATGTCCACTCGCCTGACGAACCAAATTATCCAACCGCTCAAAGACCACGTCACGTGCAACCTGCAAGGACTCATACTCATCGATCAAGCGCCCACTGTCGCTACCATAGCCACCGTGTACGAGCACCTTGACATCCAATTCCGTCGCCAACGCAAGTAACTGGGCCGTACTCGTTTGTAGGAATTGGTACGCCGCAGCTTCACGATGTGGATCAAGCAATTGATCAAGATGAACGCCTTGATAACTCATAGGGTGATGAATCACAATTTGCTCGGTGACAGTTGTCTTTACAAATTGGACAGCTGTTTTAAGTGTCTGAAATGCTTCCGGTTCAAAGTCCGTGGCACTCGTAAAAAATTCAAATACTTCGGGCCGGTATTGCAAACGATCCATTAATTGTGCGGGTGCTTGGGACGCCTTCAAGCCTAACTTAATTTTTCCGGGCCGTGGCCGCATTATTAGTTGTGTCATCCGTTTAACTCATCCTTTCACGCATTCCAAAACCAAAAAAGGCTTGGAATAAATATTCCAAACCTAGTATAACGCTATCGTTCTAAATTATGCCAACGTCACTAGCTGGCAGACAACCGAACTTAATCAGCAGACTTGGTTGAGCCCCGCCGAACAATGCCGTATGGCAAGGTGACCGTCTTCTCGTCAAGTTCTTTATCGTTCATCAACTTAGTTAACATCCGCATGGCAACCGCACCAATATCATATAATGGTTGGGTAATCGAGGTAATGGCTGGACGCGTGATTTGGGTAATAATCGTATCATTACTCGTCACAACTTCCAAGTCATCTGGAACGTTGATCCCGGATTCCATACTTGCGTTGATAAGACCAGCCGCCATTTCGTCGTCCCCAACGAATACCGCAGTAGCGCCACTATCCGCAATGACTGGTTGTAACTTCCGCCCAGCATCATATGAGTAGCCCGCTTCATAAACGAGGGCGTCGTCAAACGGAATCTTAGCCTTGGTTAAGGCCCGTTTGTAACCCGTCAGTCGGTATTCAGCGTTGATTGATTGTGACAATGAGCCTAAAGCCAACGCGATCTTCTTGTGACCACGTGCAATTAAGTTAGTGACCACTTCTTCAACAGCTGCAGCGTAGTCGATATTAACGCTTGGCGTTTCATTGTTCGGATCAACCGTCCCAGCTAAAACAACTGGTGCCTTGGCCCGTTTGAATTCAGCCCGGAGCTTGTCATCAATATGGTTACCCATAAAGATGACCCCGTCAACTTGCTTAGCCATCAACGTATTCAACACGTTGACTTCTTGTTCACCCGCATCATCGGAGTTCGTTAAAATGATATTGTACTTGTACATCATCGCAATATCATCAATCCCGCGTGCTAACGCCGCAAAATAAATGTTGGTCACGTCCGGGATGATTACCCCGACCGTAGTTGAACGCTTACTTGCTAACCCTCGTGCAACTGCGTTAGGCCGGTAATCTAACCGTTCGATGACAGCTAGTACCTTTTTACGCGTTGCGGGTTTAACGTTGGGATTACCATTGACGACTCGTGAAACTGTGGCCATTGAAACCGCCGCTTCGCGTGCCACATCATAAATTGTTACTGTTTGTTTTTCCATATAAAAATAGCCCTTTCTTGCTTGGTATCATATGTTTTCATCCGTTTTCATGCAACATCAACCAATATAGCAAAATTACGCTTCCAATGCAACTTAAGATTGTTATTGAAATCGCTTTCATGAAAATAATACCGTACTTGTTTTCAAAATGCAAGATTTACCACACGAAGATTGTTATTTTGGGCTCATTATTCTCAGCTTTTTATCATCAACAGCGCTATACTAGTATTATTATCTATTATTTTATCTAAGGAGTGTTTGAATTGACAGATTATACGAAACTGCAACAAGTCCGTCAATGGACCCAAGACAATCACGTTGACGTGACCTACATCAGTAACTTTCACACAATTTCATATTTGACTGGTTTTGAGAGCAACCCCTACGAACGGACGCTAGCACTGTTTGTTTTCGCGGATGCGGAACCATTTCTCTTTGCACCCGCTCTCGAAGTTGAAGCAATCAAGGAGATGGGCTGGCCTTACAAAGTTTTCGGCTACCTCGACCATGAAGATCCATACGCGCTAATTGCTGATCACATTCACGCACAATTGACTGATCCTAAAGTTTGGGCCCTTGAAACTGGGAACTTGACGTTAGACCGCTTTACCGCGCTCAAACAGCAATTTCCAGCTGCCCACTTCGATAAGGATCTATCACCTTATATTCAGCAATTACGGCTGGTCAAAACAGCTGATGAACTTGAAAAACTAAACATTGCCGGTAAATGGGCCGACTTTGCTTTTGAACAAGGATTTGCTGCTGTCAAGGCGGGTCGCACCGAACAACAGATTGCTGCCGAATTACAGTATGCCTTAATGAAAAAGGGAATTATGGAAATGAGTTTCGACACTTTAGTCCAAGCTGGTGAACATGCCGCCAACCCCCATGGTGCAACTAACGAAACCCAAGTCAAGCCAAATGAATTAGTGCTATTCGACCTCGGCGTCATGTATGAAGGCTATGCTTCTGATGCTTCCCGGACAATTGCTTATGGCCAACCGAGTGCCAAGCAAAAGGAAATCTTTGACGTCTGTCTGGAAGCCAACTTGACTGCTCAGGCAGCCATTAAACCAGGCATGGCAGCCGAAGATGTCGATAAAATCGCACGCGATATCATCACCAAAGCGGGCTATGGCGAATACTTCATTCACCGGTTAGGTCACGGAATCGGCCAAACTGACCACGAATTTCCTTCGATTATGGCTGGTAACCACATGCCACTCGTTGAAGGCATGTGCTTCTCAGTAGAACCTGGGATCTACATTCCCGGCGTAGCTGGTGTTCGAATCGAAGACTGTGGGGTCGTTACTAAGGAAGGCTTTAAGCCATTTACCCATACGCCAAAAGAATTAAAAGTATTAGATCTTTAATTAAAAACGTCAAAGAAGGCCGTCACGACATAATCCGTGACGGCCCTCTTTTTTTACCTAGCGTTGACTGGTACTTGCTTTTAGTGTTATTCCGGTAGCGGATGTTCGGTTTCATAATCAGCCACTTCGGCTAACAGCGCCGCCGTCGTTTTCAGTGGCAGCACGTCACAGTCAACCGCGGCTTCACTCCCCGCCTGACTCGCACGCCGATAAACATCAATCTTATGATTGACTTTTTGCAAATTCAACAAGGATTGATGGATTTGCGCTTCAACAGCCTGGCGTTGCTCTTCAAACATTGCTAGCCGTTGATCAATCGTTCCATCCCCATCGGCACACCAACTAATAAATTGTCGAATATCCTCTAACGGCATCCCGGTCTGCTTAAGACAACGAATCAATGCCAGTGAATCCAAGTCTTCATCATTGAAGACCCGGCGGCCCTGCTTATCACGCTTCACAAAGGGCGTTAAGCCCGCCTTATCATAATAGCGCAGTGTATAACTTGAAATACCGGTCTTTTTGGCGACCGCTCCGATTGAATACAATGTGATTCCTCCTCAAAAGCAGATAGGACACCGAGCACTTGCTCAGTGTCCTATCTTATCGCTGTCAGCTTACTTGGCTGGTGACGATTCATCCGTTGTCGATTCATCATCAGACTTCGCAGGTGTTGCGTCCTTAGCAGGTGCTGATTCTGGTACGGGCGCTGAAGTCTTCTCGTCCTCGCCAGCTTTTTGATAAGCAGCTCCACCATCAATGACGATATCTTCATCATCACCTTCATCATCTTCGACCTTAGCTAATTCAGACCGTAAACTATCCGTAGCTTGGTCAAGACTTGAGCCAAAGCTTTCACCCGTTTCCTGCTTAGCGGCTTGATACTGGTCAGCAAAATCGGCCACTTTTCGCTTTGTATCTTCAAATTGTTGCCCAGCTTCAGCCTTGAAGTCTTCAGCAGCATCGTTGGCATAGAACGCATAGTCGATTGCCCGATCCTTAAAATCGGCAATTCCTTGCTGTGCTTTAGCTTTCAATTCAGCCTTTTTATCATCATCCATCTTCATAACGGCGGTAGCAATCGCTGCACCACCTAAAACAACACCTAATAAGAATCCCTTTTTCGACATAATTAAGACTCCTCACTATTATTTTTTGAACGTCGATTACGATAGACATCAAAAGCGGCTTTGCCGACCTTGCTTGCGCTGGAGAACTTGCTCCGCTTCTCATTGTTCTTGCCAATCTTGGCTGTTAAGTCTCGAGTCGCAGCATTTAAGTCAGAGACGCTCTGACCTAAGTCGCCCATCGCTTGAAACGCTGGATCAATTGTTGCAACTTTGCCGTTAACATCCTTTAAGAGTTCATTGGCATTTGCCATGATTTTTTCAGTCTCATGTGACAAGGCGTCAACATCATCCGTAATATTATTTAAACTACGGTTGACTTCCCCCATCGTTTTAGTAATCCGCATTAAAAAAATCCCGATAAAGCATACTAATAATAAGAACGCAATGGCGGCAATGATGCCCGCAATGTGTGTAATCATCCTAAAATTCCTCCTTCAACAGCCATGATATTAAAACTAGCATAGCATTGTCTTTAGTATACCGCAATTAAAAAAGTGCTTACAACATTCACCCAGTCACATTTGGTCGCAATAACTTGATCACGGCTTGGTTGCCCGCGTCAAATCTGATAAACTAGTGAACAGACAACAATAACGAGGGTGAAGATATGTTTAATTCAATTAACCTAGCAGCGGTTGACACACCGACTAAACAAGTTTCGGTGTGGATGAAGTTGGCTAAGAAAATTGACTGGCAACAAATTATTATTAATATTGGCGGCAAGCTACTCGAAATCATTTTATTTATTTTACTATTTTGGGTGATTGATCGGCTAGGAAAACGCCTGATCCACCACTTATTTTTAACGAATGCTAATACCAGTGATACTGCCAATAATCGGATTTCAACGATTTTTACATTATCATTAAATATCTACCATTACGTCATCATGTTTTTTGGCATCTATGCGGTACTTTCAGTGTTAGGTGTTCCCGTGGGGACGTTGATTGCTAGTGCTGGGATTTTCAGTGTGGCGTTAGGTTTAGGCGCCCAAGGCTTCGTCAGTGACATTGTCACCGGGTTCTTCATTCTACTTGAAGATCAGATTGATGTTGGGGATTACGTCAAAATCGAAACCATTGAGGGGACCGTCTCCGCAATCGGTTTACGGACAACTCAAGTTACGAGTCCCGATGGCACGTTGAACTTTATTCCCAATCGCAAGATTTTAATCATTAGCAACCAGTCGCGTAACGATATGCGCGTGCTGATTGACCTCTACATTCTCACAACGACTCCCGTTCAAGATCTGACTAACGTGGTCCGCGAAACTAATGCCGACCTCGTGCCTCAGTATCCTGATATCATCGGTGAGCCCGACATTCAAGGCGTCACGACACAAGCCGATGGGACGTTGGTCTTCCGAGTACAATTTTACGTCAAAAATGGCATGCAGTTCGCAATTCAGCGCGACTTTTTGGCCGCCTACTTGAACGCGGCCCGAGCAGCGGGAATTCAACTCCCCTCGCCACGTTTAAATATCGCCCCAACGCACAAGTAAGCTCAACCAACACAAGCCCGCACAGCGGTTGCTCAGAAATGAGCGCCACGGTGCGGGCTTGATCTTTCATCTGACAAATTTCTTCAGGTGGGAACCATGACGCACGTTGTTATTGTCAGGAATAGTTTTAGTTATTCCCATTCGCAACCTAACGTGACCAGGCGAAAACTATTGTGCGGTCACAACCAACCATTAATTGCAGCAACGCTCTGCATTCTTGAAACTCAAAAACGTACTGACACGTGTTAGCGCAGTACGTTTTGTAATTTATTTGTGTAACGCATTCCGATGAGTCAAAAAGCCGGTCATCGCATTGACCCCACTCATAATGGCAGCCGTGTGCGGCACCATGTTTTCCGAGTGCAACGAATATGGACTGTCGACCCCTAACCAGAACATTGTCCCTGGAATCTGATGAATCAAATAACCAAAGTCTTCCCCAGTCATTGCTGGTTCCGTTTCAATAAAGTTGACATCATCATCATCCTGCATGTACTTGATAAAATCAGCAGTGATTGCGTCATTGTTCTCAACGGGATAATAACCACCTTGATTGAGCTTCAAATCGATATTGCAGTCATAGGCGAGCGCAATCCCCTCAGTAATCGTCCGAACCCGCCGCTGAATATGCATGTTCATCTCCTGCGTCAACGCTCGGATCGTCCCGTCAATCTGGGCCTCACCGGCAATCACATTGCCAATCGTGCCAGCAGTAAAGTGACCTAATGTCACCACACCACTTTGAATCGGGTCCACGTTGCGCGCTACAATCGTCTGCAGCTGGGAGACTAACGCCGCACCAGCGACGACCATGTCGTTTGCTTGATGTGGGTAAGCCGCGTGTCCACTTTTACCACTTAAGTGTGCGTGGATCTCACAAGTCCCCGCAAATAACGTGCCCATCCGGCAACCGATCGCTCCAGTTGGTAAATTAGGATTGTCATGGAATGCAAAAATCTCATCTGGCATCCAATCACCATCTAGCGCACCACTTTCGTACAAGCGTTGCCCACCCGAGGCATTTTCCTCAGCCGGCTGGAACATGAAAACCATGTCGGTCGCAGGTCGGTTCTCTGCAAAGTAGCTTAGGATTCCTAGCGCGACTGACATATGAATATCATGGCCACACGCGTGCATGACACCTGGATGGGTCGATGCAAATGGTAAGCCCGTATTTTCAGTAACTGGTAACGCATCGATGTCAGTTCGATAACCGATTCGATAATCATGCTTTAAACCACTGACTTTCACTAAAATCGCCGTATCCAAAGTAGGAATGGTTTTGATTGTCAGCCACTCTTGAGGCATCTTACCAATAATCGACAATAAATAAGCCTGTGTTTCATGTTCTTGTAAGCCGATTTCCGGAATTTGGTGTAAGTGTTGATAAATTGGAATTAGATCGGTTTCCCGTAAGACCATTGTTTATCCCTCCACCATTAAAGATTCCGTAATTCTGCCATTAATTCAGTCTTGCTCTTAGTCTTATCATCAATATCTTTCAACTTACGAGCAGGAACCCCACCGACTACGGTGTTAGGAGCGACGTCTTCAATGACGATCGCACCCGCAGCCACAACGGCACCCTTACCAACATGCACGCCTTCAAGTACGGCCGCATTGGCACCGATCAGCACGTCGTCATCGATTTGAACTGGTTTAGCCGAAGGTGGCTCTACCACGCCAGCTAACACAGTACCAGCGCCAATATGACAGTTCTTACCAACAATTGCGCGACCACCAAGAATGGCACCCATGTCAATCATCGAGCCTTCACCGATTTCGGCACCAATGTTGATCACCGCACCCATCATGATAACGGCATTATCACCAATCAATACTTGGTCACGAATAATCGCACCGGGTTCGATCCGCGCATTGTATTGCTTCAAATCTGCCATTGGTACGGCTGAATTGCGCGCGTCATTTTCTAATTCATAATCTTCGATATTTGCAGCGTTAGCCTTTAAGAACGGTTCAACATCCGCCCAGTCACCAAATAATACCCCAGCGTTGCCACTGAAGAAAGTTTTGATGCCTGCTGGAACGTTTAATTGGTCTAAAGCACCCTTCACGTATACTTTTACGGGTGTTTTCTTTTTCGCACTGCCAATGTAGTTAATAATTGATTGTGCATCTAATTTTGCCATCGGAGACCCTCCAAAAATTTATTTAGCTTTTTCACTAGTGGAAAAATCCTTCTCAATCATATCATATTGTTTGCCGATTTCATGGGTCAGAAAGTTAAAACTCTTCATGAATTCACGACGAGTGACAATTCCTTGAAAAATTTGCTGTTCATCAACGACTGGAACAAACGGATTATCAATCATCAAGTGTAACGTCTCTTCAACGTCATCCACATCATGAACCGTCTTAACTTGTGTCTCCATTACGTCACAGACACGTTTTTGCAGTAATATTTCAGTATTCAGTTGATCAAAACCTAACATTTGTTCAGTAATCAGTGGCAACGATACTAAACCTTCAAAGTGACCACCATGATCAAGTACTGGAATTTTGGAATACTTGACCTTCGTTAGTACTAAAAACGCGTGATACAAATTATTATCAGTTTGAACGTTGGCAACCACGTCCGCCGGAATCAAATAATGGTCGGCGTTACGTGACAATAAGTCCTCAACTGGTTGAATTAACATACAGCGCCTCCTTCACTAAGCCCATCCCTTTATTTTAACCGCAAAAGCACTTTGCACAGCCCTAAAAATCAGTTTTTTTACCACATTTTAATCAGCAAAATGAAATTTTAGTTCTGGCACCGCTTGTAGTTGCCGATCATAATATTGGACGTCGATACCTGCGGCTGACGTTGTCACGATGGCGTAGGTGCCACCGATACGTGCAAATTCACCACGCGGATAAGTAATACTACCAGGATTAAGCACGACCACGCCGCCTCGTCGTTCAACACCCAGTTGATGCGTGTGACCAAAGAAAGCCAGCGTCGCATTGTGCACCTCAGCATTAGCTAATAGATGGTCCAATCCCATGTTCACACCGACTAAGTGACCGTGCGTCATGTAGACTGTCACCTCATCAATAGTTGGATTCACTTCATTTGGAATCACGTCATCGAAATCCATATTTCCTTGAACCGTGAATATCTCTTGAAAAACCGCGTCATCATGCGGTAATTCAGAATCACCACAGTGAAAAAAGGCGTCAACCTGACCGCGGTACTTATCAAGCAATCGAACTAACACGTCACGATCGCCATGGCTATCACTCACTACTAAACATTTCATGCTTTCGCCCACCATTCATCGAATTTAGTCATCAGTTGTCGCAAGGCTGCACCCCGATGACTGATTTGATTTTTTTGTGCTGGCGTCAATTCCGCCAAGGATTTTTGAAACTTACTTGACCAAAATAACGGATCATAACCAAACCCATTGTCACCACGGGGGGCAATCAGAATACGGCCGGCTAACTCACCGTTAACGACAAGTTTCTCACCACTGGGTTTAAGGGCAACCAGGGTCGTATGAAAAGTCGCGGTCCGCTCCGCTTCAGGAACGCCACCAAGGTTGGCTAACAACTTGGCATTATTCGCAGCATCATCATGATCACCAGCATACCGTGCCGAAAACACTCCCGGATCACCGTGCAACGCCTTGACCATCAAGCCGGAATCATCCGCAATTGCCGGTAATCCGGTTGCTTCGACCACAACCGTCGCCTTTTTAGTGGCATTTTCTTCAAACGTGATACCGTTCTCCTTAATTTCAGGAATATTTGGAAAATCAGCCAACGTTTTGATGGTAATATCATACGGTGCCAACATCGCGCTAAACTCGCGCGCCTTATTGGCATTGTTAGTCGCAATGATCAATGTTTGTGGTTTAGTCATTCGCTTCACTCCCTAAATCAATATGTTGTGCGTGAAAGTCCGGTTGGCCCAACCAGTTCCGCGCGATTGCTTCGAATTGATCAGCCGCCCCCGTCGTGTAGTACTCATCCGGATAACGCTTAGTAGAACGATCGTTAGCAATATCCAAGTAATCGAGTACCGCCGAGACATCGTTCACCGTTTCGGCACCAGAATCAATCAAGGTCACCCCAGGCCCCATCACATTTTGAATAAGTGGCCGCAATAATGGATAGTGTGTGCAGCCCAAAACAAGCGTATCAACGTCTTGTTTTTTTAGTTGTTTCAACGTTTCCGCAACCACCCGCTTGGCAACCGTTGATTGATACTCATTCGATTCAACCAACGGCACAAACTTTGGGCACGCCTGCGAAACGACCGTCGCAGTAGGATCTTTGGTTAAGATAGCATCTCGATAAGCATTACTACGAATCGTCCCCTCAGTCGCAATCACACCGATTCGATTACGATGAGAAGCTTTTAACGCAGCCCGCGAACCAGGCGCAATCACCCCAATAACGGGAATTGACAACTGCTGCCGCAACGCCGGCAATGCCGCTGCGGTCGCAGTATTACAAGCTATCACGAGCATTTTGATCTGCTTTGCCATTAAGAAATCCGCCATCTGAAAAGAAAAAGTTCGCACTTGTTCAGCTGGTCGCGGACCGTATGGCAAACGCGCCTGATCACCAATAAAATAAACTGTTTCGCGCGGGAGTTGTTTCAAAGCTTGCTTGACGACAGTCAACCCGCCAACCCCCGAATCCATGAAGCCAATTGCATGTTCATTTGCCATTTTAAAATCTCCGTTCACTGAATTCTGAAACTTTATTATGGTCTTTTTTGAAATTGATTTCAAGCCAGACCAATTGCGACGAAATTGTAAAGTTTCCGTTGATAAATTGAAAAAAACCGACACATTAGTGGAAACGGGGTATAATAATGATTATACAGTGGCTAGAGTACCACGATTTTTTGCATGGAAAGGAATTATCATGACGAACGACTTTTATTCTCAATTTGCGGGCAACTCGATCAAAGCTTCCATCCTCAGTGTGGAAATCTTGCGAGATGCCTTAATACCAAAGTTATTGGGTGATGACAGTAGTGGCATCCTTTACTGGGCGGGTAAAGACTTGGCACGCCAGTTTCCTGTCGCTAGTGATGATGATCTTGTTACCTTTTTTGAGCAAACCGGCTGGGGTCACCTTGTCGTGATTACAACGACGGATGATCTAATCACGTATGAATTGACTGGTGAGCCGGTCGCTCGGCGTAGCGCCACGATCAAATCACCAGACTTTATGCTTGAAACTGGCTTTCTAGCTGAGCAGTCGGCGCTCCGCACCAACTGTGTGAGTGAAGCTAAAATTACGTTCCAAAATCGCATGCGACTGCGCATCTCAGTTACGATTGATCACAATCAACCAATCGTCAATCACGATCCCGCAACACCAATCGAAATCGTGCGGCCTCAAGTTGAACTTGATGACGAACAACCTGAAGAAGCACAGTAAAAAGGACGGCCACGTGGTCGCCCTTTTTTGCAACGTTAAATAGTTTTCCTTATATAGTCATTATTAACGGTTGTCCCCGGTCTTAAAAAAGAGCGCAAAAAAACGCGCCGTTCACTTAAGAAGGCGCGTTCGCTAGCGAACCATTAATGAAATAATGGCCCAGCTTATTATAGATATTGAGCTAAAGTTTGTTGGATCTGTTCCTTGGAATGGTAGCCAACTAAGGTATCAACCACTTCGCCATCCTTCTTAACTAATAAGGTTGGAATGCTCATGATACCAAAGTTGCTGGCCGTTTCAGGGTTGGCGTCGACATCCATCTTATTGAACGTCACCTTGTCACCCATCTCGTCAGCTAATTGTTCGACCACTGGTGACTGCATCCGGCAAGGACCACACCATGTCGCCCAGAAGTCAGTTAACGTTACTCCTGAAGCCGTATCCGTTGTAAAAGTTTTATCAGTAGTTGCTGCGACCATTATAATCGGCCTCCTTTAAGCTTTATCTGTTACTAATAGTAAGTATACCAGTAACCGGGTGGAACACAAACAATTTGCCTGCAATCAAAGCGCCGATATCGTGCACAGCCATGAATTCGCGTCATCACTGATCTGCACCTGGCACTCGTCACTGGTTATTTGAACTGCACCTCAGTCGCACCATTGCCGCCATGATTTGGCGCAGCAAAGTGAAACGACTTGACTTGCCGATTAGACTTGAGATAGTTGGTAATGCCTTCTCGTAGAGCACCAGTTCCCTTCCCGTGTACGATTGTGACGGAAGGATACCCGGCCAACAACGCAGCATCAATATAGCGATCAACTTGAGTCATCGCGTCTTCATAACGCACACCCCGCAGGTCCAAGTTCGGCGAAACGTGACTCGCGTGGGCACTCTGAACAGTAGCACGCGCGCGTTTTGGCTCTTCTGGCTTAACGCGTTCCAAGTCACCGTCACTAATCTTCATCTTCAAGATGCCGAGTTGGACTTCCCACTCGTGTTTACCCATCTGACGCATCAACACACCACGTTGACCATACGATTTGACCAGCACGTCATCACCTTCATGAAAATCATGTTGGGCTTTGGCACGCCGTAATACACGGTTTTTCTTGAGCTTAGGCTGTTGCTCCAATGCATTCAACGCGCCCTTCGCATCAATCAACTCGTTTTCTTTGACAGTCGCCGTACCACTCGCTAATTGTTTCTTACGCAAATCACTAATGATAGCATCGGCCTTAGTCTTACTTTGCTCAACAATGGTGTTCGCCTGCACTTTGGCATCTTCGATCAACTGATCTTTACGCTGTTGATACGCATTGAATTCGCTCTTCAACTGCCGGTGCAATTTTTCAGAATCTGCCACTTGGGTTTTCAGATGCAGTTGTTCATCTTCAACCTGTTTGCGCTTCGTCACCAAATCCGCAATCATTGCGTTGAGGTCTTGACTATCCGTATCCGTCAACGACCGAGCTTGATCAACAATCGCTTGCGGGATGCCCAACCGCTGTGCGATATCGAGCGCATTACTTCGACCAGGAATCCCGACCAATAGCCGGTACGTCGGCTTGAGTGTTTCTTCGTCAAACTCCATACTAGCATTGATCGTATCAGGTCGGTTAAACCCATACGCCTTAAGTTCTGGGTAGTGAGTCGTCGCAACGACTTGGGTTCCCTTGGCCCCAATGGCATCCAGAATTGCGATTGCCAGTGCCGCACCTTCTTGCGGATCAGTCCCGGCACCCAATTCATCAACGAGTACTAAACTGTGAGCGTCGATCTGCGCTAAGAAACTTTCAATATTTTCCATATGGGATGAGAACGTACTTAAATTCTGTTCGATCGACTGTTCATCACCAATATCCGCAAAGATCTCATTATAAACGCCAACGCGACTTCCGGCTTCAACAGGAATAAATAATCCTGACTGGGCCATCAATTGTAGTAATCCCAGCGTCTTCAACGTAATCGTCTTCCCACCAGTGTTAGGCCCCGTAATGACCATCGCCTGATAATCAGTACCTAAACTAATATCATTGGCAACGACTTTGCGAGGATCAATCAGGGGGTGGCGTGCTTGCCGTAGATAGACTTCATTTTTGGGTGAAACGGCCGGTTCAGTCGCCTTCATATCATGCGCATAACGCGCCTTGGCATTGATAAAGTCGAAATGTCCAAGAATCGCCGCATTATTAATGATTTCGTCCTGGTAAGGCGCAATCAAGTTGGAGAGTTCCTCCAAGATACGCTGTTCTTCTTGCTTTTCCGCAACTTGATTTTGCCGTAACCGGTCATTCATCGCCATGACAGCCTGGGGTTCGATAAAGAGCGTCTGCCCACTCGCTGATTGATCATGCACGATGCCACCAAACCGACTGCGATTCTCGGCCTTGACCGGGATAACGTAACGGTCGTTTCTAATCGTGATGATTGGGTCGCTTAAATACTTGGCATCATGGCCACGGGTATAATGACCCATTTGGTTACGAATCTCCGTTTCAGTACGACGGATATTGCTCCGAATCCGGCTCAGTTCTGGTGACGCCTCATCCGTGATATGACCGTCACCTTCAATGGCAGTAGCGAGGCGCTTCGTCACATCTGGTAAAGTAACTAATTCTGCAACTTCATCAAACAGGTGTCGAATATCATTCTCAGGTGCATCTTCTAGCAACTCGGCAAAAAAGCGCGTGATTGCGCGCGTTGTCCGTAACACCCGCCCAACTTGCCCGAGTTCACTCCCATTCAGGGTCGCACCGATAGCTAACCGTTTCATATGCGGTTTTATATCCGCTAAACGAGCGACCGGAATGCCACCCTTTAAACGATACACTTCTGCCCCGTCGTTGGTTTCATCTAAGGCCCGTTGAATATCCGCAACGCTGGTCATTGGGTGTAGTTCATTGAGTGCTTGTTGGCCCGTTGCCGAGACTAAGTATGGTGCTAATTGTTGTTTTACTTGTTGGTACTCTAACGTATTCAATACTTTGGAATTCACTGATATCCCTCCGAAGTTCCAATGAATTACGAAAAGCCGCAAAAAAACGGACAATGCAATTACTTGTCGGCATCATCCGTTTGCATTTTCAATAATTCAGCTTGTTTGTCAACCTGATCTGAAATCGCATTGAATGCGAGCAACGTCGCAATCTCCGTATCAGACAAATCGGGGGCTAATTTTTTTAATTGTGCCACTTGCTCATTCATCATCCGCGTCACCGTTTGCATGTGACGGTCAGATGCCGTGCCAATGATCGTGTAAGTACGACCATCAATTTCCGCTTTAAAGCGGCGCTTGTTAGCAGTCATCAACATCCCGCTTCCTTTCAATAACAATTAATATTCTAGCATGGTTATCACAATTATGCGACAGTTAGAACCGTCTCATAATTTCTAAAAAAGCCCGCGGACATGCGCCCACGAGCTTAATCTACTTTCGACTATTGCATGCCACCGTCATCGGCTAAGAAGGTATTCAAAACTTGCTCAACCATATCCCATTCGTCGTCCGACTCGATCAGTTGTAATTCGCCATTGTCGCCATCTTCAGGATTAAAGATGTAGGCTTGAATATCAACTTCATCATCGGCCGCAGCATCAGCTGGATATAATAAAATATAGGAGTGACCGAAATCTTCTGAATCAAACGTGAACAAAATATTAAATAAGGTTTCGTTACCTTCGTCATCAACTAATGTGATCACATCATTGTCTTTACGATCTTGGTTTTGGCTCATGTTAGTTCCTCGCTATTCTTGTGTGAGTTTGCCGTGGCGATCCAAGTAGTTTTGCAAGATTAAACTTGCAGCTAGCTTGTCGATCACCTTTTTGCGTTTCTTACGTGAGGTGTTAGCTTCTTCAACCAACATCCGTTCAGCTTCAACGGTCGTCAGACGTTCATCTTCAAAGTCTACCGGCAAATGAAACCGGGCTGTCAGTAACTCGCCGTAATGTTGCGCCGCCTCAGCCCGTGGTCCCAAGGTATTATTCATATTCTTTGGTAGCCCTAGGACAAAGCCCCCAGCATCCAATTCTTCAACGAGTTCAGCAACCCGGTCGATTCCGAATTCCTCAGCATCCTCATTGATTCGAATAATTTCAACGCCCTGCGCCGTCCATCCAAAAGCATCACTAATGGCAACGCCAACAGTTCTGGAACCTACATCTAACCCCATCAACTTC
Source organism: Lactiplantibacillus plantarum (assembly GCF_014131735.1). Classification (NCBI taxonomy): domain Bacteria; kingdom Bacillati; phylum Bacillota; class Bacilli; order Lactobacillales; family Lactobacillaceae; genus Lactiplantibacillus; species Lactiplantibacillus plantarum. The sequence continues at coordinate 2,097,798 of NZ_CP039121.1, forward strand.
ATGCATCAACATCCTTATCTGCCTTTAAGTAAGACTTGACAAGTTCCTCGATAATCTCATCGCGCTGATGCTTCCGAATTAAGTTCCGAGCATCCTTTAAGCGCGGGATATACGCCGGATCACCGGATAGTAAGTAACCCACGATTTGATTAATCGGATTGTAGCCCTTTTCTTGTAACGCTTCATAAACTGTCGTTAACGTGTCGTGGACATCCTTAACGCTGTCATTATCGAAGTCAAAGTACATTGTTTTGTCTAATGAACTCATATCAAGCACCTCCCGCTAGTTTCCGCTTCTAATCTATTTTACTAAATGCCCATATGAAGTACAATCAATCCACTTTGATGTAACACATTCGTAATAATAACCCGGAGAATGCAGACGTTTTCTGCAAATCCATCCCGATTTACACTGTTTTTTCATATGCTGACATACCCCTGTTTCGAATGTTCGAATAGTTGAAATTCAAAACAGGCACACCCTTTGTAACCCAATCTTCTACGAGTTAAGCCGGTCACAAGGTGCCATAACATTAAAAAATCAGTACCGTTAGAACGGTCTCGTCCTAACAGCACTGATTTAATTGTTATTTTGATAGCTTTAACATAGCTAACCAACATAAAAAACAGGATGTGCAACCAAAGCAATCAGTCTTATTGTTCGGCAAGCCACTCATGCGCAGCTTTCAGCGCCGCTGGTAGTCCAGCAGGCTTCTTCCCGCCAGCTTGGGCTAAGGTTGGGCGGCCACCGCCGCCACCACCAACTTTTGGTGCAATGGCTTTGATCAAGTCACCAGCTTTGATACCTGCCTTGACCTTGTCATCACTAACAGCAACTAATAAGTTGACCTTTTCGCCAATGACTGTTCCAAGTACCAGTACGTCAGAATACTGCTTGGTCTTCCAAGTATCGGCCAATTGACGGAGTTGATCCATGCCAGAGACTTCAATTTGTTGGGCGATCAACGTCGTACCGTTCACATCGTCAACTTGATCAAAGACTGCCCCAGCCTGCTGTTTGGCTAAGCGACTTTCGAGGCTGGCCCGGTTCTGTTGTTCCGCTTTGAGATCGGCTTGTAACTGACTAACCTTGGCTGGCGTATCAGCTAACTTCGGTGCCTTGACTTGAGCAGCAACTTGCTTCAAGGTTTGTTCTTCGCCGGCAAGCAGTTCGAAAGCTTCCTTCGAAGTAACGGCTTCAATCCGCCGCGTTCCAGCGCCAATCCCTGTTTCGGAAACAATCTTAAATAGCCCCAATTCACTACTGTTCTTAACGTGGGTCCCACCATCGAATTCGATAGAATAATCACCAATTGAAACAACCCGCACAATTTTGCCATACTTTTCAGTGAAAACCGCAATTGCGCCCATCTTGTGACCAGTTTCTTGGTCCGTTTGAATAGCACTGACTGGTAACGCTGCCCAGATCTTATCATTGACGATTTGTTCAACTTTAGCTAACTCTTCGTCAGTCACTTGACCAAAGTGAGTAAAGTCAAACCGTAAATAATCAGGTTCTACAAGTGAACCAGCTTGTTTCGTATGTTCACCGAGAACGTCACGAAGCGCCTGGTCTAACAAGTGGGTGGCGGTATGATTCTTTTCGACTTTGTTGTGGAATGCCAAGTCAACGTTCAGCGTATAAGTCGCGTCTTTTCGCATTGGTTTCAACACTTCAACGGTGTGTAAATGCTGCTTGTTGGGTGCATTTTGTACGTCAGTCACTTTAGCCACCATTTCACCGGCATCATCTAAGATCACACCACGGTCGGCAACCTGACCACCCATTTCAGCATAAAACGGTGTCTTGCTGAAAATCATCTCAGCTTGACCACTGTCGACGTGATCAACCAGGGTCTCGTCAACAATAATGTCGTTCAAAGTCCCCTGCACATTCGTTAATTCGTCATATCCCACGTATTCACTTGGCGTTTTGATGTCGATCAAGAGACTCCGTTGGACGCCCATGGACTTGGCACTGCTACGTGCATTGCGTGCGCGGTCACGTTGAGCCTTCATTTCAACTTCAAAACCAGCTTCGTCGACATCTAAATCTTCGTCGCCAGCGTATTCCTTAGTTAGTTCGAACGGGAAGCCATAAGTGTCATATAACTTAAATGCATCCTTACCAGCTAGTGTATCGTGACCAGCCTGCTTGGTTTCCGCGATCAAGTTATTTAACAGATTCAACCCATCATTCAAGGTCTCATTGAAGCGACTTTCTTCTGAAGCCACGATCTTTTCGATATACGCACTATTTTTGAGCACGTCGGGATAGTGTGAAGCCATGATCTTGCCAACAATCGGTACTAATTGGTCCAAGAAAGCTTCTTTCAAACCTAATTTTTGACCATGTAGGATTGCCCGCCGAATCAACCGCCGAATGACATAGCCACGACCTTCGTTGGAAGGTAAGGCCCCGTCACTAATAGCAAACGTAATGGCCCGAGCGTGATCGGCAATCACTTTGAAGGACACATCGTCCTGGGCGTTATCACCGTAGTGCTTGCCATCACTTAATTCTTCCGTCTTATGAATAATTGGGAGGAATAGGTCAGTTTCAAAATTGGTTTTCGCATTTTGAAAGACCGAAACGACCCGTTCTAGCCCCATCCCCGTATCAATATTCTTACGCGGGAGTGGTTCGTAAGTACCTTCAGGAGTGTGGTTAAATTGCGAAAAGACAATGTTCCAAACTTCCAAGTAACGTTCATTTTCACCACCAGGATAGTTTTCCGGGTCATCATCAGCTAAATTATTGAAAGCTTCGCCACGATCATAAAAAATTTCTGAATCGGGGCCAGATGGGCCTTGACCAATGTCCCAGAAGTTATCTTCGACTTTAATGATGTGGTCTGGTTTCACGCCAGTTGCTTCCCAGAATTTCGCGGCATCCGTGTCCTTGGGATAAACAGTCATGTATAACTTGTCAGGATCCCAGCCAAACCATTTTGGTGAGGTCAAGAGTTCCCAGGCCCAACTGATTGCTTCTTTTTTGAAGTAGTCACCAACTGAGAAATTACCAAGCATTTCAAACAACGTGTGGTGCCGCGCCGTCCGCCCAACATTCTCAATATCATTCGTCCGAATACTCTTCTGTGAACTCGTCATGCGGGGGTTATCCGGCACAACGGAGCCATCAAAGTACTTCTTCATCGTTGCAACACCGGAGTTGATCCATAATAACGTTGGGTCATCCACGGGAACTAGTGATGCACTAGGGACAATCGTATGACCTTTTTCATGAAAAAAGTCCAAGTACATTTGCCGAATTTCACTACTACTTAATTTTTTCATTTAATTCTGGCATCCTCTCTATCATTCTTAATTTAAGGCAAAAAAACACCGTTGCTAGCAAAGACGCTGTTAACGCGGTACCACTCTGCTTGCAACGATGTGTTCGTTTACCTCTTAAGCTCATTAACGCTGAGACACGAACTAGTTTGCTAGTCATTACTTCTAGGTAGCATCTACCCCACACCGCACTTTTTCCAGCAACCAAAGTGTTTCTTGACCGATATGTGAGATAGATATGTCCTTACTTTGCAAAGTATAGAAAACTTGCGGCGACTTGTCAATACACCACTCAGTTATTTTGCATTAATCTATCCGGATGCACGTCAATTAAGACTTACGATCCTTGCGTTCCTTGCGGGCAGCCGCTCGTTGTTCGATGCGGCGGTCCATCCGCGCCTTATCGCTGATCTTTTTACGAATGCGGCGTTTGTAACCCGGCTTGATCTTTTTCTTGGACTTTTTGACGTAACCAATCAAGGTTGGGTCCAGTTTTTCCTGTTTTGGCCCCCGTTTAGCCCGACGATTACGGTCATATGAATCCACAATCTCACCATCACGAATCGCCTTCGGTTTGAACTTGATCCCCATTGCTTCAACTGCACTGACCTTGGCTTCTTCGCCTGGGCTATATAACGTAATCGCAGTCCCCGCCATTCCATTCCGGCCGGTCCGGCCAACACGGTGAATGAAGAATTCTAAGTCATTCGGAATATCATCATTGATGACGTGTGAAACACCTTCAATATCAATCCCACGGGCAGCTAGATCAGTGGCAACAACAAATTGATACTTCAATTGTTGGACGTCGCGCATAACCCGCTTTCGTTCACGTGGTTGAATATCTCCATGGATCATTGCGACCGTTAAACCTTGTTGGCGCAAATAATGGGTCAACTCTTGAACTCGTTCCTTCGTGTTAGCAAAAACCAACACGAGATACGGTTCACCAATCGTCAGCAAGCGATAAATAATACTGTTTTTATCGTGACTCTTGGTGGAAATCAGCCAGTTATCAATAGTCGGACTAATCACAGATTCTACTGGAATTTCTTCCATAACTGGATTGTTCATGTACTTGCGCAAAAATGGCGTTAATTTTTGTGGCATCGTGGCTGAGAACACCAACATTTGTAAATCAGCAGGCATTCGGCCAGCAATCTGGTCAACCACGTTCAAAAAGCCCAAGTCTAGCGTCATATCGGCTTCATCAACTACTAGCTGAGTCGCACGATGCACATCGAGTGCCTGGGAGCGCATTAAGTCCAGAATCCGTCCTGGGGTCCCAATAATCAACTGTGGTTGGTGCCGATTTAGCTTTTCAATCTGTTCCTGCTTATCAGTCCCACCGACATAGAGTCCAATGTGAATGGCTTTCGGGCTGTGTTGGATCAACTGTTTAGCAGCAGTCTGAATCTGATAAGCTAATTCACGGCTGGGCGTTGTGATAACTGCCTGCACGTAACGTTCATCAGCATTCAGTTGATTGATCATTGGCAGTAAAAACGTATGCGTCTTACCACTCCCAGTTGCTGACTGACCGATGACGCTGCGGCCAGCAGCAATCACTGGAATCAACTTTTCCTGTACCGCAGTCGGTTTGCGGAAATTGATGTCAGTCAGTGCCTGCATCAAGAACGGCTGCAATTTAAAATCTTCAAAACTTGCGGTCATATTTAAACCTCTTTCTCATAATGGCTAGCGACTTGGTCGAGTTCTCGCACTACCGTTTCAATTTCTTGTTGGTCTTTAGCCTTGGCACCGCTCGCTAATGCGTGGCCCCCACCATCATGGTTCTTGGCCACACCGTTGATTGACGGTCCCTTTGAACGTAACCGAATACGGAAGTCACCTTCCTTTTGTTGAACAAAAATCGCCCAGCACTTAACCGTATCAATACGCCCAGGTAATGGGACAACCCCAGCAGTACTAGCATCACCGATTGCAAATGAATCGAGAATCGCATTCGTTAAAATAACGTAAGCTGCACCCGAATCCAACTGTGTCAGATGTTCATAAACGTAGGCCGACAACCGTGCGACTGGTAACGTGATGGTATCTTCAATACGATTGACAGCTTCAGCATCCGCACCGGCTTCCATTAAGGCCGCTGCTGCTCGCATGGTACTAGGCTTGGTCGCAGAGTATAGAAAGCGACCGGTGTCCCCAACGATGCCGGCATACAACAACCGAGCGGCGTTAGCCGTTAGCGTTAACTCCGCCGCAAGGGGTGCGTACCAATTATAAATCATCTCACTCGTACTGGAAGCATCAACGTCGACCCACTGTGGGTCACCGAAAGCGTCATCGTTTGGGTGATGATCGATTTTAACAATTGTCTTACCTTGATTCCAAAGTTCACCATCAATTCGGGGCTGATTAGCGGTATCAAGAATTAATACTAGTGCGTCTTGATAGTCCGCTTCGGTAACCTCATCCATTTGTCCTAACCAGTCAAAACCATGGTACTGTTTTCCAGGTGTCAATACCCGCTTCGCAGGAAAGCTAGCCTTAATGATAGCTGCTAACCCTAACTGGCTTCCGATGGCGTCTGGGTCAGGTCGCTGATGACGATGAATGATGATTGTTTTTGCTTGTTTAATTAAGTCAAAAATTGCTGTTTGGACGGTCATAAATGAACCTTCTTACTCTCATAATTTACTGGTGGCGATTAAACTGTCACAGTACTCCAGTATACCGAAGAATCCGCGTCGCGCCAAATAAATTAATTATCATTTGGATAAAGTGGTAACGTTAAGTTCTCAAACGCCAGTGGTGCCAAGCCAGTTAGCGTGATCCCTAACAGGCGGATGCCAGAGTTAAAATGATCATCGACCACCTCTTCAAAAATCTCTTCGGCGTACTGCTCAAACAAGGCCGCGTCATTAGGTATGAATTCACCGAACGTTCGCCGCTTGGTAATTGTGACAAAGTCACCGTAACGCAACTTGAGAACGAGTGTTTTACCGTGGCGCTGATGCGATTGCATGCTAGCTGCTACCAACTTAGCGATGGCCTTCAAGTGCGTATTAACTTCCGTCGTCGATTGGAGAAACGGTCCAAACGTCCGCTCTTTGCCGATTGATTTCCGTTCACGTAAATACTCGACTGGCCGATCATCACTGCCGCGCACTCGCCGGTATAAAATATAGCCCAACTTGCCAAATTGTTTGATTAGGTCTAATTCAGACTGTGCGTATAAATCCTGTCCAGTCTTGATTCCTAAATCGTGCATTTTAGGTACCGTCTTTTTACCGACACCCCGAAATTTCTCGATGGGTTCACGTAACAAAAATGGTTCTGCATCCTGTGGTAATACGATCGTCACACCCGCTGGTTTTCGATAATCTGATGCTAGTTTGGCAATGAATTTGTTGTAGGAGATTCCCGTTGAACAAGTTAAATGTGTTTGATGCCAAATTTCTTGTTGTAATCGGTGCGCCAGTTCGACCGCACTATGGATGTGTTTCTTATTCGTAGTCACATCCAAGTAAGCCTCATCAAAGGCAATTGGCTCAATCATCTCTGTATACTCATGGAAAATACGATGAATCTGCGCCGAAACTTCGCGGTACAACGGAAAGTTGGGCGTCTTAAATACTGCTGTTGGGCAGAGTTCTAATGCTTTAGCAGCTGGCATCGCCGAGTGAACGCCAAATTGGCGGGCAACATAGTTAGCCGTCGTCACAACGCCTCGCCCACCTGTCTGCCGAGGATCATGCGCGATCACTAACGGCTGCGTCTTGTAGGCTGGATGCTCCCGCTCTTCGATTGACGCATAAAACGCGTCCATGTCCACATGAATAATTTTCCGACTCGTATCCACCCGAATAGGCGCTTCAACAATTGACTGTGCCATCCGCCGCCCCTCCAATCCTTAGTACTTTCATTATACACGAACATACGTTCAAAAGCGCGTTTCAAGACCAAAAAATGAGCAAAAAAATAAGCGGTCATCAGCAATGATCGACCACTTATGGTGTAAACCTATTTTGCTTCAGAATCAGCATTATCGTCGGCGGCTGAGCTTGCCGATTCAACTTCAGAAGTAGCAGCTGATTCAGCCGCTGTCCCAGATTCTGGTGCAACTGTCTTAGCTTGTGCATCTTCGGCTGGAGAAATCTTAGCAACAGCGTTCAAATCAAAAACCAAGTAGATGCCATCACAGTCTAAAGTAACTGTTTTTTCGGTTTCGTTAACTTCATCAACGACCCCGTGCAAGCGACCAATTGTCGTAACCTTGTCACCACGTTTGATTTTGCTTAACATTTGTTGATGTTGTTGTTGTTGTTTCCGTTGTGGACGGATCATGAAGAAGTATAAGAATGCGAACATGACCACGATAAACAGAATTGATGCCATTTGACCCATTTAATATCGCTCCTACTCTAATTAAAAGTTTGACTATCTTTAACTTTAACAAATTACGGTCTGAAATACCAGTAGCACTAAAAGTTTTTCGGGTTTTTATCGTTAAAACCGTACATTTCAAAGAAGTTCTGGCGAAACTCCAGTAAATTATCATCCATAATGGCTTGACGAACTTGCTTCATTAAGTGTAACAAGAAATATAAGTTATGATAACTCGTCAAACGCAAACCAAACGTCTCGTCCGCCTTAATCAAATGACGAATATAAGCACGCGTGAAATTACGACAGGTATAACAATCACAATTATCATCTAACGGGGTGAAATCGTGAGCGTAGGCCGCATTTTTGACAACTAAACGCCCATGGGACGTCATGCAAGTGCCATTACGGGCAATCCGAGTCGGTAAGACACAGTCAAACATATCGACCCCACGAATTGCACCGTCGATCAAGGCATCCGCAGAGCCAACTCCCATCAAGTAACGGGGTTTATTTTCTGGCAATAGTGGCGTCGTGAAGTCTAAAACATGATTCATCTCAGCCTTCGATTCACCCACTGATAAGCCCCCAATCGAGTAGCCTGGAAAGTCCAAGCTAACAAGATCTTTGGCACTCTGTTCACGCAAGTCTTTAAAGCCCGCACCTTGAACAATCCCAAATAAGCCTTGGTAATCAGGGTGTTGATGAACCTTCAACCCCCGCTCTGCCCAGCGACTTGTCCGGGCAACTGACTTGCTAACATAGTCGTAACTTTCAAAGAATGGTGGGCATTCATCCAAACTCATCATGATATCTGGGCCAAGATCATTTTCGATTTGAATAGCCTTTTCAGGAGATAAGAACATCTTTGAGCCATTCAGATGATTCTTAAAGTGGACCCCTTCTTCCGTAATATCACGGTTTTTAGCCAGGGAAAAGACTTGAAACCCACCTGAATCCGTCAAGATTCCCTTTTTCCAATTCATAAACTGATGTAACCCGCCAGCTTCTTTCACGATTTGCTCGCCTGGCCGTAACCACAGATGGTACGTATTCGATAAGATAACACCCGCACCCATCGCGTCTAATTCTTCGGGTGCCAGTGACTTAACACTGGCTTGCGTCCCAACGGGCATAAACATCGGTGTTGGAAAGGTCCCGTGTGGCGTAATCAATTCGCCAAGGCGGGCTCCTGTGTGTTTTTCTTTCTTAATTAATCGGTATTTAATTGCCGGTTCCATATCTGTTCCTCCGTATTAAAATGTTGCTAAACTCAAATAATGATAGCACGAAATCCAGCCGTGAACCAGTCGCGGCAATTGGCGTGGGCACCCACGTGGCTTTAGTCAGTCTGTTAACAAAGCGTTCAAACGTCAAATAGTCGCCTCAAGAATGCATTTTAACTTCTTGAAGCGACTATTGACAATCTTTATTATCTCCAGAGCTAAAACGGCAGCTTGAAATTAGCGATACGCCTCGTATAATACGGCATTTTAATATTCAACCGTCATCCGTTTCAAAATAAGCGATCTCGTTTAAAGCCAGTTATACTAGTGAATAAACATCGCATCGCCAAAACTAAAGAAGCGATACTTTTCATCAATCGCATGTTGATAAGCCTTCAAAATCATATCACGGCCCGTAAAGGCAGCCACTAACATGACCAAGGTCGACTTCGGTAAATGAAAGTTCGTGATGAACGCATCAACGACTTTCCATTGATAACCAGGTTTGATAAAGATATCCGTCCAACCCGAATCCGGCTTGATTTCACCATCAAACTTACTACCAATGGTCTCTAACGTCCGGATTGACGTTGTCCCGGTTGCAATGATGCGCCCACCATTTTGCCGTACTTCATTCAACGTCTTAGCAGCATCTTCGTCCAATCGATAAAATTCACTGTGCATCTTATGATCATCGATATTATCTTCTTCAACTGGCCGGAACGTCCCTAGTCCGACATGCAGCGTCAAGTAAACCAACTTAATACCCTTGTCTTGAACTTTTTGTAAGAGTTCCTTCGTCCAGTGTAAACCAGCTGTTGGCGCAGCTGCCGAGCCATTTTCCTTGGCATAAACAGTCTGATAACGGTCTGGATCATCGAGTTTTTCTTTAATATATGGTGGCAATGGCGTTTCACCCAGGCTCTCCAAAATTTCCATGAAGATCCCATCGTAATGAAACTCGATCATCCGAATGCCATCTTCCTTTTCGGCCGTTACGGTCGCCGTCAACTTACCATCGCCAAATGAGATCACGGTACCGACCTTGGCACGTTTGGCAGGTTTCATGAGTGTCTCCCATTCATCACCTTCCGTATTATGCAATAATAGGACTTCAGCGTGACCACCAGTTTCAGGTTTAACACCATACAAACGAGCTGGCATAACGCGGGAATTATTCATAACGACCGCATCGCCTGGATTGAGTTGATCAATAATATCGTAGAAATGCTTATCTTGCATTTCGCCCGTTTGGCGATCCAATTCCAACAACCGTGAACTATCCCGTTTTTTGATTGGTGTCTGGGCAATCAGTTCATGTGGTAAATCATAATCAAAATCTTCAAGTGTTAAACTCATGTTGTGACCTCTTATCTTTATTTATTTTCTGGGTATGGGAATCCCAAATGCTGATAACCTTTAATTGTAACAACGCGTCCACGTTGTGTTCGCTTCAAGAACCCAATCTGGAGTAAGTACGGTTCGACCACTTCCGCGATTGTATCCGTTTCTTCACCAATATTGGCCGCAATCGTAGCAAGCCCGACCGGACCCCCGTCATAATACTCTAGCATCGTTCGTAAGAGCTTATTGTCAGTCTCGTCCAAGCCGGCATCATCTACGCGTAAATATGTCAGTGATCGCGCCACAATGGCCTCATCAATGGCATCTTGATCCGCCACTTCTGCAAAATCACGAATTCGCTTGAACAAGCGATTAGCAATGCGGGGCGTTCCCCGTGAGCGACGCGCAATTTCGTGGGCACCCGATGGTTTGATACTCGTTTGAAAAATATCTGCAGTCCGCTTAACGATATCTTCCAAATCAGCAACTTCATAGTACGCCATATGTTCGACGATTCCAAATCGGTCACGTAACGGAGCTGACAGCATACCAGCTCGGGTGGTCGCGCCAATCAGCGTAAACGGCGGCAGTGGAAAGTGCACGGGATGGGCGGTTGGCCCCTGTCCGACCACGATATCGACAAAAAAATCTTCCATGGCCGAATACAACATTTCTTCAACGATTTTCGGTAACCGGTGAATTTCGTCAATAAATAAGATATCACCCGGCTCCAGTTCATTCAAGAGCGCAACCAAATCACCTGGCTTTTCGATTGCAGGGCCACTGGTCGTGCGGATATTGACCTGCATCTCGTTGGCGATTACCATCGCTAGCGTGGTCTTCCCTAATCCCGGTGGACCATACAGCAAAACGTGATCCAAGGATTCCTCACGCTTGCGGGCCGCTTCAATATACACTCCTAATTCGTGCTTGACCCGGGCCTGACCAATATACTGGGCTAACGTTTGCGGACGGAGCGATTTTTCTAATGACGCCTCTTCGTCATCGGCTTTGTCACCGGATAATAACTTGTCATCGTCCATTTAGTTACCCCTCCCATCTACTTCTTCATCAATAGTCGTAGTCCTTCACTCAACAAGGTGTTCGTATCGGCCCCTTGTGTCTGACTAAACGTCTCCAACTTCTTAGTGACCTTCTTGACATCCGCTTTCGAATAGCCAAGAGCTTCCAGAGCCGCCAACGCGTCCGCTAACGCGCCATCAACAGCAGGAGCATCCACATCGAGCGCAGTTTGACCAGTAACATCAACGTTTAGATCGTTTAATTTACCTTTCAAGTCCAGCACGATTTGCTGAGCTGTCTTCTTGCCCACGCCAGGAAAACTCGTCAGATAAGTCGCATTCTCTTGATTGATGGCTTGGATCAGACCTGCATGGTCGTTGTTGGCCAAAATCGCGAGGGCCGACTTCGGACCAATTCCCGAAACCCCGAGCAACTTTTCGAACAACGCCTTCTCGTCAGCATCAAAAAAGCCAAATAGGCTCATGCCATTTTCGCTGACGGCTTGATGGATATACATCTTAACTGCTGTTGGGCCCACCTGGTAACGGTATGGATTAGCCGTTAGCACTTTATAACCAATGCCGCTGACCTCAATCACCACATAACCGGGGGTTACATCGGTCACTTGACCGAGAAAATATTCGTACACCGAAAAAACTCCTTTAAATAAAACGTATGTTTGCTTGCTAAATTGTACCACATTTTCACAGTGGCTTAACACTGGTGCACCGATAAAAACCAAATTTTAATGTTAAATCAATTTCACCTCGATTGACGGATTTCGTGGCAAGAAATGCTTGCCGCCACGTTAACGTCATGCTATGCTCAAAGTCCTAGGGAGGTCTCGCTATGCAACTCAAACCGTTTAAAGCGGTGTTACCGACCACAACTGGTCAAACTAAAATTCAAACAGCTGCGACCAATTGGGACAGCCAGGATACAATGACGACAACCGAAGCCAGCTATTACTGGTACGAACTCACACTCAACGGTGTTCACCAGTGGCGCTTAATTGGCAGCTGGCCGGTGGATCAAACCGTGACGACCATGGTTCCCGGCATGATCAACACAGTCCTTTACCCACAGCAACCCGTTATCGAGATGTTGATTGACGACTGGGTCGGTCATTTTGCCCCGGTCGTCGAGGTGACGGATACCGCGCACGTCACACATCGACTTTGGCAGATTACTGAGTCTGAGGTCAATACCGACATCACAACGGCCATGGCACCCGTTACTCCGCAGAAAACGTGGTTGACAACGGTCAGCACGCCACTCGTCATGTTAGTCTCAACCAGTGAATGGCAAAAATTAGCCACCGCACCAGTCATTCCCGAACAGTTAATTGCGTTAGCGACAACCTCATAATTAACCAGTCGTGGCTGTTAATTGTGAATTTCGCTATGGCATACATTCGTTTGTGTTCCATCTAACGTTAAATAGGCTTCTTAGGAATCAAAGTTAATTCCTAAGAAGCCTATTTTAATACCGATTTACTCAATTAAGATTGTCTGACACGTTTGTGAAGCCCCCACCAGCAGGCAATCAGTATGCTAATCACACCACCAATAATACTCGACCATATGCCGATTTTTAGTCCTGGTGTGTGATACGTCAATCGAATCTGGTGCCGGCCGGCTGTCAACTTGGCCCCCACAAACCCTTTGTTGACAACTTGAGTCCTAACGGTTTGACCGTCAACTCGTAGCTGCCAACCAGTCGAATACGGAATTGACGTTGTTAACACGGTTGCTGTCTTAGTCAGCGTGGTTCCCGTAATCTGGTTGTTCGTCACTTGTTGATGCTTCAACCCACTCGTCTGTAGTTGCCGCGTCCGTTGACGATAAGTCTTCCCAAGCGGTACAGCGATCAGTTTAGCGGACTTAAAATGCAAACTACGAATGCTCGTAAAGTTCAGCGTAATCAGCTTACGCGCGTACTTGCTATACCCTAAGTTGATTACTGCTGATGTCCGGGGCTCATAGTCTGACATATTCGTGGTACCCAACTGACTAAAACTCGTCAAGTTATCCGTTGTCTGAGCAGTTAAAGAATACCCACTAGCGCTCAAATTGCCCTTCAGACCATCGCGAACATCATCTAGATAATCGACTTTGGTATACGGACGGGCCGTGAACACGTTGATATTTTGACTCGTTGTCAAGGCGTGCTTGATTGAGGAACGCCGATAACTGATGCCATCTAGCACAAGATAGAGTTCCGTATTTCGATACTTCTTAGGGTGTTGAATGGTCAATTGGTACGGTATCTGGTGCCCCTGCACATCACTGACCATGCTCGTTAACTCGTCGGCATTGTTTTCCTGATTTTTCTGGACTAACTTTTGATTAGCTGCAATCAAGTTCAACACGCGGTTTGACGGTGTCGTCAGGCCAGTTGCCGGCGTCAAACTTTCTCGTTGTTCCGGCGTTAATGTGATCGTATCTGCCGGTAACTTAGTCAACGCGTTGTTCGACGCTCCCGTTGCATGTTGATTGCGGTAAATAATCACCTTGTCCAACGTATCCAAAACATTCGTCGTATCCGCTTGAACCGTATAAGCGACGTTTTTTCCGGTAACGGTTGGCTTGACAGTCTTAACACCACTAACCTGCTGCGTAGTGACTGCACCTTGTAACAAGGCTTGCTCGCGGTCAACTGCGTTCAAGCGATTAAATTGGCGTTGACTAATCTGATGCTGCTGTGTATAAACTAACGGCAACGCATTCTTGGATTTTAACAAGATCGTGCCGGTATGATTACTCATGCCATAAATAAACTTGTCCGCAAAAATCTTCGGTTCGCCAGTTTTCATCTTAACAACCTCATATCCGGCTGGTAAGGCTTGTTTCTTCAACTGGTCCTCACGTGCAAATAAATATTTAACACCTAATAAGTTATACATCGTCGTCCGACCGTCCAACGAACCGAGTGGCGAGTTCATCGCATACTCTGAGTTGCCTAAGGCCTGACTAAATGCCCCCACGTAACCATTTTGAACTGAAAAATACGATCCAACCGTGTGAGTTCCTAACACCATCGGCACATCACTCTCAGCCGAACGCATCGTATAGTAGTTGGGTGCCAAAGCCGTTCGATAAAATTGGCTAGTCGTGGTTAAACTTTTTTGCGCGCCATCAAAATAATTTTTGACCCATTTCATTGCCGCGCCCTGCCGCAACTGCTCAGTACTATTAGAATTAGTATTGATACTCAACCAGCCCAGTCCGTTATTCGCCAGGTTCAGCGTGACAATTCCCAGTAATAACACATAAAATTGCCGATTGGTCAATTTTAAGGATTGTTTGGCCAGCAGGACCCCAATTAACGCTAACAAGATGAGATATGTCGCAATATCATGTTTGCGGATATTGAGATAGAATCCATTGATCAGCCAAATAATGACAAGCAGACCGCCACTAATACCAGCCAACCATTTTAAATCAGCCGCTGTCAGAGCAGTGACTTGGTCCATAAATGCCATCGTCGCATAAGCAAACACGAGGGTTGCCATCAACAACCATCGATTAGAAGGTGTTGAAAAAACGTTGAATACGGCCGCAAATTGAGGCAACAAAATACCCAACATCATCACGACCAGTACCCAATTAAGCACCCAATAGCGTCTGAAATGACGTAGTGTATAAATAATTGCAATAAAGCTAATGCTACTCAGCCCGAGGGTCACCCAGTATTGGACACTGCCACCATTGGTCAACAGTCGATTGGGTAAATTAACGTAATAATTGATGGGATAACTTGTCAAGCCATTCGCAAAGTTAAAACTCGCACGCGTTGCCGTCAACATCGCGAGCAGCGTGGGCACTAGTAAGATGCCTGCCATCGTGACACCAAGACCAACCGCCACTAGTAACCGCCAAAATAACTGTCCAAACGACCGCATCGTTAAATGATCACGACGACGTGACCAGAAACGCACCAAAGCATAGACTAAGCCGCCCAATGCGAGTAAGTAAGCAAAATAGAAGTTACTCAAAATTACAACGGCGGTAATCAGACTGAGTGGTAACCAATGTCGGCCTCGTAAGACCCGTTCAATCGCCCAACACAGTAGCGGAAACCAAATCATTGGTAACAAGAAAAACGGGTGGTGCATCCCAACATAGAACGTATACGCGGTAAACGTATACGTCAAAGCTCCAATCAATTGACTGACACGTTTGAACTTGAACTGCCGACTGAAACCTAGAAAAGTAAGTCCAACGAAGTACAATCGCAGCAAGATCAACGCTTGGTAGGCCCATTCCAAATGAGCGCGCGAAACAAACGCCACTAAATAATTAAACGGATCACCGACCACGTAGTAGGAAAAAGTCGTCAGTTGATCGGCCCCCAAGCCGAGATTCCATGACCAACTGAATAATTGTTGTGGGTGGTGCTGTAAGATCCGCTGAAATTCCAATAAAATCGGGAAGTGTTGGGCGATGCCATCCACTTCCCAAATCAATGTCCGGCCGGCTAAGAAAAGCCCACTGTAAGTAATCGTCGCAATAACCACAAACATCGCCGTATACCAGACGACTAGTGGTATCTTCCGTACTGTCTTCAAATCAGGTGCCCCTATCTTGTAATTACGTCGACAACGCAATCCCCATATTTTGCCATCTCAAACAATGTTTCTATTTTACCATGAACAATTTCGTCTCGTGATGTTCAGTTTGAATCTTAATAAATTCGTGATTCACAGCTGTCCCATCAACAACTAACGCCAATCCCAGTTATCTAAAGTTTCAATCTTAGTAGTCGCCGGATAACTCCCAAACAACTGTACTAAAGGTTGTAAGCCACTCACAGCATTATCACGTTGTAAGTTGATCGTAGCGATTGCCGCTTGATCATGACGGTTAGGATCGAGCTCAAAAGCAGCAACTTGCTCATATAAATTCAGCGTAATCAATTTGGCGTCCCGCGCACTTGGATGCGCATTTAATTCCCACAGCGTCTTGCGCCCGGCCACGAACGCGGGCGTGGCCTCTGGTAAATCTGCCAAAAAACAATATGCCGAATAAACCTGGCGATAATAAAGTTTGGTCATATCCAAAACAATCAACTCCCAATCATGTTGAGTGGTCCAAGCACCCGATACGCGCTCACCACTCATTTTAATCAATGATAGCTAACTATTTAAACCAATTCAATCTGAAATTTTACAACTCAAATTAGTGTCACAAACGCCACTTCCCCAATCTTAAAGTTGTTTTTTAGACCGCAATACTGGCGACAATAAAAGTGTCCCTAGGTTTTTTAACCCAGGGACTACTCAACATTGCTATTTTTATTCGATAACACATTCGGTTCGTGATTATTCAGTATCAGTCATGATTAAAACGTGCCATTTCTTAAGTTCAAAAGCAACCAGCTTAAGACCGCTGGAAAAAGTTCGGACTAGCGTAGACTTGCTTGGTGTGTGCGCCTTACACCGACTTCCAGGCATTTCTGCCAATTGCCGGAACGTGGTGGGCACAGATTTGAGCCGAAAAATCACGTCTCAAATACTGGCCTTTCACTAACCAAGCACAAGACGCTTGCTAAGTGAAATTTCACCACTGAGCATTGGCCGAAACGCCTTCCAGTCGGGACAGTATTCGAATGGCAGACGGTGAGGTACCCAACTTTTGATGAATTGGTCGTTGCTTTTCATAAACGGTAATTTTGTCAATCAACTGTCAGACTAAAAATAATATTGAGATGGCTCACTAATCCTGAATCGGTATAGTAGGATTTAATCTCTTGACAGAGTGCTTAATGCACCTAGCGCTTTGTTTAAACTTCCAGCATCAAAATAGTCAGCGACTAATTGTACCAAATTAGGTGGTCGTTCATCAGCCATTCGAGCAGTTTCCCGACCGGAGGGGCTGGGTGGACAATGCTCAGTAGCCAAATTATTCTTAGCTGGAAGTGGTCTGCTTCCGGCTTAGAATAAGACTCGTATTTGAGATGACGCGGGTTATGCGTTAGCTCAAATCGACGTCGGCTGCGTTCCAGCAATTGTCACCCAGCCCCGGAGGTCGGCATAGGACGCACACCGGCTGACGAACAACAATCTAAACTTGGCACGTTTTAATCATAATTCATGAAATATTTACTTGCACAATGCGGATCGATTACGAATCATACTAAAGTAACGAGTACGCCGCCAATAATCACTTTAATCACGTGCTTCATGACTATCCTGAATTCGTTTGAACATCCGTTCCATGTCTGAATTCGTGAAGTGTACCGTCACCGGACGGCCATGTGGGCAATTGAACGGATTCTCGCAGGTCGGTAACTTGGCTAATAACGCGCGGGCCTGCTGATCATCCAAATGGTGATTGGCCTTGATTGCCCGTTTACAGGACATCATGATAGCTGACTTTTCCCGAAATTGGGCGACCGTCAACTTATCATCCTGTAAGAGCCAATCAATCATTTCACGAATCGTATCTTCTTCTTGCCCAGCTTTGAACCAGGTCGGATGGGCATGAACAATGAAGCTGTTGCCGCCGAATGATTCCAGATGAATCCCTAATTCTGCTAGTAACGGCAATTTTTCCTTGATCTTTAAAACATCGCTCGTCGGGTAATCTAAAATAATCGGAACCAATAAATTTTGTTGATCCGCACTAACCTCACCTATCGCTTGGCGATAATATTCATAGTTGATTCGCTCCTGGGCCGCATGCTGATCCAAAATGTACATACCATCATCCGCCTCAGCTAACAGATAAGTCCCGTGCATCTGACCAAGATAGCGTAACTGTGGAAAACGTTCCGTATCCGGCGCTTCACTAGTCGGCGCGCTTGCAGCCGTGCTGGTTTCTAACGGTTCAGCAGTTTCACCAAAGGGTAAAGCGCCTGATTCTGACTGGTAACGCTGGTCAAATGCTTGAACTGGAGTAGCTGTCAGTTCGTCGCGATGGCTAATCATAATCGGCGGGTTGGCAGAACTTGCCGCTGATTCTGACGGAACAACCGCACTAACTGCTGCACGGTTTACCGCTGATGGCTGTGCTGAAGTAGTACTTACCATGGTCGTTGCCGAGCTGGGCTGCATGGTTGCCGCTGCCAGCGAGGCTGCAAACTGCTCAGTCGATGCCGGCGTTGTCTTATCCGCTACTTGATACTGTGACGAAACGGCGTTCAAATCCATCGCCAGCTGGTCTGTATTTAGATGTTCACGCCGATGGCTGCCAAGATTGGTCAATGCTGACGGAATCAAGTTCACATCCACTAACCGGTCCGTAATCGTGGTGCTGACCAGTTTGGCTAATTCTGGTTCCTTACTCAAACGGACTTCTTGTTTCGTGGGATGAACATTGACGTCCACCAATAAAGGATCCATTGTTAAAGCGATCACCGCGATTGGATAACGGCCGACCATCAACTTAGAACCGTAACCTTTGATGACGGCTTTGGTCAATTGCTGGTTCTTGATAGCACGACCATTAATCAGAACAGTAATATACTGGCGACTGGCCCGCGTCAGCTCAGGTAAAGCCACAAAGCCACTCAATTTAAAATCAGTGGTCGATCCTTGAATGGCAACCATCTTGCGCGCATTTTGGACACCGTAAATACCAGCAATGACTTGTTGTAAGTCACCGCGACCAGCCGTTTTTAATAGCTCTTTCGCATTATGAACTAACCGAAATGCCACCGCTGGATAGCTAAGTGCGATGCGGTTAACCACGTCTAAAATATTCGCTAATTCCGTTTGGGGGGACTTCAAATATTTTAGTCGCGCAGGTGTATTAAAAAACAAATCAGTGACGGTAATGTCCGTCCCTTGCCGCAACGGAGCGGGCGATTGTTGTAATAGTTTACCGCCGCGATAATGAATACTCGTCCCAGTGGCGCCGGTACTCGTATTCATCACCACGTCCGCTACTGACGCAATACTTGGCAACGCCTCACCGCGAAAACCTAAAGAATGGACGCGAAACAAATCTTCACGTGATGTGATCTTACTCGTCGCATGCCGTTTAAAAGCGGTCAGGACTTCAGCGTCATCAATACCGTCACCGTCATCGATAACCCGAATTGACTGAACACCCGACTCTTGCACCAAAATATCAACCTGCGTCGCGTGCGCATCAACAGCATTTTCAACCAGTTCTTTAACGACCGAGGCGGGCCGCTCCACAACTTCGCCGGCAGCAATCTGGTCGGCCAGCACAGAAGATAACTCATGAATTTTTCCCATTTCCATCGGTCCTTTCACATAAAATAATTAAGCTCGTGTCCTGCACGAACATTTTCGATTACCACAACTAGCAATAACTGACTAGTGTCGACCTACCTGTCCGTCAGACGCACCAATAGCTCATCATAACAGCTTATTGCGCTCATTTATGATGAGTTAAAATGCGCCTACTTACCTAATTTTTGTTGCCATTTATACAGCTGGTTCATTACATCCATCGGAGTCATCGCCATCAAGTTCAACGTCTTCAGCTGTTGTAAAACCTTTTCACCCTTCGCATCCGTCACCGCCGGCTCAGCAAATAACGACAGCTGTTCATCACCGGCTTCAGCGACCGGAGCTTCGGCAACCGGGGTCTCCGATTCTACTGGCTGTGACTCATCGGCGGCCTCAACCGGCATTGAAGCCGCTGTGTTAGGTGCCACGCTATTAGCAGCATCACTAGCAGCAATCGAAGCCGCTGTCGTCGATACCGTACTCGTTTGATTTTCCAAACTCGTTAAAATCTTATTGGCCCGTTCCAATAAACTCGTTGGCATCCCAGCCAACTTGGCAACGTGCACCCCGTAGGACTTATCGGCGGCCCCGGGCTCAACTTTATGCAAGAAGACGAGCTCGCCATCCTGTTCAGTCGCACCCACATGCACGTTTCGTAACCCGGATAATTCTTGATCTAACGCGGTCAACTCATGATAATGCGTCGAGAACAGTGTCTTGGCATGAATATGGTTATGCACAAAC
This sequence comes from Lactiplantibacillus plantarum, assembly GCF_014131735.1. NCBI lineage: Bacteria > Bacillati > Bacillota > Bacilli > Lactobacillales > Lactobacillaceae > Lactiplantibacillus > Lactiplantibacillus plantarum. Next base: position 2,117,982 of record NZ_CP039121.1, read on the forward strand.
TCAATAATTGCTTGGGCAAGCGCCATGCCATCGTAAGTCGCCGTCCCCCGGCCAATCTCGTCAAACAACACTAGACTATTGGCTGTCGCATGTTGCAAGGCATTATTGGCTTCCTGCATCTCCACCATAAACGTACTTTGACCGGAAATTAAGTCATCCGTGGCACCGATACGTGTAAAAATTTGGTCAAAAATTGGAAGTTGCGCTGATTTAGCCGGTACAAAACAACCAATTTGCGCCATGATGACCGTCAATGCTAATTGACGCATGTACGTACTTTTACCGGACATGTTAGGACCAGTAATCAAAAGGACCGTCTCATCAGGTGACATTGTCACGTTATTTGGGACGTAACTCTGGTTACCCATCACTTTTTCAACGACCGGATGACGACCATCAACGATCTTCAAATCATGTGATTTAGTTAATTTCGGTCGAACAAAGTGGTAATCTTCACTAACGACGGCGAAACTTTGCAAGACATCAATTGCTGCGACCGCCTTCGCCAATGTTTGTAGCCGCTGAATTGCCTTTTTAACCGTTTCACGAACCTTTGTGAAGAGTTGATACTCAAGATCCGTAGAATGGCTCTCAGCTTCTAAAATCAGGCTTTCATGCGATTTCAGTTCAGGAGTACTAAAGCGTTCAGCATTCGTTAACGTTTGCTTACGTTCATAGCGGTCCTTCGGTAATTGGGCCAAGTTGGCCTTCGTGACTTCAATATAATAGCCGAAAACCCGGTTAAACCCTATCTTAAGATTCTTGATACCGGTTGTCGCCCGTTCCTGGGCTTCCAACTCAGCAATCCATTTTTTCCCATTATTCATAGCATCCCGATATTGATCGAGTTGCTCGTTATAACCATCCTTGATCACACCACCGTCCGTTACTGACAAAGGCGCGTCTTCAACGATTGCCGCGTCAATCAAATCCGCAACGTCTTCGACTGGATCCAGCTGATTAACTTCATCATTAAATACCTGCGTATCTAATTCCGATAAGATATACCGAATCTTTGGAATCTGACGCAAGGATGTCTTGAGTTGCACTAAGTCACGCCCATTCACGCTACCAAAAGCCACCCGGCCAGCTAAACGCTCCAAGTCATAAACTTTAGTCAACTCTTCTTGTAAGTTACTACGTTCAAAATAATGATCTAATAACGTCGCAACCTTATTTTGACGCGTTTCAATATCGGCCTTCACAATCAATGGCCGGTCGATCCACTGCTTTAATAGTCGTCCGCCCATCGCCGTCTTAGTTTCATCTAATAGCCACAGGAGAGTTCCTTGCTTTTTACCAGTTCGGATGGACTTCATTAATTCCAGATTATACTTGGAATTATGATCGAGTTTCAGGAAGTATGACGGCTCATAAGCGATCGCCTTTTGTAAGTGCGCGAGGCTCCGCTTTTGAGTCACCGTAATATACATCAATAACCGTTCCACGACCTGTTGTTCCAAATCGACCGTCAAGTCCTGAGTCAAGTAGCTCAATTCAGCCTGGGGGGTGACGTTATTCTGTTCTGAAATTAGAATTCCTAGCGTCTTAATTTGATCGCGCAAATCGCTAGCAACAGAGTCGTCGACCACAATTTCTTTAGTTTGCAAGCTGGTCAACTCGTTAATTAGGGTATCGTTAGTCGTTAAGACACTCGTTTTTAGTTCCCCAGTCGACAAGTCGGCGTACGCAAAACCATATTGTTGATCACGCTGAATCAGCGCAGTCAAGTAATTGTTCGTCTTAGCTTGTTCCGCGCCCCGTTCCAACGTCGTACCAGGTGTCACGAGCTGAATCACTTCGCGTTTGACCATGCCCTTGGCTAATTTGGGATCTTCCATCTGTTCACAAATAGCGACTTTGTAACCTTTATCTACTAAAATATCAATATAATTTTGCACGGCTCGATGGGGAACCCCACACATCGGTATAGGGTTTTCCGCCGAATGATTCCGCGTCGTTAAGGTCAACTCTAATAACTGAGCACCTTTAATCGCGTCATCAAAAAACATTTCATAAAAATCACCAAGTCGGTAAAATAAAAACGCATCGGGATATTGATTTTTAACTGCAAAATATTGACGCATCATCGGTGTATCTTTTGTTTTCTGTGGCACGCTTAATCCTACTTTCTATCGTAAATCTTAGTCATCAAAATATGGGTGGTCCGGATTAATCAAAATCCGGGCAATCTTTTTCGCCCGACCACTCTGACCATCAACGTCGATCACACAACCCGACAACACTGCCGGACTATCCTCTTGCACGTTGAAACGGGTCGGCATTTGTTCCAAGAAACGCTGAATAACATTCTCACGGGTCATTCCTAAAATACCATTATACGGACCCGTAAAACCAACGTCACTTAAAAAGGCCGTTCCATTGGGCAATACGCGTTCATCACTCGTCTGCACATGGGTATGGGTGCCGACTACCGCACTCACCTGACCATCCAAATACCACGCCATGGCTTCCTTTTCACTTGTCGTTTCAGCGTGAAAGTCGATGAAGATGTTAGGTGTCTCTTCCCGCAGTTGCTCGACCAATGGTTGGACAGTCGTAAAAGGATCCGCTAAATTTTGCCCCATAAAGACGTTTCCTTGAAGATTAATCACGGCCAACTTCACCGTATTGACCTTCACGATCGTATAACCAACCCCCGGAGTCGTCGCTGGCGGAAAGTTCAACGGTCGAATCAACTTCTTAGCACCATTAATAAAATCAAAGATTTCATTATTATCCCAGGTGTGGTTGCCCATCGTAATGACATCAGCCCCCGCAGTCAAGATGTCCTTATACACTTCCTGATTAATGCCGCGGCCGCGGGTGGCATTTTCCCCATTAACAATAGTAACTTGTGGCTTGTAGCGCCGTTTTAACTTAGGTAAGTACGTGGTGACCGCCGTTTGGCCGACATTGCCCATGACATCCCCAACAAATAGAATTCGCATAGATTGCTCCCTTGTTTTAACGTTATACCAATTATTTTAGCATTATTTAGCCTTGAAAACGTGATTGAATTCTGCTGGCAACTAAAAAAATGAGCTTAGGTCAAGACCTAAACTCATTTCCCGGTTATTTAGCGTAATCCACTGCTCGAACTTCCCGAATAACCGTAACCTTAATATGACCGGGATATTCAAGTTCATTTTCAATCTGCTTTTTGACATCGTGCGCCAAAACCGTTGCCTGTAAATCAGAAATCTCGTTTGGCTTAACGATGACTCGAATTTCACGACCAGCTTGAATCGCATAGCTCTTCTTGACGCCATCCTCATTATTAGCGATCGCTTCCAGCTTCTCGAGCCGATGAATATAATTCTCCAGCGACTCACTCCGAGCACCTGGCCGGGCGGCTGAAATTGAATCAGACGTCGCAACCAACACCGCGATAATCGACTTAGCTTCCACATCACCATGATGGGAGGCAATCGTGTTAATCACGACGGGGCTCTCTTTGTACTTCGTTGTTAATTCCACGCCAATTTCAACGTGGGAACCTTCGACCTCATGATCGACGGCCTTACCAATATCGTGTAATAATCCTGCGCGTTTCGCGAGTGTAACATCTTCACCAAGTTCAGCGGCTAAAACGCCCGCTAACTTCGCAACTTCAATTGAGTGATTCAAAACATTTTGACCATAACTGGTCCGATAATTCAGCCGACCAACAAGCTTGATCAAGTCAGGATGCATCCCGTGCAATCCTAAATCAAAGACAGCTTGTTCACCAGTTTCACGGATCTTTTCGTCCATTTCCTTACGCGCTTTTTCAACCATTTCTTCAATTCGAGCTGGATGAATCCGCCCATCTTGAATCAGCTTTTCAAGCGCGATCTTTGCGATTTCACGACGAATCGGATCGTAACCACTTAAAACGACGGCTTCCGGCGTGTCATCAATAATTAAATCAATTCCCGTCAGCGTTTCCAACGTTCGGATGTTACGACCTTCCCGACCAATAATCCGGCCTTTCATGTCGTCATTCGGCAAAGAAACGACCGAAACCGTGGTTTCAGAAACCATATCGGCAGCACTTTGCTGAATCGCTTGGACAATTAAGTTTTTGGCTTCTTTTTCAGACTGCGCTTTCACTTCGTCCGTATTTTCTTTAATTAACACGGCCCGTTCATGCGTTAATTGTTCGCGCGTTTGGGTCAAAATCTGATCGCGAGCTTGTTCTTGCGACAAGGCGGCGACCCGTTCTAACTCAGCTTGACGTTGCGTGATTAGTGAAGCTGCACTTTGTTGCTGTTGTTCAACGCGTTTTTGCTCATTGGCAATCTTATCTTCTTTTTTACCTAAAGCATCCTCGCGCTTTTCAAAAGTATTCTCTTTGTGATCTAAAGTTTCTTCACGTTGAAGCAACCGGTCTTCTTGCTTTTGAACTTCATTCCGACGTTGCTTTAACTCCGTTTCAACTTCAGCCCGGTAGCGATGACTCTCTTCCTTAGCTTCAAGGACTTTTTCTTTCTTATGAGTCTCCGCTGCCCGTTTGGCCTCAGAAATAATACCTTCGGCTGTGTTCCTGGCAACGTCCAATTCTTTTTCATGGACGTTCTTGCGTACATAGTAACCAATCCCATAACCGACAACAATTGCGATGACTGCGAGGATTATACCGAAAACATTCATGTTTCCACCTCCGCACCACCAAAATCCAGTTAACATAAAATCAACTACAAATTTTCAGATGTTATATTTTGATTATTTACACACTTGTTATTCTAATGTTAGAAACGAATAGTGTCAACTTAAAGTCTTATGGCAACCGCTCTCTGCAGGCTACTTTTGTCGTGCAAACAAGCTAAGTATGTACAAAAAACGCCCAAAATAAATATTTTGGGCGTTGCATAACAAACTGTCTATTTTTCGGTTGGTTGGTCGCCGAGATCGAGAGCAGTTTCCGCTGGTGTCGCTTTAGTGGACTTACTTTGACCCTTACTGCCATTCTTAGCAGTTCCCTTATCCTTAGCTTCTTTGGCCTGATCATCAGTTTCAGACGTTTCTTCACCAGTTGCATCCATACCATATGCATCACGAACCTTTTGGCGAATCTCCGTCATGACATCAGGATGCTCGTCCAAATACTTCTTGGCATTTTCACGGCCTTGACCAATGCGATCGTCACCATATGAATACCAAGAACCACTCTTCTTAACAATATCCTTTTCAGCAGCCATATCAACAATTTCACCAGTTTGTGAGATACCTTGACCATACATGATATCCACTTCGGCACGCTTAAATGGCGGTGCAACCTTGTTCTTAACGACTTTGATCCGGACACGGTTACCAATAATATTGGTTCCTTCCTTGATCTGTTCTGCCCGCCGTACTTCCAAACGAATCGTGGCGTAAAATTTCAAGGCCCGACCACCAGGAGTCGTTTCAGGATTACCAAACATCACACCAACTTTTTCACGAATTTGATTGATAAATAACGCGATTGTCTTGGTTTTGTTCAATGTCCCTGATAACTTCCGGAGCGCTTGTGACATCAGCCGCGCTTGTAACCCAACGTGTGCGTCACCCATTTCACCTTCAATTTCGGCACGTGGCACTAAGGCCGCCACCGAGTCAACAACTAAAATATCGACCGCACCACTGGAAACTAAGGCATCTGCAATTTCAAGCCCTTGTTCACCAGTATCTGGTTGCGAAAGTAACAGGTCATCAATGTTGACCCCTAGGTGTTCCGCATAAACGGGGTCTAGTGCGTTTTCAGCATCGATATAGGCCGCCGTACCACCCTGCTTTTGAACTTCAGCAACCGCATGTAGTGCCACGGTCGTTTTACCTGAACTTTCAGGACCGTAGATTTCCACGATCCGACCACGTGGGTAGCCGCCGACACCCAACGCGTCATCTAAGGCCAACGATCCACTTGAAATCGTTGAAATAGTCGTCTGGGCAGCGTCACCCATCCGCATAATCGCCCCTTTACCGAAATTCTTTTCGATCTTTTTCAGGGCGGTATCTAGTGCTGCTTTCCGTGCATCAGCCAAATTATTTCCTCCTTTGGTGCTCGTTTCTAACTCTTAATATCATAGCTGTTCAAAGTTAGAATTGCAAGCAAAAAGCGAACAAAAGTTCGTATTATTTTTTTAAGTCCGTATCTTCATTCAATGCATGTCTCAATAGGTCTAACCCGGCCATCACACTGCGTTCCCGAATTTGTTGTCGATTACCAGCAAAATGGTACTGCTTGGCCTTCACGGGTCGATCACGGTAAGCAAGACCAATCCATACCGTTCCAGCCGGTTGACCTTCCAAGGTTCCTGGACCGGCAACGCCTGTAAAACTGATACCAACATCAGTATTTAGCTGCTGCTTAGCACCACTCGCCATGGCCTTAGCGGTCGCTTCTGAAACCACGCCCTCAGCGTCAATAATTGCTTGTGGAACGTTCACTAGCTGATGTTTGGCCTCATTCGCATACGTTACAAAGCCGCCCGGAAAGATTGCGGAGACCCCGGACACACTGCCGATGGTACTCTGAAACAGCCCAGCTGTTAAGCTTTCAGCGGCTGTAATACTCAGCTTAGCCGCAATCATTTGATTAATAACAGTAGTAACTAACGAGTTATCGTCTCCATAACCGTAAAAGTACGGCCCAATGGTAGCCTTGATCTGGTGGTCAACTTTGTCGATCATTCCCCTTGCAGCCGTTTCCGTCATAGCTTGGGCACTCAATCTGAGGGTAACCTCGTTAGTCTTGGCATAGGGTGCGATCGTAACCGCCTGCTGTTCATCAATCAAGGGGTGCAACCGGGTCGCCAATTCAGACTCACTGATGCCATAAAAACGCATCACTCGCGAATAGATTTGGGCTTGTTCCCCATATGCAGCTGCCAATTTCGGTTTTGCCTCAGAATCAAACATTACGGCTAACTCACGGGGTGGACCTGGCAATAACAAGAAATCAGCACTATTTTCTGACTGATAAAACGCACCAACAGCCATTCCGTTATGATTAGTCAACGGTTGCGCGCCTGCCGGATACAATGCCTGTAATCGGTTGTTGGCCGTCATTACTTTGTCATTAGTGGCAAACCAGGCCGTAATTTTTTGCATTGCTGCCTGATCTTCAACCAAGGCAACATTCAAATAATGCGCGAGCGTCTGCTTCGTCAAGTCATCCTTGGTCGGCCCCAAACCACCCGTTAAAATAACTAAGTCATTCCGCTGGGCCGCAATTTCAATGACGGTCGACAAACGTTGCCGATTATCACCAACCACCGTTTGATAATAGCTATCAATTCCTAATTCGGCCAATCCACGTGCGATGTACGTACTATTCGTGTTCGTAATCTGACCCAGTAAAATCTCGGTACCAACCGCGATTATTTCTGCTTGCATGCCATATATGCCTCCCCGTAATCCTATCGATTACACTCAGTGTGGGCGCGATGATTAGCGTCCTACATTAAGTATATACGAAAATGACGATCGACCCCATTAAAAAGATTAGCATTTTCAAATACCTTCATTTGACATAACCTGCCAACGCGACTCATCGTTAAAATTATCGACTGACAGGAGTCATGATTAATTAATAAGGGCAACACGTTAATGGTATACAAAAACGTCTCACCGAATGCAAGACTCGGTGAGACGCTCATGATTAATTTTATTTGAAGCCATCTGCAAACACGTCACGATTCTGAACAAAATAATCAATGCCAGAATAAATAACGAAGAATAAGCAGATATATAACATAATTGCCGCAAATGGAATGTGGATTGCCGCAAATAAGACATTGTTCAGCAGCAGGAAGATGATGGCAATCATTTGTGTCGTTGTCTTAATCTTCCCGGGCATAGCAGCAGCCATCACTTTACCATTATTTTCAACAATCAATAATCGTAACCCCGTTACCGCGAGTTCACGACACATGATAATGGCAACGACCCAATCAGGGGCCGCATTTAACCGAACTAAGATGATGAACGCGGTCATTACTAACATCTTATCTGCCAGTGGATCCGCAAACTTCCCAAAATTCGTAACCAAGTGTTGACCCCGGGCAATCTTGCCGTCCGCTAAGTCAGTTAATGACGCAACCGCAAAAATGACAGTTGCAACCACTTGGGTGACTGGAATTGTTGTTCCAGCCCACACAACCTGTCCCCAACTAAGGGGTAACACCATAATAAGAATGAAAACTGGAATCAGAATAATCCGAAACACCGTTAATTTATTAGGTAAATTCAAAGTACCCGCCTCCTCCGCAACGTTATTTGATGGTCAAGGTAATCGTCCGAACTTGTGACGTACTGTTCTTCGGATTAAAATTGAACGCCTTACCATTGATTGTTACGGTCGTGGCAGTTGCGTTCCCAAACTGGAACTTAACCGTCGTAGCATTACTTGGTAACGTTAATGTATGTGAGCCATCCGCCTTTAGCGTTCCTTGCCAAGTCTGAGTACCGTTAGTCGTAACGGAAGTCCAAGCAGCCTTAGTAGACTTGATGACCACTTTGTTCTTATCCGCACCATTCGTCAAAGTATAAGCCGTATCGCTACTGCCGTTAGCCTTGATTGTTTGTTCCTTGGCAGAAGACGCTTTAGAACTAGACTTTGCTGATGAACTAGCTTTCGACGAACTCGATTGCTTCTTAGAACTCGAAACTTGTACAGAAGAACTGTCCGCACTCGTGCTAGAGCTTGAACCAGCGTGCGTGCGAACCGCCATAAACCAAATAAATAACAAAATCAAAACCACAATGGCAGTGACGATGATCGTTGGTAAATAATTACGCACGCGGCTCGCTGGTGAAGCAGGTTGTTCGCGACTAGCAACCCGGGTAGGTTGAACTTCATCAACATTTTCAACGATGGTTTCAGTATGAACACTCGGTAATTGGTCTCGATATTCTTCTAACAACGCGTTACCATCTAAATCGACAGTTTCCGCATATTGCTTAACAAACGCCCGAACGTAAAAATCACCGGGAAGTTTATCGAACTGTTCATCTTCGATTGCAATCAAATAGCGTTTCTGAATCTTGGTGATTTGTTGCAAATCATCAATTGTGAGGCCTTTCGCTGTCCGGGCAGCCTTTAAGCGCGCCCCAATCGTTGTTGTTTCTTCGTTATTTTCACTCATTGACTTTTTCTCCACCCTAAGTCTATTTTCAAAATCTTACGGTTAATAGTATATCACAGCAACTAAATTTAGCAGCCCCATGACCATTAAATTTCAGATTTCCTTAACTCTTTGCTTGTGGTCGAATCTGGTATTCACTGATTGCCTGAGAAGTCAATAATTGTTCAGCAACCGTCTGCAAGTCTGCAAGGGTCAACTGATCAATTATACCCGGTTCATCAAAGATTGTCGCCGTCCCGAATAGCCGTTGATCATACCGGTTCGCGATTGCCTCCAAGGAGTTCGCCATGAAGACGACCCGCCCAATCATTTCCTTCTTGACTAATGCGAGTGCTGCTTCCTGACCAACTACAGCCGTCCGCCAGTTTTCTAGCACATCAATGATGGCTGCATCAAACTGGGCTGGATCATCCGTTTCACCACTAAAAGTGACAAAATTAAATCCAGACTGTAATTCGAAATCATAACCAAACGTATCATCGATGATACCCTGATCATATAATCGCAAATAATCTGCTGACGTATCGCCAAACAATAATTCTAATAAAACGTTAACCGCTGCACGGTACTTCAAAGCAGCAGCCCCCGCTTCAATCGGCAGCAAGCCTTTGACACCAACGATTGATTTGGCCCGATTGACTGGCATATCAATCGTCCGATAAGGAATAATGTCATGTCCATCCGTTGCGGTTTCAGGAATCTTACGTTCAATCGGTTGAAAGGCAGCAAATTTTTTAGTTGCTTGATTAGTCGTAATCCACCCTAACACTTCGTCTGGATCAAAATTACCAACCACAAATAACGTCATGTTCTCAGGATGATAGAACGTCCGATAAGCGGCGTACAAGTCATCAGCCGTTATCTTAGCAATCGACTCAGTCGTCCCCACAATATCATATTGTAGTGGGTGGTTCGGATATAGATTACCAATCATTCCGAAATACAGGCGCCAACTTGGATCATCATCGTACATCTCAATCTCTTGCCCAATAATGCCCTTCTCCTTGTCAACTGTCGCTGGCGTAAAATACGGATCTTGAACAAAATCTAAGAGGGTCATGAGGTTGTCCTGCAGGTGCCGGGTAGCTGAGAACAAATAGCTCGTCTTCGTGAAGCTAGTGAAGGCGTTCGCGCTCGCCCCGTACTGACCAAAAATTTGAAACGCATCATGGTCAGCCTTCTCAAACATTTTATGTTCCAGAAAGTGGGCAATTCCATCTGGGAAGCGTTGCATTTCAGTACTTCCGGCTGGAACAAAGGTATTGTCGATCGAGCCATAGTTCGTTGTAAACGTTGCGTACGTTTTGTGATAACCGGCCTTAGGTAACAACGTCACCGTCAGCCCATTATCCAACTGAGCTTGATAACAACTTTCATTAAATTGATCATATTTTTTTACTTTCATGCGGTTACCCCACTCAAGAAGAACCCATTATTAAGGGTCACCATCTTCGCGACTGCAATGATCTGTTCACGCGTCACACTTTGAATCTGCCGTAGCCATTCAGTATCCGTAACGCGTTGTTGCGTTAAATCATCGATCAAGGCTTGCACAGCGAATGTCCGTTGACTATCCAAACTGGACTCAAAATCGTTGATCAAGCCCAGCTTCAGCTGTTCAACTAAATCATCCGTAAAATCACCGGCTTGAATCGCCGTTAATTGGGCCGCAATAATTGCTAACACTTGGTCATGATTTTTGCCATCAATCCCAGCTTGCACCTTAAGCACCCCACGGAAAGTATCCAATGAGCTGCTGGCATAGTAAGCCAGACTCGCCTTTTCACGTACATTCATAAACAATTTAGACAGCGGTGACCCACCAAATAGTTCGTTGAAAACCAAGGCCGCGTAATAATGATTGCCACGATAAAAGACTGGCAAATCATAACCTAAATTTAGCTTTGCTTGGCTGAGTGCCTGTTGTTCACTCACTTCGACGTACTGGTTTGTATTATGATGTTGATAAAATGGCCGTGGGCGCCCCGCCAGTCGATCCTCAAAACCAGCTTGTTGCCACTGAGCTAAAACGGCCGCCTCATCAACGTCACCCGTCACGATAATATCGATTTGATCATTTTGGATCATCATTTGATAATAGTCGTACAAACCTTCCGCAGTGAGGGCTGCCAAATCACTCGCCGTACCGTAACTTGGCACTTGTTGCGCAGGTTCGTCCGCAAACAACGCCGTATTTAACTGCTGTGCAGCATAATATTGCTTATCATCAGCGACCGACATAATCGCCGCTTCCAAATTCTTTTTTTGGCGGTCAAACGTCGCTTGATCAAACTGACCGTCCGCCACTAGCGGCTGTAAAACGACTTGTTGTAAAAACTGGATGGCCTGATTTGTCAGTGGCTGATCCGTTGCCAAATACCGTTCATTCGCAACGGTGATGGCTAATTGCAAGTTATGCGTTGGTCCCTTACGACTAACACCCGCACCAAACGCAGCACCATACATGGCAGCCAATGCGTTGGCTAACGCTCGCTGATCTGGATAATCACGAGAACTTGTTTCTAATAAATTCGATAGTAGCGACCGCTGAGTAATTGTTTCACGTGCAAGCGGTGCCCGAAAATTGATAATAATCTGGTTGGTTTTAAATTGATGACTCTGAACCGTCGTCAATTGGACCCCTTTTGCTAACTGAGTTTGCAACATGTTTCCTCCTTGCATATGTAATAAATAATAAGCGAAAGGCCGGATTGACGCAACTTTCCGTCCTATTGTTTTTTTTATTTTCAGATTATGGTCGCCAAAATGATTATTTTCACGATTAAATTAAATTCTCGTGAGTGGCAATTAACATTGCCAAGTCGCGATTTGTCTGCTATTCTTTTCATTATTGATAAAATTAAGGAGCGGTTAATGTGAAAGTAATTAAATTTGGTGGCAGTTCCCTTGCTAGTAGTCAGCAACTGCAAAAAGTCCTCGCGATCGTTGAGGCTGATCAAAAACGTAAATATGTGATTGTATCGGCACCTGGTAAACGGTTCGATGGCGACACCAAAGTCACTGATTTACTTATTCAATATGCCCGTCAAACGATCCATCATCAAGATACGCAAGCCGTTACCGCAGCTATCATTGACCGTTATGCAGAAATCGGTCACGGGTTTAACGTTCCCGAAGCACAATTGACTCCGATTTTTGAAACGATTCGCAACTTACCAAAACAATCATACGCCGACAACACCTACTTGATGGCAGCTTTCAAAGCGCACGGCGAACGTCTCAATGCGCAACTGGTCGCCGCTGTTTTTCAACAAAGCGGCCTCAACGCTCGCTACCTTGACCCTAAAGATGCGGGAATGGTCGTTACGGACGTTCCTGATGACGCTCAGATTATCAAGAGTAGTTATGACCAGCTCGCTAAGTGGGCCAACAGCGAACAAATCCTAGTTATCCCCGGATTTTTCGCCTACAATCGTAACGGCCAAATTTGTACCTTTTCACGCGGTGGCTCCGACATTACTGGCGCGATCATCGCTCGGGGTGTCCATGCTGAACGTTATGAAAACTTTACCGATGTCGATGCAATTTACGCGGTCAATCCTAGTTTGGTCGCAAAACCAGCGGCCATTAGTGAAATGACGTTTACTGAGATGCGCGAACTTTCTTACGCTGGCTTTTCTGTCTTTCACGACGAAGCGTTGATTCCAGCAATCGAAGGCAACATTACCGTCAACGTCAAGAATACGAACCATCCCGAGGCTCCGGGAACTTTGATTCAGTCAACTCGCGAACCCAATCCCCACTACCCGGTGACTGGGATTGCCAGTTCTTCTAGTTTTTGTTCACTATACTTACGTAAGTATCTGCTCAACAAAGAAGTTGGGCTGGGCCGTAAAATTCTAACGATTTTAGAAAATCATCATATTAGTTATGAACACATGCCATCTGGGATCGATGATTTGACCATCATCTTTGATGAACATCAGTTGACGCCCGAATTAGAGAAAACGTTAGTTGCAGAAATCTCAACGGCCATCAATCCCGATGAAATTTACTTTACGCACGACTACTCAATCTTAATGCTCGTTGGCGAAAACATGCGCAACCGCGTCGGCATCATGTCACGTGCCGCCACCGCATTAGCCAACGACAATATTAAATTAATCATGGTCAATCAAGGCGCATCCGAAATTTCTATTATGTTCGGTGTACACGACAATGATGCCGATCAAGCCGTTATTGCGTTATATAAAGAATTTTTCGATTAACCCATACGTCCGACTAGTCAACTAGTCGGGCATTTTTTATGGCCGTGTTTTTCATCAATTGTTGTTGAAAGGTGCCGGCAATTGACCCCGGATACTCGTTCGTCAGCATGTACGTGTCCTATTCCGACCTCCGGGGCTGGGTGACAATTGCTGGAACGCGGCCGACGTCGATTTGAGCTAATGCCCAACCCTCATCATCTCAAATACGAGTCTTATTCTAAGCCGAAAGCAACCCACTTTCAGCTAAGAATAATTTGGCTACTGAGCATTGTCACCCAACCCCTCCAGTCTAAAGTGTGCGAGGGATCACGGGTTGAATTTAAGCATTGCCTAGTCAACGGATTAATGCGGTTTGGGCATCAGTCCGTTGGCGTAGCAAGCACAGGATTCAGCGTCACCGCGCGCGTTTCGTTAAGCCGCTCGAATGGCTGATTAACGGCCACTTAACTTGGTGTAATTGGTCTTTTAATACCGGAGCTTCAAATAAAGCGTCAGGTGTAAATCTCTATGTTTATCGAGAAGTTCAATTATTGCTACATTGGTTCAGAAATAGTGAACCATAACAATATCATTTTCTGTCTGACCGTTGCTTGACAAAGTTATCGTTTATAAAAAGTAATGACAAGTCCATCACAAGTTAGGTACATCTTCGTCCGCCATTCGAATACTGTCCCGACTGGAAGGCATTTCGGCCAATGCTCAGCGGTGAAATTCCACTTAGCAAGCGTTCTTTGCTTGGTTAGTGGAAGACCAGTATTTAAGACGTGGTCTTCGGCTTAAATCTGTGTCCACCGCGTTCCAGCAATTGGCAGAAATGCCTGGAAGTCGGCTTAGGACGACGCTAGCCAAGCAAGTTTATGCAAAACTCGAACTTTTTCCAGCGGGCCTTAGCTGGTTGTTTTTGGCCTTATAGCGGCACCTTTCAACAATTTTTCGTGTATAAGTTTAAGCCTTCAATCCCAGTTTGTCTGCGTGCCAATATAAATAGGCTTTCCAAGACATCGTCCGTCTTGGAAAGCCTATTTATGATTAGTTGCTCACCGATAACTGGGGTCACTGAATGACAAGTCCTGCCACGTCACGTTAGTTTTCAACTTTTTGATTACCAAACCATTTCTTGTTGATCTTATCTAACGTTCCGTTAGCCTTCAACGTCTTTAGGCCGGCATTAATTTTGCGTTTCATCGTTTTGTCACCCTTACGCATCCCAACTGCGAAGTCTTCCGACTTAAAGGTGCCTTGCGTTTCTTGGTAATCCGCAGAGTTCGCTTCGTGCTTAATATAATAGCTCGCGTAGACGCTATCAATCAAGAGCCCTTTAATTCGTCCAGCATTCAAGTCGAGGAAGGCATTCGTGAAGGTATCGTATTGAACTGGCGTTTTCTTAGCAATCTTATCCTTCAGCAGTTTCGGATTGTTTTCCAATGACTCATAGCCCGAAGAACCTGACTGAACACCCAACGTCTTACCAGTCATATCGTCAAATGAGTTAATATGATTTTTCTTTAAAGAAACGAGGACTTGCTTGTTCTTCAAATAAGTATTACTGAAAGCCACCACTTTTTCACGTTGGGGATTTTTCGTGTAGCCGTTCCAAATCAAATCAATTGTGCCATTGCGCAATTCGGTCGCATTCATGGACCAGTCAATCGTTTGAAAGCTGATCTTAATACCGTACAACTTAAAGACGGCCCGGGCGAGGTCGATATCATAACCAACTAGTTTCCCAGACTTTTCGCGAAAGCCCATCGGGACAAAACTGTCGTCCAAACCAACGACAACGTAACCGCGTTTCTTGATTTTAGACCAAGTATCTTGGGTGTCAGCGCGTTTAGTCACATTTTGACCACAGCCACTTAACGTCGTTGCCATACCCAGGAGCATCACAACGATCAAACTGAGTGCAAATAATCTTTTCTTCATTCTGACGCCCCCTATTGCTTCTTGGTTGGTTCAACGTGGAACATTTCATCCGCGATATTTTCAGCAAAGGTTAAATCATGGGTCACCACAATTTGAGTCATGCCATCAGCCTTTAAGCCTAAAATCAACTTTTCAACTTCCTGTCGTAAGTTCGGGTCAAGTGCTGAAGTTGGTTCATCATAGCATAAGACATTCGGTTTCATGGCTAATGCCCGGGCAATCGCCACTCGTTGCTTTTGACCACCTGATAATTCGAAAGGATACTGGTCAGCGTGATCACCGAGATTCAAACGATCTAATAAAGTCTGCGCCTGCTGTTCTGCTTCTGCGCTAGACTGCTTTAAGACCGTGGTCGGTGCTAAAGTAATATTCTGCATGACTGTTAAATTGGGAAACAATTCAAAATTTTGGAATACAACACCAATCACACTATCGTTACTCCGATTAGTATAGGGGTCAAATGGTTGGCCGTCGACTAAGAACTCACCGGCATTCACCTTTTCAAGCCCCGTAATACAGCGTAATAACGTTGTCTTACCAGCACCTGAAGGGCCCACAATACTTAGAATCTCGCCATCCTTAACGGTTAAATTCAAATTCTTAATAATTGTCCGTGAACCAAAGCTTTTTGTAATATTTTTTAGTTCTAACATATGATGGCCTCCCTATTTCCAGTAACTGTAGTGTTTTTCGATTCGTCCAAGCACAAAAGTCGTTACGGCTGTCAGTGCTAAGTAAATGATTCCGACTAATACTAAGGGTACCAAAGTAACATCGCGCGCTGTCGCAACGTTACCGGCACGTAACAAGTCGCCGAGACCAATGACATAAACTAACGATGAATCCTTGACCAAGTTGATGACTTCATTGCCAACTGACGGTAAAACAATTTTGATCACTTGGGGAATAACGATTTTACGAATCGTCTGCCAGTAGCTCAGCCGCAAGACCCGTGCACTTTCATATTGACCATTGTCAATCGACTGTAACCCACCACGGAAGATTTCCGCGAAGTAGGCCGCGTAGTTCAGAATAAATGCGAATAACGCGGCGTAGTACCGTGGAAAAACAATCCCAATCAACGGTAAGCCGTAAAAGACAAAGATTAATTGCAGTAACAACGGGGTACCACGCATTAACCAAACGTAGAAATGCAATAACCATTGCAGCGGCTTGAAGTTAGACATTAATCCCAGACCAACAACTAACCCCAATGGTAGCGACCCAATCAGGGTCCAAATGAAAATTTTCAGTGTCATAACGGCACCGGATAATAATGATGGCAAAATTTCTAAAATATACTGCATGTACTTTCCCTCCCAAATTTACAGGTCACATTGTCCTGCGTCCACTAATCGGTCACGACTCAAGTACACAAAAAAGTCCCCTTGAGTCGAATACTCAAGAGGACGGTTATCCGTGGTGCCACCTCACTTCGTAATAACTTCACAGTTATTACCTCAGGGAGTTTTGTGATAATAAAAAAATCGTCCTTAGGCCAGCATGCCTAAGAGGACGATTTAATCGCGGTTCCACCTCATATTCACTAGTTGCTCACACAACTAATCTCAACGAGTTTATCACTAAACTCCGCCGCTAACGAGGCCAACCGAAACAGCTTACTAACTTCAGCTGTCCAACTCACAGATGTGGTTCGTTGTAATCCTTGGTCATCTTCCCATCATCGATAACTCGCTCGGCAAGGTCCTTACAACTACTCTTCTGTTCCCTGTTTTTTAATGTTGAGTTCATACTAATCGAAAATTAATCAACCGTCAAGCCTTTTTTACTTGCCACGATGAAAAATTCCGGCGATTCGTGACCAAACACCCGGTTTAGGTGTATCCAAATTCATTAATGGCACCGTTTCACCTTCGATTCGGCGGGCAATGTTGCGGTAGCCTTGTGAGGCTGGATTCTTAGGATCAAGAACGATCGGTTCACCGTTATTTGAAGTCCGAATGACGGCATCGTCATCGAAAACGATTCCTAGCAAGTCGATCGATAAGTGATGCGTAATTTCATCAATATCCATCGTCTCACCATCTTGCATCATGCGCGTCCGGATTCGATTAATCACTAACTTAGGTGCTTCGGCTAACGGATATTGTTCCAATAAGCCAACGACCCGATCCGCATCACGAATTGCTGAAATCTCGGGTGTCGAGACGATAATAGCCGCATCCGCACCAGCAATCGCATTCATGAAACCTTGTTCAATTCCGGCGGGACAGTCGAGCAAAACGTAATCAAAATCTGGTTTCAACTCGTCTACGATTGCCCGAACTTGGTCAGGATTCAATGCATCCTTGTCCGCATTTTGTGCAGCTGGCAATAAAAACAATAAGTCATCAAACCGCTTGTCTTTGACCAACGCCTGCCGTATTTGAGCACGACCGGCAACTACATCCACAATATCATAAAGGATCCGGTTATCGAGACCCAAAATAACGTCTAAATTCCGCAATCCAATATCTAAATCAACTAAGCAAACTTTCTTGCCCATCAAAGCAAGGGCCGTCCCTAAATTGGCCGTAGTGGTCGTTTTGCCGACCCCACCCTTACCAGAGGTGATGACAATTGCTTTTCCCATCAAACACGTCCTCCATTTCGAGTAAATAGCTTCGGTCGTACCCGTTTTAATTGCTGGAGCGGCTGGTAGTCCAACGCTTGAATGTCATTAATATAGACGACGTTCGTCCCATCAACAACTTTTTCAAGGTCCACTAATTCTAACAATTCACCGACTCGAACCCGCGGGACGGTCGCTAAGGGGCTAACGATCACCGCATCATTGTGATCGGGATAACCGGCCTCAAGCGCACCGTTTACCTCACCCATCACAAAGATACTACCCGTCGCCCGGAGCACCCCACCTTCATGGATCTTACCGAAGAACAACACGTCCCCCGTAATCTCAACGACCTGACCGTTGCGAATAATCTGATTAACCAGATGCACCGTATCACGTTCAATCATCGCTAAAGCATCCGCCGTCAAAATAACATCTGCCGTTAGCTTATGAATACTGAATAACGGATATCGTTGAATCAACTGTGTCACTTTTTGATTTTGTTCCGCAGTCAGTAGTCGACTAGCCGTATCCAGGTCAAACGAGATTTGTTTATCAGTCGTATTATCAGCCTGCAACCGATCCAACAAGACCTTCAAGTCGATCATAATATCATCGAAACTTGCTTCTTGCCGTAAAATCAGTTCATAGCCGTCATTACTGGCCTTTAAAACTACACTCTGTTGCATGTTAGAATTCCTTTCTGCCGACTAATTAACACTCAGATATAACCGACGCATTGGATAATATAATATGACAAAGATGGCTAGGTTGACCGCAATCGTCGGTCCTAGCGTGTACACCGCAAAGTCTGCTAACCCACTAGAGATCACATGGCTCATCGTGTACCAAATATACGTAAATGCTTCCAAAATGGTCAAATTAATAATATAGATCATCAGTAACGTTAAAAAGTTCAGGTCGATCCATGGCTTGATTTGTCGACATATATAGACTACCAACGGTAAGCCAATCATGTAAACGCCTAAAATCCCAGTATAGTACCAGTCAAACACCAAGCCCACGAATGCAGACCAAATTCCAACCGACAGATTATCACGGTCATCTAAAAAGACAGCGAAGACAATCCACAGTAAAACTAGGTGTAAGACACTGGCGTAGGGGTAACTAAATAGTTTACCGGCAAAAACATTTGACACCGAGCCGTCTAAAAAGAGTGCAACAAATAACCCAATTGGAAAGATGATTTTTAATCTTGAGTAACGCACCGTTGCACCTCCCTATTGTTCAGCGACCGTCACAACTGTTAAGTCACTAAGGTCCGCTGCGGGTGTGATTTCCACTTCGGATGCTAGCCCGTAATCATCCTGCTTGACACTAGCAACCGTGCCGACATAAAGTCCCTTCGGCGTATTGCCGCCTAAACCACTCGTCACGACTTTATCGCCTTTTTTGATTTTAACGTTAGACGTCACGGAACCCATCTCTAAAAGATTATTGCTCTTATCATAACCTGAAATAATCCCGTTAACAGTCTTACCAGCACTATTCGTAATCTGAATAGCAAACTTATTCGAAGACGAACTCGTATTAGAAATTAATTCAACCTTAGAATTCGTTTGGTTAACTTCCACGACCCGGCCAATTAAACCCTTTTGTGACATGACAGGCATATTCTTCTTTACACCGGATGTCGCACCCTTAGAGATCACGAGTTGGTTCATCCAAGATGATGGTGTCCGCGTCAAAACATTGGCGGTCACCGTCGTATAATCAGATAACGAATTATTTAATTTCAACTGCTTGCGTAACTGCTTGTTTTCCGCACGCGTCGTCTGGGCACTAACCTTGGCCTGCGCCAGTTGGTCAACTTGCTTCTTCAATTTTTGATTTTCTTGATAGGTGTTCAACAAGTCAGAAACTGAGTTGGTCGCACTCTGTAAGCCATTGACTGGCCAAGCAATCACCCGGTCAACCGCACCAGCCACATCGTTTCCGAATTGTTGGATCAATGGTGGTGTCGATTTCTTATCACGAATGGCTACTGAGACACTCATCAAGCCGAAACTAATAATGAACACGACAATCGCAATCACTAGTTTTCGGTTAGAAAAAAACTTTTGCATAATGAACCCCCGGTCGAAAATTCAATGATTTAACAATAAATAAGCGGGAAGACGTCTTCCCGCTCACCTGTTATCGCTTTTTCATAACGTCGATGCTCTTGAGTGATTCACCGGTCCCAACTGCAACACAGTCAAGCGGTTCGTTAGCGATGAAAACCGGTACTTTGGTTTCGTCCGCAATCACTTCGGAAAGATTCTTCAATAAGGCACCACCACCGGTCAAAACAATCCCGTGGTCAATTACGTCAGAGGCAATTTCTGGGGAAGTTTCTTCAAGGGTTTCTTTAATGGCTGAAATAATTTCAGAGACCACTTCTTGGATGGCTTCTGAAACATCTACAGATGAGATTTCAACCGTCTTTGGTAAGCCCGACAAAAGATCTCGTCCACGAATCGTTGACCCTTCCAAGTCTTCAGCGGCTTCCAAAGAAGCTGAGCCACAGTCGATTTTAAGTTGTTCGGCTGTGCGTTCACCAATTAAAAGATTAAACTTCTGGCGAACATGGTAAATGATTGAGTCATCGATCTTATCGCCAGCCATTCGAATTGAACGACTTGATACGATTCCACCTAAGGAAATTGTCGCAACATCGGTAGTCCCACCACCAATATCAACGACCATGCTCCCAGTTGGATCCATGACTGGAAGCCCTGCACCAATAGCGGCTGCAAATGGTTCTTCAATGACATATGCATCCCGCGCACCTGCAACCCGTGTTGCATCAATAACGGCCCGCTTTTCAACTTCGGTAACCCCACTTGGTACACAAACCATGACGTATGGCTTACCATTTGAGCGGCCGAGTGTCTTTTGAATAAAGTACTTCATCATCGCAACGGTCGTATCGTAGTCCGCAATAACGCCATCCTTCATTGGCCGAATCGCCACAATGCTTGCTGGGGTTCTCCCAATCATATCCCGTGCTTCTGAACCAACTGATACAATTTCACCAGTTTTCGTGTTCTTCGCAACTACGGATGGTTCACGTAATACGATGCCCTTGCCGTCAACGTACACAATTGTGTTGGCCGTACCGAGATCGATCCCGATATTCTTTGTCCCAAATCCGAACACTACATTCATCCCTTCATCATTAACAAATTTAATTTTTTATTTAGTCATAATAGTAAGTATTATAGCATAGTCGCACTGCATTAAAAAAGCATTGCCTGAGTCCTAGCATACCGTAAATTAATGAAAAATACAGTCCCACTATTTAACTTAGATAAAATTTAACAAAAAAACGCGATCAGGCCGATTAAATTATCGGTCCTAACCCCGTTATTTTACCACATTCTGTTACGAATCCGTATTACAATTTAACACGCCCTGCTCGGCAAAACTAAAGTAATCGTTTACACCGATAATAAAGCTATCCAAGAGCGGTAACCCCATCAGTTCACAAGCCAGTTGTAACCGCTTGGTAAATTCAACGTCTTTTTTTGACGGCGTCACATCACCACTCGGATGATTATGTGCAATAACGACCCGGGCAGTCGGTGTCGTTAGGGCAACTTTAATAATTTCCCGCGGTTGAGCCGGACAACTATTGAGCGTGCCCTGAAAGACGACCTGGCGTTTGATCACTTGATTTTTCGTATCTAAGCATAACAATTGCAACTGTTCCTGCTCTAAGTTGGCAAAGTCCCGTGCTAAAACGGCTCCCAGTTGTTCACTACCATATACCTGCCCCAAAATTAATCGACTTGGCCGGGGTAATAGTTGCCCACATCTGAGCGCCACGATTAAACCTTGCCAGCGCGGATTTTCAGACGACTCATGTAACCACTCTATAGCGTCCTCTATCGGGTACTCACGCTCAAAGGCCTGCATCGCGCTAGTCACCGCGTCGTTGGGTAAAAACGTCCCAAAGTAGGCTTGCATT
The DNA here is from genome assembly GCF_014131735.1 of Lactiplantibacillus plantarum. Classification (NCBI taxonomy): domain Bacteria; kingdom Bacillati; phylum Bacillota; class Bacilli; order Lactobacillales; family Lactobacillaceae; genus Lactiplantibacillus; species Lactiplantibacillus plantarum. The sequence continues at coordinate 2,139,792 of NZ_CP039121.1, forward strand.
AATTCACGAACTTGTGCTGTCGGTATTTGTTCTTCGCTGATCATCGTCATTGAAACCACCCTTTCTACCTAGTAGTTTCGTAAAGTGACCGGCTAACCATTAATTCACCGACATTTTAACGCAATTTTTTCAGTTAACTCACAATCATCTTTGATAATATCAGTACCAGGGACGCAGTATTATTTCTTGCGCAATTGTCTTCTAAGCATCCGTGTCAGCCCCTAATCAGTTTCTGAGTCGCTGCCATCCTTGAAATAAGCCCGTACGTCACTAATAAAGTACAGCGACCCCGTTAGTAGTAACGCATCATCACTCGACATTTCTTGGAGTGTCTGCATCAAGGCAGCTTGCCAATTATCAAATACTTCAGCGGTCCGGCCATTTGGCATTTCATGTGCCAACATCGTCGGGTCGGTCGCTGGACGTTTTGCGTTCGGACCTTCGAATTGTGTCAACCGTAATTGAACATTAGGTAATGCGCCCAAGGTCTGAATCATTTGTTGATGCTGCTTATCCGCTAAGACCGCAAAGATGACATAAACGGTTTGCTGTCCAAATCGCTCACTCAAAGTAGCTGCTAATTCAGTTACTGCCGGCTCATTGTGCGCACCGTCAATCATGATCAGTGGGTCCTGATTCAAGCGTTCGAAACGGCCAGGCCATTGTGTTGCTGCCACAGCCGCTTTGACGTCGCTAGTGACCACGGGTAGCTGAGTCGCTTGGTGGTAAGTTAGGTACGCCGCTATTGCAACGGCCGCATTATCAACTTGATAGTCTCCCAGTAGCGGAGTTGTCAAGTCTTTAAAATGCGCCTCTAACCCGTCAAAGTTAAACCGTTCTTGCCAGCCTTGGGGCGGTAATAATTTGGTTGTAAAATCAACTCCCAACGTCCGCAACGGCGCCCGTTTGCTCATGGCGGTATCAATCATCACTTGCTGTGCTTCAGCCGGTAATTTACCAACAATTACCGGCACCTGCGTCTTAATGATACCTGCTTTTTGAGTCGCAATCGCCGTCAATGTATTACCTAGAATTTGCATATGATCATAACCGATCGTAGTAATCACACTAACGGCTGGTGTCCAAACATTGGTAGAATCGTATAACCCACCCAACCCAACTTCAATAATGGCAATATCGATTGGCTGAGCAGCAAAGTAAAGAAACATCATTGCGGTAATGATCTCAAATTCTGTGGGGCCCCCACTTGCCAATGTCGCGTCAAGCTTGGCAACGATCGGTTGAATCTGTTGCACCAGACCAACAAGTTCTTCATCGCTGATGGGGGTGCCGTCAACACTGATCCGTTCATTGAAGCGAACAATGAACGGCGACGTGAAAGTTCCCACCGTTAGCCCATCTGCCATAAATAATTCGCGTAAATTCGCAACCGTCGACCCCTTGCCATTGGTCCCCGCCACGTGAATGCCGGCCACCTTTAACTGTGGATCACCCAATTCATGTAAGAATTGGCGCATACGACTGAGTGTCGGGGCTTTTTTGAACTGAGTCCGGCCGTGAATAAAGGCTAATGCTGCTGAATAAGTGTCAATCATGTTGGTCTTCCTTCCTGTAAACCGCGCGAATCATCATTTGGCCGTTTGCTCACCATACTTCTAGCTAATGAGCCCTTATATTTTACGTTTTAATAATAAAATGGTAACCATCCCAAAACGGGACGATTACCATTTTACCAGTAACACACATTTCAGTTAACTATTATCGCAAATTAAGCTTCAGCCTTAATATCAACTAAACGTTGCTTTAAGGCAGCTAGTTTTGTCTGATTGTCCGCTAACTTCTCTTTTTCACTATTAACGACGTCTTCAGGGGCATTGGCAACAAAGCGTTCGTTACCTAACTTCTTCGTCGCCCGTGCGACTTCGCTTTCAAACTTGGCTTGTTCTTTTTCAAGTTTTTTGACTTCTTCATCGAGGTCAACAAGTTCAGCTAACGGAATGTAAACTTCCGCATCACTAATCACTTGTGTCATGGCTAACTTCGGTGCAACCACGTCGGCGCCAATTGACAGTGTCTTCGGATGTGCAAACCGTTGAATATAATCTTCATTAGCTTTGAAAACAGCTTGTAACCGAGTGTTGTCCGTCTTAATTAATAGATCCACGGCTGATGACATCTTCGCATTAGCTTCTGCTCGAATGCTCCGAACGGCCGTAATCAATTCAATAAGTGAGGCCATATCACTTTCCGCCGTTTCGTCATCAAATTCAGGATGGTCAACAGGATAAGCAGCGACTACTAAGGATTCACCAACGTGTGGCATTGATAACCAAATCTTTTCGGTCACAAATGGCATGATTGGGTGCAATAACCGTAAGATTTGATCCAAGACATAGGCTAACACGTTTTGGGTATTGGCCTTGGCTTGAGCGTCATCACCGGTCAAGACTTCCTTACTCATTTCGATATACCAGTCACAGAAGTCATTCCAGATAAAGTTGTACAAGGCTCGACCAGCTTCACCAAAGTCAAACTTATCAAAGGTAGTCGTCACTTGTTTGACCGTCGCGTTCAAACGACTCAAGATCCACTTATCTGCTAACGTCCAGTCACTTGCAGCTGGTAATTCCGGTTTGTCCATGGTGCCCAGGTTCATGATAACGTAACGGCTGGCGTTCCAAATCTTGTTAATAAAGTTCCATGCAGCATCCATCTTCGTATAGCTGAACCGCACATCTTGGCCAGCCGTCGACCCGTTAGATAAGAACCACCGTAATGCATCGGCCCCGTACTTTTCAATCACATCCATTGGATCGATCCCGTTACCGAGTGATTTGCTCATTTTGCGACCCTGTTCATCACGAATTAAACCGTGTAAAAGCACGTGTTTGAATGGCCGTTTGCCAGTAAATTCCAAACTCTGGAACATCATCCGTGATACCCAGAAGAAGATAATGTCGTAGCCGGTAACCAGCGTATCCGTTGGGAAGTAGCGCTTAAAGTCTTCCGCATCAGTGTTTGGCCAGCCCATCGTTGAAAATGGCCAAAGTGCACTTGAGAACCAAGTGTCCAACACGTCTGGATCCTGTTCCCAGTTTTCTGGATCTTTTGGTCCATCAACACCGACATACGTTTCGCCGGTCGTCTTGTTATACCAAGCTGGAATCCGATGTCCCCACCAGAGTTGGCGTGAGATAACCCAATCGTGGACGTTCTCCATCCATTGATTGAATGTGTCTTCAAACCGATCAGGCACAAATTCTACTTTATTATCAGTCTTTTGATTCTTCAACGCTTGCTCAGCTAGTGGCTTCATCTTAACAAACCACTGAGTTGAGAGCCGCGCTTCAACCTGAACGCCAGTCCGTTCAGAATGCCCAACGCTATGCACAATTGGGTCGATTTTAATCATCAAATCTTGATCTTCAAGATCCTTGACCATCGCTTTACGTGCTTCAAAACGGTCCATACCTTCGTATTTACCCGCATTGGCGTTCATTGAAGCGTCATCATTCATGGTGTTAATCCGTTTCAAATCATGCCGGTTGCCGACCTTAAAGTCATTCGGGTCATGAGCAGGCGTGATTTTCACCATTCCAGTTCCAAACTCAGGGTCAACGTACGCATCGGCGATAATTGGAATTTCACGTTCTGCTAATGGCAAGATGACTTTTTTGCCAACCAATTCCTTGTAACGGTCATCACTCGGATTAACCGCAACGGCGGTATCGCCCATCATGGTTTCAGGACGAGTCGTGGCAATTTCAATGTAATGCTTACCATTGAAAGTATAGTCTTTGTCAGCAAATGGGTACTTGACGTGGTAGAACGCACCCTTGTCATCCTTATGAATCACTTCGATATCAGACAAAGCCGTCCGTGCTTGAGGATCCCAGTTGATGATGTATTCACCACGATAAATCAAGCCCTTGTTGTAAAGATCAACGAAGACTTTCTTAACCGCATCTGACAGACCATCATCCATGGTGAACCGTTCACGAGAATAATCCAATGACAGTCCCATCTTAGCCCACTGTTGTTTGATAATCGACGCGTATTCGTCTTTCCAATCCCAAACTTGTTGGACAAACTTCTCACGACCAAGATCGTAACGGCTGATCCCTTGTTCGCGCAGTTTGGCCTCAACCTTTGCCTGCGTGGCAATGCCGGCATGATCCATTCCTGGTAACCATAAAGTATCAAAACCTTGCATTCGTTTCTGACGAATAATAATATCTTGTAACGTGGTATCCCAAGCGTGGCCTAAATGCAGCTTACCCGTAACATTTGGCGGTGGAATCACGATTGAATAGGGTTTAGCTTTCTTGTCGCCCGAAGGCTTAAATAAATCTTGGTCTAACCAAGTCTGATAACGACCCGCTTCCACGGCGGTCGGATCATACTTAGTTGGCATATCAGTAGTTGGTTCTTCTGACATTGGGGCACATCCTTTCTTTTGGCACTAAAAAAGCCCACTCATCCTATTAGACTAGGACGAATGGACTTCGCGGTACCACCTAATTTTAAAGCCATCACAAGTGATCGCTTTACAGCTTAAACATCGTTGTTAACGAACGGTGTATCCCGTCCGGCTATTCCTACTAAAACAGTTCAGAATAGCAGCTCGCAAGCTACCTTCACGCTAAAACCGCCAAGCGTGTTTCACTGTTCACGCTCTCTCTGTTGACGTTGTTTACCGCTACTCTCTTGCTCATTGCTGGTTGTCACTATTGTAATGAATTTCCTGAGTGCCGTCAATCCTTATTCGAATTGTTTTAAGGCATCCAGTGCCGCAACGTAATTTGGCTCGTGACTAACATCTGGCACGATTTCATGATAAACGATTTTACCGGCCGCATCAGCGACATAAATCGCCCGGGTCAACGTCCCATTGTTGGGCAAGTATAGATTGGTGGCGTAACCAAAGGATAGTTCTTCATCGGAAGCCACCGTTAAGTTCTTAACGCCTTCCTTAGCGCACCAACCAGCTTGGTCAGCAACCGCGTTATTGGAAATGGCTAAAAATTGAACGTGGGGGTACTTATCAGCCTGTTGATTGAACTTCTTTGTTTGAATAGAACAAACTCGCGTATCAATATCTGGCATCACACTTAACAAGACAGGCTTACCTAGCAAGTCCTTAGTCTTAATCTTTTCATCATGGGTAGTGAACACTTTGAACTTCGGTAACTGGTCACCATCTTGTAACGGTTCACCGACTAAGTCTAACGCTTGATCATGAAATAATACTTGCACGTAAAACACCCCTTCGATAACTAATGGTTTTCTAATATTTGTGGTAGTAATAGTATAGCTCAAATTTAACGCAATTTCAGTTTCCGCGCAAATAATCGTCTCAAAAATTATCATTCTTGACATGCGACGCGTTATTTGACGTTAGTCATGGTTTAAACGTGCTTATTAGTTGGTTTGTTGTTCGTCAGCCGATGTGCGTCCTAACGTGCCAACATGTGTGTACGCCGATTTCAGTATATTCAAGCATTAAAATGTGGTGTCGTCGCCAGCTGGAGTGCAAGTTGGGTTGCACGTTCGAGCGAATCGTTTGTTTGTTGTTCCCAGCGGGCAGCGAGTGTGTTGGCCGGGTCGTGCAGACTAGTTAAAATATGTTGGGCGACTTGCAACGCGTGTGGTTGATGTAAACTGGTAGCCATAGTTTGTAGCGCGTCAGCTAGTTGTTCGCCTTCAGTTAGCTGTCGAGTCACTTGCATAGGGGTTTCGATGGCAACTTGTTCGTTGGCGTGCTGACCCGCCTGAATCCAATTATCCGTACTAGCTGGCACTGGTAACCAGAGCATCAGTAAAACGAACCACGTTAAGCAGGTCAGTTGGGACAGATCGATGCCCGCACCGGCCCATGGGTTCAGATCTAAGTTACGTAATTCCAAGTATTGAATCCCATCCTGACATAGTTGTGAATGACCACCAGCATGACGCAACCGAACCTGACCGTAAAATTCCTTGGTCGCACTTAATTTTCCATTATCAACGGCCGCTTGCAGTGTTTGACAATAATCATTTAACGACGCGTACGAGACCGTAACACCCGGCCGATTGGTATACCCGCTAGAACTGTTGCGTAAGCTTCGAACGGGCTGGGCTGGTGGCGTAAGACCAGACTGTGGCCAGCAGCATGGTGAGCAGCCATAAAGATACGTCAGTAGCCAGCGATAGTGCAAATAATTCTGCGCAATGTGCAGGTAACAGTGATTTTGAAAGGTGGTGAAATCACGACTATCTGTCTGGGCCTGATACAATCCCATCATCAGACTAGCCGCCAAGCTCACATTACAGTGAACACCTGACAACATTTGACGTCGTCGGCCATAGCGGTGAGCAAGTCCTTGTCGATAGGCGACAGCGGCCGCATCCAACTTAGCGATTGGAATATCCCGGTCTTATCGTGGAAGTGTGGGCGGCATGCTTAGCGGCCAAATCAGTTCAGGCAGAAGCCTTTGCCGGACTTGTTGTGTGAGCATCGTTAAGGCGTGCAACGCAGCAACCGCACTTGCTTGCGGTTGGGTGACTAACTCCAACTGTGTCTCCGCAAAGTCCCGTTGCAGGCCGGACAACTCGCTGATAAGTGTTGGTGATAATGCCGTATCCGCCAAATGACCGGTCACCGTTACCCGCTGGCCTTCCCGTTCCAGCCCAATCTGAACAACCTGTGCATTGATCAACGCCGTATTTTCCATTAATAATTGTTGCCACTCCATCCACTCACCTCGCTGATTCAATCTAAATTTATCGTAGCATAGTCCCGACCTTGGTTGGCTGATTATGACCTATTATTTAGCTGACTTACCATTACGAAATGAGCTTCCGCGCTTGATCATCCAAAGGATCAAAAAAACGAGTACCCAGTATTACCGGGTACTCGTTTTTAGGGTAATAATATCACCCGTTTTTGACCTACAATAGTTCAGCAAAAACGTCTTCTTGTGTATTCAAATAATTTTCACCCGGCTTGATCTCAGTCATTTTAACACCAGCCAAAGCGCGTGCCATCAGTCCTTCAACATCAATCCGTTCTTCGTAGGACCGTGAACGGTCTAGCTTCGGATGCGTCTTGGGTGCTGGCGGCGCAAAAATCGTACAACAATCTTCAAATGGCATGATCGACAAGTCATAGGTATCAATATCTTCGGCAATCTTAATAATTTCCGTCTTGTCCATGGAAATCACTGGGCGCAAAACCGGCAAGGTGGTCACATCATTGATGGCAATCATGCTATCCATCGTTTGTGAAGCCACTTGCCCTAATGATTCACCATTAAAAATCGCCTTACCATGCCGTTGACGCGTAATGGCGTCCATCAAACGCATCATTAGGCGCCGTTGAACGGTCATAAGATAACCCTCGGGCACTTTTTCTTTGATTTCTTCTTGAATCTCAGTGAATGGAATCTGAATAAACTTCACGCTACCAGAGTAACTTGCTAGCGTTGACGCTAACTGCTTGGCCTTTGCTAACGCCTGTTCACTCGTGTATGGCGGACTGAAGAAATGGACCATTTCCATGTCCACACCACGCTTCATGCCAAGGTAGCCGGCAACTGGTGAATCAATCCCACCAGAAAGCATCAGCATTCCCTTGCCAGCGGTGCCGACCGGTAATCCCCCGGCACCCTGAATCGTTTCTGATGATAAGAAGATACCGTTTAACCGAACTTCAACACGTAACACAATGTCCGGATTCTTCATCTTAACTTGAATCCCGTCAACGTGGTCCAAGATTTGCCCACCGAGCATGTCATTGATTTGATTTGTATCGTATTCAAACTGATGATCGGAGCGCCGTGTGTAAATTTTAAAAGTCATCCCCGGTTTAAACTGGGCTTTGACCATCGCAATCGCCGTTTCATAGACGGCATCCATGTCGGCATCGACGCGAATACTTGGTGAAAAGTTTTGAATTCCAAAAACTAGCTTCAAACGGCCCATGACTTTATCGGCATCCTCACCATTTAACATGATGTGCATCCGGTCACGGTTCGCGTGGACCTTTAGTTCTGGAAAGTCGTGCAACGCTTTGCGTACGTTACGGCCTAAGCTATCGATAAAGTTCCGCCGGTTTTTGCCCTTGGTCGATAGTTCACCATAACGTACCATGATTTCAGTGTACTGCATGAACAAGTTCCTTTCCGTTATGCGTCTGCATTAATTTTTGAGAATTTTTGATAAAGTTGATCAAATACTTTAATAAACTGGTCAGCTTCTGCCAGCGTATTATTCTCATCGAGGCTGACCCGCACAGCACTCGTCGCAATGTTTTCTTGCACGTGCATCGCCATTAAAGTACTGGAGGCCAAGTGTTTCTTCGATGAGCAGGCACTCGTTGTTGAGATATAAATGCCCTGATCTTCAAACGCGTGAACAATGGTCTCGCCCCGCACACCGTTGATCGTAAAACACAGTATGTGGGGTGCGAACCCCGTCGTTGGCTGACTAAAAATCGTCACTTTAGGAAACGACTTAATGTGCTCGTAGATTCGCTGTTTGATAGCTCGCTCACGAGCTACCTTACCATCTTCATCCGTGAGCAACAATCGCAGGGCCTTCGCCATGCCGGCAATTGCTGGTAAGTTCTCAGTTCCAGAACGCCAGTTACTTTCCTGACCGCCGCCATTCATTAATGGCGCTAACTTACGACCATTGCGCGCGTAAATAAAGCCAACCCCGCGAGTCGCATGAAACTTGTGCCCTGAAAAGGTCACAAAATCCACCCGGTCATTCATGATCATGTTCTGAATTCCTTTACCAATTCCTTGGACTGCATCAATATGAAAATGAATTTTCGGATATTGTTTCAGTAGTTCCGCCACTTCAAGTAAAGGCTGAATCGTACCGATTTCATTATTGACTGCCATCGTTGACACTAAAATCGTGTCAGGCCGAATTGCCGCTTTCAAGTCCGCCACGTTGATGCGGCCTTCCTGATCGACCGGTAAGTAAGTCACTTCATAACCAAGTTCCTTCAATTGTTCCATCGAATTATGAATGGCAGGATGTTCCACCGCCGTGGTAATTAGATGCTTCCCAAAGGCCCGCTTTTCAATCGCTGTACCCTTCAAAACCCAATTATCGCCTTCCGTCCCACCAGACGTGAAGAAAATTTCGTGGGCTTGCACACCTAGTAAGCCGGCAATTTGTTGACGTGATTGTTCCAACAAATGAAAGGCCGTTTCACCAAAGTTATGCAAACTAGACGGATTACCCCAAATTTTTTGGGAAACCGTTGTATACGTCTCCAGTACGGCAGGAGCAGCTTGCGTCGTCGCACTATTGTCAAAATAAATCATTACTACGCCTTCTCTTTCCAAGAAAGTGTGCATTGCACTTACTTTCGATAAGAATTCTTTGCAATTATACCAAATATTACTAGTGAAACAAGGGTTTTTGTTTCAAATTTCTGATTAATCACACGACAATTGCGTCCTAAACACCATTTTTGTTGGCCGTTCCCAGTCACCCTTCTCAGAACCATCACGATTACTTGCATCATGATGCCAACTAAAAACCAGCTGGTGGCGGTTGTCATTTAACAATCACCACCAGCTGGTTATTTTCAGTTAACTAAAATTTTGCATATGGGCGGTCCCAACTATCCTCGTCAGGCCTCATCGTTCATCTTATCAGCTTGTTTATTCGCATAGTAACTGTCCTCAATCCGTTTATAGGACCCCGGATCAACTTTATCCACAGCTGTTGCAATTACTTCTAAACTCCGCGCGTAGTCATGAGTCTCGGTAAACAACCGTTGTGCTTCCACGCTGGCTTCTTGCACCTCTTCATGATTCGTCTTGTAACGGTTAGCGTATTGTAAGAGCTGTTCCGCCATAACCGCAGCATCCGTTAAATCACTGGTCTTTTCCTTTAAGGTCGCCATGTCCGCCTGAATAACAATCAACTGTTTCGTGATGTCGTCCATATTGATCACAAGCTTATTAATATCATGGTCAAGCCGTTCGATTTCCTTGGCAACTACTTTGAAATAGTCCAAATAGTCTTTCGGTAGTCCAGGCAAGTTCAAATTTTCAACCTGGCGTTTGATCGCGTGGATTTCAAAATCGAACCGTTGCAACGTCTCGTGGGCTTTGGACTCTTCAGCGGTCAAACTCGCCACACCTTTGTTAATTGCCACTTGTTCTTCTTCAATGCCTTTCAACTGCTCATCTTGTTCGGCAAAATGAGCTGCGATCTCACTAAAGACAGCTTGCTTACTAGTAATAGCTGTGACGTCCGCCTGATAAACAGCTTCGATATTCTTCAGTTGTTCGTTCAATTCACGCGTCCGTTCAACTTCGCCATTATTCAACGTATAGCTTTGTGCTAATCGATCCAACTCAATTTGTAAGCGGTGATTCTGATTCATGGCATGTGTCAAGAACTTACTGATTTCTTCTTGTTGTTGATCAACAACGGCCTTAGCATCGATCTCTGCTTGCATCACGTCATATAAGTGGTCGATCCGCTTTTCAATCGCATGATTGCCGTTTTCAGCATCCGTAACTTTCAAATCACCAAGTAACGCAATATTATCGTCGATTGCTTGCTGTAACGCTTTGATTTCTGGTTCAATCGATTCGACCTCAAAGTGAAAATGTTGAGCCGTTAATTGTTGATAACCACTAGCCAGTTCGGCTAACTGATCAGGAAACCCACTCACTAGGTCCTTATAAATCGGTGGAATCCGATCAATATCCATTTCAAGAGTGCCAGTATCGTGATGTAACTGATCCAAAACCTTTTCAGCCGCGTCATGATCGCCAGCCTTGGCTAATTCGGAAAAATGATCAAAATCACTTTCTAAGTTAGCTAACTGATCCTCCAATTTGTCGATGCTCGGACCAAATGAAAAGTTTTGCGATAATAACGTCTTCCGTATGTTTTGGTACTTCTTCTCTAAACTAGCCACTGCTTGGCGGTGCGCGGCATCCGCGTCATCTAAGGCCTGCAAGCCCTGACGAATTTCTGCCTGTCGTTGTTCAATCGTATCTAATGTGGCCGCAACCTTCTTCAGATTCTGCTGAGCATCGAGAAATCTGATGCCCCGCGCCTGCGAAGTAATGGCCGTTAATTGCTCACTAACGGCGGGTAACTGATCATTATCAACTTCTTGACCAGCGCTCTGCAACGCTTCCAACTTCGCTAACGATCCGCCCGTTAGTCCGAGTTGTTCAATTTTTTCGAAATCTGTGGTCTGCGATTGCTTGACTAGCGCCTGTTGCCGTTCCGTCAATTGACGGACTTGCTTGTCGATATAAAATTGAAAGCCTTTGACCGCCGCGTAGATGACAATCGCAACCACAACAATGCCGATTGCTACTTGCATACGAATACCCCTTACATTATTTATTCCGTTTTAATTGCGTTGCGCCTCACCCTGTTGAGAACCGTAACCTTGCTTTTTTCTGAAAATCCAATTAAAATCTATCTTAAATTATAACATAGACGTAACTAACGGACAGTAACAATTTGTTAACATTCAAGGAGGATTTTTTACATGGCTACCACGGAAACATCACTTATGAACCAACAACTCGACGCCCTACTGTTTCAAGAAACTAACCTGGTCGCGAACTTAGCTAATGCTAGTGCCCTCCTCAACAGTACTTATGACAACCTTAACTGGGCCGGCTTTTACTTATTTAACGAACAAACTGGCGAGCTCGACTTAGGTCCCTTCCAAGGCAAAGTCGCTTGCATGCACATCAAAGTTGGGGCTGGTGTCGTCGGAACTGCTTTTGAAACGCAAACGAACCAACGGGTAGCCGATGTCCATCAATTCCCCGGCCACATCGCTTGTGACAGCGCCAGCAACTCTGAGATCGTGGTCCCAATCACCAAGGACGGCCACCAAATCGGCGTACTCGACGTCGACTCTCCATCATTAGATCGATTCAATGCTGATAACGAAGCTGAATTGACCGAATTTGTGGCGATTCTGACGTCACACATTGACTAATCAGCATTAAACGTGTTATGCTACTCTTTGTGTAAAATAATGCAGCAGTGAGTGGGTAAGCTCGTCAACAGATTGGTGCCAATATTTTGGTCAGTTAGTAACCTGCGGCTGCAATGGTGAAACCTGCAGTCCAATCTGAACGAATATCGAACTTACATCGGATTATTTTACTCCAACTAAAATTATTGGAGGAAACATTTTATGTCTCGTTATACAGGTCCAAGTTGGAAAATTTCCCGTCGTTTGGGAATGTCCCTTTCAGGTACTGGTAAAGAATTAGCTCGTCGTCCTTACGCACCTGGTGATCATGGCCAAGGTCGTCGCGGTAAGCTTTCTGAATACGGTACACAATTACGTGAAAAGCAAAAGTTACGGATGATGTACGGTTTAACTGAACGTCAATTCGCTAACTTATTCATCAAAGCTGGTAAGATTCGCGAAGGTAAGCATGGTGTTAACTTCATGATCTTACTCGAACGTCGTTTGGATAACATGGTTTACCGTTTAGGCTTAGCAACAACTCGTCGCCAAGCTCGTCAATTAGTAAACCATGGTCACATCACTGTTGATGGCAAGCGTGTTGACATCCCTTCATACGAAGTTAGTGTCGGCCAAGTTGTCTCAGTTCGTGAAAAGTCCAAGAAGTTGGCTGTTATCACTGGTGCTGTTGAAGCCGTTGTTGCACGCCCTAACTTCGTTCAATTCGATGCTGATAAGCTTGAAGGCTCATTAACTCGTTTACCAGAACGTGAAGAACTTGAAGCAGATATCGACGAATCATTAATCGTTGAATACTACAACAAACTTTAATTTCCGGTATTTAAAAACCGTCGCGTTTGCGGCGGCTTTTTTGTATGTTCTGTTAATTTCAGACCTGACGCTCAGCACTCACAGCCGCCATGACCGGTTGATAAATCGACAATAATTGTTTGAATGTTGTGATGATCAATTTATTCAACGTATCAGCATCTTCAAATAACGGATCACCGACCAAGACTGCGCGGCCCACGACCAACTCGCTGTGTTTATACTGATCGAATTTCTTGATGGCCTGCGTAATATTGGCCGGTGTTGCAAGTTGCGTGGCCGGCACCCCATGATTATTACTGATAACATAGCCCGCCGGCAAGGCCTTCAAAAGTGGTGTTAAATCTGCGAGTTGCATCTTTGCCTGCACGGCCGGTTTACACTCATCCAAAATATCAAAATAGATAAACAAACGGTCAGGCCATAGCCCCAATTCAAAATGTGGCCAGGCTTTGTAGCTCCGTTTGTTTTGACTAAAAGCGACCCAAGTGTCTACCGGCGGATTCTTAAATCGCCGTAAATGTTTGGCAACGTGCGCGTAGAACGGTGGCTCGCTAGGTGTTTGTAAACTCGCTATAATCGTTGGTGCGACCTGTTCGAACTTAGGATCGATCACCGTTTTGATTAAATGCATGCGGCCCGCTAACGTCTGGTCATTAAAAATTTCAAAATCTTGATTTGTAAACAAGTTTTATCATCCCCAAAACTAATTTAGATTAACCATACCGCATTCACTAACGCAACGCTACCCCCCTTCCCTTCGCTATTATTGGAGGAACATGCTACAATGATAATTACTATCAAGGAAAGGATGTTAGACAATGGCTGAAACAGATAAACAACCAGTTGACCGCATCGAAACGGCCATGCACGGGACGCCAAAGTTGCATCCCGACGAACAACGCAAGTACCTGGGGACCTTTCGGGAACGCGTCGAAGTCGCAGTGACCGTTGCCCAAATTAAACAGGCCAATTACGTCGACTCACTTCACCAAGCATTTACGAGCCATCCGGATGACCAATTATATATTAATGGTAATTTAGACCAGGAACTGATTGGGCCGTATATCAAGGCGGCTAGTCAAGCCAATATCAAATTCACTATCAAAACGGATGACATCTACCATACTGCTGATGATGATTACGCGCTTATCTTCACTGCTGCAAGCGCCATTAACCAAGATATTATTGATGTTGCGCAGCGTTATCCCTCGCAGACTTCATCAGCAACACCCCAGGCCGAGAAAACACCTGGGTTGCTAGATAAATTCAAAAAGTTACTTTAATACAACAAAGGTCCCCATCCACGCACGGATGAGGACCTTTTTACGTTTGACTGCGTTAATTACGCGCTAGAGTGCCATAAAGACTCATGATAACTAAGGCCGCAACAATGATCCCCATGAGGCTGACTGAAACCCATGCTGTTGTGACGATACTCAGTAGTAACAATATCCCACCACCAACTAGCGTATAGCCCAACCAATAACGAACACGCCGCCAAATCATTGGCCGAATCGTGTGACCACCTCGGTGCATCTGCGCGTATTGATTTGCACTGATTGTTGGCAAATAATTCCCGATGGCCATGAAAATAAAGGCAATCAAACTAACGGCAATACGCCAAATATCCAATTGATGGCCTAAGTTATAACTGATAGTTGTCGCATAGATCACACTTGATAGTACAGGCACGATCCAAATGATCATCTGTTCAAACCGTGGCGCCGGTGCCTTATGATTGGCATTCAACCGTGTCACCCCAACGCAAATCAGCTGAAACGCCATCATCATAATTGGAAAGCCAACGACCACTAATAATTTTGTGGCCATTCCATTAGGTTGATTATCCAAATTAAAATGAATAGCCATTTTGGCGGGCAAGGCCGCATAATTCACGACGCCGTAGCTCATTGGTAACAGAATAACAATATAGCTCAGCCACAACTGCAAGTTCCTTTTTGTCATCACTTTTCATCCCCCTGCTTTGGACTAAAACGATATAGCCACGTCAACATTTCCTCAAATACGCTCGCATTTAGCTCATAGTACACATAATTTTTTTCCTTGGTCACGGTAACTAAACCAGCTTGCTTCAAAAGCTTGAGATGATAAGACACCGTTGCATTGCTTAACTTGAAATGAGCCGCAATCTCACCAGCCGATTGCCGATTCTGGCGTAAATCTTCCAAAATCTGGCGTCTGACAGGATCTGCAATTGCTTTAAAGGTCGTATTCAACGCCATACGGGCTACCTCCAATCAACTATTTAGATATATATCTAAATAGAGTATAACAGGCAACCAGGAATTCAACAAGAGATATTTAGATAAAATTCGAAATAGGTGTTTTCAATCACGACACCGTGTATTGACTATAATCCTTTATATAAAATAAAAGGCTAACACTGGACAACTCGATTGTTGCACTGTTAGCCTCTGTTAAATTTAATCAATACTGAACAAATAAGCAACAGCACCATATGCTGGTAAAACAACACTGTTAGTCTCTTCTGCAATGTTTTGATCATTACTAATGATCTTCTCACATGGTCTATTCTGCAGTTCTGTTGGCAAAACAATTTTTTTTGGTTTTTCGGTAAAATTCCCGGCGACTAATAGTATCTGCTTCTGATCTCGTCTTAAGTATGAAAATACTTGTTCATTGTCGGGATCAAGCAACTCAAAGTCACCCATTGTCACAATCGATAAAGAATGACGCAACTTGATCAGTTGCTGATAATAATAGAAAATTGAGTCTTTATCCTTTAACGCTTGTTCCACATTAATTCTAGTATAGTTAGGATTGACGCTAAGCCATGGCGTTCCCGTTGTAAAACCGGCATTATGTTTGCTGGTCCACTGCATCGGGGTCCGCGCATTATCCCGTGACTTCAAATAAATGGCCTTCATTGTGTACTCTTTGCTGAGATGTTTATGATTAATAAAGTCTTGATAGATATTATGTGTTTCAATATCTTGATAGTCATCAATTGAGGTGAACTTGGCATTTGTCATTCCTAGTTCTTCACCTTGATAAATAAACGGTGTTCCTTGTTGAAAATGTAACACAGTCGCCAACAGCTTCGCAGATTTAACTCGGTACTCAGTATCATCGACACCAAACCGAGTTACCGGACGTGCTTGATCATGATTGCTCCAATACAAGCTATTCCAGCCATGATGTTCAGCCATGCCTAATTGCCACTTATTAAACACTTGTTTTAGTGCGGATAATTTGAAGCGTCTCGTAGAAAACTTACCATTTTCATCATAATCTAAATGCATATGGTCAAAGTGGAAAACCATGTTTAATTCTTTACGTCGTTCATCCGTATATTTTTCAGCCTCAGCAACACTAGTATGGGGTGTCTCGCCAACAGTCATAATGTCATAATGACTTAATACTTGCTGATTCATCTCACGTAAATAATCATGGATTTTAGGCCCATTGGCTGCACCATAATAATAACTGCCATACGCTTTATTTTGAATGACCGGACCATCCGGATAAGTTGGTTTTTTCGACAACAGACTGATGACATCCATCCGAAAACCATCAACGCCTTTGTTCAACCAAAAACGCATAATTTCATATACATCCTGACGTACTTTAAGGTTTTCCCAATTTAAATCAGGCTGTTGCTTTGCAAACAAATGTAAATAGTATTGACCGAGTTGATCAACATATTCCCAAGCTGAGCCGCCAAATGAGGAACCCCAGTTGTTAGGCAACTGTTCTTTACTCCCATCTTTCCAAATGTAATAATCATGATATTGATTGCTTGTACTTTGCTTAGCCGCCTTGAACCACGGATGTTCACTTGATGTGTGATTGACGACTAAATCCAAAATTAATCGCATATGTCGCTGATGTACTGCATCTAGTAATGCAGTGAAGTCCGCTAACGTCCCGAACTGATGGTCAATTTCTCGGTAATTGCTAATATCATAACCATTATCAACTTGTGGAGATTGATAGATAGGATTCAGCCAAATAACGTCCACACCAAGTTGCTTCAAATAATCTAACTTTTCAATGATACCTCTTATATCGCCAATTCCATCGCCATTACTGTCATTAAAGCTTTTCGGATAGATTTGATAAACAACACTCTTCCGCCACCACTCTGTTTTATTCATCATCATCATCCATTTCTATACTCATTTGATTAACTGAAACAATTGATTCTTGAGCCTGGGTGATTAAATCGCAAACCCGCTGATCTGTTAACTCGTGATCAGTCGGTTCTAGTGCAATTGCCAACGCTAACGGAAGATTCATGCCACTAATAATTTGTGTGTGGGGGCGCATTCGATAATTAAAAAATTGCTGATTTACACTGCCCGCCAGCATATCTGTCAAAATAACGATCTCCACTTCTGCAGGAATACTAGCCATTAATGATTTAACTTGTTGTTCTACTGGCTGGTTATCCATGTATGCCGTTAAAGCAACAATATCAGCTGCATTATTAGAAATAAAATTAACGGTGTCAGCCAGCCCACTAGCAAATTGATGATGTGATGCTAAAATAATTTTACGTTTCATAATTCACAACTCTCCCCTATGCCTTAAAGATGCCTAAAAATGTTCCTACCAGTGATATTGCAATAACTAGTAAGATTATTTTTGTTGGTGTCCATTTCTTATTGCCTAACAAATGATAAATTAATAAAGTCAGTAATGCCGGCAACAATGCAGGCATGATTTTATCAAAAATTCCGGTTTGAAGATTAAGCGTTACTTTACCTACCGCAAATTTAACAGGCATTGAAATTTTAACCACCGTTGCAACCAGAGCGCCAACAACACTTAGTCCGACAATTGAGGCAGATTCTGTAAAAATATTTAGTCGTTCACCCAATGACGTAATAAGCTTCGTACCACTGGTAAAGCCAATATCAAACATTTTAAGTTTCACAAACCAAAAAACAATGTTTGCAATCAACCAAACGATTGCACCTAATGGGTTTCCTTGTAAGGCCATATACCCTGAAATCGATCCCATAATTGTCGGCCACAATACCCAGACAAGCGTATCACCAACACCAGCCATCGGTCCCATTAAACTTGTCTTCAATGATTGAACTGCTGTCTTAGCCTTAATACCATCACGCTCTTCCATGGCTAATGAAGCGCCCAAAATCAGCGAAGACATTACAGTTGTCGAATTATAATAATTAAAATGATTTTCTAATGCTTCTTGATACTCATCGTCATCATCATAAATTTTTCGTAAGGCTGGTGCCAGTGCCCAAGCCACCGCAGGTCCCATTTGGGATTCATAATTAAAGATATTGCAAGCCATAAAATTATAGCGTACCGCGGCCCGCCGACGATCTTTTTTCGTAATCTTAGTTGTTGGTTGCTTATTCATCATAATCGTCCCCTTCATCTTCAACCACACCGGCATTTGTTGCTACTTGACTGACCTTTTTGGACTCGCTTAAGAAGTACCAATAAGCTGCAGCAAATCCAATTAAGGCAACACCCAAGACATCAATCTTCAAATATGCCGCTAGCACAAAGCCAACAATAATGTAACTAAGGAACTTTTTGACTGGCATATACCGTAATAGCATGCCAACTCCGACTACAGGTAACATACCGCCAGCAACAGTTAGTCCGTTTGTAACCCAACTAGGCACAACGTTCAAAATAAATTTGACAACATCGGCGCCCCAGAAAACAATTAGAATTGCAGGTAAGGCAGTTTGCAAACTGAACAAGGCCGGACCCCACCAGGCTTCACGACGCATTTTCTGAAAATCATGCTTTTGAACATCACCTAACATCTTATGCGCTAAGAAATTGACGATGATCCGTGCAATGACTTCTAACTGGATTGCTAATAATCCAACTGGTAACCCAACAGCAATCGCTGACTTAATCCCAGATCCAGTTCGTACAGCAATAAAAATACCGACAATTGTTGCCAATCCGTAATTAGGCGCAGACGCACCACCTAAAGCGGCGACACCTAACATCATTAATTGAAATGTCCCAGCAATAGTTAACGCAGTGGGTAAATCTCCCATAATCAAACCAGTAATCGTTCCGACAATTACCGGGAACCAAGACATAATCACAAGACCGTTCTGATCAATCGTCATATACCCTGCTAACAAAACAATAAGAATATCTTGTAATATTTGAATACCTGACATTATTAGTTCCTCCTCGTCTACGCTTTAAAAGGTTCTTCTGGATCAGTTGGCACGTACTGGATTACCAAAGGGACATTTTTCTGTTCCAATATTTGCAAATCACGACGTTCCTCATCATCTAAGGCAACAAACTTCGTAACTGGTTTGCGACCGCTTTCATTAAATAGAATACCAAGATCAACTTTAGGAATTTCGACGCCACCTTCAATAAGCTTAATCAATGTAGCGGGTTCTTTTACTAAAACAAATACCCGTTGATTATCATACTTACCAGCGTTGAAGTTAGTAATAGCTTTTTCCGTATTGATAATAGACATCCCAGTTCCGGCTGGCTTAGACATCCGCATACTTGCTTTAATGGCCTCGTTAGTACTTAATTCATCATCAACCACCATAAACCGTTTAACTTGTAATGCTTGTGCCCATTGATTAACAATTAATCCATGAATCAAACGTTGGTCTACCCGTGCTAAAATTACTGACATAATTAATTCCTCCATTTTTGGTATCGATACCAAATTATTTATTTTAAAAAGAGCATTAGGCTGATGCTCTCTTAATAACCTTTAGCTCAAATACTGTTTCAGTAGACGTTTCTGTGCCACTGATCTGTTTTAACATGACTTCGGCAGCTGCTTGTCCCATTCTTTTAACCGGTTGTTGTACAGTTGATAACGGGATTTTTAGATTCGCAGACATTGGCTGGTCGTCCACGCCCAATACTCCAATGGCACTAGGAACATTAATTTTGCATCGTTCTGCCTCTTGAACAACACCCATGGCAACTTCATCGCTCCCCGCAATCAACACATCGGGTCGTACATTCAGTGTCAATATTTGTTGTAATATTTTACGACCATCTTCAAAAGTATGAGCGCCAGTGAATAACCACTGCCGATTGAAACGTAATTGATGCTCATTTAATGAATCTTGAAAACCTGCAAACCGGTCCGAATCAAAATCCTCTCCACGTTCTGTAATCACGATATTCTTACGGCCAGTAGCATAGGCAATTTTACGATACCCTTGATCATATAAAAAACTGGTTGCCATATAAAAACCCTTATATTGATTCGAACGAATAACGGGGACATCTTTTTCTTTTAGATACTCATTAACTAGGACAATCTTTCCATATTTTTGATATGCTCCAATAACTGCCCATGAGTTTTCAATTGAGCAAAGAATCACACCATCAACTTGTTGATTTTTCAATAAATTTAATGCTGTCACCTCTTCTTCTGGTCGACCAAAAGTCTGAACAATCAGCGTACTATAACCTTGCTCATCTAAAACCCGTTCAATAGCATCTACCAAATATGCAAAGAACGGATTCACGATTCGTGGAATTGTAACCGCAATTGTATTCGTTTTAGACCCGCGCAGTTGCCGAGCGGCCGGCCGTGGAACGTAACCCAATTCGGTCATTGCTGCTTTAACAAGATTTCTCTTTTTACTTGATACGTGTGGACTGTTATTGATAACCCGTGAAACTGTTGAGACTGACAAACCCGCTAACTTTGCGACGTCTGAAATCGTTGCCATTTACGCCCTCCTTAATAGAACTACTTTCTTCATTCATCATAATACAAGCTTATATTTTGATTGTCAACATTTTTTGGTATCGTTTTCATATTTTCTGTTGTATTTATTTAAACGTAAATTTTATCTAAGAATGTCCAAATGCGTTTTCCAGGGATAAAAAATGAGCTTAACAAGATTACCTTGTCAAGCTCATTTTTTCGGTATAATTCCGTATGATTACAGCTTAAATCAATCGCAACTTAATCTTCATTTTTAAACAATGCATCCAACAACTGCCCCGCCACTGGTTGGGCAGTACCAAACATTGGGAACAAGTGCGGATACAAGTACGGCGCCGCATGAATACCCAAGTATACCGCCATTTCAGGATGCTCTGGCACTAATTCGGCATAGAGATTGGGAATCATCACGTCGACCCCAGCGACCGCTAAGTGTAAGTCTGCTACCAACTTTTCCACCGCCTGCACATAGGATTGATGCATATCAGCCGTCGCGTCTAGCACGTCCGCCCCGTTACCAAAAGTCGCATCCTCTCGTAATAAGATCTGAGTTCCCCGGCTGACCACAGAATCTAAGGTCAAGTGATATGAGTCCAGGCGATACCGTTCGATCGTTCCTAACTGTAGCGCTGATTGAGGCCACTTAAAAGCGGTCCCGCGCAACGCTCGACCATTTTTGCGATCAAGTAACGTCTTGACCGTTGAGCGACCATCACCAACAATATTGGCTGGAATTCGTTCGACGATTGCTTGCACACGACCATCGATAACCAAAAAGCGATAACTTGATGCGACTACCACTTCCTCGGCCATTACCGCGGACGTTTGCTCGAATAGTTGCCGGACGACTTGTTCAAACAGTCCGCGTTCGGGCATAATCCGAAAGACAATTACTTTGTGCGACTCATCCGCCGCTTTTAATACGATCCCACCAGCTTGAACGTATCGATCATAATCAGCAATCAACTGATTAGCTGTATGATATGTCTGTGAAGCCGGCACCGGAACCCCGTGCTCAGCCAGAATTTGTTTGGCCGCTGCTTTATGTGTCAGTACGGTCGTTAGCGCCTGTGGATTTAAATCCGTTCCGCTCCCATTCACAACTAATTGCGACCGTCCTAACTTAGTCAATCGTAAAATGTTAGCGTGTGGGTCAACAACGTCCACCTGCACTCCCCGCGTCAAGGCCTGCTGGGCTAGTTGCTGGCTCGATAGATCTAGCGCGGTAAAGCCCGCAAGTTCAAACGGACGTTCATTGCTCGATTCCTGATAGCGTGCAGCCCGTTCGAGTGCCCATGCTAACGGATCGGCTTGCATGGCAATCTGCGCACTCAGCGTCTTCTTTGGATCAGTGACCCGCGACTTCAACTGTTTGAGTAACACGGCATCTTCATTTGGTAGGCCATAGGTTTTAACAAAATCAGCAAGTGCATCTAAAACTTGAACAGCCGGCACGGCCTGAGCACTAGCCGTCGTTGGATTTTCACCCAAAACTTGACGGGTCAATTGGTCAGCTTGAGCGTTGACTTGGGATACCATCTTAGCTGGAAGTGCCGGCATCATTACGAAATAACTCGCCAACAAACGAACAAATGCCACCGCGTTCGCGTCCACCCCGACTGGACTAGTTGGATCGAGATCCAAGCCCCGGTATTCAAGATAATAGACCCCCTGCCGGGCCATCATAGCTAGCTGCCCATTACTCCGAAGCCGAACTGGCCCGTCAAAATCATTGACCGACAACAACTGCTGTTGACGAACAGCCGCCGTCAACTTGGCCACGTAGCGATCAATTGACGTATAGTCTCCCGTCACTTGACTGTAGCGACCATCGGGATGTTGAACACTACTGCGCTGTGGACGACTCGTAGTATCCGTAACGGCTAGGCGTGGTGAAGCGCCAAATAAATACTGAATCAGCCAGTTCATGCGCACCAATCCCTGAGCGACTTTCAGATAAATTGCATTGCGAAAGTCAACATAACTGTGATACTGCTGATGGAAAGTCTCAGTATATAAACGGGTGAATAAAGCTTCATTCAAGCTCATATTCACGTGACTACCAGTCGTCATTAATCGCTGTAACTCATACTTACGAGCTAAGTCGCGACGACGCTGATAGCTGACTTGATCAACATCAGCCAGTGGCACGTTCGTTAGATCATCCGGCAACACAGGCGTACTCGACAGTGGCCAAAGTCGTTCGTCCGCATCGAGTGACCACCGTGCTGCGGTATTCAAGCCCTTCAGATACGCCATCAATGCAGGAATGTCACGACGCACCGGCGTAGTAAACTTTAAAGCACTTGCGGAAAAGCCCGGACGTAACTGATGATTTTGTTGCGCTGATCCAAACGCTTGCGGGTGTGCTGTCGTCGCTAAGTGACCATGGTCGTCCACCCGGTGCATGGTGACCTCTAGTCCTAAATTAGCCTGATGAACGAGTGGGACTAAGTGATACTGTACAATTGCCTTACCAACGGCATCTAATTCCATAATGATCAATCCTTTATAATTATTTTGTTCGTTAAACTGATTATTCGGTGTCCTTCATTGTAAATGCTATAATAGTTGGGACTAGTTTTGCAAGGAGGGATTTCAAACGATGCAACAACCATTAGCCTACCGGATGCGACCAAAAACGCTGAAAGACGTTGTCGGCCAGCAACAATTGGTCGGCCCAGGCAAGATCATCGCCCGGATGGTCAAAGCCAAACGACTATCATCAATGATTCTATACGGCCCACCAGGTACTGGCAAGACTAGTATCGCGAGTGCCATTGCCGGTTCCACCAAGTATGCTTTTCGCATGCTGAATGCAGCTACCGACAGTAAAAAACAACTTCAAATCGTAGCCGAAGAAGCCAAAATGAGCGGGACGGTCATTCTTCTGCTGGATGAAATCCACCGGTTGGATAAAACTAAACAAGACTTTTTATTGCCTCACTTAGAAAGTGGCCGCATCATTTTGATTGGTGCTACGACCGAAAATCCATATATTAGCATTAATCCAGCCATCCGTAGTCGAACGCAGATCTTTCAAGTTTTCCCGCTCACTGACGATGATATTCAGCACGCGGTGGAACGAGCCCTCGCTGACGAAAAAAACGGTCTTGGCAGTTACCACGTTGATTTAGCACCCGCGGCCATGCACCACCTGTGCACCGCTACCAACGGTGATTTGCGCAGTGCCCTCAATGGGTTAGAATTGGCCGTATTATCATCGTCTCCGGCCGATGACGGCACCATCGCCATTTCACAACAAACGATTGAAGAATGCTTGCAAAAGAAAGCCTTATCCGCAGATAAAGATGGTGACGCCCACTACGACGTGATCTCGGCCTTTCAAAAGTCCATACGCGGTTCCGACGTAAACGCTGCATTACACTACTTAGCCCGGCTAGTTGAGGCGGGGGATTTAAAGAGTATTATGCGTCGGCTGATGGTGATTGCCTATGAGGATATTGGATTAGCTAATCCAGCCGCGTGTGCCCACACCGTCGCAGCTGTTCAAGCTGCCGATCAATTGGGATTTCCTGAAGCACGGATTCCGCTAGCTGACGCTGTGATTGAATTAGCCTTATCGCCAAAGTCAAATTCAGGGATCAGTGCCATTGATGCCGCGCTCACAACGGTCCGTGACGGCCATTTCGGTGATATCCCGGCCGACATCAAGGATGCGCATTATCAAGGCGCTGCCAAACTCGGTCATGGTGTTGGATACGATTTTCCACACGATCACCCGGGTGATTGGGTCGCTCAACAGTATTTACCAGATGCCATCAAATCAGCCAAGTATTACGAGCCCAAAACAAATGGCCGCTACGAAACAGCCCTTGCGCAACAATACGAAAAATTATTAAAGGCTAACGAGAGAAATCGCTAACAATACCTTGGTTGTGCTAATAATTGCAACTTTTATTTTTATATGCTAGACTAAGAGTCGAAATTACTAAGGTGTGCGCATTGCTCTAAACAAAGTGTTGCCGAACAATTAATACTACTTTGGGATGTCCGTTAGCTAATTCCATAACATGCCTTATCCTTTGGTAGTTAGCGAATTAGTCAGAACGTCCCACCTGCCTTAAAGCGGGTCAATACTGAAGGGCGATTAACGGCACCACTAGTTTTTCCGGAAGTTTACTTCCGTTGGTCAGGACTTGTTCCTGGCCTTTTTTTGTGGCGTGAAAGCGACCCAAGTTCACAACGTCATTTTACTAACACCGTCCAAAACTCATGGGGAGAATGGTTAATTGGGAAGCCGGTTATACATGAATAATCTCGGCTATTGAAATACAGTCCATCACGCTGGTTTGGGTATTTCTGCAACAATCCGACACTCCTGAACAATTACTCATCCTCATAAAACCAGCATGACGTGTGTCGCAATCATTTGACGCTAAATTGTGTTGTGTGAACTACTAGTACTAATCGCTTATCTTTAGCTAGCATTGCATTTGTCTTCTCTTCCGGAATCAACTAAAATAAGATTAACATCACCTGTTGGAGGTTCATTTTGATTACATTACTGCTTGTCATATACACGCTCATTGCGGGTTGGCTCAGTTATTATCTGCTGACGCACCAGTCCCGACCATTTCTCTTTTTTGACCCGAACAAAGCGCCGACAATCAAACACGTCGCACGCTATGGTGGCGGCTTAATGTTACTAGTTACCATCGCCTGTTTCGTGACCATCTTTGTTCAAGCGACAATGCTAATTGCCATTGTACTGGCTAGCGGTTCACTGATTATGATGGCAATTGCACTAATTTTAGTGAGTTTCATGCAAATCTCATAGAAAACGCTTTTTATTTTTTGCGAAAACCTTTACAATATAGTTATAAAGTAATGAGGGGTGAGAATGATGTTACAACAATACCAACACATTTTAGTTCCTGTTGATGGTTCTTATGAAGCGGAATTAGCATTTAAAAAGGCGGTTGCCGTCGCGAAACGGAACGGACCTAACGCCTCAGTTCACATGGTCCACGTGGTTGATACCCGTGCTTTCCAAAACATTTCTAGTTTTGATACGACCATGGTTGAACAAGTGACCGATACTGCTCAAAAAACGTTGGACAAGTACGTTGCAGAAGCTAAGGCGGACGGCTTAGATAACGTGGATTATTCGATTGAATATGGCGCACCTAAGACGATTATTGCGCGCGACGTTCCTAAGGATATGGGCATCGATTTAATTATGATTGGCGCAACTGGTCTCAACGCGGTTGAACGCTTATTGATCGGGTCAGTCACCGAATATGTCACTCGGATGGCTGTTTGTGACGTTCTCGTTGTCCGGACTGACTTGGAAAATAAGCCAGCTCCTAAACCAAAGAAAAAGTAATCTTTTGATACACGTACAATAAAAATCGGCTCAGTGAAGTTACTTACCTCACTGGCCGATTTTTTACTATTTGCCAAAATCATACCGCTTACTGCTCTAAAATTGCCCGGTAAAGCGCCTGACCAAGATCATTCATCGCGACCGTTTGCGCGGTACGTTCCCCACTAGCAGTCATCATCGTCATGATAAAAGTTCCCTGACGATTCTGAACGATGGCCGCATCATTTTGAACACCGTATGCTTGATAGTCCCCAGTTTTGTTATAGATTGTCGCGCGTGTTGGCAGATTTTTGACCAACTTACTGTGATCCGTGTTCGCCTTCAAAATCGTTAACATCGCGTGATCGGCTTTGTTCGAGATCAAACGCAGGTTCGCCAGTCGTTTCAGCACCGTTGCCACATCCCGAACCGAAGTATCGTTATCATGCCCGGCCTTTAGTGCGGCAGTATCCATTAACCGCCGAGCCATTTTTGTATCAGTCAGACCCAACTGTGCAATTTCCGTGTTGACCGCCGAGAAGCCGCCAACACGATCCAACATGATATTAGCAGCCGTATTATCACTCTCCGTAATCATGCGTTTCGTGATTTCAGCATACGTCAACTGGCTTCCAGCTGGTAACGTGTGCAACGTCCCGGTTCCACCAACTTTATCGGCAGCACGCAGGGTATAACGATCCTGCATGCGCCAATTATTTTGATGGACCTGATCAAAGGCAGTGACCATAATAAATAACGTGATCAAACTGCCAGCACGTTGCGCTCGATTATTCAAA
The DNA here is from genome assembly GCF_014131735.1 of Lactiplantibacillus plantarum. Lineage (NCBI taxonomy): Bacteria > Bacillati > Bacillota > Bacilli > Lactobacillales > Lactobacillaceae > Lactiplantibacillus > Lactiplantibacillus plantarum. The sequence continues at coordinate 2,166,386 of NZ_CP039121.1, forward strand.
ACCACGGTCTGGCTACCCGTTAATGGCATCACCGCTACCGAAGTTTGACCAGCCAACCCATTCGTTGCTTGCGCAACCAGATCAGTAACTGTCGTAGTCGGAAATGTCTGTGTTGCCTTCATCAGTGCGTCAGAATCGCTGGCAGCCGGCTTATGCACCTGGCTTTTACCTGCCGACTCGGCAGTTGCCGATGTCGTAGACGACCACAATAGTTGTCCCACGATATAGCCGCCACCCAGCAATAGTAACCCCGCAATTAATACCCCAAGGAGTGTTTGTGGCCTAAAGCGACTCGAAAAAGTTGTCCGCCGTGATTGTTGACGCCGCCGCTGGACTCGGCTTTGCTGATTGACATCACCATTCACTGGCGTTAGACGATGACCACATTTTAGGCAAGTCACGGCATGCGGTGAATTTTGGTAACCACAGTTTTGACAACTCATCTTCACATTCCCCCCGGTATTAAAAATAGGACAGTCAGCGGTGTGCCGTGCCTAATGGGAACCGCAATATCTCCCATTAAGCGCGGCCGTTCACCGCTAACTGTCCTATCACGTTATCTAAGCGTCGTTAGCCACTTGCAAGGGTGCAATATGGTACTCGGCCATTTCTTTCGTGATTTTTTCGGTCAAACTACTGTTATGTGTCACCAGACTTAACGCATACGCCACGTAATAGTGATCATGCGCTGACTGGACATTATTTAAAACAACTTCATTGGCCGCCTTTTGTGCATACAAACGGTCTAATAAATAAAGTGACTGACTCTCCTGAGCCTTCTTGAGTGCCAAGTCGATCAACTCCAAAGCTTCCTCTGGAAAATTGATCTTAGCATACAATTGTGCGGCTGAGGCGTAAATCAAAATTTCATTTTGTAAGTAATCGTCGTCACCCATCGGCATTGCTTGCGCATCCATTGTGTGTAAGGTAGCAACTGCCTGTTTGACAAAAATTTCAGCCTTGTCATAGGCCTGCTTACGTTCATAAGCTAAGCCGGTTCCAAGTGTGGCCAGGATGGCAAACATATCGTGACTAGACTTGACGAACTGATTAAGCAACATCCCAAAGTTAAAGATGGCTTCGTCAGCATTGTCATTGAGCACTAATTGAAGATAGCCCTCATAGTAATAATACTGTTTCTTATCCGTATTACTACGTAACTGCTTCGGACGGATATGCTGGAACACATCCTGAGCCTCTTCCAGTTGTGTATGTCGAATCAAAGTATCAATTTTTTTGAAGGTCCGATATAACTGGTCGTCATTTTCAATAATGACTTCCGATAAACGAATTCCTAATCGATTACAAATTTTCATCATAATCTTCATACTTGGAATTTTACTTTTTTTCTCGATTAGACTAATCGTTGCCTGAGTACAAATCCCATCAGCCAGTTCCTTCTGCGACATGCCCTTCCGCTTTCTGAACTGCCGCACTTTTTCTCCTAATATTCTCATGCTTAACCCCTCTTCATTGATTGCCTTAAACCAAACTCATTTTGTAACTCCCCTTGCTGCCCCCACTAAATGAACAAGGGTATCGTGACACCTAATCAATCCTCGTTAATCCGTTCGAATAATTGAGCACTAACCAATTGGACAATACCAATTACGCATATAATTATATTCACATAACGGAATTTTAGCAAGAAATACGCGTAATTCTTATTTAATATTAAGTTTATACCATGATATCGGCCGAAGGTCATTTATTAATTATCCAGGCTTACAGTTCGTTAACCACCCTAATCAAGGACTTGTTCATTAAAAGTGAGAACTACTGAAAGCGATTTAAAGGGGAGCAAATTAACCTTATTAACAGCAAACATCAATTGTCATGACACCCTCAATTAATCGGTTGACGTGGCTTAATAATTAAGATTAGTTCTCATACTTCTTTCAGTAGTTTATAACCAACTAACTAACCAATTTATCAATTGATAAAAATAATAATGCTTAGATTGACCCTGTAATCTTCGTAGTTGGCCCGGTCGATTTGTGATCAGCCCGTCAGCCCCCATGGCCGTCAGTCGCTGCATTGCAAGCGGCCGATCAACAGTCCAGAAGTAGACGATCCGATGTTGGCGGTGGGCCGCACTGATCTGCTCACGGGTCGCGGTCAGTGCTTGTAAAGAATAAAATCCCGCGACGGAATTAGAAAAATCCGTCAGATAAAACGGCGTTATGAAGCCAACCGGTAGTTGCGCCGCCCGTTGATGTAATCGTTCAATCACACGATAGTCCAAAGAGTGTACCGCCCCTTTTTGTTGTATCAGTCGTTGTGCATAGTTGTCGGCAAAAATCCCCATTAGTTGATCAGCCGTCCCAACTGACTTGATTTCGACTAATAAAGGTTGCTGTAATTTGTGTGCCACCGCAAAGTACTGCTTAAACGTACTCAAGTAGCCTTTTTGACCATGCTCCCGTAGTGGTAATCCACTCAACTTATCAACGGGGTACTCATGAACGGGACCGGGTTGACCCGCTAAAGCTTTCAGCGTTGGATCATGCATGACGACCCAGTGGCGATCCGCTGTCGGCTGGATATCCATTTCGACCATATCAGGCTGAACTTGCTTTACAGTCCTTTTAAGCGCCGCTGTGGTATTTTGGACACCGTCACGACCATTAACACCCCGATGTGCAATAATTGCTAGCGGCGCCGTTGGTGGCGTTCCTAGCCACCAGCCTGCGTAACCACCCAAGACTAGCAAACCGGTCAACGTAAGTAGCCCAGTTTGCCAGTTAGAGTGACCGGCGATTGCTGTTTCTGGCCAAAGGCACGACCACCATCCCATAAACATTAACCAAGCCAGCAGTTGCAACCCAGTCATCATGAAAACTGCAATAAATTGACTGACCAGCTGGCTAACAGCGCCACTAGCCCACACTATGCCACCACTAATGATTGCCATAACGAGCCAGCTAATCAGGAACAGCCACACATTTCGACTTTTTTTAAAGACTGTCCACCAGGAAATCCGCCAACCCGTTCGCCAATAATTACGCCAGCTGGTCGGAGCGGTCAATTGGCGTTGGAGTGCTGGTAACCACTTCCAGCTAATCAGCCAGCCCAACAGCCAAAGTGGTCCCGCCACAGGAAGCCAGTCATAACGCGTATTAAAGATTATATTTTGAACAGTCGCTGGCAATTGTATGCTCGCTTGTAAAGTTGCTAAATAGCCTAACCAACCGAGTGGTAACCACCACACCGCCGTAAACATTAACAGCACCCAGCGATACAAAAATTGACCGGCCTGCCACGACTCATGATTACTACGAGCGACCATGGCTGGTAACCAGGCACTCAAAAGCAACAAGCCTAGCAAGCTGACTACCCCACCGACCAGAATCCCGAGCACCTTAGCGAGTACCGCCAGCAATATGCCGGCCAACCACCAGCAGGCTAGCGGTCCAGCCAGTTGGCGCGCTCCCTGCATCACTAAGTGCCATCCGCGACTTAACAACCTGACCCCTCCTCACAAAAAAAGGCGGCCGTGATGAATCGCTTCATCCCAACCACCACAAAACTCATTACTATCTTATTCCGCGTCTAACGCAACGAAATCATAGTGAATATCAGATTGACGTTTGAATTCATCAAAACCAAGTTGGATCAATTGATCGATCAACGCCGTATAACTAATGCCCGAAACTTCCCATAGCTTTGGATATAAACTAATGTTAGTAAAACCAGGTAACGTATTGATTTCACCCAAGTATGGTTCACCATCTTCAGACACTAAGAAATCGACGCGTGCCATTCCTTTTAGACCAAGCGCTTTAAACGCGTCTAGCGACATCTGTTGAATCCGTTTCGTCAAATCAGCTGGTAATTCGACTGGTAATTCGAACGTCACACCACTTGCATCCACGAACTTATTATTATAGTCGTAGAACGTGTCCGTCTTCGGCACATCAATGGCACCAAGCTTAGATGCCTTAGGATTTTCATTGCCTAAGATCGAGCATTCCACTTCACGCGGATTGTCAATCGATTCTTCAACTAAAATCTTGTAGTCATATTTGAACGCATCGGCCAAACCATCCAAGTATTCTTGTTCATTCTCAGCTTTATGAATCCCAATCGACGATCCTTGATTGGCTGGCTTAATGAATAAATGATCACCCACGTGGGCTTGTAAATAAGCGTACGTCATTTGGTCCCGGTTTTCCGGTGTAACCACCACGTACTTGGTGTTTTGAATATGATGATGCGTTAAAATCTGCTTCGTAATATCCTTATCAAAACTAGCTGCCGACGCTAAGACACCACTACCAACATACGGCTTTTTCAATAACTTGAACAGCCCTTGTAAAGTACCATCTTCCCCTAAGTTACCATGAACCACTGGATAGAAGATATCAATATCTTTGGCCAGTGTCAGGTTCTTGATGGGAGCTAATGGATCACTCATGTCCAACTTTGGCATTTCTTCGGCGACGACTTGATCTTCTGGTTCACCATCAAATACGCGCCGAGTTGCAGCATCACTCAAGACAATCCCGTTCTTCGTGATTAAAAACAAGTCAATCTCGTACTTATTCTTGTCCATGGCATCATAAATGTTGTGCGCTGAACGCTTCGAAACATCATGTTCTGAAGAGTTACCACCAAACAACATACCAACATGGATCTTTTTTTGTGTCTCCATAATTTTGTTCATCCTATCAAGGTTTATTTCATACTACGGCTTAGTTAATTCTACAATATCTGAGCACAATTGAAAACATTTTTACAATAAAACGTTGTTTTTTACGCGTCAAATGGCGCAGTCAAGACAATCTTACCCAACATTTGCCCCGTCTCTACGATTGTGTGCGCAGTTCGCAAATTTGCTGCATTAATTCCAGCTAAAGTCCGCTTGGTCGTCGGTACAATCACCCCGGCATCGGCCAGTTGCGCTACCTGTGCCAGAATACTCCCCTGCGTCGCCATCGATGGCAACTGATAGTTAGCCTTCGTAAACATAAACTCCCAAGCAAAATTCAAACTTTTCGGCTTTAGTAACGCCATTGGCAAGGGGTGCTGATTTGTCACTACGGCGACGATTGTGCCAAGTGGCCGGACTAGCGGTGTCACTAATGGCAAGTATTGATCCGTAGAGTGTAATAGTATCGCATGATCGACAGCCTGCAAACCGGCCGCAGCTAATTGCGATCCCAGATCCTGATGGTAATCTAAGACGATATCAGCACCTAACCGCTTAACCCATTCAGTGGTTTCTGGCTTACCAGTCGTCGTAATAACTTGAAGACCCGCCCACTTTGCCAACTGGATGGCCATCGAGCCAACCCCACCAGCACCATTGATGATAAGGACGCTCTGACCAAGATTCGCGTCAGCCGCTGCAGTGAATGGTAATTTTTCAAACAATGCTTCCCAAGCTGTCAGTGTCGTTAGCGGCAGACCAGCTGACTGCGCCGGCGACCACGTTTTCGGGGCACACGCAACTAACCGTTCATCAACCAATTGATACTGAGCATCACTCCCCGGCCGATCGACGGCGCCAGCATAATAAACGACATCATCTGTCATAATCGTTGTCACTGCTTCACCGACCGCCAACACTTTAGCAACGGCATCAAAACCTAGTATTCGCGGCGTTGTCACTGGCGATTGACCTTGCCGCTGCTTCGTATCGATTGGATTGACTGCGGTTGCTAAGACGGCTACTAAGATATCACGGCCACGAGGTTGATTTACATTAATGGTGACATCTTGTAAACTATTCGGATCGCTCACTGGCAACCCTTGCGTTAATCCAACTGCTTTTGCCTGCATTCAAAAGACTTCCTTCCAAAACTAACCTAAAAATTCTAATTCATCATCCAAATAATCTACGACGGCCGTTGGCAGATCATCGTGTAATGCAAGTGCTTCCAATAATCGATTACGATTGAAAATCTGCGTCCATTCAGCTTCACTAGCCGGACGAGTATGCATCATCAACTGCTGATGCCAGTCCTTCATCGCAGTTAACAAATAATCACAATAAAGCTCATGTTTGTTTGTAATCAAGGTCAAATAAGTCGATAGTCGTTCTGGCTCGCCAAAAATCAACGGCGTTGTTAACTTTTGATAACGAGCAATCAATGCGGCCAACAGTAATAATTTATCCGCACGTGCGAGTTGAGACTCATCTGCCAGTTCATCTAAGATATTGCCAATATGCGTGTACGCATGCGCCCAACCGGTGGTGCCCACAAACCCCCGAGTATCCTTTTCGAGTAAAATGTAGACTGTCATTTGCTCAACAACTAGATCCAGCCGCGCGGGTGTCATAAACTTGAGACCCGCATGGTCCGCATACAAGAGCACTGACAGTAATAGTATCGCAAATGACCGCTGATAAATGGCATCATTTTGCGGCTCATCGATGTGTGCAAATAACATCTGATCTTGAATCAACTGATCAAAAATATCGCCCAACTGTTCCGGTGTGAGTACCTGCTGCTGTAATGCCTCGTTTAACAAATAGTAGACGCCTTGATCACGAACCAGCGGATTCAGCGAACCAACGTGTGCCATCAATAATTTGATTTGATCGTCGCTCATCGCGGTCAACGTGCCTTTCTTCAACTGCTCATGAAGTGTTGCAATCAGTGGAAGCACCTCTTCGTCGCTCGGAATCGTTACCGTGGTCGTCACGGTACTCGGTAACTGCTTAATCAGCGTTGCCATTCGACTGGGCAGTGACTGATAGATTTGTCCCGATCGAAGTTGTTGTCTTAACTTTAACACTGCATCCTTAACCTGCATCAATTTCTCTGCTTGCATAATGACCTCGTAATCTCGAATTTACCTTCTATTTTAGCATGTCAGCGCCTGTCTGCCCAAAAGAACCATTCAATCATAAAACGTGACCTAATTATAGACGTCACGAAGCCAACCTGAGCCAATACCCAAGTCCACACCGCACACCCTGATTAGGCCACGTTTAATGACAAGATGTTTCAATCCATGCTTAGAAAAAGCTTATGCTTGCGGTAAAACGTCCACTTGCGACTTGATAAACTTCGCTGACGCTGCTAACGACGCTCGTTCATCAGTGGTCAGATCTAGTTGAATTAATGATTCAATCCCGTTTTTACCAATCACAGCAGGCATGCCAACGTATGTCCCATATTGCGGATCAAAAGCTGAAACTGGGCAAGCCAGTTGTGCATCCGCGCTGACAGCTTCTGCCAATCGGACACCACAAGTAGCAATCGCAAAGTTTGTATAATGCTTACCCGCCATGACTGCAAATGCCCCTTGCCTTGCATCTTCTTCAAGTTGATCAAGGTTCAGACCTGGGAAATTTTTGATAGGCTGCCCATTGACGCTAACCGTTGACCAAGCTACAAATTGTGAGTTGCCGTGTTCGCCATATACGTACCCCGCAACATTTTTACCATTCGTACCAGCTGCTTGTCCGACATACTTTTGCATCCGCGCCGTATCTAAGAAGGTCCCCGTACCAAAAACCCGTTGCCGTGGAAAACCTGTCATTCGTTGTAAATAATCCGTCATGACGTCACACGGATTCATAATATCGATCAAAATACCCTTGAAGCCAGATGCCACAATCTTGGGCGCAATCTCCCGTACAATCGCTTGGTTTAAATCATACTCACCAAAGCGACCCTTGGAACTATTCATATCAATGGCACCAATATTGCCAGAAGCCACGATCAACACTTCGGCATCGGCCAAAGCTGAATAATCGTTTAAAATAATCTTAGTGGTTGAGCTTAGACGAGGTGACGCGTCGTCTAAATCGAGTTTTTGCGCCTTGGCCAAGGCCTCATTCTTATCGATTAAAACTAATTCATCAACGGTTCCTTGTTGAACCAACGTATAAGCCACTGTCGCACCGACTTGGCCTAACCCGATCACACCATATTTACGCATGCTGCAAACCCCAATCTGTAGTTTATTTAACTTGGTTAGCGTACCTTGCAACCGCTATAAAGTCAAGCAGGACGCTGTCTCATAAGAATTTAATCAATAGTACTACTTAGATAATATCAAACGTGCATTTTCATTAACCCGCTTCGGAAAGTTACCGTAGTCAAACTCCGTGAAAAAAGCTAGCCTCAGGGAATCCCTGAAGCTAGCTCAATCAATCAATATTCTGATTTAAGATGGTCCGTTTAGTCGGCCGAAACTGGCAGGATGGCACCCTTGTACTTCTTTTCAATCCATTTCTGGGTGCTCTTAGAACGTAAAACTTTCATTAGTTTCTTAATAGCTGGCTTGTTCTTATCACCCTTACGAACAGCCACAATGTTGGCATATGGTGAATCTGATTTTTCAAGTGCAATCGCATCCTTCTTAGGATTCAACCCAGCTTGAACCGCGTAGTTCGCGTTAATAACGACCGCGTCACCCTCGTTATTTTTGTAGAATGTTGGCATTAACTTAGCTTCGTATGAATGTTTAAACTTCAAATGACGTTTGTTGGTCTTAATGTCATTAAAAGTTGCTGAAGTTAAATCTGTCCCTTTTTTCAAAGTAATTAAACCCGCATCCTTAAATAACGTCAGGACCCGACCATAGTCAGCCACGTTGCTGCTGACCAGAACGGTTGCGCCGTCTTTCAAGTCTTTTAGACTCTTAACTTTCTTGGAATAAACACCGATTGGTTCCAAGTGAACCTTCCCCGCTGATACGAGGCTCCCATTATTTTCCTTATTCCAGTTATCCAAGAATGGGATGTGTTGGAAGTAGTTGGCATCTAATTCTTTCGAAGCCAATGCCTTATTAGGTAAGACGTAATCTTGAAAGACTTTGATCTTCAAGTTAACGCCTTCCTTTTTCAATTCTGGCTGCACGTGCTTCAAGATTTGTGCGTGTGGCACTGAAGAAGCCCCTACAGTAATGGTTGTTGTCTTTGTTGACGATGACTTCCCACAACCGACTAACAAAATTGCCGTTGCCGCAACTGCTAATAATCCTAGAATTCCCTTTTTTTTCATAATTCCGTTTCCTCCTATACGAACTTTAATTAACCCGTTTATCAATATGCCGAACTGCAATATCCCCGATAAATTGGAAGATAAACACGATAATCACAATGATTACCGTCGCCACTAATGTGATGGCGTTGTTATTGGACTGAAACCCGTCTTGGTAGGCCAAATTACCCAGACCACCAGCACCAATGGCTCCTGCCATCGCGGTGTAGCCAATTAATGAAATCGTCGTGACCGTGATTCCAGAAACTAATGCCGGCATGCTTTCTGGCAATAGGACTTTTCGAATAATCTGCCACCGGGTCGCCCCCATTGATTCAGCGGCCTCAATCACTCCATGATCCAATTCATGGAAGGCCAATTCAACCATCCGCGCATAGAATGGCGCAGCAGAAATAATCAGTGATGGTAAGGCCGCGCGCGGTCCGATAATCGTTCCAACTAACTTAGACGTTACCGGCAATAATAGCACGATCAAAATAATGAAAGGAATCGACCGGAAAACGTTGACGAACAGCGCAACAATCCAATTCAAGGCCTTAGCCAGCGGATTCTGACTCCCCGCCGTCTCATAAAGTAACAGACCTAAGGCGATTCCGAGAATGGCAACTACGACCATCGACACAATCGTCAACCAAATTGTTTCCCACGTGGCCGACATCATGCTACCCCAATCGACATTTGCAAATTTAAAATATGAATCTAATCCTTGATCATTCACGGTTCAAGACCTCCGTTTCCACCCGCATCGTTTGTAGGTACGCTAGAGCGCCCTTAATCTGTTCCTGATCACCCGTTAGTTGTAAGTACAGCGAACCAATCGCCCCTTCTTGGGTTTGGTGAATCCCACCCTCAATAATATTTAAATCTAACGGATACTTCTTCAACATCTCTGAAACAATCGGTAGCTGGGCTTGATCGCCATGGAACGTCAGTTGTACGATGGTTCCCTTTGGATATTTCGCCAGCAGCTGGTCCACGACCACCGTTGTGTCATTCAGCGACGGCGTGACCTCTTCATTAACAAACCGCTTAGTCACAGCCTGCTGTGGTCGCTTGAAGACTTCAAGTACTGGTCCTTGTTCGACGATTTTACCAGCTTCCATCACCGCGACATGATCAGCAATCTTGCGAATCACGTGCATCTCATGCGTAATCAATACGATCGTCAAATGGAGCTTCTGGTTGATCGATAACAACAGATCCAACACTTCATCAGTTGTCTGCGGGTCTAGGGCACTAGTGGCTTCATCAGAAAGTAAAATCTGAGGATCATTCGCAAGTGCCCGGGCAATCCCGACCCGTTGCTTCTGACCACCTGATAATTCTGACGGATAAGCCGTTTCCCGACCGGCCAACCCAACCAAGTCTGCCAAGTGTTCGGCTTTCTTACGGGCATCCACCTTGGACAGACCAGCAATTTCAAGTGGAAACATAATGTTCTCCAAAACGGTCCGCGACCATAATAGATTAAAATGTTGAAAAATCATGCCGATCTTTTGACGTTGGGCGCGTAACTTGGCCCCGCTCAACGTTGTAATATTGACATCATCAATCACAACTGACCCACTAGTGGGTGTCTCTAAGCCATTCAGCATCCGTACCAGAGTACTTTTACCAGCACCCGAATAGCCAACAATGCCATAAATGTGACCATCTTCGATTTTTAAATTAACATCTTGAACGGCGTGAACCGCCCCTTGCTTAGCATCAAAGGTTTTCGTCACATCTTTAAATTCAATCAAGTCAATTCCTCCTTACGCATCAAAAAAAGCTCCTCATCCCAGACAATTATGACAATAATCATCAATAGGACGAGAAGCTTAGCCTCGTGGTACCACCCATCTTCACAACTAGCTCACGCCAGTTGTCTCAAGAGTTACTTTGAACTCCGCATGATAATGGGTGCGACCCAAGCTTAGCTTGCGACTGCTCACTAAACTTCATTACTTCAAGACCATCTTCAGCTTCACGATTAATCCCCTTTCACCAATCAGGGACTCTCTAAGTAATCATAACCGCGTACTCATCTTTTCAAAATGATAACTTTTTTAATCAATTGTTAATGTAACGAGTATACCGAGCCTGTTTCTAATTGTCAAGGCCTGGCAATTAGTCCACGTCGATTAACCAAGCAACGCCGTCTTCAACGCTATTTAACGCATCGAAGTTCTCACTCAACGCCGGGTTGACCGCAACCACGGTCCCATTGATTGGACAGTTGAATTCAGAAACGGCTTTGGTCGCTTCAACGCTCAGAAAAGCGCTGTTCTGACTGACCTTGTCACCGATAGCTGGTAACTCAGCATATTTCACTTCACCAAGAGCCTCATGGGCGGCCTTAGTTAAACCTAACCGCGTATGTCCATCAACGTCTTTTGTCCAAAAATAAGCTGCATCTTCACTCATACTAAACACCATACCTTTACAATAATTTTACTATTCAAACCGGTCGTTACGACTGAACATGTAGGACTTGTAATGATATCGCATCGACATCATTAAACCTATCCCAGCCATATTGGCAATCAACGCCGAACCCCCTTGACTAATAAACGGCAAGGGAATCCCAGTCATTGGTAACAGTCCGATACTCATCCCAATATTTTCGAACACGTGGAAGAGAATCATCATAATGACCCCGGTTGAAATGTAAGCGTAGAATTCGTTCTTCGTATCAAACGTCACTCGGATCATCTGGTAAATCAATAAGAAATACAATAAAATGACCACGGCACAACCGATAAAGCCAAAGTTTTCACCAATTACCGAGAAAATCATATCAGATTCACGCACAGGAACAGTCACGTGGGAAACGTTAAATCCCCGCCCAGTAATCTGACCTGAACCAATCGCTTTCATACTCTGCCAAACTTGATAAGCATTGTTAGACGTGTCCGTCGACGGATTCAACCACGTATCGATCCGCGCAAATTGGTATTGCTTAAAACCGATAGCTTCCAAAATATGGCGACCACTCTGCGAGATCACGAGATATAACGCAGTCCCCGCAATCGCCGCCACAATGGCAAACGTCGGTGCCAATAATCGCCACGAAATCCCAGAAACTAAGATAACGCCCCCAAGAATCGCGAAGAACACCAGCATCGTCCCAAAGTCATTCTGTAACTTCAAAAGGATAGCAACTGGCACCATGTACGCAATTAACTTCCCAATGAGTTGCCAATCGCTCGCCATCGTATGTGTTGGGTGCTCCGTGTTATGCATTGTCACGACTCGTCCAAGCATCAAGATGAAGGCGGGCTTCATGACTTCAGACGGTTGCAACGTCAAGGAACCAACTGCGAACCAACTTTTAGCCCCAGTGCTCGCAAACAGTGATCTACTGTACAAGACCAAAACGGCCGCAAGCAGGAAGATCCCAAACCAATAGGCAATCGGTGCCACTCGCCATAACTGTTCCGAATCAAATTGCATCACAATTACGGCAATCGCGGTCCCAATCACGAACCACATGACTTGAGAAATCACCTGCTTCGTGACGTTTACTGAACTAGAGTCGTGCACTGCGGCGACATAAATCGACGCCAGCCCGATCAATCCTAGCATCATCACTGAAAATATGATACCCCAGTCAATTCTTGAATCCTCGTCTTGACTGCGGAGTCTAGATTCTTCTGCCACAAATAACGCTCCTAACCTGTTGGGATTAGCCCACCGCACGCGTCAGACTAACCCTATTCACAATATCATTTTGTACTTTAAGATAGTTTTTATTATACAACAACCTGGTGCCGAATTCTCGGAACCAGGTTGAAGGTTTACTAAAAATTAGCCTTTGTGTAGATGGTAAGCCGACAAGATCTCTTGCAGACTCTCATCAAAAGATTTGGTATGCGCAAATGGTTGGTTGTCACTAACCATTTCAGCTTCAAATCGTTCACCGACTTGAGTCACTTGTCCAATCACTTGTTTACCGATCAAAACTTCGGTAACTGGTTGACCGTTGACCTTAGTTTCGTTTAAAGTGACCGAAATCGCCTTATCTTTTCTTGCCACGGTGGTCTTCCTCCTTGTATTGCGGATTACGACGCAATGAAAAATGGGCTGGTACCGGATCAAAGCCGCCCTTAACTAAGGGCTGACAACGTAAGATACGTGCAACTCCCATTAGAACGCCTTTAACTGCGCCAAACCGATCGATCGCTTCTAACGTGTAATTAGAACAGGTTGGATAATAGCGACAATGAGCCGGACTAAACGCAGAAAAGGCCCGCTGATAAAAGCGGATGCCTTTCATTAATAACCGTCGCATCGTAATTTATTTCTTGTTCTTAGCAGTTTTCTGCATATGTTCAAGTAAAATCCCAGCCCCCTGAGCAACGTTGTTCAATGGGTGTTCGGCAACCATTACGGGCACCTTTAAGTTTTCACTGATCAATTGATCGAGGCCACTCAACAGTGCGCCACCACCAGTCAACGTAATTCCACGGTCAATAATATCGGCCGCAATTTCTGGTGGTAAAGTTTCCATCACGTGATGGGCCGTGCTAACGATCTGCATCAGCGTTTCGTGAATAGCTTCTTCAACTTGATTGGAGTCAATGTCAATTGAGCGCGGCATCCCCGTCACAGTATCTCGACCACGAACTTGGGTGACCTTATCATCATCGCCGTCCTGCTTGAAAACTTGTGCGATTTGAATCTTAACTTGTTCTGCACTGCGTTCACCGATCAACAAGTGATGTTGATCTTTGACGTAGTTCACGATGTCCTGATTCATCCGGTCGCCGGCCATTCGTAACGAACTACTTGCCACAATGTCACCTAATGATAGGACAGCGATATCACTAGTCCCACCACCAATATCAATGACCATGTTCCCACGTGGTTGGAAAATATCCATCCCTGCGCCAATAGCCGCCACTTTTGGTTCAACTTCCAAGTAAACCTTGTTACCGCCAGATTTTTCAGCAGCTTGCAAGATTGCCTTGCGTTCAATTTCAGTAGTGTTCGTTGGGGTACAGATCATGATACTTGGCCGCGACATAATGCCACGGACATTTAATTTTTTAATAAAATAGGACAGCATTTCTTCGGTGACATCAAAATCCGAAATTACTCCGTCTTTTAATGGTCGAATTGCCCGAATGTTACTAGGCGTCTTTCCAACCATTTGGTAGGCTTCGGACCCGACTGCCAACACTTGATTCGTGTTCGTATCGATAGCGACCACGGATGGTTCGTTAAGGACGATGCCCTTACCCGATACGTAAATTAAAACATTGGCAGTACCTAAGTCAATACCAATATCTAAAGCCATGTTTTTGCTCCTCTCAAACATACAATTATACGACTAATCATTATACCATACTCTACAGTTGATGAGAACTGACGGCTGTCCTAGCCACTCGTTCATTTGTCACTACCAATCAATTGGCTGTGCCTAATCATCCTGTCGTTTCGACCACTCATCGACCGTCAGCGAATAAATTGCTTCATCACGATATTGACCATTTAACAAGATATTTTCTGGCAGGGTCGCATCCAAATGATATTGGCGTCGCTCAGCAACAGCCCGACTTGCCTGGTTGGCAACGTCTGCACCTAAGATGACCTTGTGCAGATCAAGCTCCGTAAAAGCAATTTCTTCTAATCGTTCGAGCGCTTTAGTCATGACGCCACGACCAGTATATTTCTGGCCCAGCCAGTAGCCAATCTCACCGTTGTGATTAATGGCACTAATATTATGCAAGTCTAGCATCCCAGCGACTTCGCCATCCACAATGATGGTGGTGATAAACACCTGTCCATGAGCCTGCTTGGTCAACATTGATTCGATAAAATGACGCTCGTCTTGCACGGTCGCCGTCGCATCAACCCACGGCATCCATAACTTCAAATGGTCGCGATTATGATCAACTAAGTCGAAAAGCGGCTCCGCGTCAGCCACTTCAGTTGGTTTCAATGAAATGTGTTTGTCGATAATATTAATAAACATAAGTTGTCCTCCTGAATGTTGGCGCCGGGTTACCCCGCTTCGCCACAAAAAAGCCTTCAAAAACGAGTTTATCGCACTTTGAAGGTTTTGTAAGCATTTATTTCGATTTATTCCGCAGCTTCGTTCGCAAAATCAGGATTCAACGCATAAACGGTGCCATCGGGAACATCAACTCGTTTAATCTCAGCACCTAATTTAGCCAGCTTACCATGGAAGTTAAAGTAGCCCCGATCAAGATACTTCAAATTAGTCACTTCAGTGTAACCCCGACTGACCAGTCCAGCGATTACTAACGCTGCAGCTGCCCGAAGATCCGTCGCAGTGACCTGGGCCCCGTTAAAGTCAGTGGGACCATACATAATGACGGAGCGCCCTTCAACTTTGAAGTCGGCGTTCATTCGCCGTAACTCATCAAGATGCATGAAGCGATTCTCAAAAACCGTTTCAGTTAATAAACTAGTGCCCTGCGCACACAACTGCAAAATTGTCATTTGTGGTTGCATATCCGTTGGGAAACCCGGATGGGGCATCGTCTTAACGGAGGTTGGCTTCAAGATTTCTGGACCAATGACCCGAATACCAGCCGGTTCTTCCGTTACTGTGACGCCCATCTCACGCATCTTCGAGATCAATGGCTTATTATGTTCGGCAATAGCATCCTCAACCAAGACGTTTCCCTGAGTCACCGCAGCAGCGACCATGAATGTCCCAGCTTCAATCCGATCCTGAACGATACTATGGTCACAGCCATGCATCGCTTTAACCCCTTCAATGCGGATCGTTTCAGTACCGGCCCCGGTAACCTTAGCGCCCATCTGATTCAAATAGTTCGCTAGGTCCACAATTTCAGGTTCACGAGCGACGTTTTCCATCGTCGTGATGCCATCTGCAAGTGTTGCCGCCATCATTATGTTCTGCGTTGCCCCAACACTTGGAAAATCTAAGTAAATGGCCGCTCCGTGTAACTGGTTCGCGGTTGCTTCAACATAGCCATCGTGGCGTTCGATTTCAGCACCAAGCGCGTTCAGTCCCTTTAAGTGTAAATCGATTGGTCGTGAACCAATCGCACAGCCACCTGGCATCGCGACTTTCGCATGGCCTAATCGTGCTAATAGTGGTCCCATGACCACGATTGAAGCACGCATTTTGGATACGTATTGAAATGGTGCTTCGGATGATAATTGACGACTAGCGTCAATATCAATTGTTTTATTAATTTCATCAAAATCAATTTTAGTATTCAAAAATTTCAAGACGTTGTTCATTGTAAAAACGTCTGATAACACTGGTACATTTGATAAATGTGTCTGACCAGAACTAGCCAACAAGCTTGCGGCTAAGATTGGTAACACGGCATTTTTAGCGCCCTCAATATGGACATTTCCTGTCAAACGTTGACCGCCATGAACTACAATTTCCTCCATGGATAAACCCTCCATCACTAAACGATAATCAACAAACAAGTTACGTGAGATTTCGGATTGCGTAAAAAGCACACTTACTAAAAGAACCCGATTGGATCAGATGCCTCGCACCTGCCCAAATTCCACTGTTCACCGCTGTACTAAGCAAATCGGCAACGCGCGGTGTGCAATCCAAACACCAGCTCAACCATCAAAACAACCTGGACACACCATGGCAACTTGCCAATAGCAGCATGCAGGTTCAAATCGGTTCCTAATCATCATACCATAGAACACTAGTGGATAAATATTACATTTTACATTTTCGTTACAATTTCAACACAAATATTAAATACTTATGATTAGTTAACTAATTAGAAGTCCGTCGTGCAATTATTTGACAAGCCATACCCATATTGATTAGCAGTATCGTTCGTTTGTAATCGTTTTCTTTATTGTAATCTCACTATAAGTTGCATTCTACCATTCAACTTATCGCAATGCCCCTAATACGCTCAATCGATTAGTAAAATCTAGTTCACGAACATCCGCGCCGACTGGACAAAACATTTCAACGTCGCGATAAAATTGGCCACTGAAACGTTTAAGTTCGATGTAAACTTAGTTGTTCATGTTCCCTATGCCGACCTTTGGAAATTGCTGCCAATTGTCGGAATGTGATGATCACCCATTTAAGTCGCGATCCACGTCTTAATTACTGCTCTGCCAGATACTGATGCAATGTTGGCGAAAAATATTCGAATCAGACCGATTCTTCTAGTTAACAACGCGATATCGCCATTAGTAAGCCAGTGCTTGGCCCTTGATCAACCCACGGTTCCAATCTGCTTTGAACCGTGCAAGCTTAAAACTGGACAGTAACGAGTACGACTCACCGCGGTAAGTTTGACTAACTTGTGCATCGCGGCTTAACTGAACCGCACAAAAAAAGCACCCGCAAATAATTGCAGATGCTTTTCAGAATTTTAAGTTGTTAATGCCGAGCAACATTCAAACGGTTCATGGCACGCCGCAAAGCGACTTGGGCCCGCGCCAACTCAGCATCATCGTGCTTTTGTTGGGCATTTTGAATCCGTGTTTCAGCGCGTTTCCGTGCATTTTCAGCTCGAGCAACGTCAATGTCATTCTGACGTTCAGCACTATCGGCAACAATCGTTGCCGTATTATTACTGAACTCAACAAAACCACCATTAACGGCAATTTCGTCATCTTCCTGATCACTTTCAAGTTGCTTGATCCGAACCTCATCGATTGCAAGCGATGCAATCACAGGAATATGGTTCGGCAAAATTCCGAGTTCGCCGTCAATCGTTCGCACGATCAACATTGGCGTCTTATTCTCATAGACCTGACCGTCTGGAGTTACGATGCTAACGGTTAATGATTTTGCATTGTCAGCCATGTAAACCCCTCCTAATCAGTTACCATCGATTTCGCTTTTTCGACCACGTCGTCGATCTTACCAACTTGACGGAATGCGTCTTCTGGTAGGTCATCATATTTACCTTCAAGAATTTCTTTGAAGCCCTTGATGGTATCGTTGATTGGCACATACGAACCAGGTTGGCCCGTAAAGTTTTCGGCAACGAAGAAGTTTTGTGACAAGAAGAATTGAATCCGCCGTGCACGCGCAACAGTTGTCTTTTCTTCGTCAGATAATTCATCCATCCCTAAAATCGAGATAATATCTTGCAATTCACGATAACGTTGCAAGACCCGTTGAACTTCCGTTGCAACTTGATAATGTTCTTCGCCCACGATTGATGGGTCCAGAGCGATTGAAGAAGAAGCTAATGGGTCAACGGCTGGGTAGATCCCTTGTTCCGTCAAAGAACGTTCCAAGTTGGTCGTCGCATCCAAATGGGCGAAAGTCGTTGCAGGTGCCGGGTCGGTATAATCATCGGCAGGTACATAAACGGCTTGAATCGAAGTAACTGACCCCTTCTTGGTAGAAGTGATCCGTTCTTGTAATTGACCCATTTCAGTGGCTAAGGTTGGTTGGTAACCAACGGCTGAAGGAATCCGACCAAGTAAGGCGGAAACTTCAGAACCAGCTTGCGTGAACCGGAAGATATTGTCGATGAATAACAACACGTCTTGACCTTGAACATCACGGAAGTATTCCGCAATCGTCAAACCGGTCAAGGCCACCCGCATCCGGGCACCAGGTGGTTCGTTCATTTGACCATAAACCATGGCGGTATTCTTCAAAACGCCGGAAGCCTTCATTTCGAAGTAAAGGTCATTCCCTTCACGCGTCCGTTCACCAACACCGGTAAACACGGAAATCCCGTTATGTTCTTGGGCAATGTTATGAATTAATTCCTGGATTAAAACAGTTTTACCAACACCGGCACCACCGAACAACCCAATCTTACCACCACGAACATAAGGTGCTAAGAGGTCAATAACTTTAATTCCAGTTTCCAATACTTCAGTACTGGTCGTTAATTCATCATATTTAGGCGCATCCCGATGAATCGGGTTACGTTCTGCGTCTGGACCGAATTCTGGACCACCATCAATGGTTTCCCCTAAAACGTTGAAGACCCGGCCTAACGTCTCTTTACCAACGGGAACAGTAATTGAAGAACCAGTGTCTTCAACTGTCATTCCCCGGCGCAAGCCATCCGTACCATCCATCGCGACGGTCCGAACAACCCCATCACCTAATTCCAACGATACTTCCACCGTTAAAGTGTCATCGTTGTCCTTCTGAATGATCAAGGCGTTATTAATATCGGGTAACTTATCGTTTAGAGAGAATTCAACGTCAACAACGGGTCCAATAACTTGTACAACTTTACCTGTACTCATTAGTCGTTAATTCCTCCCACTTCGTTATTCTTGCGCAACCAAACCACCAGTGATTTCAGTGATTTCAGTGGTAATAGCAGCTTGACGCGCACGGTTATATTTCAGATTTAATTTATCGATTAAATCGCCAGCGTTATCTGATGCAGCCTTCATCGCGGTTGACGACGAAGCATGTTCAGCAGTCTTGGCATCCAAGATTGCACCATAAACCAAGCTTTCAGCATATTGTGGCAACACGGCCGACAAAATGGCTTCTTCTGACGGTTCCATTTCATACTCGGGACCGACATCTACCCGGCTATCCTTGGCTTTACGATTATCTGACTCACTTTGTTCAAAGGTCTCTTCGGAGATCGGTAACATCTTAACGGCCCGAAAACCAGAAGAGAGCCGATTAATAAAGTGGTTGTAGAAGACGTAAAGTTCATCAAAGACTTCGTTGTGGTACATTGATGTGACTGTCTTAACGATTTCACGAACCTCTTTAAAAGTTGGGACATCAGAGACGCCGCGGTACTCATAAGCCACGTTTAACCCGTTCTTTTTATAGAAATCCGCACCAGTGCCACCAACCGCCAAAACGACTGCGTTATCGGCATCAACCTTGTGCGTCCGCATGAAATCGTTAGTCTGTTTCAACACGTTACTGTTGTAACTACCAACGAGGCCACGGTCCGAAGTGATCACCAATAAACCAGTCTTTTTAACGGGGCGTTGCGCGAGCAATTCACTAACTGAAATCGTATTCGAATTACTGTTAGCAACACCGGCACTTGCTGACATCAGATGAGCTTTGGCAAGATGTGAAACGATGCTTTCAACTTTAGAAGCGTACACCTGATACGTGCTGGTATGCTTTTGAATCTGGTTCAATTTTGAAGTTGAGACCATTTGCATTGCCGACGTAATTTGATGAGTCTTCTTTGTTGAGTCAATTCGGCGCTTGACATCCATTAATGATTCTGCCATGCACTACTCACCATCCTTTTCAGCCATAACTACTTCGCAGCGGCAGCGGTTGGCTGGAATTGTTCTGCAAACGCATCTAAGGCCCCATTCATCTTATCAGCTTCTGGTAACTTCTTGGTTGCCAAAATCGTATCAAAGAGGTCCTGATGACTAGCATGAATAAATTCAAACAATTCACTTTGGTAACGGGCAATATCATCAACTGCCACTTTATCCAAATAACCGTTGGTCAAAGCATATAAAATCATTACTTGTTCTTCGACCTTCAATGGTGAATGAACAGGTTGTTTTAAGACTTCAACGATCCGTTGCCCACGATTTAATTTCGCTTGGGTTGCAGCATCCAAGTCAGAACCGAATTGTGAGAAGGATTCCAATTCACGATAAGAAGCCAAGTCAAGACGCAAGGTCCCGGCAACGGACTTCATCGCTTTAATTTGCGCATCCCCACCAACCCGGGAAACAGAGGCCCCGGCATCAATCGCTGGCCGCACACCTGAATAGAATGAATCACTATCCAAGAAGATTTGCCCATCGGTGATTGAAATAACGTTAGTTGGAATATAAGCCGAAATATCCCCAGCTTGCGTTTCGATAATTGGTAAGGCCGTCATTGAACCGCCACCCAATTCATCGCTCAACTTGGCAGCCCGTTCGAGTAACCGTGAGTGCAAGTAGAAGACATCCCCAGGATAAGCTTCACGACCTGGAGGACGACGGAGGATCAAGGAAAGTTCACGGTAAGCCGTTGCTTGCTTTGAAAGGTCATCATAGACGATCAAAACGTGCTTGCCGTTCATCATAAATTCTTCACCCATCGCTGCCCCAGCATAAGGAGCTAAGTACAGTAATGGCGCTGGTTCAGCAGGTCCGGCAGTTACAACTATTGTGTAGTCCATCGCACCTAACTTCTTCAACGTTTCAACTTGGGCCCGTACAGTTGAGTCCTTTTGACCGATTGCAACGTAGACACAAATCATGTCTTGGTCCTTTTGGTTCAAAATGGCATCAATGGCAACGGACGTCTTCCCAGTCTTACGGTCACCGATAATCAATTCACGTTGGCCCCGACCAATTGGAACTAAGGCATCAATGGCCTTGATCCCAGTTTGAAGTGGTTCGCTAACTGATTGCCGTTGCATAATACCAGGAGCTTTATGTTCGATTGGCCGCGTATTCGTGGTCTTAATCTCACCTAAACCGTCAACTGGTTGACCTAATGGGTTAACGACCCGGCCAATCATGGCGTCACCGACTGGAACTTCCATGATGCGGCCAGTCCGCTTAACAGTATCGCCTTCACGAATACCATCAAAATCCCCTAAAACAACGATACCAACATCGTTGCTTTCGAGGTTTTGTACCATCCCGTAAACTCCGTTACTGAATTCGAGTAATTCACCTTGTAAGGCGTTGTCGAGTCCGTGAGCACGGGCGATCCCATCACCAACGTAGGTGACAGTACCGGTTTCAGCAACTGAGAGCTCAGTTTGATAACTTTCTAATTGTTGTTTGATTAGAGCACTGATTTCTTCAGATTTAATGCTCATAAAAGTTTCACCTCTTCGTAAACTAATTGTTGATGAGTGCTCGTCTTAAATTCGTTAGTTGTAACGCAACGCTACCATCAAACGTTTGATTATTTGACTTCACAATTACACCGCCAATGATTGCTTCATCGACTTTACGTGACAAAACAACCTGATTGGCACCAACGCGTTTGGCGAATGCCTTTGCGATTGCATCAGCTTGCTCATCTGACAACTTGACCGCAGACGTTACTTCGGCATGCACTATTTTGCGACTCTCATCGAAACGTGCTTCAAACGCGTCAACAATGCCAACTAAGTTCGACATGCGGCCGTAATCATACAACATTTGAATAAAGTTTTTAATGTATTCTGAAGCGTGGTCAGTCAAAGTTGACAACGTTGTCTGTTTTTGATCAACCGGAAGCAATGATCCTGAGAGGACCTCTGCCAATTGCGGGTTGTCGACAAAGACTTGCCGTAATTGCTTTAACTCGGCCAGGAATGCTTCGGTCTGATCTTTTTCAACTGCAAGTTCAAAGAGTGCCTTTGAATAACGACTTGCAATTGTAAGATTATCAAGACTCATGCTTTCCCAACCCTTCAATATACGAATTAATTAATGCCTGTTGGCCTTCCGGATCCAATTGCTTCTTAATAATCTTCGTAGCAATCGCAACCGAAATGTCAGCGACGTCTGATTGGACGTTCTTCAAGGCATCTTGACGCTCCTGTTCAATATCCTTACGCGCATTTTGTTTATACTGCGTTGCTTCGTTTTGCGCATCGGCAACGATACTTGACCGTTGCTTTTCGCCACTCTTTTTCGCGTCAGCGACAATTTCACTCGCTTCAGCGCGAGAGTGTGATAGCGCATCACGCCGTTGATCAGCTAAGTCACTCGCTTCTTGCCGAGACTTTTGTGCTGAATCAATGTCGTTCGCAATCTTGTCAGCTCGATCAGCCATCATTTTTGTGATGGGCTTCCAAGCAACAACAGAGATCAATGCCATCAAAACAATAAAGCTAATCCCGATAAACAACATATCACCAAGGTAGAGACCGGATGCACCGATAATTAAATGCGAGAGCATCTAATGACACCTCCTTCTTTCATTTTCATTAAAATGAACTCGTTGACCAATGATTACTTGTTCATAACCATCAAAGCAACAACGAAGGAAATGATAGGCATTGATTCGATCAACCCAACACCGATGAACATGTTAGTCCGTAATTGACCAGATAATTCTGGTTGACGGGCCATCCCTTCAAGCATCTTAGAAATAACCAAACCGTTACCAATACCAGCACCTAAAGCGGCACCAAACATAGCAATACCTGCAGCAATTGCTCCCATAATCTGTGTATCCTCCTTAAAATTAAAAAACTAGAAATTATTCCTCGTCGTTAACCTTCTGAGAAATATAAACTGAAGTCAAGGTTACGAACACGAACGCTTGAATGCTCCCGATAAACACTGAGAAACCTTGCCATAAGAGTTCAATTGGAAATGAGTAAACATAGCTCAACCAACCGTTGCTCTTTGCCAAATCAGCAACCTTCGTTAGTAACATTTCACCAGCAAAGATGTTCCCGAACAGCCGAAGACCTAAAGTTAGGAAATCGGTAAATTGTTCAAAGACGTTAATAACCGAGAAAACAGCAAAAGGTTGTGTGTATTCTTTCAAATAACCACCCATACCTTTCTTACGAACACCCGCAGCATGTGCAAGTGCAACGGTCATAAACGATAACGTCAAAGTCACAATCGGATCGGCGGTTGGACTCTTCAGATACGTATACTGCCCGACCTGAACGTGAATGAACAATCCAAGTTGGTTAGCGATGAAGATAAAGAGAAACAATGTAAATGCGTACAAACCGAAGTTAGACGCTTCGTTACCCTTGATCGACCCTTTGACAATGCCATTCGTGAACTCGATGAGCCACTCCAGCACATTTTGTCCACCCTTGGGCTTCATTGTTAAATGTCGCGAAAGTAAAAAAACAAACAAGAAAACAATCAGACAAGTCACAATTACTGAGATGTCATTCGCGATATTAAACGTCAGTCCAAGGAATTTGACTGTAGGAACTGGATCACCCACTGAATATCACCTCTTTCCTTTAATTTCGGTGCTACGATAACCTTAACCTTTGAGCTAGTCAACGTCAATTTTATCGTAACCTGAAATGGTAGATTAGAGACACCCCTAATCAAAATACAAAGGTAATAATACCACCACCGTCGAAAAAATTCAAAATAATTTCAACATTTCGTCAATCAATAAAAATCCAACAATATCAAGCTTTCATTAAGCTTTCAAATCGTTGGATTTTCATTATTTTGACTTTATTTTCATTCTTGGCACGCGCAATGACGGCCTACTTCTCATTTACCGCCGTCTTTGGCAGCACCAAGTTCATCACAATTCCGAGCACCGTTGCAACTGCTAGACCACTGAACTGAAAGCTTCCCAGTTGTAAATAGGCATTGCCAATTCCAATGACCAAAATCGCTGATGCAATCATTAAATTTCGCTTCTGATTAAAATCAACTTTATTATCAATCAGAATTCGCATCCCACTTGAAGCAATTACCCCAAACAGTAGAAAGCTGACCCCACCGATGACGGGTGATGGAATACTCTCGATCAACGCGGATAACTTACCCACAAAACTAAAGACGATGGCAAAAAAGGCGGCCCCACCGAGCACATAAATACTGTGGACCCGCGTAATTGCCAGCACCCCAATATTTTCACCATAGGAGGTCACGGGTGGTCCACCGACAAAGCCGGCGATAATCGAGGCTGTCCCGTCACCAGCCAATGTATGGTTCAAGCCAGGATCCTTGAAGAAATTCCGCTTAGTCAACTTATTGAGTACCATAATATGGCCCATATGTTCTGACATCGTCACAAAGGCGATTGGTGCCATACTCAGAATCGCGCCCCAATAAATGCCAGGATGATAACTAATAAAAGGCAATTGAAAGGCGGGCATCGCAAACCACTGCGCTTTTTCCACACCAGAAAAGTCAACGATTCCAACTAACACGGCAATGATATACCCACAGACGATTCCCAACAATATCGGTACTAAACTCATAAATCCACGCAAGTACATGTTAAAAATGACGGTCAGTAACATCGTCGCCATCGCGACGCCGAAATATTTAATATCATAACTACTCCCGTTCATCGTTGCGTCCTTAGCTGCCGTCCCTGCGAGTGACAACCCAATTACCATCACAATCGGCCCCACGACGATCGGGGGAAGCGCCTTATCGATCCAGTCAGAACCGATTAAAGTAACTAATAAACTAACTAGCAGGTACACACAGCCCACCGCGACAGTCCCCTGAGCGATGGCCGGATATCCTGCGGTCTTCATCAGAGACTGCATCACAACGATAAATGAAAAGCTCGAGCCCATATACGCCGGAATCTTTCCGCGCGTGATGAGGATATACATTAGCGTCCCAACACCAGAGCTAAACAGCGCAATACCTGGATTTAATCCCACCAGGATTGGCACCAATACCGTGGAACCAAACATCGAGAACAGATGTTGCACCGACAAGCCTAACCAACTACCTAATTTTGGTCGGTCATGAATATCTAACACGACTTCATCATTATGAAACGCCGCTTTCTTTGTCATAACGCACCCCTTTTTATGAATGATTGCAAAAGAAAAGACAGCCCACCACTCAAAGCGGCTAGGCTGTCCGAAATTACGCACAGCTTCCTTGAAAGCGCACGTCCGTTCATCCTTTTCAGCCTCTCTGAGCTAATTTAAAGGAACTGTTTAATTGCAATTAGTCTACTCGTCTCCGAAATAATTGTCAACTCAATGTTTGAACCGAACCAGTAACAGCCCCTAAAAACGATATTAGTTCAAAACATCATAATATTTGTGACAACATTCCTGAAATAATGTGACTTTCTCACCCAACGTTACCGAATATTCGACCAATACAGCGTAATCGCCATCTAAAACACCCTAATTATCCAGTGTCCCCCAACAGTTAATGTCAATAACTACCTATAATATACGCATTGTACAAATTATTATTTGGCATTAACGGTGATTAAAACGTGCTAATTAGATTGTTGTGCGTCAGCCGGTGTGGGTCCTATTCCGACCTCCGGGGCTGGGTGACAATTGCTGGAACGCAGCCGACATCGATTTGAGCTAACGCATAACCCGCGTCATCTCAAATACGAGTCTTATTCTAAGCCGGAAGCAGACCACTTCCAGCTAAGAATAATTTGGCTACTGAGCATTGTCACCCAGCCCCTCCGGTCGGTAAGCCGCTCAAATGGCTGATGAACGGCCACTTAACTTGGTACAATTTGTCGCTGACTATTTTGACACTGGAACTTTAAACAAAGCGTTAGGTGCATTAGCACTTTGTCAAGAGATTAAATTTTACTACACCAATTCAGGATTAGTGAGCTATCTCAATATCATTTTCAGTCTGCCGGTTGATTGACAAAATTACTGGTTGTAAAAAGCAACGACAAATTCATCAAAAGTTAGGTACATCTTCGTCAGCCATTCGAACACTGTCACGACTGGAAGTCGGCTTAGGACGAACCAGCAAAGCATGTTTACGCCCACTTACACCCGTTTCCAGTGGTCCATAGCTGGCTGCTTTTAATCTTAGAAATTAGCACGTTTTAGTCACGATTCATGACTAATGAACTCACAGAATGCGGATGATTATAGCTAAAGTTGTTAATAATTTTGGAAAACAAAAAGGTAGCCCCCCAGACATTGCCTGGCGGTGCTACCTTTTGTCAATGCAACTTACTTCGTACCAAATAACCGGTCGCCCGCATCGCCCAAACCAGGAACGATGTAGCCATCTTCATTTAAATGGTCATCAAGTGCTGCCGTGTAAACGTCGATGTCTGGATGTGCGTCCCGAAGTGCCTTAACACCCTCAGGCGCCGCAACTAAACACATAAACTTAATATTACTTGCGCCGCGCTTTTTCAACATATCCATCGCCATGATGGCTGAACCACCAGTGGCTAACATTGGATCAACGACAAATAATTGCCGTTGTGAAATATCACTTGGTAATTTAACGAAATATTCGACCGGCTTCAAGGTCTTTTCATCCCGATACATCCCAACGTGCCCAACTTTAGCTGCCGGAATCATGTTTAAGAAACCGTCAACCATCCCTAAGCCAGCCCGTAAGATTGGTACAATGGCGACTTTCTTACCTGCCAACGTTTTTTGCGTTGACTTGGCAATCGGTGTTTCAATCTCAATGTCCTTCAACGGCATATCGCGTGATACTTCGTACGCCATCAACGTTGAAATTTCGTTAACCATTTCCCGGAAGACCTTAGTACCACAGTTCTTTTCCCGAATGATCGTCAATTTATGTTGAATGAGCGGATGATCCAAAACCTCAAACTTACCCATGTTGCTACGCACACTCCTTAGTGATTTCTTTCTATTGTAGCTAATTTAGAGAGAAAAAACCAGACCTGATATAAATTACTTAATCAACATCGATCGGGTGCTTCGCTGTTAAAGCCATTGCTTGCTGTTTAACGTCATCTAGATTTGCTTGATCTGTCGGTGCTTGTAACGCTTGCAAAATCAATTCAGCGACCTTAGTTGCATCAGCTTCGTCAAAACCACGGGTCGTAATCGCAGGTGTTCCCAACCGAATACCAGAGGTCTTGAAAGCCCCTAACGTCTCATTCGGAATCGCTTCTTTGTTGACCGTAATATAAACCGTATCTAACAGATCTTGTACTTGGCGACCGTTCAAACCAGACTTAGTGACATCAATCGTCATTAAATGATTGTCCGTGCCACCAGAAATAACCCGAACCAAGTCAGAGTCATTGAAGACCTTCGCCATTGCCTTGGCATTATCAATGATATGTTGGGCATAAACCTTAAACTCAGGCTGTAAGTCTTCGCCCAAAGCAATCGCTTTACCCGCAATTACGTGATCCAACGGCCCACCCTGATTGCCAGGGAAAACGGCTGAGTTGATCTTCTTGCCATACTTTTCTTTCGCTAAAATCATACCGCCACGGGGCCCCCGTAACGTTTTGTGCGTCGTTGTCGTAACCACATCAGCATATGGCACTGGATTAGGATGTAGCCCGGCCGCAACTAAGCCGGCAATATGAGCCATATCAACCATCAATAAGGCCCCAACTTGATCTGCAATCTCGCGAAACTTCTTGAAATCAATCAATCGACTATAAGCAGAAGCCCCCGCAACGATTAACTTTGGTTGAAAATCTTGTGCTTGTGCAAGAATTGCATCATAGTTTAATTCTTCGGTTTCAGGATCGAGCCCATAACCTTGAAAATCGTAAAGTTTACCAGAGAAGTTCACACTAGATCCATGTGTTAAGTGTCCCCCAGCATCTAGTGACATCCCCATCACCCGGTCACCAGGTTGAATCAGTGCCATATATGCAGCCGCATTGGCTTGGGAACCAGAGTGTGGTTGCACATTAGCATATTCCGCACCAAATAATTTCTTAGCCCGTTCAATTGCTAAGGTTTCCACTTGGTCAATGTATTCGTTACCACCGTAAAAGCGGTGACCCGGATAGCCTTCAGAGTATTTATTGGTCAGCACACTCCCCTGCGCTGCCCGGACGCCCTTTGAAACGATGTTCTCAGAAGCAATCAACTCAATATTATGTTGTTGCCGTGCCTGTTCCTTACTAATCGCAGCCCATACTTCTGGATCTTGTTCCTGGTAATTCATGAATAAATCTCCTCCATTTCGCAAGTGACAACTTTCGGGTTTTCCCGACTTGCAATCATTATACACTAAAATGAGTCTGACCGGCAGATTTATTTAATCGGTTCATGTAGGCAAGCCCAAGTCCTTTATTTTCAAAGGCTTGGCACAGAATATCTTTAATTTCCGTCTCAGTATCAAAGTGCCGCAAGCCCGCGAACAGCTCCCGGCTTGCCGATTGAATATCTTCTCCAAGCGAAAATTGTTCGCAATTAGCCGGAATTTGATTGTTAGTTAAAATATCATCTGTTGCCATAACGCCCATTGGCACATCTTGCTGGGCTGCCCACGCCAGCGCTTCTGGCCAATCTTCCGAACGATCAACGATATAAACTTGTGCGTTTGGCGCATAGTGCTTATATTTCATCCCTGGCGCCTTAGGAACTTCTTTAGCTCCGACATGGTGCAATTCGGTTTGAACTGGCATGCCAATGACCCGTTCGATTGCTTCAGGCGTTACGGCACCGGGCCGTAGAATTGCTGGTTTGTCGGTTGAAAGATCCAAAACTGTAGATTCAACGCCAACCTTCGTCGGACCATCATCCAGAATACCAGCAATTTTACCACGTAGATCATGCAATACGTGTTGCGCCGTCGTCGGACTCGGCTTACCAGATGTATTAGCGGATGGTCCCACGATAGGCGTTCCGGCCGCACGAATCAAAGCCAGGGTTGCCTCATTATCAGGATTACGGAAAGCCGCCGTCTGCAGCCCGCCAGTAACTTCCGGTGCCAACGCATCTGGTTTCAATTTAAAAATCATCGTCAGGGGTCCTGGCCAAAACGCCTTAATCAGCTTCTTGGCTGCTTCCGATAACGGTTGAGCAAACCGCTCAACCGTTTCCACATCAGCAACATGCACGATCAAAGGATTATCACTCGGGCGGCCTTTAGCTAAGTACACTTGCTTAACAGCATCCACATTTGTCGCATCGGCACCTAGCCCATAGACCGTCTCCGTTGGGAATGCCACTAACTGCCCCGCAGTTAACAACGCCGCAGCAGCCGGAATCTCCGCCGGCGTATATACTTTCGTTTCCATAATATATTCAAACCTCTACTTTATTATTAATTCATCGTTACTTTCATATAATATTCTTTATTATTTTTACATCACGGACTTAATCAATTGCTCATAAATTTACGCCGTACCTCCCAGGTTAAAAACAGCCCGCTTAGGATAAGACTCACATTTGAGATAACGCGGGTTATGCGCGAGCTCAAATCGACGACTGCGTTCACCCACCCCCGAAGGCCGGAATGGGACGCGGATTACAAACAGCAATCTACCTAATCGGCCCGCTTTTATCAGCATTCTCCAGGATAACGCGCAACTATTGCCGAGTCAGAGTCATTGCAACTCGCAGCATCCGATTGTGACCCGCCATGTCTTGTCGCA
The DNA here is from genome assembly GCF_014131735.1 of Lactiplantibacillus plantarum. Classification (NCBI taxonomy): domain Bacteria; kingdom Bacillati; phylum Bacillota; class Bacilli; order Lactobacillales; family Lactobacillaceae; genus Lactiplantibacillus; species Lactiplantibacillus plantarum. Next base: position 2,196,251 of record NZ_CP039121.1, read on the forward strand.
GCGTCACGGTCGCGTCGGGCATCGACTGCGCGAAAAGCGTCTGCAAGGCCGGTCCCTGATGGTAGCCGAATTCCAAGTATAAGCGACCGGTCGAAGTCAGATGATCGGCAACCGTCGTCGCTAACTGCTCGTAAAGTGCCAACCCATCGTGGTCAGCAAATAAGGCCGTTTGTGGCTCGTGGGCGAGGACGCTGGCGTCCATGACGTCTTTTTCGCTCGCAGCGATGTATGGCGGATTACTGACAATAATATCAAACGGCTGCGCAGATACGCTGGTCAATAGATCACTGTGAACCAGCTTAACATCTAAATGTAGGCGGTCCGCATTGGCTTTGGCAACTTGCAGCGCAGCGGTTGAAATGTCGCTGGCCGTAATCTCCCATGCCGGCCGTTCGTGTTTGATTGCCAATGCAATGGCGCCCGAGCCGGTACCAACGTCTAAGAGTCGAACTGGCGCTGTCGCTGGGACATCCGTCAAAATCCAGTCTACCAATTCTTCTGTTTCGACTCTAGGAATAAGCACTGCTGGATCAACTTGTAACGTGAGTCCATAAAACGGTGCGTCTCCGAGTACGTACTGCACTGGCTCACCAGCAACAACCCGGTCAATCCCCTGCTGATAAGCATGCCAAACAGCACTGGGTAGCGGCTCGCGGTAACGAATGAGTAATTGTGTCTGGTCTAGCCGACTCAAGCCCAATAACAGGAAGCGAGCACTATCAGTCGGCAACTGGGCCGTTTTTAGACAAAAAGAAGCCCACTGCTGGGCTTCAAAATAAGTGGGTTGAGTGGGCTTATTCATTAGTTAAGCGCTCCATTTTTTCAGCTTGATCAGCTAAAACGAGGGCATCAATAACTTCGTCTAACTCGCCGTTCATCACCCGGTCAAGTTTGTTGAGCGTTAACCCAATTCGATGATCCGTCACCCGATTTTGTGGAAAATTGTAAGTCCGAATACGTTCAGAACGGTCACCCGTCCCAACGGCTGATTTACGTTCAGCATCATATTCGTTTTGTTCCCGTGACTGATAGTAGTCGTAGACCCGTGCCCGCAAGATTTCCATCGCTTTGGCCCGGTTTTGCTGTTGCGAACGTTGGTCTTGCATCGAGACCACGATACCGGTTGGTAAGTGGGTCATCCGCACCGCTGAAGACGTCTTGTTGATATGCTGACCACCAGCACCAGATGAACGAAAGACATCGGTCCGAATATCTTTTTGATCAATATCAATGTCAACATCCTGCGCTTCCGGCATAACGCCGACTGTTGCAGTTGAGGTATGAACCCGCCCAGCTGATTCAGTCACTGGCACCCGCTGTACCCGGTGCGCGCCACTCTCATACTTCAGCTTAGAGTAGACCTTGTCACCAGAAATGATCAGAACGATTTCTTTAAAGCCACCAACTTCAGTTTCATTACGATCAGCCACTTCTACTTGCCAGCCTTGACGTTCTGCGTACTTCGAGTACATGTTGAACAGGTCCGCAGCAAACAAACTAGCTTCGTCACCACCAGCAGCACCGTGAATTTCCATGATGATGTTCTTGTCATCGTTAGGGTCTTTAGGCAACATCAATAACGTGATTTCATGTTCCAATTGATCCTTTTCCGCGTTAAGGTTCTTTAAATCATCTTTGACCATCGCGTTCATCTCATCGTCGAGCTTTTCATGAAGCAATTCGTCATTTTCTTCGATCTGACTCGTGACTTCCTTGTAGTGATTATATTTTTCAACCGTTTCACGAATATTACCCATTTCCTTAGATAACTTCATGAAACGTTGAGAATCCGAAATAACTTCCGGATCACTTAATAGTTCACCGAGTTCCTCATACCGATCGGCAACGGCTTGTAACTTATCAAAAAACTTATCCATTCTCAGTTAATCCTCACTTTGTTAATTTCGGCGGGTAAAAATAATGATGACGACAAACTGGGTAGTACGCCTCATTACCCCCGATTTGAACTTGTTCGCCTTCATAAACGGGCTGACCATCGTGGAACCGTAAATTCATAATTGCTTTTTTACGACAGAACCAGCAGATTGTCTTCATTTCTTCGATCTTGTCCGCATATAGCAGTAGGTACTTGCTACCTTCAAACAATTCGTTACGAAAATCATTCTTTAAACCAAACGTCATTACTGGAATCTTTAGCTCATCAACAATGTCAGCCAATTCTAGGACGTGATGCTTTTTCAAAAATTGGGCTTCGTCGATTAAAACGCACGCAGCATCCGGATTGGTTTGTTTAACGATCTCAAAAATATTGGTATCATCAAATACTGGCGTTGCTTCACGTTTAAGGCCAATGCGACTCGCAACATAGCCCACACCATCACGATTATCTAAGCCACTCGTTAAGATAATGACCGACTTATCTTGTTCCTCATAGTTATGGGCAACTTTCAAAATTTCAATGGTTTTACCACTGTTCATCGCGCCATATCGAAAAAATAACTGTGCCAAGCGACTCATTCCCCTTTTTTACACATTTCTAGTCAATTATAGCGGATTTGGCCGTGAATTTCAGCATTCTGTCATTAAAACTAATTAACGAATTGATAATATGCGGTTAAATGGCGGGAGTATCACTTTTCTTTTAGGGACGTTCAGTATAAAATACTTGAGAGTAGGACATTTTGTCCGGTAATTATGATTTTAATACCCGGTAGTTGGTCACACTGATCATTTCCCAGGTAAATCAAGAATTAGGGGTACCGATAACTTATGTCAATTAATAGTACATTAGCCACCTGGACGGGTAAATCCGCATATTGGTTTTTACACACCTTCCGTGGCGGTGGGAGCTCACTCCCCGGCAAGTTAGCGCTGAAGCTCGATCCAACGATTTTAAAGCATCTCGCTAAAAACTACGACGTCATCGTCATCACTGGGACCAACGGTAAAACGTTAACGACCGCCTTGACGGTCAAGGTTTTACGTGAACAGTACCCTGACATTTTAACCAATCCAAGCGGATCCAACATGAAGCAAGGTATCGTCACGACCTTTTTACGGGCACCTAAAGCGCACCAAAAGCCACTCGCAGTTCTAGAAGTCGACGAAGCTAACGTAATCATGGTCACCAAGTACATCACACCAAAAGCCTTTGTCTTCACGAACATTTTCCGTGACCAGATGGATCGATATGGTGAAATCTACACGACATATCAAAAAATCTTAGACGGGGTTGCTTTAGCACCTGAAGCGACAATTATTGCCAACGGTGATTTGCCACTCTTCAATGCCAAACAATTGCCTAATCCGATACTGTATTACGGATTTGACTACCAGCCCGACCATGACCAACAAGCGCCAGCAAATACGGATGGCCTGCTTTGTCCGCGTTGTCAGCATATTTTGCGTTACCATAGTCGAACTTATAGCAATATGGGCAAGTATTATTGTCCCCACTGCGGTTTTGAGCGTCCACAGTTGACATACAAATTAAACGCCCTAACCGCTATGACACCGACTAGCTCAGACTTTGAAATCAACGGTCAGGCCATGCATCTTAATATCGGTGGTCAATACAATATTTATAATGCGCTAGCTGCCTACGCGGTTGGGCGCTTCATGGACGTCACGCCGGCCAAAATCGCGCACGCCCTTAGCGACAACGATGAACAAGTCTTTGGTCGTCAAGAGACCTTTCACGTTGGCGAAAAGGACGTCACGCTGATTCTCGTCAAGAATCCAGTGGGCCTTAACCAAGTCTTGCAAACAATCAGCACCGATGACCGGCCATTCTCATTTGCCGCTCTGCTCAACGCAAACTATGCAGATGGTATTGATACTAGTTGGATCTGGGATGGTAATTTTGAAAAATTACCGGCATTGAATATTCCCGCCTATATTAGTGGCGGTGAACGTTATCGTGATATCACGTTCCGGCTAAAAGTTGCTGGCGTACCGGAAGATCAGTTAACCATTATTCCTGACCTGACCAACATGACGACCGCAATTCAAAAACTACCGACCAAGCAAGTCTACGTCGTCGCAACTTACACCGCGATGTTGCAATTACGAAAACAACTTGCTAGCCAAGGCATTATCGATGGGGGGATGGCTTAACCATGACTTATACACTACACGCCGCACACCTCTACGGCGATCTAATGAACACGTATGGTGATATCGGTAACATTTTAGCAATGCGCTACTATGCTAAAGCAGTGGATGCCGACATCACTGTTGACTTAGTTAGCTTGGATGATCGGTTTGACGAAGAAAAATATGACTTCGCCCTCTTCGGCGGTGGTCAGGATTACGAGCAAACGATTGTTTCCAAGGATTTACAAACGAAAAAAGACGCCTTGACCGCATATATCGAAGCCGGTGGCCCATTATTAGCAATCTGTGGTGGCTTTCAAATGCTGGGCCATTACTACATTGGGGCCCATGGTGAAAAGATCGCGGGTATCGGTGCCTTAGATCATTACACGCTCAGTCAGGATAACAATCGCTTTATTGGTAATATAACCATTGAGAACGCCGAAACCCACCAGACCTACTATGGTTTTGAAAACCACAACGGGATGACCTTCCTGGGCGAAGGTGAACGGCCCCTTGGTCAAGTGCTCCAAGGTAACGGCAATAATGGCAAAGATCAATCTGAGGGCGTTATCTACAAGAACACCTTTGGGTCTTACTTCCATGGTCCAATCCTTGCACGCAATGAAGCCCTCGCTAAACGAATCTTGAAACTGGCCTTACAACGTAAGTACCCTGAAGGCAACTTCGATGCACTGGATCAACTCAACGAAGACCTCACTAAAAACGTTATCGTGAAACCTTAAAACGTATCACTCAAAATCGCCACTGACTTAGTTACCAGCCAGTGACGATTTTTTAGTTTGATCCGTATTAATTGGTTACAATGATAATAGTTTTTGGAAGCCTTCTCATTAGTAAACCCCTTCAAGCTATAATAAATATTTATATACTTTCAGATAGTGATTATTAATAAACTGATACTATCAGTAGATACACAAAAAAAGATTGATATTGGCTTCCAACCAGTATCAATCTTTTTTATCCCATCAAGGGGTTAACTAATTATGCCTTAGCCCCAGGTTCTGAAGCAATAATTTGTAAATCGCCTTTCAATGTCCATTGTTTTACGTCAAATGGCAAGATAAAGTGGACGCCCTTACTCAATGGATAGTCTTGACCGTCAACGACAATGCTACCTTCACCATCAAGTACAGAGACTAACGTATAAGGTGCTGTTCCCCGGTTAAAAGTTGCTTGCCCATTTGTTAGCCGCCATTGCCAAACACCAAAGAATGGTGATTGGACGTATTTGGTCACCGTTGCATCCCCAACCTGGGTAGTCGTGATGTCAAGATCAGGGTCATGATGCGGAACGTTAGTTGTATCAATGGATTGTTGCAAATGCAGCTCGCGCTTCTGACCAGTGGTCTTGTCGACCCGGTCCCAATCATATAGCCGGTAAGTCGTATCAGAACTCTGCTGCGTTTCTAACACCATAATTCCCTTACCAACCGCGTGAATCGTTCCAGATGGGACATAAAGGAAATCGCCGGGCTTAACGGGCACTCGCCGTAATAGCTTATTCCATTCACCGTTGTTGATCCATTCAGCGAGCTGTTCACGGGTCTTCGCATGATGACCATAAATCATCGTTGCACCCGGTTCAGCCGCAATCACGTACCAGCATTCAGTCTTGCCAAGTTCGTGCTCGTGTTCAGCCGCGTACGCATCATCAGGATGCACTTGCACCGACAAATCTTCACTAGCATCCAAGATTTTCGTTAATAGTGGGAAGACATCTCCCTTAGCATCACCGAACACATCACGATGTTCTGCCCATACCCGATCCAGTGTCATGCCAGCGTACGGCCCATTTTCAACGGTCGCCGGACCATGCGGATGAGCTGAAATAGCCCAACATTCACCAGTATGATCACTGGGAATATCATAATTAAAATCATCATGTAATTTGGTACCGCCCCAAATTTTTTCATGGAACACCGGCTTTAAAAAGTATGGCTCACTCATAAGATCTACTCACTCCATTGTTGAATTTAATATCTAAATTTTAGCATAAATGAAAGCGGTTGTGAAACCGAAGTAGCTAATTTGTAACCGTATCCGCCAACCAAGCCGCAATTAACCGGCGACGTGCTGGAAGGAATACCGAATTATTTGCAACTGGATGCACCCGGTTGGATAAGAAAACAAGGCCCCGTTGCCGTTGACGGTCAAGCATCAGGAGCGTACCAGTATAACCAGTATGAAAAATCACCGGCAGTGTCTCATCAGAACGGTGCCAGAGGTTCCAACCAAAGCTCCGGCGTAAGTGTTGATTGGGCGTCCAATCTTGATACAAGCTTGCAATCGTAGCCTGTGATAGCACAGCTGGTACGTCGATTTGGCCGAGCATCAGTTGTGAAAACCGAACAAGGTCTGTCACACTGGCAAATAAACCGGCGGAACCACAGTGTTCACCTAAGACTCTGGCCTTAGGATCATGAACGATCCCCCGTAACAACCCAGTTTTCATGGAATACGTCGTCGGAACGGTTTGCGCTAGTTGAGGTTGAAAACTCGTGTGTGCCAACCCTAATGGCTGCAAGACGCGCTCAGTGATAATTGGCTGAATGGCCGCTCCAAGAATTCGTTCAATGACTTGCCCCATGATGATCAAGCCTAAATCCGTATAAACCACCCGATGATTGCGGTTACGCTCACTGATTGGTAGCTGTTGAATCGCGGCTAATAACGCATCCGCTGACAACGCATTCCGATTTGGAATATAACCACTCAGCCCACTTGTATGGGTCATTAAATTACGAACCGTGATCGTTGTGGACTGTAAAGTCGGTAGGTAGTCATGCACGGGGCGATCAATTTCAAGTTGCCCATTTTGCATCAACTGCATCGCCACGGTTGTCGTTCCCACGACCTTAGTAACCGAGGCCAAATCATACATCGCATCCGGCCATAATGGTTTGATCGTTGGTTTTATTTGAGCGACGCCCACTTGATTCGTGTGCCACTCAGCCCCATCGATCAAGGCATAACTCGCCCCTGGGATCACTTGATCTTGGACCATTTGGTTAATTAGTGCTGCGGTTCTACTAAAAGTTAACATTAATTTATTCATTCTCTCTTATTAGGATCATGATTCAAGTCGGGATTGACTGTGGCTAAACCGCCTTCAAGGTCAGTATCAACCAAGTAACCTGGCAAACTGTCCACGTTTTACCCTGACAATTTCTACGGATACAAACTGACCTGATTGCATCAACGACCTTCCCGAAGCTAGTGCTGACTTCCGAATAACCGCGGTAATGTGACCAACCAATAACTGATTAAAGCGGCCCCGCCAATGACGAGAAGCCATTGATTCGAGACAACCTGATGATTATACAGTAACGTACAGCCCACCAAAATTCCCGTGCTGACCCATTCAACTGTCTGCCAATGTCGATTACTCCACTTTATCATCTTGCCCAACTCCCTTTAATTTTAGCGTTTCTTCAGCAACTTTACATCACAATCAGCAATCTTAACCTAACCGTAACGTCCCCTTAGCCGAATAACTGTCGTTCCAATCATGCGTCTACTGATTAGACAGCATTTCTTACTATTCACAATACCACGTGCATCATGCGCACGCACATAAAAACGACTTTAGTTCCACCCGTATCACGGGTCTTACTAAAGCCGTCTTTTTATTCACACAAACAACACTGTACTTAGTCTAATTCAACTTTCTGGACCCAACCTTCAGGCGCTTCCCGATCGCCAAATTGAATTCCAGTTAATTCATCATATAATTTTTTCGTTACCGGACCAACTTCCGTTTCACTGTAGAACACGTGTAACTTGCCTTGATGTTCCAAGCCACCGATTGGTGAAATAACCGCAGCTGTCCCACAAGCCCCAGCTTCAGCAAACCGGTCTAAATCATCAATGTAGACGTCGCCTTGTTCAGTCTTCATCCCAAATTTATGTTCTGCCAAGTAGAGTAATGAATATTTCGTAACGGAAGGTAGAATTGATGGTGACTTGGGTGTCACAAAAGTGCCATCCTTAGTAATCCCGAAGAAGTTCGCTGAACCTACTTCTTCAATCTTACGATGTTCAACCGGGTCAAGATAAACACAGTCGGAGAAACCGTTGGCATGAGCTTCTTGACCTGGGAATAAGCTAGCCGCATAATTCCCACCAACTTTATAAGCCCCGGTTCCTTTATGGGCCGCACGATCATATTCGGACGTCGTAAAGTTGGTTGGCGTCATCCCGCCTTTGAAATAACTACCAACTGGCATGGCAAAGACCGTGAAGATGTATTCCTGAGCTGGATGAACACCAATGTTACCCCCAACCCCGATCATCAATGGCCGTAAGTATAAAGTCGCACCAGTTCCATACGGTGGCACGTAATCTTGATTAGCCTTAACAACCTGTTTAACAGCGTCCACAAACATGTCTGTCGGCACTTGTGGCATTAATAACCGTTCACAGCTGGTCTGCATTCGGGCTGCATTACGATCTGGCCGGAATAATTGAACACTACCATCTTTAGTGCGGTAAGCTTTTAAGCCTTCAAAGTCTTGTTGACCATAGTGTAATGCTGTTGAGCCTTCACTAATATGTAAAGTTGCATCTCCCGTTAATTCTTTTTTGTACCAAGCACCATCTTTCCAATACGCACGATAACGGTACGGAAGATTCCGATATTCAAACCCCAAGTTGTTCCAGTCTAATTGTACGTCTGCCATATGCTTCGACTTCCTTTATATGTAATTTTCCAAATTAATTAATTTGAATTTAATTAAAAGATTAATGGTTAATTAGAAGTTTGTCAAGGGCCCGTTAAACATTTCCAACGCTTTAAGATTTTTTTGGTATAATGAGTGTAAATTTAGCAAAGGACTGGTTTGTCGTGGCTAGTAATTCAGATTCAATTTATAACGTCATGTTTTATATCACCCATCACCCGACTGAAATTCAGTTTACCCAACCGGAATACACGAATGTCGTTCGGATGGGTGTCCCCGATCATATTAAGGTCGCTAACCCCGAAATTTATTTTCCTGACAACAAGCTATTAGTCAACCGATTTCAGGATGACTTTGTCGCTAAAAACGGCAACTTACTTGACTTCTTCTTCGATTACACAGAGAAAAAGGTCCCTAACTACCATGAAGTATGGGTTTCTTCGGCCCATTTACCAGCCAAACACTTATACTTCTTAGAGTTATCATTTGAGTAATTTAACGCACGTAACCTTTACGATCTATTTGGAATCAAATTTAACAATCAAAAAATCACCACCTGGATGAACATAATCCAGGTGGTGATTTTTTAATTACTTTACAAGCGTAAAATGCAGCCGACTTAGAACTACGGGTTCGTCCCGTCATAACCTCGAATAGTGAGCTTTACTTGACTAATCAAAGTCCAGTCGCGCTCATAAAACGTTACTTAGTCATAAAGATATACAAGTCAGACGTGGAGACACCAATCGTGAAGCGAACGCCCTTAGAGGTAATCGGATCGATTGTCGTCGTACTACCACTATTATCCTTGGTTTCCTTCTGGAACTGTTTCATAACCTTCTTGGCATTGGCGCCCGTTGTTGTCGTCATCAAAGCAAACGCCGTCCCAAAGTTCTTCTGGCGGGTCTTGTTCTTAAAGGCCTTGGTTGGAACAATCATCGCTGCCCCTAATACGTCACCCTTCTGAACATTTAGCCGGATCTTATAATCCTTAGTTGTTAACACGTTCTTAATGCCATCACTTGGCATCTTCGTCGGTAACAATTGCGACTTGACCTGCTTTTTCGCCGTTGCCATTGCCGCTTCGACCTGCTTCTGAGTCGTTTGCAAACTAGCTGCTTTGGTCTTGAGCTGCGCCGCAGCAGTTTGTTGGGCCTGGAGTGTCTTAGCACCCGTGGCAGCCGCCGTACCGCCAGCCTTGATTTGGGCCTGGGCTTGCTTGACTTTGGCTTGGATCGTTGCTTGTTGCTTTTTAAGGGCTGCACCCTCAGTTTGCAACTTCTTAGCCGCCTGTTGATCAGACTTGCTGAGTTTAGAAGCAATCAAAGCCTGATTGTAAGTCGTCGCCATCTTTTGATAGCCAACTAGCTTCTTGGCGCCCTTTACGTGCACCGTCGTGGTATCCGAACCGGCCTTAATCTTCACCGTTTGGCGGGTCGTCTTGGTCGGAACTTGAATAACAAACGTATGATTACGCACCGTCGCCGTCTTCGTCTGACCACCGTCAAGCTGATAATGAACCTTTTTAACGTTGGATTTTCCTTTGACGGCCGCTACTAACCCGTTCGGCTTGTATGTGGTTTTAGTCGTTGATAAGGTTGTCTTGCCACAGCCCGCTAATAAGAACGTTAGCGCACCCGCAGTAACGGCAACCATTGCTGTTTTCCGGAACAATTGACACCCCTCCTTTAGTCGAGACTAATATTGCCAGTAAATTGACTGTTATATAGATCCGCATAGAACCCATTTTGAGCCATCAACTGTTCATGCGTCCCAGTTTCAACCACTGACCCATGGTTCATCACAATAATGTTGTCCGCACCCTGAATCGTTGATAACCGGTGCGCAACCACAAAACTGGTCCGGTTCTTCAGGAGTCGTTCCATGGCATGCTGAATATGCACTTCAGTCCGCGTATCAACCGAACTCGTTGCTTCATCCAAAATCAGAATTTCTGGATTAGCCACAAACGCCCGGGCAATCGTCAATAATTGGCGTTGTCCCTGTGAAATATTTGAAGCTTCTTCGTTCAGAACCGTCTGATAACCATCTGGCAATTTGCGAACAAAGCTATCAACATGGGCCGCTTTAGCCGCAGCATAAATCTCTTCATCTGACGCATCTTCACGGCCGTACTTCAAGTTGTCAAAAATCGTCCCAGTAAAGAGCCAGGTATCTTGAAGCACCATCGCAAAGTGTGACCGCAAGTCTTCACGATCCAGGTCCCGTGTATCGGTCCCTTTCAATTTAATAGAACCACCTTTGATGTCATAAAAACGTTCCAACAAATTAATGATGGTCGTCTTACCAGCACCAGTTGGCCCAACGATGGCCACTTGTTGCCCACGTTTAACGTCCAGATTATAATCCTTCATTAACAGGTCGTTATCCGCATAACCAAATTGAACGTGTTGCAGACTAATCAAGTTATCACTATCTGGTTCGGCTGGTAAGTTGGATTTCGTCTGTTTCATTTCTTCTTCATCAAGCACTTCAAAGACCCGTTCAGCGGAAGCCACGGTCGATTGAATCGTGTTCAACAAGTTCGCCATTTGTGAAATCGGTTGTGAAAATTGTTGCGTGTATTGTAAGAACGCTTGAATGTTACCTAACGAAACGTTCCCGTTAGCCACATCAATCCCACCAATGATGGCAACAAAGACGTAGCCAATATTATTTAAGAACATCATCAGTGGCATGATAATACCTGAAATAAATTGCGCTTTCCAGGCTGATTGATAATAATTATTGTTTTGGATTTCAAAATCATCGATGGCATCTTGTTCCTTGTTAAAGCTCTTGATGACCACGTGTCCAGCATAGTTTTCTTCAACTTGGTTATTCAACAACCCCAAGCTCTTTTGCTGTGTTCCGAAGAATTTCTGTGATTTCGGCGCAATCACACCAACCACCACGACACTCAGTGGAATGGTAACGAGTGCAATCAAGGTCAGCTTCCAACTAATCGTCAGCATCATCCATAAGGTTCCAACAAAGGTGACGGTACTTGTCACCGCTTGGGTTAGGTTTTGCTGCAACGTGTTGGCAATATTATCCATATCATTGACGGCCCGACTCATAATGTCCCCATTCGAATGGGTATCATAATATGAAATCGGCACCTTTTGCATCTTACCCTTAAATGAACGCCGCAACTTATACACGGTCCGTTGGGAAATCCGCGTCATAATGTACTGTTGAATAAAGTTGAACAGTGCTGAGGCCAAGTACATGATCAAAACGATCATAATAATCTGACCGATTTTTTCAAAGTTGATTGGGTAACCGGATTGACTGATACCAGCCTTCTGTTGCGCGGCCCCCTTCATAATTCCCTTATAAAGTTCGGTCGTTGCTTTACCTAAAATCTTAGGTGTTCGAATCTGGAAAATCACGGAAGCAATGGCAAAAATCATGACCACTGCCAAACCGACCCACCGGTCTGACATGTAGCGCATCAATCGAATCGCCGTTTTCCAAAAACTCTTAGGCTTTTCAACTAGTCCAGCATGACCACCGGGGCCATGACCGCCAGCAGGACGTGCAGGCTTAGTAGAACTCGTATTCTTTTCGCTCATTACAGCTGATCCTCCTCTCGTAATTGTGACTTCATAATTTCTTGATAAACTTCATTATTAGCTTTCAATTCAGCGTGGGTCCCCTTGCCGACTAACTTACCGTTATCTAGGACCAAGATCAGATCAGCATCCGCCACCGTCGCAATTCGTTGCGCCACGATAACTACGACACTCTGTTGAATCTGTTTATCCTGGCGTAATTCAGCCCGTAATTGAGCATCAGTCTTGAAGTCCAATGCGGAGAAAGAATCATCAAATACATAAGCGGAAGCCTGTTTGACAAGTGCACGAGCAATTGCTAATCGTTGCCGTTGACCACCAGAGAAGTTACCCCCACCTTGTTCAACGTGTGCATCCAGGCCGCCTTCTTCTTTAACGAAGTCAGTTGAACGAGCAATTTCTAACGCATGCCAGATTTCATCATCGGTCGCGTGTTCGTTACCGAATTGCATATTTTCACGAATCGTCCCCGTGAATAAAGTAGCAGTTTGCGGGACAAACGAAACGGCTTGATGTAAATCAGCTAACTTCAACTGCCGAACATCTTTCCCATCTAATTTGACCGCCCCACTCTCAATATCATAGAATCGAGGGATTAAATTAACGAGCGTGGTCTTCCCAGAACCGGTCCCACCAATAATGGCAACGGTCTGTCCAGAATGGGCTTTAAAGTCAATATCTGCCAGCGCTAATTGCTCCGCACTTTGATACCGATAGTTGACATGATCAAATTCTAAGCTGTGTTCAGTCGTCGCTGGTAACGTTGCTGCCTTGTCAGGGTCAGTAATTTTAGGTTCAATACTCAAGACTTCTTGAATCCGGGAAGCGGAAGCGGCCGCCCGTGGGATGAACGCAAATACCATGGCAAGCATCATGAAACTCATCAATACTTGCATGGCATAAGTCATAAACGCAATCATGTTCCCAACTTGCATTGTTTGACTACTAATCAATTGGCCACCAAACCAGACAATTGCCACATTAGTCCCACTCATAATCAAAGTCATTACCGGATAAGCCAAGGCCACAATCGTATTAACCTTAATCGCATTGTGCGTGTAATCTTGGTTAGCGTCTTCAAAACGGTCCTGTTCAAATTTATCTTGACGGAATGCTCGAATAACACGTACTCCCGTTAAGCCTTCACGAAAAACAAGGTTGATGCGGTCAGTCTTAGTTTGCATCGCCCGAAACAACGGTATTGCAAACGCCATGATCAAACCAATAAAAATCAATAGTACCGGAATAGAAACCACGAAGATCCAAGTTAATTCATGACTCTTGGTATACGCTAAAAAGCTTGCACCAATCAGCATGATTGGCGCCATAATCATCATTCGTAACGCCATCATGGCCACGTTTTGAATCTGGACGACGTCATTGGTCGTTCGAGTGATTAGTGAAGACGTCTCAACTTTATCAAATTCATCATTTGAAAAGTTGATGACCTTCTTATAAATATCCGACCGTAAATTCTTCCCTAATTGTTGTGATGACCGCGCCGCCAAAAAGACGTTGCCAAACGCTGCGACGACTGATAACAATGAAAAACCAATCATTTCAAATCCGATTTTCCAGATATAACTAATGTCACCAGTAGCCACCCCGTTATTCACAATATTAGATGTCAAACTAGGCAGATTTAAGGTCGCAATCACTTGCACGATCATAAATAAGACCGCACCGATTACCGCGGGATACGAAATCCGACCCTTTGCTATTTTAAGCATTTGCAAGCTCCCCTTCATTCATTATTACATAATAATGCAGTATCTTAATCTAACTAAAAATGGTCCTTTTGTCAACCATCTTTACAAGTCTCACGTAAAATATTGTAACGCACTCATCGCAGTTTAGCACTCAAAAGGATTTAAGAATTTATTAAGCTCGCCTTCGTAATAACACAAAAAAAGTGCTGCGTCACTAATCGCTGACACGGCACTATGCCTAAATTTAAGCCAATACTTCTTGTATATTTTGAGGTACCTGATTTGTCGCAACGGCCTCCCATGAATTCACGTTTTGTCCCTTCGTCTCAATCTTTAAATAGTGTCGTTGCTTTAGCCGGTGATCTGCGGTAAATGTCAACCAGCGTTGCTTACCTTGCGCATCGCTGGTCAGCATTCGATAGGTATAGATATCTTCGCCCATCTGACCAGTCGAGTGGCCGATTGCCTGATTAGTCCGACCATAGACCGTTTGTACCTTAACAAATGGGTTTAAGTTATCCACCGCCATTGCCAGCTCACTCCCCTGATTCTTCGTCATCGTCGGTACAATTAACAATGTACCTACACTAATCATCATAATAATCGCCGCCAACCAAATAGCCCTTTTTTTATTCATAAATACTATCCCCCGAATTAATTATTTTATTAATCGTATCGGAGTAAAGCTCCTCTGGCTACCCTAACTAGGCTTTCTTAATCAGTTTAAACGATTACTAATCAAATTCGATTTTCCTTAAACATTAAGGAAATTATTTTAACAATAATTCAATAATTATCGCGCTTTGCATGCTATTCTATTAGAATAGGAAGTAGTTTTTAAATCATGGGGGGATTTATCATGCACATGCGGGGTATCAACTTTGTATTAGGTCTCGGCGTCGCGCTCGGCCTGTTAGCAGGCTGTCAGGCGGCTTCACCGGCAACTAAACAAGCCAGCAGTCAATCATCTAAGACTAGCGCTAAAAGCGTTCACAGCTCGGCTAAACACCAAGCACAAGCACGGCCTTATCAACATTGGCATACCGTCAAAGATGTTCACTTGCCTATTTTGATGTATCACAGTATTTCTAGCGGGAACCAGTTACGTGTCCCCGCCAAAGAATTTCAAACTGAAATGACTTATCTAAAGGCACACGGCTACCGAACGCTGACTGCCAATGAAGCCGTATACGCGCTCAAACATCGGCGAATTCCACAAAAGAAGATTGTCTGGATCACACTCGACGATAGCTATAAAGATAACATGACAGCAGCTTGGCCAATTTTGAAACAGACGCACCAACACGCCACCATTAATTTTATTACCGGCTTTACCCATAAGAAAAACCACTTAACTTTAGCTGATGCTAAGCGGATGCAAGCATCCGGTAATATTGATTTTCAAAGTCACACCGTTCGCCATCTGGATTTAAATAATTTAACTTACCAGGTTCAACTTACGGAATTATCAAGTTCCAAAAAATGGCTCGATCATAATTTACAACAGAACACACAAGTTATTTGTTACCCAGCCGGCCGTGCTAATCAGCAGACCATTAAAGCCGATAAACAGGCTGGCTATCAGTATGCCCTATCAACGGCACCTGGCATCGCCACCAGCACACAGAACCCATACAATCTCACTCGACAACGGGTCGTACCTGGAATGTCGCTAACGGCCTTTCAGACACTATTAACGAGTAATAATTAATTCATAGGACCCTTACTTGTGACACGATCCCAAAACCCTTTTTTATGAGCGCTTAACAGTGCTGTTGTGATCACAACAGCCAAAACGCAAAATTGGGGTTTTAATTTGATACCAATTAGCAAAAGAGAAGCGTCATAATGCTGATATACCAGCATTATGACGCTTCTCTTTTTATCTACCGACGTCGACTTATCACCCGCACGGTAGTTATACCATTAAGGGTAGCACGCTATAAATGCCATTTATAAGCCATTTCTGAAAAAGAGAGATTTTTAATTTACAAATCGTGGAAAGCCCCAAAACATTCTATAATTCGTGGAAAGCCCCAAAACATTCTATAATTCGTTATTTCACGTCAATCGTTTATTTTAATTAACCATTATCTATTTTCAAAAGTTAGCCTCGTAATCAGAAACACTCGTTCGTATAATTATTTAAGGTGAGATAACAGAATGTTACTGGGTGACCTTTTGATAAAAAATCTTTCGTTTTAATTTTAAAATAGAAATATCATTATGCCGAATTTAACATTTACTTTTAGAGTTATAATAGTTACAGTTTGAAGTTTTTCAGCTTTACAATTGGGAGGCTATCCATATGAACACACTGCCCTTAGATATTTCTAAGAATGAGAAAAGATTGTTGGACCAGGAAACTGTCGGTTTAATTGAGTTTGTATACAATGAAGCCATGTCAAATATTCAAAACGGTTGCTGGCGCTTTACATCATCAACATCATATGAAAAGGAATCTGAGCCTATAGGATATGATACCGACAGTCTAGAACGCTATTTTAATAATAAATCAGATTACCAAGTAGATCCGTTAGAAAATCACATTCTAAGTACAAAATTTCCAGATAACGTGTCATTTATAAGCTGCTTTTACATCGTCACAAAAAACGATTTAACCCAAGATGGACATTTATCCAACAAATTTATTCAAGATATAGACAGAACTGAAATAAACAAACGAGGGTTTATTCTAGTAAAGCATAACTACATAGGACCCTTTCTAAAAGCACTCAATAACTGTGTTGCGCGAGAAAACTTAACTGGTGTTGGTTACTTTTATAGATATGTAAATTATCGCTCTCTAGATGATTATTGTAATCTAGCTATTCCGATTGAAAAGTTATTAGCTTCAAATAGAGACATCGATTTATCTGATATACCGTTAGATTTACCAGAATGTAACACAGATAATATTTACACTAAGAGCGTCAAAATGTCAGTGTTGAATAAGCCCAATTTTTTTGAACCTCAGCATGAAGGCAGAGTGGGAGTTAGCTTTGCAAAACCACAGACTACCAAAAATCATATTTCTCAAGTAACAGTTCCGAAAAAAGGCTCTGCATACTTGCAACTTAACGCACCTTCAGCTACAGGATTTTTAGAGTTTTATAATAATTATGAAGAAATCAAAGAAATAACATTTGAATAAACAACAAAACCTCACGCCGGCCAATTAAGACTAGTGTGGACTTTTTTCTTATTTTATCTAAAATTACAACTTTTGTAGTTAAAAAGCAATTTTTTACTATTACACCGATTTTTGTAATCATTACACAGTTATACAATGAAAGCGTAAATTTTACAACAAACGAAAAAAGCCCCTATACCAGCAATTGCTAGTATAGGGGTTTCGTCTATTTAATAATCAATTTTATGCCCGGATAAATCGTTGAATAGATACTCTTACCGTTTTGTGATGCTAACGTATACATGCTCAGGCCGTTTCGTTTGGCAATCGACCACCAACTATCACCTGAAACGACCGTGTAATACGTGTGAGAAGCATCCGTTTTAACGTATTCCAGTGAATTATTGGCTGGGCCTGTTGCTAGACAACCATAACCCATTAAATCGTGGCTGACGTACCCACCCGGAGTAGTATACGGTGGTTAGGTACTGACATAGCAACGTTTCGTTTCACGGCGTGCACCAAATGTGCACCAAAATTCCTAGGCGGGTAATACATAAAAAATCCCCCACGCCGAAGCATGGGGGACTAGAACAGTTCACGATTATTATACTACTTTTAGCTTGCTTGTGAGGCGGATTCTGACGCCGTTTCAGTGTCAGATGATGCAGAACTATCCACTACAGCAACTGTGGACGTTGGTGTTTGCGCTTCGTCAGCAACTTTATTAGCTGCTGCTTCGACTTGGCTTTCCTCGTCACTTTTAACTGTTGGTACTGTCACTGTTTGAACGTCAGTAATAACGCCCAGCATACCAAGGATCGTTAATACGGTATTCACTACTGCGATAATTGCTGACCAATCACCAGTAAACTTAACACCAAACATGGCAAAGACTTGTTGGATTAACACAATTAATAACGAAATAATCCCAGCGATCAATTTACCATTCAAACTACCGTCGACATTCTTAAAACTAATTTTTCTCATTTCTTTTGGTTTCCTTTTCATATAGATGTTTAAATTCCATGTCATGACCATCTAGCCGGCCTTCTACCTTAATGACCCGATTTTCAATCGCATTCATTGCTTCAGCATTTTGCTGCCTCACTTTTAAACTTTCATCGGTAAAATGGCTCAGCCGCTTGCCTAAATCGTTAAGCGGAATACGAACCGTTTTATTTAAAATCCAATTAGCCAATACACAAATACTAGTGATAATGGCAACAATGGATCCCCATTCATCCCAACCTAATCCTAATAGTGTATGCAATTACCGCACCACCAATCGCTGACCAGGATAGATAGTGGTGTAAATCGTCTTGCCGTTCTGACTAGCTAATGTAGTTATACTTAGGCCGTTGCGCTGAGCGATTGTCCACCAGCTGTCGCCAGACTTGACTGTGTAATACGTATGACTAACCAGCTGACCAACAACTCGCTTCCCGTAGGCTGGCCCATTGGTGACACCTAGCTTGATGAAGCCGTACAGGCCATTTGAACGGGTGTAGCGCGCCCAGACGTAGTCGTGTTCAATAATGACAGCATTGTAAATTACACTCTCACCCTTGTAATAGGTAGCCACTTGACGTACCTTGTCGCTATCCGTGTAACGAACAGCTAGTGTCCGGTTAGGGTAGAACACCCCACGTTGGCTGTATTTAACGACCTTAGCTGCCTGAGCCTTTTGAGCCTTCTTAACGTTGGCCTGTGCTTTAGCCTTGCTAGCAGTCGTATAGCCTGACTTGGTAATGCCTGTTAAATCGACATTGCCATCTAATCCGCCAGCTTTGTAAGTGCTAGTGAACTGGAAGATAGCCACGCCGTCCATGCTAGGGAACCAGTTATAATCCGGCTTAGTTCTCACCAGATAGTCCGGATATTCAGCTAGCCACAGGCAATTACCATAGGCACGTACAATATCAGCCACATTAACATGAGCATTGAGGTAAGCTTTACCGGAGTACAGCATCGGTGTATAGCCGGCCGCTTTAATGAGAGCCATCTGGGCTAGAATGACATTAGTATTGGCTGTCACGCTATAAGAAGCACCGTTCTCGTAATCTAGCGCTACAATACTACCCTTGGGTGTCTTAACTCGTGGCAAGTAATAGGCCATCATCGCCTTGGCATTGATCATATTGCCACCAACACCATCCCATAAATAGGTGTGCACCCGTTTGCCAGCCTGTTTAGCACTAGCCACTTGGCTAGCATAAGTGGTTTGAGGGATGTTAGTGCCACCATAAAAGCCACCCGCCTGTGAGAATACAAACTTATCGGTGCTATAGCCGAATACACCACTATTGCTTTGAAACTTAGACCAATCAACCCCTTGGTCACGGCTAGTTGAAGCCTGACTGTTTAAATTGAACATAAAAAAGGCCATAAAAATGGCGCCCACCATTAAGACGAGTGCCTTCAACTTGCGCTTATTCAATTAGGTTACCTCCTATTGTACGCTGTTATTATCTACGGTAGCTGATACCTGTGCAGCTTTGTAGGCTGTAATTGCATCTGATATTTGAGTAACCTGAGTTTGGGTAATCAGTGATTTTACTAGATAATTGCCAGCATATACAGTTGCCAAATCAGATGGAATCAATCCATTGTTAATACTATCAATTAACCCTTCTGTTAAAAAATTGCTTAAATCAAAACTCATGATAAAGAACCTCCTAGCGCTACAATAGCTGCTTTTATTTTTGCGTAATCTGATTGTGTCAAAATTTCTGATGGATTAGGGCACCAGTCAGTTGCCCTGGACCCTCGTTCAAGCTTTAGCCCCGCAATGAGCAAGGTATTAGCGTTGTCATCAGTTCTTTCAATACGAGGACTTATTTGTCCGTCTACGATTATTGTAAAAGTTCCCGTGACCCTTTGCCATGTTTCATTTAAAGAAACCTGTATGTTCCCAATGCTGACAACATTAAGACCACTATCAGTTGCAAAAAATACTTTAGAATTTCCAGTACCACTTTGGTATTTCACATACGCTGAGAAGGTGTAAGTCTCACCTTTTTTGACCTGTATAATTTGTCCTAGACCAGACCAATTAGCTTCCGTTCCCATGACTGTTAGTCCCTTAAATTTTTCTCCAGTTTTGTAAGAACTCCCCCAATGAGCCCATGCACTCGGATTGTCAAAGTCACGAGTATCAACATATAAATTTGTTCCAACTGCACTATTATCAACTTGCGTTTGAAGCTCAACAAAAGCTGGTGCTGTGGTCAAGCCAGCATTATCAACAGTGCCAGTGTCACCTTTATCACCCTTGTCACCCTTGGGACACTTAATTGTGCTTGCGGCTTTATTCATTGCTTTAACAAAGTCATCAAAGGTAATCTTGGTAATCGTGCTACCATTGGCGCTTTGAATGTTATTGGTAATAGCAAACCCAGTTGACCCATCACTAGGGTAGATTGACGTCCCAGTACTATCAACCACCCAGACTTCAATGGAATAGCTGCCAGCTGGTAAACTAGTCATCAAGTCAGCATTAAAGGTAACGGTAACTTGACCAGTCGTTGGGTCCGTTAAACTAGTTGGGTCAATAGTGGCTGATTTAAGATAGCCACTAGCATTGCCCAATTTAACGGTAATTGAAGTGGCATTAGTTAAGTCCGTTGCCACGTTATCATTGCCACAAATTAACGTAAAGCTAGTGGTGGTATCGCCAATTTTAACAGTCTGTGGTGAAGTATCGGTAAAACTAAGCGTTTTCGCCATCTTTAGGTGCCTCCTTTTCAGCCAACTTGGCATTAAGCTGATCGATTTGAACTTGAGCCATCGCTAACTGCTGGTCTTTAAGGGCAATCGCTTGGGCATAGTTACTCGTCAGCTTGTTAATCAAAGCCTGTGCATCGATATTCATAATTTAAGCCTCCTGTGTGGTTGTGGTAACTGGCTTTAAAGCGGTCAGACTGTCAATTAGTGTGTTCAACACCTTCAATTTAACCCTATCTGCTCCCCCGGCACCTCCAGCAATGGCAGTGTTAAATTCATCCATGGTAATACTTACCTGTGAACTGATCCCCAGCGTGTTAATTTGAATGCTAATAGTCATAATATTGTTCGTGTAATCTGGTTTATAATTTGTAATCAAAATGCTATCCATTTAATTTTGCCTCCAATTTGTTTAATCTAGCTTCCAATTCCATGTTGTGACCATTTAATTGGTCAATCTGCTTTTGTTGTTCCTGTACCGTAGCTAGGGTGGCATTTAAAAGCACACTGTCATCCACCCCATTTAACCTGCCGTTTTCATCACGACTAATAAATACATCTGGCAATTGCCACTGTTTTGTTACATTAACGTCGTCAACAATGCTAGATAATCGCGAATGACTGGTATTATCGTCGGTTTTGTATTGGTATGTTGCCAAGTCAATTGAGTTAACTAGTTGTGCCCAATAGGCCGTATCAGCCTTTTGAACGTCCCGCTTGACACTTAATAGGGACGATTTAACTAAGCTAGTATAGTTAACGGCACCAGCATAGATGTTAGCGGCACCGCCTCCACCTTTAGCAAAGTGAATATCACCGTTATCAGCACTAGTAAACGTATGGCCGGTATTGATGTGGAAGTTACCAATATCTAGCTCACGGTTAAACTGAATCACATTAGAGCCAGCCGTGTCAGTACCAAAGTTTGCAATATCAGATCCAGAAAAATTGGTAACTCGCCACCAAGTAGAAGCTTGGTCTGCAATAATGTTGCCATAACTGTTAAAAGTAATACCCGTGCCGTTCATTTGAAGGCCGCTAAAATGAATAGATTGCGTACTACCCCATAAATGAATACCATCTAATGGGCTAAGAATAACCTGACCAGTTAATTGATTACCGGAAACAGATTGTGAGAATGACATATCCTTGCCATTAGTAAAGCCAGAGTTCAAAGAAATTATATCGCCACTAAAATTGCCATCATAAGCTTCATATTGACTTCCGGAAGAGTTTATGGCGCGATACATGGTTCTTAGTCCGCCACCACTCATCTCTGTCCTTAGAGCGTCCATTGAGTTAAAGAGTGTCGTGGAAGCTTTGCCAGTAGGTTCAATGGTGAATGGATAAAAATTACTAGTATTGTTAGCGTCATTGATAATGTCACCATCATGGAATGTTTTACCGTTTAATGTATCAGTAATATTCGCGTTAGGAATTATAACTGGCTTCTTAGTATCAAAGTAAATCGTGTCAGCAGCTAGCGTTAGTTGACCACTAGATGATATTAGGGTATTACCGGCCTGAATATTAATCTGGTCAATCAAGCCATCTTTAGTAACTCTAAGGTTAATATCATCAGACATTTGAGAAATCATAGAGTCTTGACCACCATATACGTAAGGTGTGGCCACACCACCAAGTTCTAGTTTTAGCTCTGTAAAGAATAAACCAGAAGAAGCGCTATTATTAGACCCGATGTTGTCAACTCGAATATAGCCTTCGTTATCATTAGCTCCAGTTGTGAAAGTAACCGTATACTGGTCAATATGTGACGGAGAAGTTACCAAATTCGTAAACAGTCCGTGAACGATATCGTAATCATTAGTAGACCCATAAGTCCTAGTTAACAAATAGACATTTGCACCGACAACATTAGAAGATGCAAAAGCTTTAAATTGGAATGTATAAGTTGTATTTGGTGATAATGGAAAACGATTTGAGCCAGCGGCAGCAGTACCATTTTGAGCTGTATTTAAATAAAGCAGTGCCCCAGTGCCGTTCTGGTAGAAAGTATGTGTAGTCACTGATAGTTTCCGGTCAGTTGCCCCCCAGTTCATTAATGTCCAACCAGTAAGTGGGGTAGTAAAGTTGCTTGAATATGGAATTAAGTTGGCATTATTAGCATCTGATTTAGAAACCTTGCTAGCAATCATATCCTTAGTCTGTGTTTGATAAGTTTGAAAGTCACTAGATTCTACCTTGCTAGATATTTCCTTAGCGGTTGTAGCTTGATAGGCTGAAAAGTCACTAGTAGCTACCTTTTGGGCTATCAAGCCAGCGGTAGTTGTTTGGTAAGCTGAGAAGGTGCCATTATCAACTTTCTGGGCTATCTGGCTAGCTGTTTGTGTTTGATAAGTTGAAAAAGCACTATTACTTACTCTATCAGTTATCTCACTGGCAGTCTGTGTTTTGTCAGACGCATACTCTGAGCTAGAAACTTTGTCATCAATCAGGTCAGCAGTCTGTGTCTTGTACGTGTTAAAGTCGTTAGACGACACCTTACTATCAATCGACTTAGCAGTTGTAGCTTGGTAGGCTGAAAAGTCCTTAGTAGCCACCTTTTGGGCTATTAAGTCAGCGGTAGTCGTTTGATAGGCTGAGAAAGCACCATTATCAACTTTCTGCGCTATCTGGCTAGCTGTCTGAACCTTGTAACTAGCATAGTCTGAGTTAGCAACCTTGGTAGCTAGTCCATTTTCTAGGTCAGCAATCGTTAGCTTGGAACCGTCTTTTAGGTCTGTCACTGCTTGACTAGTTACTTTGCCATTGTCTATTGCTGTAGTTGCTTGGCTAAAGGCATTATCAGCCGTACTTTTAGCTTTAGCAGTAGCTGTAGAGTTGCTGTTTATTTCAGCACTAGCTTGACTACCAATTGCTTGAGCTTGGCTAAAGGCATTATCAGCTGTACTTTGAGCCTTAGCAGTAGCATTAGACTGGACGGCTATTTCTGAATTGGCGTAGTTGTAATTGCTATCTGCGGCTGATTTAGCGGCATTCGCTGTAGACTGTGCGATTAAAGCGGCACTATCAGCATTTTCTGCCTGACTAGCTGCATTGTCAGCCGTATTTTGAGCCTTGATAATTTTAATGCCATCATCGGTTAGAATGACCTGAGTTGCGTTAGATTCAGCCATTTAATTCACCTCCCTTCTAATCAGCCGTGCTATCATTTTCATTGATTGTCCCCTTATCAATCACACTAGCTGCCGATCGTTTCGTAATGGGTATTGTGTACACCTTTTCCTTTTCAACTGAATAGGGGTCAATTTCTAGTACCCGCGTGTTAAAGGTCACTAACAAGTAGGCCTGTGTGCCTTGGTAAAAGACGTTGCAAGTTTCCACTTCACGGCTTTCATCAGTTAGGTTGGGCATTACCATATCATTGTCAAAGTAAGCTTCAAACTCGGCTCCTTTATGCACAACATTTAACGCCCATACTTTATGGGGGTCATCGGTTGTTTCAGCTTCACCACCACCAGCCGCAAAGTAGAAGTATGGGAAGTCTAAACACTCCGATTGGTAAGTATTCTTATTAAAATCAATCCCATAATCCGTGATATTAAAGTTGTATAGCACGTTGTAATTGCCGGCTAGCAGGTCACTAGCTTTGAGAATGTCTGTGCTACCATTGTTATAACCGATTGAAACCATATCATGTTGACGGTCATAGTTAATTCGGCCGTAACCTTTGAGTGCCATAATCTGTTGAACACGACTATCGGTAGGCTGTAAAGTAAGCCCCGCTACATATGGGAACCGCACGAGAATGTAATTACCATCGTTCTTTAAGCTCACAATGTTCCAGATATAGACCGTGTTATTGACCTCCTGCACGCCGAATGTCCCACCATGTTGCCCATGGACTTGTAACATCACTGACTGCACGGCAAACTTGCTATCCTGTAAAGCAAACATGGTATCACTAGACCCACTGTCATCACGAGCCCGACTAGTTAGGTACTGCCCATTGCTTAAACGTGCCATATATTGGGTCGCTGAATGCGCCCCATTATCATCGGGACCATAGACGCCTAAATAGCTAATCCCAGTGGTGTCTAGCTTAATCTCGGGGTCATCCTGGATATAGTCGGATTCAATTGTGCCGTGTAAGGTACCAACAGCGTTACTAGTTGCATTAATTAGGTAGCCCGTTTGTTTATAGCTACTATCGACTGTGCCATCGGTATTATAACGGCGCCATATAAAGCCCTTGCTGTCAATATATGATGAAATATTGGTGCTACCTTCCCAAGCCTGTAAGATTAAGCGCTTAGTCTGCGTAGTATCCGTGAAATTGTTACCGTCAGGTGTTAAAGCAGCTGGTTTAATTGAACTAGCGTCCTTCTTAGCTTCATCAACCGCCTTACTGAGCGCATTCTGGTATTGTTCCATCCATGCTGGGGTGGCAGCTTGAACAGTTGTATACTCACCAAAGCCAACCGTGTTGCCATAAGGGTTAGCAAAGCTGATTGTCCGCTGAATAACCCGGCCACTAGCGTCTAATACCGGATCAATTAACTCATCTTTAAACCTAATTGTGGCGCCTAATGGTGGATTAAAGTTAGGTGTTACATTTACCTCATAATACGTTCTAGGGTGGTTATACAGTTTAAGCATATCCTGAGCCCATGACTTTAAACCGGCTGAGTTACTAATCTGATTAGCAGTAACAATGGCTTCATAATACAGTCCGGCTTGCCAATCAGGGTTATATTTCTGATTAGCCTCATCATCAACGATATAGGGCTTACCATTATTGACCACTGCAATCGTGCTACCGTTTGCCCCATAAGGAATCAGCTTAGTAATAGGTGTTGATACCGTTGTCCGTTTAATACTAGTCATGTTCTTGCCGAATACTGCCTCGTTATAGACCACGTCAGCATTAAGCTGATCAGTAATGACACATACCTTTTTTGTGATATTACCTTGGCTATCGATCTCAACATAAGGGTCAATCTCAACGTTATAAGTCTGGATTAGTGTCTGAATCAGCGTACTAGCTTTCGTTTTACCGTCAATGGTAATCGTTGGGGTCATCACATTAGTCGTCTGATAGTCTAGCGTCCATCCAGTGGCATTAAAACACTCGTTAAAAGCTGTCTGAATCGTACTTGCACTAGCTGTATTAGCGATAGGATAATGATGAGCTAAATTGTACAAGCATAGGTTGGTAAAGTTAGCCGTTGTGACGTGTTTAACAGCGGCGGTATTGCTTTCTTCCACGCTGTATATACGCATGACATACCAATGACCCGACAAGGCATCATAATAAGCTAAGTTGTTACCAGCCACTACCTTGTCTGAATCAGGTTGACCTTGAAGCACGTCTAATGAGCCTTGATGGTCAAACTTCTTAGACTGAGCATTTAGGTTAATCGTGCCGTTAAACGTGTCATTAGTACCCACGTTGATGTCATCATCATAGCTAGTGCTAGTTGTATCTGAGTCGGCTAGTTGAATCCTGACGCTGTCATTAGAGAACTTAGTGGCACCATCCACAGTTAGAGTACCAATTCGCTTTAAATTTGAATCTAGGATTAAATACTGGTTATTTAAAGCCATCTGTTAACCTCCTTATTTTAATTATGTAAAAAGGCCACCCAAGTGGTAAGCCTTTAAGTGTTGCTATAGTAATCTGGGTAGATATTTAAGCGTTATTTGTGCGTCATCTAAGTCACCAATCATCGTCAGACTATTAACCCCCGGACTAAGCTTGGGATAGTCCGTTGACCAGATTGGACTAGCTAGCTTACCGCCAACCGTGGTACTATCAGTCTCACAATTTAGCACGATCTCTTGACCGGCATTAGCAATGTACTTAGGTGCGTCCTGAGCTACATCATTAACTTGGTAAATATCTAGGTGGGTGATTGACATAAACGGGTTTTCATAGCCGATATTTTCATCATCCTCGGCAATCGAGTGCTTAAAGAATACTCCGCCGATACCGCCTAAAGCCGATTGATAATCTGAATTCCTATCAACAAATGTCCCATGAACAATTAGGAACCGTTTAGGGTCTTTACATGGTTGCCCATTATGACTGCCACTGGTGTAGTATTGCGTGATTGACCAGCTAAATACCTTGCCATTTTTGATTAAGTCGAGTTCTAGCCAACTAGTGCTTAGCGCCGACTTTTCTTCTTTGTTGACGACCGTGATATACTTATCGACTTTTTTATTAATGGTTTTAGTGGTTACTTTGCCATGCTTGTTGCGTGATCTTTTAACCACTGTCTTAGTCGTAGTGCCAGTTTTAATTTTAATCTTCTGGTCACGGCCATTGCTGGAACTACCTGATGGGCCTTTGCCATTGTAGAACGTCTCATGTTTACCATCACCGCCGGCAAACGTGCCACCCGGCTTAGTGATTTGTAAGTAACAAGTTGGTGTACCGCCAGAATTAGTATCAGCTAGACCAAAGCGACCAATCGTTGCCCCATTAGGGTCTAACAACAGGACTTCCACGCGCCCCATTGCACGCCCATTATGAGTACCTGAGTGCTTAATGTGGTGGATTCTAGTTTTAACTCGATAATTGGTTAAACTGTTAGTCATACCGGTAAAGCGAACAGCGGGACCATACCAGTCTGGCTGATGGCTACCATACTGTTTAACCCCATTAGCTAGCTTGACCATTAACACTTGGGTATCTCGGTTGCTATCAGCTTCACCTTGATAAATGTACTTGCCGGCGGTCTTCATCTGAGCAATGGCATTGGCATCATTAGTCCACTCAGCCATGGTATTTAATACGTCGCTGTTCACAACTTGCGTGTAAGGCTGTACTGCCACCGCTTGATCCTCATCACTATCTGGCCCTAGTCCATATTCACCACCATTTAAGGTGAAACCAATGTGTTTTAAATCCCGCTTAGGTATGACCTGAATAACCGGCTCTGTTCTAGCGGTACCATCAACAGTGATTGTATTTAAACCGTTCTTTAATGGTGTTTCAACCTGTGGTAAGGTTGCCCGTGGGTCAGATTGCACAAAGGTAATGGTTACCGTCATGTCATACATACCCGTGTTAATCGGGGCTGGGTCACTAATTGCGGTAATATGTCCCCAATATGTCACTTTAGGTTCAAAGCCAAATACTAGTGGGTACTCTTTACCATTATCGCTAGGGTCATCACTTAACAACAACCCGCTTAAATTGTGCATTATCTGATTAAAGGCATCTTGGTTATCAGCACAGTAAATGGATACCGGTATACTAATCGTCCGGCTAGTAAAATCGGTGCCATTAAATTGATTGCCATACATGGCCGGTATATCAGTCACCTGTTCAGCCATGGCCGGTGCACTAGGCAATACCACGTTACCCATCTCAACTTGTAAATCGTCCCGGCTATTTAAACTGGCATATTCAAAATCATCTCGTTGTAAGGTCACGATTTAACCTCCTTTTTAAGTTTAGCTATGTAAAAAGGGCGCCCATTTAAGGACGACCCTTTGATTGATGGCTTTAATAGCCCATCATTTGTGAATACTGTGAAGCTGTCTTATTGTCAGATTTAACGGCATTAACCACATCGGATTTAGCAATGACTGCTTGAACACTGCCCATGTTGCCTAGAATGGCTGACATTAAGCTGATTAGTTTATCAAGCTTCTCATTACTTTCACTGTTAGTAGACGCAACCTGTGTGCTAGTATTGCCATTTACCACCTGACTAGCCTGTGCAATTAACTGGTTAGCCCGTGATTTATTAGTCAACGGCAACACCATTTCAGGTTTGTTGTGTTCAGCAACCTCAATCAACTGGTTAGTGTTGATGATGCCACCGTTTTCGTAACCTTCAGGCCCACTAACACGATCAAACGCACTAGCACCTGATCCGTATTTAGCCTTCATATAGTGGATACCAGCTAGCAAGTCATCATAACCATTAAGTGGATTGTTATGACCAGGGAACTTGTAGGCATCAAATGTTGGCTGGATAGTTTGAACCAGCCCTTTAGATGGAATACCCATTCTAGCGTTAGCGTCCCAATTGTTGACCACTGACGGGTCACCGTTTGATTCACGTGCAATAACCTTCATCCAAGCCGAGACTTGACTAGCACTGGCTTCAAAGCCGTTCTTCTTCAACGCTTTGATAACGTCTGGCTTCCAACGTTGAACACCTGAACCACCGGGGTTACTACTACCGCCATCGCCAAACTCATCGGCTAACTTGCTGATGAACTTCCAAAAGCCTGAGCCAACTTGCTTTTTAATGGTGCCTAACAGCCCACTAGATTTAGAAGACTTATCTGAGCTAGCGCTATCTGATAAACCAGGTACTCGCCCATAGCCAGCAAACGACCCATAGCCACCGCCATGAACTTTACTGATACCCATACCATCATGCTCATTTTCAGCACTGTAAAACTCGCCATTACCGGTGTATACCCCAACGTGATCGCTACCACCTGGGCCAAAGAATACCAAGTCACCCGGTTTAGGATTGCTGACATACTTAGACGCCCTATACTGCTCGCCACTAGTCCGTGGGAAGCTAATTCCAAGCTTCTTTAGCGTGTACTCAACTAAGCCGGAACAGTCAAACGCACTAGGGCCCTCAGCACCGTAAACATACTTGTTTGTGGCGCCATATTTCATCATCGCATTAACTAGCGTAGAACTAGAAGCACCACTGTCTAGGCTGTCACTAACGCCGCCCCATAGGGTTGACCACCACGTCTTAGCTTGTTTTTCAACACCATTAAATAGGCCGTGACCAATGTTACTCATGACACCTGAGACGCCCTTAGAAGACCAACTAAACAGGTTTTCTAGTGACTTAATTGGGTGAGCAATAATATTTTCAGCGGTCTTGAATAACTTCTCTAAACTGCCTACCTTTTTACCAACCCAGCTAGTCACACCTGAAATGCCACTAGTGACACTGTTTAAAATGTCACCAAATAATCCAGTCCCTTTAGCGTACTTAGTCACGCCTTGCATTGCCATTAACATGGCTGTCTCACTGGCATTCAATACCTCAGTGCCAGCGGGTAGCATCATCTTAGTGTTACGGCCTTGAACAATGCCTGAGTCACCATTAGGTAGCATGACCATTTCTTTGTTGCCAGTTTGAGGGCTATCATTACCATCATTTAACATTGCCATAGTAGGGCGTGTAATCGGATTCCGCGACCCACTAAACATACCAGTACCTTCGGCAAAATGAACATGGCTTAAATCACCGATAGTCTTCCTCTTACCACCAAATGTATGGATGACACTATCAACCGCATTAATCCCACCGTTGATAATGTCGATAACATCGTTCATGCCATCTTTAGCAAAATTCTTTAAATCCTTCCAAAGACCTTTGAAGATATTCTCAACGCCGGTTCCTAAACTAGACCAGCCTGATTTGAATGAATGTTTGAATGTTGAGAGCCAGTCACCCATTGAATGGCCAAACACTCTAGTATGGCTCAAGTCTTTGTTCCAATAGCTATGCAGATTAGATCGCATGGTGTCCCAATGACTGTTCCAACTATGTGCAAAGCTCTTTTTCCATCCAACCCATCTGGATCCCATACTACTAAAGAAATCTCTAGTATGTTTAATTGACCTGTTCCAGTAGTGGTTTAAGTTGGAACGCATATCATTCCAGTGGCTGTTCCAGCTCTTTCTAAAGCTAGACTTCCAACCGTCCCACTTCTTACCCATGCTAGAAAAGAAGTCTCTAGTGTGCTTATAGGAACTGTTCCATGCACCATGCAAGTTCCTAGTCATAGCATTCCAATGGCTGTTCCAACCTTTTCTAAAGCTGTTTTTAAAGCCATTCCACTTCTTACCAACGGTGCTAAAGAAGTTCCTAGTGTTCTTAACGGAACCGTTCCAGTTGTTCCTGAGCGATTTACCCATGGCTGACCAGTGACCGTTCCAGCTCTTTTTAAAGCTAGACTTCCAAGTGTTGAAACTATCTGAAACGGTCTTAAACCACTTGCCGAACTTAGTCTTGCTAAACGCCTTAGAAGCGTCATTGACCTGTTTGTCCATCGCCTTCTTAAAGCCCATTTTTTGAATGTCTTTGCTAAAACCTTTAGACCACTTTTGAATATTCTTACCAGTTTTAGTGTCCTTTAAGAACCATGTAGCTAAGCCTGCAAATGGGTTAATCAAAGTAGTTAATATCTCGGTCTTGTGTTTTTTAAAGAAACCGGTAGTGGTTTTAGCCCATTTACCCATGGTGTTGCCAACTTTACCTAGCGCTTTGCCTACCGACTTGCCAACATTTGAACCCCATTTAGCGATACCTTTGCCAAAGTTAACCACTGACTTAAATGTCTTGTTAACCCATTCACGGAACGGCTTAATGTGCTTGTAAGCCTCGTAGAATGCTACACCTAAAGCAACCACAGCGGTTAAAACTAGGCCGATTGGATTAGCTAATAATAGCCTTCCCAATGATAGAAATGACTTACCTAGTGTTTTAATGCCAGCACCTAGCACACTGAATGCCTTAGAAGCGCCCTTATAAGCGATCTTAGCCGTCCACTTCAAGCCCTTACCAATCTTGCCACCGACTGATTTAGTGTGTGTCCACATACTACTAAGCGCACCTTTTGCCTTAGTGGTGGTTACACTAGCAGCCATCTTTAACCAGTGCCCCATTCCAGTTCCTGAACGCTTAACAAAACTTGCAAACTTGGTTAGTTCGCGCTTGCCTTCAGCGCCATCAACCTTTGGTTTGAACACAAGCCGGCTGAGCTTGCCACCTAGGCCCTTCGCCAAGTCTAAGCCACTGAAGGCTAGCTTTAATGCAGATATACCCTTACTTGCTACAAAGGCACTAGAAGCTAAACCAGCGAATACTTTAGGGTGCTTCTCAGCAAATCCACCAACAATCTTCAGTATAGGTTCGATGTCCTTGAGGGATTGTACAAACACATTGAATGATGTCTTAGAAGCAGTCTTCATCGAACTAAAGAATGACTTAATCTCTTTTTTGTGAGCAACAATATTAGCGCCCATTTTATCAATGCCTTTTGCTAGATTAGCCAACATTTTATCTAGCGTATTGCCAACGTTGAAATTCTTACCGGCAAATGCTTTAGTTATGTTGTTAATCTGCAAGGCTAGCGCATTGCCAACATCTTTAAACTCAGCTTTAGTATTCTTATCACCAATCCACTTGGTAAACTGGCCCATTAACGGAGATTTCATATTGGCAATTGGTTTGTAAATTGCGTCTAATAACGCCGGCATTTGAGTTCTGATTGATCGTTCCATACCGGGTATGGTCTTCATCAAGTTTTCTGAAGCCTTGGCATACTTACCACCAAGTGAGTTCATAACTTCTTCAGCGTCTTTAGCACTAATCTTGCCGGCACTCATCTGGTCACGTAGTGTTGACATGGTTAGCTTACTGTTATGCTGTTGCTTCTTTTCAAACTCCAACATCTTTTCAGCGTACATTGGCAATTGGTCATTAATCATGTTGAAGTCGCCAAGCTGCATCTTGCCACTTGATAGCATATGAGTGAAGTTAGTGCCTAGTCGGGTAACATTCTCATCACTTAGGTTAAGCGTATCACCCAGCGTTAAGATGGACTTAGTTAATTCTTTAGTCCGTGGTGCATTATCAAACACATGATAGAACGACTGGTTAAGTTCATCAACCACATTGATATTTTGATTGAAAGCCGAAGCTAACCCATTACCAATGTCGACCATTTGTTTACCTTTTCCGTTTGAACCGGTTAAAGTAGTCCATGTGGCCGTCATTGTGCGTTGTTTGTTATCATATTCTGTTACAGCACTAGTAAGTTCGCCAAAAGATTCCGTCATACTTGACAAAGCATTGGTAATCCCATTAGCAACTAAATGGGCGCCTAGAATTGTACCGAATAAATGAGATGTCTTCTTAGCCTTGTCATCAATGCTATCAAGCTTAGAACGAACACCGTGCATAAATCCATGAGGTTCTTTTTCCATCGCTTTAAGTAGCTCGTTTTGGCTAGTCTTAGCTTTAGCCATGGCTGTTGCGGTTTCATTAACACGCACTTGCTGACGTTTATAAGCGTCACTAGTAGCACCGCTGGCCGTCTTAATTCGTTCCAGTTCGCTAGTTTGGGCCTTATACTGAGCCTCCATGTTAGAATAGGCCTGTTTTAAACCACCCAATTTAGCCTTGTTGGCTTCGGCTGACCTACCTTCGGCTTCTAGGCGCTTAACATAGGACTCACTTAAAGCTGTACTCTGTTTATAGCCCTTTTGTAGGTCTGCTAAGCCTGAATTGTAATACTGTAGCTTTGACTTGGCCCGGTCTAGCTGACCACCCATTGAGTCGTATGACCGACTTGCCTTGTTAATCTGGTCAGACAGCTTTAGATAGGTTTCTTCACCATCTTTAGTATCCCTGTTTAAGCCTGCTTGACGGGACTTTAACTCATCAATTTTAGACTTTTGCATCTCCATTGACTTAGCTAACCCGTCTACCCTAGATGCGGCCGCCTTTTGATACTCTCCAGCTGATTTTAAGGCCGTCTCTTGAGCCTTCCAGCCGCTAGTATTGGCTCTAACCTCAGCTGTCAAC
Source organism: Lactiplantibacillus plantarum (assembly GCF_014131735.1). Lineage (NCBI taxonomy): Bacteria > Bacillati > Bacillota > Bacilli > Lactobacillales > Lactobacillaceae > Lactiplantibacillus > Lactiplantibacillus plantarum. Next base: position 2,229,707 of record NZ_CP039121.1, read on the forward strand.
GTCTTGAGTGATTTAACAGCTTCTGCTGAATCTAGGCCAACCTTACTAGTCATCTCACGGCCGACTACTTTTTTAGCCATTTATTTAACCTCCTTTTAGGCACAAACGCTTATAAGCCATACGTTTGATTAATGGATTCTAGTGGGTCAACCAGTTCAGCACGGTCTTCCTTTTTACGAGCGTTTAAACTAGCCATCATATTAAAAAATGAGCTATCATCAAATTCTTTCGGTGATAACCCCTCGGTTAATAATTGTTTAGCTAGTAAGTTGAAGTCTTCCTGTTGGTTTTTCAACTTTAAGACTTCCTTTTTAAGCTCACCGTTACGTTTGTGCCGGCTTATTTTGACGACTTAGCGTCTTCGATGGCTTTACGTTGCTTCTGTTCAGACAGTTTAATATCAGCGTCTGAGATACCGTTTAACCGCATGATTAGGTAACCGACACCTTCGCCAAACCGTTCAATTGAGATGGTATCGTTAATCGTTTCCATCTGCTTGTCAGTGTAGCCCATAACCCGTTGTACAAAGCTGGTCATTTCGTCCTGTAATTCTAGGCCGTTTTTCATTGCGTCTAGTTCGGTAACTTCTTTTTCGGTGTCTTGTGATTCCAACATACCAATTTGAACTTTGGTAGCTAATCGAATGATATTGTTAGTTGGCGTTACATCAGCCGTCTTGTTGATTTTAAAATAGTTTTTAGCATTGATTTTCATAAAAATTACCTCTTTCATTTATTTTTAGGTATGTAAAAAGGCCACCCAAATTAAGGAAGCCTTTAGATAATTAGTTCTATTTACCAGTCGCTCCACCGGTTGTGCCACTTGTTGACTTAGTGTAGCCGCCAAACGTTTCAGCCATAAGCTTGTCTAGGTCGAAGTTAGTATCAGTTGACTTGGCAATCATATAAGGTTGTTGTACCCCGTTGGCAGCTAAGAAAATGTTAGACTTTAATGGCGTTAAGACGGTACCATTTAGGACAGTTGAGTAAGCAGCTTCACTGTTGGTATCAGTACTGTTATTAGATGCTTCTTCAACGAATTCGATATTGTTAAAGCATTCATAAATTGAGATGTCGCCATCTAATGATTGTGATTCGGCAATCATCGCAACATGTGGCTTAGGTAGCTGACGAACCCAGGCACCTGTATTGGTGTTTTGTGTGAACCCCTTTAGCATCTGGTTAATCTTGAAGTCCAAATCTAAGGCGGTTAAAGCCAGCGTGGGCATAGACTTACCATAAGCTGTTCGTTTGATTTGTCCATTCCCCCAACCAGGCGTCCCGGCCGCTTCGATAGCAGTCACATTGATTTGACTGAAACCTTCGCCATTGTGATCGGCAACATAGATTCCGTCAGTAGATAGACCTTTGGTAGCGTCTTTAATTAAGTCGCCATTATCATCTAGCAAAGCAAAAGTTGCTTTTACAATGTTGTGTTTTGACATTTAAATATCTCTCCTTTAAATCATTTCATTTTTAGTTACATAAATTGTTTTGGTCACTTGGTTGGTATCCGGGTCAGTTGTGTGGTGCTGACTAGATACAATTAACCAGCCGGCCTCTTTAAGGCTTTTCATCAAAGCTATCTCAGCTTCCAATGGGTTAAAGTCATCGGCTAGGTTAACCTTGTAGAAGATTTGAATCTCAACACCCATTGCTAACCCTTTAAACGTGTTGTTTGCAAGGTAGGCCGGGCTTGAATCGGTCTCTTGCAATAGCATGACTGTACTAGTAGTGTTGTCTAAATCTTCGTTAGGTATTTCATTAAGGTAGACTTTATCTAGCCACGTTAAATTGAGGGCGTTAACTAGGCTGGCTACCTGTGATACTGGTAATAGCATTAGTCATCGTCCTCCTTCTTATATTCATCTAGCATGGCGTTAAAGATATCATCTTGGCTGTCGGCTAAGTTCTCATCAACAAAGTGGTCAGCCCTAATATGTTTAGTCCCATCGTTTAGCCTCATGGCGTTCATATCATGGTATTTATTAGTCCACCCTACAATTGAGCTCCCATCGTGTTCGCCGTCTATATCGTTGCTGTTATAGCTTATGTTGTCAGCCATGTGTCCGTACTTCTCGTCTTTATGATTTGAATAGTGTTTCTTTCTCGTGACTTCCGTCAAGTTATCAGCTAACTTCTTAGCGCCGGCTTTGGTTATCCGCTCCTGTTCAGCTTCATTGGGAACTAGCTTATGGACGTCTTTAAGCCAGCTTGCTAGTTGGTCGGCCATATCATCGTTTGCCATAGCTAGGCCCCCTTAGTGACCTGTTTAAGCGTCAAATAATCGCAAGACAGATAATTACTAGAATCATCCATGCTGTCATTGATGACATCGTAAAGTTTACCTTTATACTGGCATTTAATGCCTTCATAAACTTTAGGATTGTGCCTAATAATGACCACTACTTGCTCTAATTGCTCAGTTGTGAGTTGATATGAATATGCAATCGATCGTGTATAGGATACACAGTATAAACTAAACTGACTAACAAATGTCTGTTTGCTAGTTCCGTTAATAGGATTTTGAACAGTTTTAACAGTGCCAATCTGTATACGTTGGTTAAAGTCAACTGGAGTTAGCCTATTAATTGCCATTGTCGTCCACCTCATCCTGTTTTTGATTATACAGACCTCGTAGTTGGCCAATGATTGAATCAACAACTAAGTCAACTGGATTAACGGTGTTTGAAGTGATTGATGTCCGGTAATACCAGTATGAACCAGCTAAGGCGTAAACAGCAGTTTCAAACAAGTCATTCACGCCTTCCATTTCATAGAACCCCGTAACGCCATTTTCATCACCAATGGCCTGTTCAATGTAGCTAGTGGCTGCAGACAAATAACCTTTTAGCAGCTCGTCATCATCATCCCCGTCAATTCGCAAAGATGATTTTAATGTTCCTAAATCGGCTGCCACTTTAATCACATCCTTACTTAGCCGCCCAGATTGTCACTGTACTGTGTATTTATTGGCGACATAGTTGGCTAATTACTTAGCAGGGGTCGTTGTAGCAGCGCTCGCCGCAAAGTTGGCCGGTTGGTCAGCAATTTTACTGAACGAACCTGCAACAAAGGCTTCCGTATCAGTAGCTTCAACATCAAAACGATCAATCACACGAATCTTAGTTTGATCCTTTTCAAAGGCGCCAGCTCCGATATTAGTCGTTAACAATGACGCATTTTCTCGGTCAAATAAAGTAACCGCTTGTGATAAGTCACCATAATACAATGGATAAACTGGTGCCGCTGCCGTCCCAGTATTTGGCAACCACTTGTCAGCAATCATAACCACTCGCTTACCGCGGACAATCATGCGGTCCGGCTGGGTTGGATCTGGTTGCAATAGGTAATTTCCCATAGCGTCCTTAACCTTGCATAACTCATTGTATCCTGACGTGTTCGTCAACAAGAACGATGTTGCCTTAATTGCTGGGTCAACAGCCGTGTTGATCATATCAATGATGTCATCAAACTTAGCTAAGGTTGGCTTCTTTGGCGCATTATTCATGGCTTCAATAATCTTAGTGTTACGACTAACAACAACCTTTTTAGCAATCCATTGGGTAAGCCATGCCATAAGGTTGTCAGCAGTATCTTTCAATAATGAATTTGTTGCCGTCGTAATTCCACCATAACGATGAATTACATACTTAATCAAAGTAAGCTTTGGATCATCATTATCACCAATGGTGGCTGTTTCATCATCTAAATCAATCAATGGAGTGACATCTGACCATTTTTCAAAAACTCGTGATCCCGTCTGGGTGCTAACAGCTTCCCGATTAACATATTGTTGAAGGTTGTCATATTGACGAACCAGTGTATTAATTGCAGTTTGAATATCTTGAGGAATAGTCAAACCAATTGCGTTACCAGCTTCGTCGGTAGAAGAAGTTACCAAGTTCATAACTTTAGGGTCACCTTTAATCATGCCTTGGAAGTTCTTAATGAACTTGGCTTTGATGTCTTCTTCGTCATCATCAAGTGGGGTCTTATTCTTGTCATCCATATTGGCAATTTCTTGAGCCTTGCGTTCTTCTTCCAATTGTTCATGTAAAGCATCACGCCGGGCAACCGCATTGTCGCGATCTTGCTTCATTGCTTTAAATTCTTCTTGATCAAAGCTGTCGTCAAGGACAGCTGCGTTTAACTTATCGTTCAAGTCTGACACCTTTTGCCCTTGGGCAATCCAGGCATCATTCATTGTATTGATATTAGCCATTAGTTGGCCTCCTTTTAATTTTTGCCAAATAAAATAGCCAATTTGCTGTTTCGTAATTCAGCAGATTGACTATTAGTAGTATTTTCTTCTTTAGATGGCTTAGTTTTATCCTTATCCGCCTTATAAATGAGATTCAGCAGCTTGTTAACTGCAGATTTAGGCGGAATATGTGAAATAGCATTCACCGGTTGCAATTGTTGATCATTAGTAAACATAATTTCGTCAGCGAAGCCTTTATCGACGGCATCACTAGCGGTTAACCATGTTTCATTTGCCATTAGCTGTAGCAAGTCAGCTTGATCCATGCCAGTTTTAGCTTCATAAGCACTGGCAATCGATTGATCAATGCCATTTAAAATACTGGCTTCATGCTCCAGATCGTCAGCATTACCAGCTGGTTGTGACCAAGCCTTATGGATCATAATCTGAGCAGTTGGTGAAATGTTGATATGATCGCCAGCCATAGCAACCACGCTTGCCGCACTAGCGGCTAAGCCTTGAATATTAACTGTTACATTGCCAGCATAATTCTTTAGCATAGTGTAAATCTCACTAGCCGCAAAAACATCGCCGCCATTGGAAGCAATGTCAACTTCAAGTGCTTCATCATCACCGTCGTCATCGTCAGTGTCATCGTCATCATTTAAAATGTCAGCAACGCCCGAAGGTGATACTGCTGGCATTCCAAAGAACTGATAGAAACCGGCTGTTTGATCATCAACAATATCGCCTTTAATCATCACTTTCTTTGTCATCATTATCACCTCCTTTTCCCGATTGAGCAGCAGGCATTTCATCTGGGAAATAACCAGTCTGCTGTAATAACCAAGTTGCTTGATTATTAGCAATTGTGCCATCTTTAGCTAACCCTGATAGAGTAGCTGCAAATGAGTCTCCCAATGGATCTACAGCAGTCCGTATATTGGCCGTGATTTTAGCGTTAAGCTTATTATCCAGCTCAGCTAAGATCGCCTGTAAATAGCGATTAAGGGCGTTCGTGTACATGCCTTTAATTTGGTCAATATTACTTTGCTGGTCGCCTTGGCCATTCAAATAGCTATCAGGAATGCCAAAGACTTTAGCGATTTGCTTACTCGTCCAATCTGTTTGGCTTAACAGCTTAGTAACATCTGCTTTCATTTCTAGTGGCTTGTAATCTTCAAGTTGATCAATAACTACCGGGCCACCGTTTGACTTGTTCACCTGTTTCATGAAGTTACGTGAACGGCTGGCCTTCATCTTCTCACTCAGCAGCCCACCGTGCTGAATAGATAGGACGCCAGGAGCACTAATTGAACGCGCTAATGCAGCCAACGTTAAACTGTTAGATGAACTCTTGACTTGTAACTCATTCGATAATGCTTTTAATGGACTGTTACCCGTCATACCGCCATCGGTACTAGCCCAACGAATATGAATCATGTCAGACTGTGGTACATATTGAAGAACGCCCAAATTAGGCTCATCAAAGGTAACCGTATAGGTTAAACCACTGCCATCATCTAATAAGTAGGTTTGCACTTGGCTTGGTCGCAAATATTCCCAGCGCAGATCTAAGCCATTAGGATTACGCCAGCGATATGCAAAACATTCACCACCCAATAACAATTGTGAATACATAGACTGCCAAAACGTGTGCCCATTAGCTGTCGTGCTAGGATTGTTTAGAATTCCTTGTGCTCGTGGCATATTGGCTATTAATTGTATCGTGGCCAAGTCTCCAGATATTTGATTAACCGCTGAATAAATATCTGAATTTTCCAAAGCATCTTTGGCACTAACATACTCATTATTGCTAGTTGGCGACAGAAAATTAACGATATTATCGTCTTCTACTGGCACGCTTTGAATACTAACTGAATTATTTATTGCCGTTGGTGGTTCAAAAAAAGGCATTGTTAATCACCTCCTTTTTGGCCAGCTGTTACGACTTCCGAAAGCCAGCCAACTAAAAACAAAGCTACAGCAATTGCTAGAACGCCCTGTGCCTGCCCCAATAAAAAGGCTGCATATACCCCAGCAATCATGCCTAGAATGAAACACAGTACATCAAAATAATGCCAGATAGTTGCAAAAAATTGTTTAAAAATCATCAATATCATCTCCTAGCAATCCTGACTCCGGGTTATTAAACCATTCAAGAACTTGTTTTTCGTTCATACGTTCGACCTGTTTATCAGGATTGTTTACGTCTGAAAAGTCTTCAAAGTGATACATGGCTTGGAATAAGGCATCAATTAACGCATCTACCACATCAATCTTCAATGTGGCCTTAGCTTTATCGACTTGAATACCAATTTTGTCTTCATAAATTTCAGCATTTAGTAATGCCTTTTCCATAATTCGATCATCCAAGCGGTCTACCGAGCCTTCAACAAACATCGTCTGCAAAAACTTAGTTGGATCCTTCAATTCACTAGTCCGCTGCCGAATGGCTTGCAATGGCCACCCTGAATTCAAATCCAATTGCTTGATTGTGGGTGTTAGCCCCCACGCATCATAACCAAAGAAAACAACTTCCAGTCGATGCCGCTCAACAAAGTTAAGTAACCACTGATAAACTTGCTCGTCATTGATTAGTCCTTGAGGATGGCTACTAATTGTGCAAAATCCCTTTTGAGCTAAGTTCCGATAATTAATACCGTCTTGCTTTTCTTTAGCTTCAATCGAACCAGCTTTCTGCCAGGGAATAAAGCTATGCTGATAAATAAACCATCGTGGTTTGTCATTATTATCACGATAAGGAAATACAAACGCTAGCGCCGTGTTATCACTAAACATCGAGTAATCAAAACCAATATAAACTTGCCGATCATCAAAACTAAATGATGATATAATAGCTCGCTCAACGTCAGGCAGTTTCAAGAAGCTGTCGGTCGATTGTTCTAGCCACAAGTTAAGGTTTTTGTTTTGGAAATCGTTGAGTGTGCCCGACAAAGCGTCAGAATCGCGCTTATCTGTCAAGCCGTTCAGCAACACTTCTCGTTGGCTTGGTAAATCTAGTAAGGGATTACTTTTAACCCACATATCGGGCTTATAAGTTTCGTCCAGATTGTCCTGCGACCAAATAAGCCCCAAATATGTATCAGCATCGCGCAAATAATCTTGTTCCATGGCTTGCTGAATCATACGCTCATCATCGTGAAATGGGACATTGGGATCAGGATATGCCGTTGAAATTTGAATAAATTGCTTATTACGCACCTTAACTTGGCCCGAAACAATTTTAGAAATCTTCTGCCGTGTTCTTACTTCACCAATTTCATCAAAAATAGCAGTTGTAAAGTGAAATGAGTCATACTGACCAGCCTCATGGCTAATCGCCCGTAGCTTGTTATTAGTCTTGCTCATTGTGACTTGATCGGCCTGTGAGGACAGCGTCCGTGTATCTAATCCACTATCTTGAATTAGTGTTTTAAATGGCTCAATAGTTGCAATCTTAGCAAGCATTGACTTAATGTAGCCCAGAATCTTGCTCGTTTGTTTGTAATTAATTGATGAAACTAGATAGTCTTGGTTAGATAGTCCCAATGACTCAATTAAAAAACTATAGGCAGTGATAATCGCCATCAGATAAGTTTTACCTTGCCCCCGCGCAACGGAAACAATTGCTCGCGAAAAGCGCTTGCCACCGTCATCATTACGCCAACCAATCAGCATTGCCATAATAAACTCTTGCCATGGCATTAGTTTTGTGGGTTCACCAGTATCAACATTCGGGCAAATTGCTGCAAACTTCAAAACCTGTGAAACTTTCTTGGTTGAATAATGGAAGGGAAAGTCAACACTTCCCTGACGCTGTAAATCACGCAAATGTCGTAGTGCAGCTAGCTTAATCAAATAACCGGTAACAACATCGCCATCTAAAACTGAGAAAGCGTATTTGGTACCAGCATCGTTATAACGCGTTTTAATGGGTTGCCAATCGATTGATTGGTAAACGCCCAAGACATCGTGTGTTTGTGTTAGATCAACTTTCATAATTACCGCCTATCCTAAAAACTCTTTCATTCGATCAGCGACGCTGCGTTTGTCTTTATGATCATCTAAATTCAGCTTTAACAAATCACTACGCGATTTTGGCGACAAGCCTAGTTCAGCGCCTAGTTTAGTCAGATTTTTAACCGCTGAATCGTAAATTTGTGTCATGGGATTACGCTTGTAACCCACGAAGTCTTGACCGATTTTTTTACCGGTCTGATCTTGTAACGTTTTATAGATTGCTTGGACTTCACCGTTTTCCTGGATATGTTTATACGCATTGCGATAAATCTCATATTGGGAAGCATATTGCTCTACAAGCCCGCTATCAATGCGTTTAACCGGGGTACTGTCTTCTAAAAAAGGCACTAATCGACGCCAAACGACCTTAGCTTGCCGGCCCAAGTAAGCTGGCGGTGTACGCGTTAATTGCCCGTCGTTGACGTCTTTATCCGACTTTTTCATCACTAATCTCTCCTTTCATTATTTGGTGACCCCCCCTACCTAAAAAGTTTCAAAAATTGTTTCTATCACAAAATAACGGCAATGTGTGTGCTCTTCTCGCGTCGTATGAGGGGGCGGGGGTTGTTTTAATTACCGTTGCGACCAATTATACATGATTGTTTTATTATTCCTTAGGATGCCAATTAGACTGGTTTAAAACATCTGGCATAACTACTTCATATGATTCTCCATCCTTCTTAATGGTCGTGTGTTGATAGACGTATCGTGCGACTTTGCCAATTACTTCTAATTCTGATTTTCCCACGAATCTATATTTATCATAAACACAGCTCATTAATTCCGGTGACTTGTCATTTACCAATTTGACAATGTATTTAATTCCAAAAGCGTTATAATCATTAATTGTTTCGTTAAATGATGCAAACGATTCAGGGTTCATAAGAACTGCTAATATCTCGTTTGCAATAGCTTCATATTCTTCTTTAGAACGTTCCACATTCATCACTCCTCATTCATTAACACAACGATTGCTGATACATCATTGATTGGCGTAACGTTTTGCAACTCGTTTCCTTGACCGGTGCCATAGTATGATTGTTCCCAGTCCGTCTTAGCACGATGACAGCTCCCACAAATTACAGCTAAGTTATCAACGTTAGCTTTCAACGTTTCATCAAACTCAATTGGCACAATATGATCGGCTGTCTTAGCAGGCGTGATAACGCCTTGCACTTTACAGTAAGCACATAAGTAATGGTCACGCTCTAGGACTCGTTGCCTTAGATGTGACCATTGCCTTGTCCGATAGAAGCTGTATTGTTGACGCTTGTCTTCATTACGATAACGTGTAACCGTGTTGTACTTGTGTGTGTATTGTTTATCATTGCTACGTGCCCAACGTTGCCGACTAGCCAAGTACTCAGCTTCATGCTCATAGTGCTGCTGACAATAGTGGTCAGGGAAAGTGACCATCGCATGGCAGTTAGGATAGCGGCATCTTCTTGTCCTTGGCATGTTGCTTTCTCCGTTTCTTTTCCAAACTAAAAGCGCCATGCTGTTTAGCACGACGCTTCATCCATTTATCTAAGTGGGCATCCATCTCCGCTTCTTGTGGCGTGACGTAGCCATACTTTGTGTTAATCATCTTTGCCATAGTTAATCACCGACACACTTTGATACCATTCAGTTGCGAGTTTCATTTGCTTTGATGTTGCTACTAAGAATGCAGATACATCAGCTTCCATATATCTTGGCTTTAGCCCATCAATATTTTTAAGTTGTCTAACTGAGATATACTTGCTAATCCAAGTGCTATTAATTTCAATAGTATGGCCATGTCTAACCACATTGGCTTGAGGATAAATTTTAGACATTATTTCATAGTCAAGTACTATCCGCTTTTCAACATCTCTTAGCGTTCCACATAACACGATTTTTAATGTCACTTTTGATTCCTCCAATAAAAAAAGTCTGAATACTATTCAGGCTTATTTGTTTCTATCCACCGTTTTTTTACTATGAGTTGCCTCACTGCTTGAACAGAATGGATATTGTACCCCGAATAGTTCTAGATTAACTTTTTTCCAATCATTCTCAATAGCCTTGTTGTCTTCCCTATTCATTGTGATGCCTCCATTCTAATTACCTGTCGATTGTCTGAATATAACACTCCAACGTGGTCGCTATGTGAGGCCATCATTCTACTTACCTGATTCCTTTTTAGCTTGCTTGATAAATCGGTCTAGATTATTGCGTTCACAGTATAGCACGTAGTAATAGGCTAATATGTTGCCAACTAGGATAAGGCCAGCTAGGAATATACATGCCCATAATGCTAGCTCCAACAGTATGCTAATAACTGGTCCGGATAGTATTGGCAATAATAAACCAGCCAGCCACAATAGTCCATTGGATACTGCTATTGTAAATAGCCAATGTGCTAGGTTTAATAGGTCTCCGATAAATCGGCCTAGTGTGGTTGCTTCCTCTTGATTTAACTTATCCATTTATCTGCCACCTTCCGTATTATTCTACTTTATTGCTTTGTGTAAATTGCACCCACACTGGCGTGACGTCACTCCTAAATTTATGTATCAAAAAACTCCCGCCAATAAGCGAGAGCTAGTTTGGAGAATTATAAACAAAAAAATCTAATTAGTCTTTCTTATCTGGATATATATCTTTATTTTCTTGCCTCTTTTTCCACTGACCATGTAATATATAGGCTAGGTCTTTTAGAAGAGAGATAGTGACACCAAATGCAAGCGACAAAGTTACAAACCAGATAGTCATAAAAATTCTGAAGGATCCCATTGAACTACTTATAAAGAATCCCAAAAGTGATTCAAACGATAATGCTAAATATGCAAATGTTCCTAACATTAAGTTTTCCAACATACTCAAATCTAAGTCCAAAGCATGAAAAATTACATTTTTTCGCAAACTCAACACTATAGAAACAAACCCCACAAATATTGCAGTTAGAGTAGCAGATAAAGTTAAAACAGCTGACATTAGAGACTCCAGATTCTGAGGATAAACTTTAAAATTCCATTCTGCTAGCATGACGACTATCCCTACAAATAGTAAAAAGAAATGCCGTCTTATAAATCTCATACACCATTCCCACCTTTCACTGCATGACTAATATCCAGCTTAGTTCTATTAGAAGTGTACGCACTATATACTGCATCCATCATAGCATCCACAATAACTTTTCCATTTCTATTCGTTGGTACATCAACAGTTGCAATCATTCGATGATCTACTAAATCAATCAGTTGGTGAGTATCATTGTATTCACCATCTATAAGCAGCTTTTCAACAACAACTTCTTTGTTTTTCTGGCGCATAAATAGTTTCTTCACATAGTCTGCAGCTTCAGCAACTGTGAATCCTCCATCGTAGAGTTTTAATGACATTTTATGACTACTTAACTCTATGGCCTTTTTCACATTCCCATGCTTAACAGTATCCGACAAATTACTGACTCGAAGATCAATCTCATTTATTCCACTCAAGTGGGCTATATTTCCAGTTCCCGTTGAGTCACGAACCACATCATCATATAGCCCAGTGGTCCTAGGAGTTGTGATATGGGTAAAGAAACGCTCCAACATGTTTACACCCATGGCTGAACGTGGTGGTACTACAATAACACCATTTGACGGATTGAAACAAACAACAGTATCTCTCGCCGCCCCTTCATCGGGATCATCACCATACTCAGTCCTTCCATTTCCAACAGATTCATTAATATCAACAATTACTGCCTTATCAAGGGTATTAGCCTTTTCAATATTAAAAACCCAAACATGTTCAGTATCAAGGGACAATGTTTCTTCTTCCCGTTTATTTCCAACAGTACCATTTAAATAAATCAAACGGATATGTGTGATACCTGCAAAGAGCGTTTGCCCAAGCTTTACTAAATTTAGTTTAGTTTCATCCATTTTAAATCTATCTAAGAGTGCCATATCAATCGGTGTTAAGTCAAAACAATCACCATTTTCGTCAAAGCCGTCTTTATTTGCTAAAGAGGTATGTCGATAAATGGCAAAAAAATCAAATTTTTTTTGAGTTGTATTTGAAATCATAATATTCACCTATCGTATATTTATTAGTTATTAAAATTAAACACCAAAAAAGGTAATAGTTCAATAGACTATCACCTATAACTAATAATATATGTGGATAAATAAACATCATCAGAACATATATTCGAAACCAAGCTATTAGTCTCGATTATATATCTGAATATCGCCGGTAGGACTCGAACCTACATTCCATTGTGGCTTACCAATTAGCCCACAGCGATTACCAGTCTGTAATTTGGAGGATTACGTCATGCACGTCAATCACATTTGGCATACTACCAATTTAGCACGATTATAGGGGTCAAAAGTGCACGATTAGTGCACGTTTTTATATTTCGTACAATCCAAACCCCTTAGCGCAATCGTTGATAAAAGTTTTCTTTAAGTCAAATGCTTTTCGACGGCTAACATTTATCATATGATTTGCAATTAATCCGTCAATTGTGTACTGCTGGTGTTTCTTAAAATATAGCTCATTTATAATTACTTCTGTATCACGGCCAACGCCGTCTAAACAATCATCAATTACTTCTCGCTGACGCTTCAATGTGTTAATGCGCCGATCATCGTCAATTGTAATGAGCGTATTTAACGCCGTATCTGGATACTTGTATTGTGCTTTGCCACCTCCGACATTATCATCACGAGGTACAGTTGGATAACGTAATTCCTGTTCACGTTTCTCGATATACTTGTCAATTTTGGGATAGTCACGTAGAATATCTTCAACTTTTCTAATCGTCGTTCGTTTCACTACCAATTCCCCTTTCACTCAACTCCGCAATATTTCGAACACGTCCCGCTTCGTATCATTGCTCGTCATTAGTCACCTCCACAATACCTTCACAATAGTCATTGCTGGTGTCGTCCACCAGTCGGGCATGTCATACGCTGCGTCCATGAAGTTGTTGGCTTCATCATAGGTGTCGAACGTCGCGATGACCTCGTGTGAAAACATATCTTGGCACTCATACTCAATTGTCATTTTTTTCCTCCAATAGTTCCGGGTTAGTGTGTACGTTGCCAATTAGCCGCATTTCATTACTGAAATAGTACCCATCTACGCCAAATTCCTTGCTAAAAACATCCTTAGCAATCCATTTACCGTATACATAATTGCCTTTCTTAACTTCAAAAGGTTTGCCAATATTCCTCTTAGTGTAAGAAATGACTGGCTGTAAAATATCGCCTTCATAGATATCTTTGTCACTCATGTCTGTCAGGCCGGTAAACTGCTCTAGCACCAGCTTGTCAGGTGTTATTGCGCCTTTACGTTGAAGGCCTGCTACTTTGACTTTTTTTAACTCGCCGTCAGGGTAAAACTCAATTTCTAGCACCTTACGATAGCTACTTGTCGCTTTGTCCCACGCTCTAAACTTAATCATCGTCGCCATCTCCTATCACTAGCAGGCCTGTACCAATTGGCTTAAGAACCATTCTATTACTTCATCTGATTCAATCATTTTCAATCCTCCCATGACTATTTTTGTGCTTATCTAATTGCTTAATAAACGTGCCATCATTTAAATCAGCTTGATTTCCCATCAAATAAGCCACTACTTCATTAGCTCGGTTAGCTGACTTAGTTATAGCAACAGGCGTGCCATCAATACTAATAACATGATTCCAAGCTGCGTTATATTTTTTAACACGTGTTACATCAATTAACATTTATATCCCTCCCCGAACGCTTCAAACGCCGGTGCTTCCGTTTAATCGTTGAACGTTTCTTAGTGTGTTTAGGCATAACTCACAGTCCTTCCGGTACACGCTCTTTAATGTACGTGTCAAATTGCCGCTCAATTTTACGACTCTCTCTGGCTAACTGATCCACTGTTGTAATACGTTCACTACCGGTCCGGATTAAATACCCACGAAGCCAGTGCAATGCGTCCTCGACATTCTTACAATGCGCTAGGGGTGCTTCTACTAGGCGATTGATGCCAGACTTATCATCATAGCTAGTTACTGGGTGGCCCTGACTGTCTACTGACATCTTGTTAACCTTAACTTCGTATTTGTCACTAGTCAGATGATACTGGTCAATTTTCATATCAATCATGCTTATTTGTCCTCCGTAATGTAGTATTTGTTTTCGTCAATCGCACGAATACGATTTTCCAGCCAAACGTTACTGTTCTTTAGCTCCCGAGACGTCCTAGTTTTACCCTGCTTGCCTTCCATGACTAATTTGATGGCATTATACTGGGTACGCGTAATCTCCGTGTAATCGCCTGATACGGTCTTAATTCCAGGCATCTTATGCAAGTTAGCTAGTTTGCTCTCAGGCACGTTATCCATGCTGCCATATCTCGCTTCTAGCTTATGAATTACTTCTAGTTCTTTAGGCCAATTTTTGCTCGCCATAGGCTAACTTCCTTTCAATCTCCTGCTCGTAATGATCATGTATCTCATTCGTACAATTTGGGCATGGTCCAAACGTGAAACCATAACTCCCAAGTGGTTGCTGAACAACTTTACTACCATGACATAATTCACAACTCATACACTTCTGACTCCTTCCATGTTGTCAAACAGCAATTGACAGCTAGTATCCTTGGTATATAAGCGGTCGATTGTTCTGCCATCATACATACTTTCTAATTGCTTACGTGTGTTGTTAGTCGTAATGATGGTTATATGTTTGACTTCGTTATGATCAAAATCACAACGCGCATTCGCCACTTGATACATCAGTGTCTGCAAATCTTTGTGTACTGGCTTGTAGAACCCCTTTTCAGTTGGCTTACCACCTTCAGTACCAAAATCGTCTAAAACTAGAACATCAACGTTTTGCATGCCTTTTAGAATGTATAGTAAACGTTGACGTACATCCGGTGCTTCATACTTTTCATTAACCAGCCGTAGCAACTCAGCTGTTGAGACAAACATTGCTGTCTGTCCTGCATTCATTAGCTGATACATGATTGCTAGCGCTAATGATGTTTTACCAACGCCAGGTCCGCCTGCTAGTGCTACGTTGAACTGGTTAGTCTCTAATTGCCTAGCTAACTTAAATGCTTGATTACCAAGTTCTCTAGCTTTAGCTTGATTAGGCTGTTTATCAACCTGCCAATCATTAAAGCTAAATCGTAGTGGCACGCCTCCAGACCAGACTGACATGCGATAGTAATACCGTTTTCGGTTAGCAATTACGCCCGCATTCGCCCGATCAATCGTTTGATGATCTAATTCTTCTTTGGTTGGCAACTTAGTTGTATCAATTCCCCTAGCCGCTACTACTTTCTGAATCGTGGCTTGATTGAATAGCTTCGTTACATTTTCCATTAGCCAAACCAATCCTCTCGTGTCTGTGGTGCAACGTTAGTCGGGTGATCACGTTTAACCTGACCCATGAGTGCGTCATATTGCTTGCGTAACTTTCCTGCCGACAAAATGTTTGCTTGCCAGAATGAATTATCCTGTGACCAATCTACTAGCCAATCTAATTTTTCATAATCACGATGATCACGTTCGTGTGCCAATCGAATATCATTAGCCCATTTCTGTAAGTTTGGTTCTTTGAAGTCAGGTTGCCGTTGTTTAATTCTGGTCAACAAATGACTAGCAATTTTGTATGGCTGAGAAGACGGGTCATAATTCGGTTTTGTCGAATGGTGACTATCTTTATTATCCTTACCTAACCTAACCTCTACTAACCTATCCTTACCTAACCTATGCGGTCCATTGCCCGTCCATTGGTTGTCCATTGGACGTCCAGTAGCCTTACCCGTGTCAGCACGTGGTTTTGGTTCAGTTAATTCTATGTTTGGCAAGACTTCTAATAGCAAGTCCTTATATATCGAATCCACTTTTCTATCCGCTCTAATTCGATTATTTTCGTTCCAATCCGTGATATAGGCAACTAAGTCATCGTTTAAAACATTTACAAAATTCTTAGCTACTAGTATTCGCAAATCGTCCTCAACTGCACCAGTTTGCCGCATAACCGAGAACGCTTCTACAACACCATCATCATCCGCATGCAACCCCAAATGGAAATAGAGTGCCTGACTGCTCAACGGCATCTTTAAAAATTTAGCGCTATCAGTTATACGGTTACTAAACATTCTTCTCTGTGCCATCTCTTAATCCTCCCTTATTTACTAGTAGGCATTCCACCTACCCGGTGTATTAGTCACTGCTGTATTTACCTTTCAAGCCAATTCGTTTTAACGTTTTTTTATCTAGTTTTATGCCATCTACCGGGACGTGGTATTTTGCACTAAATGCCACGGAGCCAATTTGCTCAATCTCACTGTGATGGACTCGACACAATGCCATAACGTGCCGTTTGGTGTGGTCAACGTGTGTTCTGTTCAAGCCGGCTCCAATAACGTCTACATGATGGATATCAGCACGATTACCGCAGATCATGCAAACTCGGTGGCGGCAACATTGGAACAGGTAATACTCTTGCTCACGTGGTAATAGTTTATAGCCTTCCTTGAGCGGCACGTGCCACTCAAACATGAAGTCGATGACTAGGTCGAGTAATTGGTTAGCATCGCTCACAGACGATTCTGTGGTGTCTGACAGGCTAATCTGCTTGCCAAACGTGTATGTCTCATACTGCAAATAAAACAAGTTTTTCAAGAAGTCAGTCGGCATGCCTGACCACGTATAGATGTCACTAAGCAACGCGAAGAACAAGCGTCGCTGTTGTGGCCTAGCTTTACGTGTGTCAGCTAATTCCGAGTACGTGTAGTATTCGTCAGCAGAACCACTTACCGTCTCAACATGGTCAAGGTTAGGCTTATGGGTGAGCTTCTGAACCTGATACCACTCACCATCTTTTTCAATTAACTTAGTCGGTAGCAGTTCCACACGATCACCTCTGCCTAATTTATATCACCGAATTATCTTTTAAAGCCTCCAGCAAAAATTTTCCGCCAGACAAGCCTTCATCCGCATCTTCAAATTGCTGTTCCAATCCACCTAAGTAACCTTCTAGTTCTAATAACAACCAGTCATATTCGTTAAACAGTGCAATCTTTTCCTCATCGTCCAGGTCGTCAAACGAAACAATTTTTTGACGTGCCTGTACCGCCTTGTAGGCAAAGTCAGCAGCGCTTGTGGCCGCAGATAACTTTTTTTCTACACGGTTAAGTTTCATTTCAAATGATTGGCATTCAGATAGTAAGTCCACCATTTATTTCAGCCCCCTATTAAACATCCACAGGTTCAAGCAAAATGCCATCGCCATATTATTTTCAATTTGCTGTAATTCTGGAGTTAATTCTTGTGGATCAATTGATGCAATCCGTGTAATACCATGAAAAATACAATCCTGTTGTTCTTTGTAAGGTAATGGACTATCCATAACTACCGTCCTCGCTTTCTTAGCACTTGCAAACGAGACTGCTTTGGAATAGAGTAGATGTTGGTGCTGAACATTTTTTCCATTAGTCCATCGTTAGCCAATACTAGCGATGGCTTTTTTGCGCTCGTTTCCAGTTGTTAACTGATAAAACTGATACTTTTTGCATGATCATTCCTCCTACTTGAGCACTTGAATACCATTGGTAATAATCTCGAATTGCTGTCCATTTTGTTCAACTACAGCCACATCTTTTTGAGTGCGCAATGTGAACGGAATTTTTTTAATATCTACTACTTTACCAACGCCGGCTTCTCGTATTAATTGGCCACAACTATACTCTGCCTTGTAACTCACTCGATCACCTACATGAACTTTCATGGTTATTCCTCCCGATACATTGGTGGTAATGTAAATGTCCATCCATCGTCGTTTTCTTCATCTGGCTCGCAAACATTAATATCGTGTTCTTGTAATTCAGCAATAAACTCTTCTGAATAGTAAAGACGCGGGTGCCTTTTAATAATTCCGGTTGTGTCATAAGCAATAGCATTAATCAGCTCACGTTCATCTGCACGAATCGCGTTATACTTACGTGCTCTTAACGCGTGCTCAATGTCTTCTTCATACATATCATTTCCTCCTTACTCTGCACCTTCACTGCCTACTTGAGTTTTATGTGCTTCTAAAAACTCATTTGCGTCATCTTGATCAATCCTTCTAACACCACCTATCTGTGTAACTTTAAGTCCCTTTTTAATGAACGAATACAATGTGTTATAAGAACCAATGTTGAAAAATTTTAGTGCTTGCTTGTAATTCATTTGCTTTGGCAAATCTGTTTGCATGCTGTTTCCTCCTTAAATTTCAAACATGTTGCTAACTTATGACTACTACTTTCTAATCATTCACAATTGATGGTCAGAACATGCGAAATCAAAATAATGTTCATGGCGTATAACTCCTTATAGCGTTACAATTAGTATGTCTTTAATAATTGAGGTGATTAAAATATGAATGAAACCAGTAAGTTCGTTGCTTTTGAACTGTTAAACAGAGGCCAACACTACGACGCCCTTTACAAATTATTAAAAAACTTTTCTACTCACCGAAAAATCACAGAATCACTTTGGATGGTAAATACTTCTCTCACTCCTGCAAAATTAAGAGACACTATAAAACCCTGTTTAGATGAAAATGACCATCTATTTATTATTGACTATGTTTCCGGATCACGATCTGCATGGTTTAATACTATAGATGATTTTAAAGATGCCTTAGCCCATGAAGATGACAATAATTAATATTCATTATTTTTTTATTGTCTTTTTTCAATTTGATTGTTCGAAAACAAAAATTATTTATTCCAATTAATCGAGGCGAATTATTATTAAATATTTAATCAGCTATGACTTAGAAAGTTCTTCCGAAAATTATGAAGAATTAATAACTGCCATCAAATCTTTTGGCGGATGGGCCAACTTAACACATTCATGTTGGTGCATAACTTCTGGCTTGTCTGCAAAAAGCATACGCAATCATTTGGTAAAATATATAAATGAAAATGACAAACTTTTTGTGGCCAAGCTAAGCGGTGAAGCTGCTTGGCACGGTTTCACGGACGATGTCAAAACGTGGATTAAAAAGCACTAGTCTCTATTCTTACTCTGGACCCCCATGTTACTTGCAATAATGTGGAGGTCCTTTTGAATTATCCATAATACACATACCAGTTTATTTAGTACTCTTGCTATTGCAGTGTCCTCCTTAAATACCAAACCAATGTTTAATCTCACAGCGCTTGTACCACACGGTTGTTAACGCCCAAGTTAATACTGCTACTTCTACCATGGCAATTCCTCCTTATGAATTGAATCATCAGCTACCCGCCTAGGTTTTAATCACTTAAATTTTGATGATTCAATAACCATTTTTCGACTGCTGGGGCGTACCATTTTCCGTCTTCTTCTGGCTTTGGGAATCCTTCTTTGTCGCGATAGTGCTTGTCGAATGTATCAACCTTAATGCCAAACTCAGAGTAGAAATCTTTACGTCCAATCATTTTATGATCAACAGCTTGCTGACTACGGCCGTCCGCGATTCCTTGTTCATATGCTTGCGTAAAAAGCTTCGACAAAGCACTTATCAAACTGTCCATCCTGGTCACTCCTTTCGGTGTATAATTTTGTTAGTTCAATTAATCGAGGTGATGAATATGGTTAATGAACAAGACTTAATTGCCGCTATTCGTTTGCATGCGCCAAGCCATTTGCCCGGCCCAGTTAGCATTGATGGTCTCCTATCCGAATTAGGAATTAATGATGAGAGTCTTTTGACGAACGCTTTGAAATCTTTACAGGATAAGGGATACTTACAATTCGGATACGGTAATGGAAAGATAAAGCGTATTAGTCTAAATACATCTTTCCCTCTATAAGTTTTTTAGTGACCCTTGTTCACGGTAAGGGTCACCTTTTTGAACTACTAGCCAATTGTTTGCAACTAAGTCTGTGAACGTTGGTTCCCAACAAACCGAAAGCTGTTCACCATGTGTAAACGCAATTAATCTTCCTTTTGTATCAGTCGCTTGAACGTAGTAAGTTGAATCATATTTCAAATCACTAGCTCGAACGATCTTCCCATTCCTGCCTGCCATTTTTAGTGCATCTACTAATTCCATATTGCTAATCCTCCTATGCTGGCTGTTCATTTAAGTAAAGGTCGCTCATACCAAGCATGTCCGCTGCTTGTGCTAAAGCGTCATAGTTTGCCATTTGAACTTCGTTAACTGTGCTTGGCGACCACTCACCACCGTTAACCCGAGATTTAAGGTTAGGGTTCAATGTCGCATCGTTATACTCAAGCAAGAATTTCAGTGCTTCACGTACATTTTCAAATTCCATTGTTTTGCCTCCTATGCTGGCTGTTTGTCTAATCTAAGTGACGTCTGCCGAATAATCGTCTTAGTTGCTGTAGACGGCTCCCAATCATTAATGAAGTCCATTACCATCTGGTAGTCCTTCTTGCGTAGCATTGACCGAGCGCTCACGTTAGCAATCTTCTTGATGCCACCGTTAATGTCCTTAAACAGCTCGCCACGCTGTTTCTGTGTGATATGCCCATAACTGTGAGCCACTTCCGACACCCGTTGGTTAACTCGACGGCTAAGTGCGCTGTATTCAGGATTTGGAATAACTTGGTTCTCTTTGAGGTCTTTCACATCGCCCTCTACACTGTCTAGGCGCTGATTAGTTTCCTCATTGGCTTGCAGCGCCAATCTGGCAATCTCTCTCGGTGATGTTGGTAGTGCAAACTGTTTCGGGTCAAAGTAGTTTTCTTCCAGCTCATCAAACATGTCCCAAGCTTGATCAGTTCCAAGCATTTTAGAATGCCGGCTAGCACCACGTTTAGTCCATAAATTAATTGCACCGGCGTGTTCACTAACCAATCCCGTTTTTCGGGTTTGGTTCTTAAATTGTTTCAGTTGGCTACCTTCTAAATGAAAATAATGAGTACCTTCAATAAATTTGTCCCTATTAGCATTAAAATTATCAGTAATGCGTCGTGAGGTTGTTCCATAAAATTCGGCTAACTGTTCAGTAGTTAAAATTAGATCTCCGTTAAATTTAACTTGTTGTACCTCTTGCATGTGAATCATTCCTTTCTTTCTGCGATTAATGTTGATTGCCTTCGAAATTAAATGGTGTAATTTGATTCATTGCTAGTCCTCCTTAGATTTTGTATTTTTTAACAAGGTAGTCATACACTTCATTAACTAATCGCTCTGCACCGTTTGTTGTTATCTTTTTATTCAACGCAAGATTTACAAAAGTGATTGATTTTTTGAAATGATCAGCGATAGTCCCTTGATTTTCTAACTGGCGATGATTTGCCAGCCACGATTTAATCGCTTCTGCTTTATTGTTTGTTTCCATACGAATAAACATCAGTTTGCCTCCTTTTAATATTTATTAAGAAAGATATTGCAAAAGTCTATAACATGTCTTAATATATAGACATAACGAAATAGCTACAAAGCTCTTATTTATCGCCCGCCAAGATGATTAATAAGCTCTTTTAGTTTTGCTAATTTGTTAACAATATTTCTTAACAAAGATAATTCTACAACATGTTTTAGATTTTTACAACTATTTTTTATACATGTTGTAGAATTATCTTGCCAATCATTGGAGGAACTCTACCATGACGCTGTTTGACAGGATAAAAACAATTTCGAAAGAACGTGGATATTCAATTGCTGAGGTTGAACGTAAAGCCGGGATAAGCGCAAATTATATGTATCAGTGGAAAAAACGTAATCCAAGCCCTAAAGCTTTGGCTTCCGTAGCCGATGTTTTAAATGTTTCTGTTGATTACTTATTAGGCAAAACGGATGACAATTCTACTTCAATGAAGCCCAAACAAGTTGATATTACAGATGACGACTATATTATGACCTATCAGGGTAAGCCTATCCCTCCTGAAGATATGGAGTACATCAAACGCATCTTAAACGGTGGGAAGGACTGATAATATTTGAATATCTACATCAAGCGTTTAATGCAGTATGCTTGGGATCATGGAATATCTTGCATCTTAACAGACAAACTAGATGCATACACTCCGTCGTCAGCCAAACCGGAAAATAACATCGTTCTAATTAACCTAAAATGGCACAATCCGTCTGAAATCGCCTTTCAAATGGCACATGAATTAGGCCACGTTATCAACCATGATGAAGGAATATTATATTTTTCTAGTTTTAGCAATAAATCTAAATATGAGCGCATGGCTAATTTAGAAGCATTGAAAATACTTATTCCAATTTATTTAAGCGAAGTTGATACGTATGCTGACAATAGTGTCATGCCGTTTATGGAAAATTTTGGTATACCCAAACGATTAGAAGATGATGTCGTTAACGCCTTCCGCACTAATGTTAGTAACTAGAAGTTAACTTACAGACCAGATACGGATGTCGGTAAAAGCTGGGAAATTTGGAGGAATTATTGTAATGAGAAAAATTATTATGGCCAGTTCTGTTTTATTAGGGGGATTGTTACTTGCAGGATGTGGGAATTCTAGCAGTAAATCTTCAAGTTCAAATAGTGACCTAAAAAAAGAAACCACATCGCAACTGAACAAAAAATACACTAGTAAAATTGCTGAACACGCTCAAGAAGGAAAATTAACCAGTGACGAAAAACTAATTCTTGCAGCGCATGATAAAGTTCAAGCACAAGAAATTGATAAGACTAAGGCAAAGTTTGTCGGTAAAACAGCGATCTTTCCTAAACGTGGAACTGTCGAAATTACTCATGTTGCCAAAGTACCGACCTATGACGATAACACAGCGACGGGCAAAAGGGTTGTGGTTGTGATAGCAAAAATAACCAATACTTCTAAAAAGACACGCTCAGCTGATAGTATTCAGACAGGAAATAACGAAGACGCTAGTTTAGGCTTAACTGTTTACCAAAATAGCGATTCTACTAAAGAAAATTTATCTGACGACCATGAAATTGACGATCCAAATGCACTATACAACGATGCAACTGCTAAACTTACGGACCAAGATCTTAGTTTTCAAAAACATTCAATTTTACCCGGAAAATCAGAGAATGTCGTGTATGAAGCATTTAACTTAGTGAATAACAAAAATCCACTTATTTTTAAAATACAGGACGGAACTGGAGAATCCAATTCATCAGATGTGTTGAGTGGACATAGTACAGTCAAAATTCCTATGAGTAATGTTAAAGAAGCAACACTATCAAGCTTAATTAATTAGGAGTAATTGTAATGGGACTACTAATAATGATCGTCATCTTTCTAGCACTATGGAAGATATTAGGAACACTAGGCCACATCTTTTTGCCAATATTAGCCGTACTATTTATCCTGGCAACCTGGATTCCTTCACAAGCAATTGTTATGGTGATTTGGGTGCCAATCGCGATATTATATTTTATCGGCTTAGCCGGGTATAAACATGCTAAGTAGAACTAGTATAAATATATTTTAATCGGGGTAAAAGCTATGGAATTGTATGTAGGAACGTACAGCACACACGTGTTCGACTTTACAATTGCAATTGGCATCATTTGCTTCATAGCGCTAGTCGTCATGTTAGTTTACTGGAATCACAAGCGAAAATAGCACCCTGCCCACTACCAGCCTAGCGGGCAACATGCGAGCGTAGTTCAACGGTAGAACATGTCCACTCCAAAATAGAGTCCCCCGCTCTTAACAACTACTATGCAGGTTCGACTCCTGCCGCTCGCATTGTACGTTAATAGCAAATAATTATGGAGGCACCTATGAATATTGATATCACAAAACTATTAGATTGGGGATTGATAGTACTATCTCTTTACTTAGTTGTGGATACACTTCTGCAAACAAATCATAACAGCCCCTACAACATGTTTATAATAACCCTCAAATTAATAGTTGCCATCATCGTGGGATTGTTTGGTATGTACACAACTTTTTACAACATCTATTGAAACTTCTGTTAACATGCGAGCGTAGTTCAACGGTAGAACAACAAAAGTCATACAAGGTTCTCTGCTTTCAACAAGCATCACGTAGGTCCGACTCCTGCCGCTCGCGTTGACCAAATACTGATGTCATTAAAAGCTGACTTGTTTGGGGGTGATTAATATGACATATTTTGATCCTGACGAAATACTTCAAACAAAAGAAGAAGCTTTAGATTACATGGAAGTGCATGGCATTATGACAGATGCCACCTTTCCAAAGCTTAATGATACGGGAAACACTGATAAACACATGGCTCCTGTTTACAAATATCTTAGAGAAAATGGTATGTATATACTTCACACTGGTTTCTATGATAGAACATTTAATTTTGGTGCAATATACTTTATGTTTGATGCAAATCGCTTTGATTATCAAACTGCACCAGCTGAAGTTAAGAAGATTTTGAAAATTTGGTCAAAGTTTCAATCTAATTAAACTAAAAAGCACATCCCCTCCCGCCAAGAAGTAAGATGTGCTACCAATAAAAACCAGTGGATTGCTCCGCTCTTTTTACATACATAATATTATCACAACTAAGGAGGTGATGCCTGTAAGTCCTTAAAATTCTACCCGCCTAGGTGAAATTTAAGGAGGAAATATAAATGGCAAGTATTAATAAGCGTGGTAAAAAATGGAATGCGCGTGTTTCATATTACGATGATTTAGGGAATCGTAAATTTATCAATCAAGGTGGTTTTCGAACTAAGCGTGAAGCCCAAGAATGGGCTAACCAAAATGAAATTGATGTTAGCAATGGTATAAATCCAAGATTAGGTAAGCAACTATTTACGGATTACTTTTTAAAATGGTATCAGACTTATAAGGAGCCAATTTTAGCAAAGTCCAGTCGCCTACGTTATCAGTATACACTTGGAATTGTTAATAATTATTTTGCGGGCAAACGGTTAGATGAAATAACACGCACCGATTATCAGAAGTTTCTAAACGATTATGCTAATCCTGTAGGTCGAAGCCCTCGTTCGCTTAGCAGCTCCGAAAAAGTTAACGTGCAAATTAAGTCAGCCGTCCAATATGCTATCGATGATGGCATTATTAAGCGCAATTTTACAGCGCACACTAAAATTAGTGGGCGCCCAGAAAAGCCTAAAGAAATGAAATATTTAGACGGTAAAGATGCGGAAAAGCTGACTCGCGCGCTTGAATCAGACTTAACGTTTGCTCATTTAACTAAGCTGATGGCGTTGGTTAGTTTGCAAACTGGTGCTCGTTACAGCGAAGTTGCCGGTCTAACATGGGATTGTTTCTCTTTTGATTTCAAAACTCTGAGAATCAATAAGACCTGGGATACATTACAACGAAATGGATTCGCTGATACCAAAAACGAACAGTCCAAGCGGCTAATAAAAATTACTGATCACTTAGCTGATATTTTAAAAAGTTTTCACGCTCTGCAGATTATAAAGTTAGAAGAACTAGGAATTGATAATCCACTTGATTTGATATTTATTAATCAGTATGGACGTGTACCGGACAACACAAGCGCAAATCAGACGCTTCACAGAGTTTTAAAACGTATTGGGTCTAAAGACATTACCTTTCACGGACTGCGCCATACACACGCTTCATATTTGATTTACAAAGGTGTCTCAATTTACTATATCTCTGAACGATTGGGTCATTCTAATTATTCTACAACCATCCGTGTTTACTCGCACCTTTTACGAGAAATGGAAAAAAAGGAGACGAGCAAAGCCCTTGTGGCTCTAAGTTCGATGGACGGTTTGGTGCACAAGTCGGTGCACAAATCTTACAAAAACGCCTAATGTGCACCAAAATGTGCACCAAAATATCCTTTTATACCGTTTTTCAGCGTTTTGCCAAAAACAAAAACCGCTTCATACCAACGTTTTAAGCTGATACGAAGCGGTTAGTTTGATATAAATATGACCCCACCCGGACTCGAACCGGGATCAACCGCTTAGGAGGCGGGTGCCCTATCCAGTTGTGCTATGAGGCCATTAACAATCCGTAAAATATCATCTCACGGATTGTGCATTTTGGCAATTACTGATTGCTAAAGCGATCACGATTTTTCTTGCGCATCCCTTTTTTCTTAGAATGCTTATTGTGACCTTTCTTCTTTTTAGGTGTTGCCGCAGCGGGCCGCTTCCGGCTCGTCTCCACTCGTTTAACCTCATCTGGGTGACCAGCACTCACGACCCGGTGCCGACCGTTAGCCGCGTTGCCAGCCGTTTCTGGATGGTCGAACGTTAACGGTGGAACAACTTTATCTGGTTTCGTATCAACAATATGATAATCAACCAAGTAACCCGGCTTAATTTCATAGTCGGTCGTCGCCATCAGCTTCTTAAAGTCGCGGACATCATGGTCGTCACCGAACGTCAAGACTAGTCCATCAGCACCCATGCGGCCTGTCCGACCACTCCGGTGAATATAAGTCGTGACATCTTTAGGTAGCTGATAGTTGATCACAGCTGGCAATTCAGGCACGTCTAGACCCCGAGCCGCCAAATCAGTGGTCAACAACAGCCCGACTTTGCCTTGCCGGAATAACCGCAACGCTTTTTCACGTTCAACCTGACGTTGATTACTGGTCAAGGCAACGTAACTCACGTGCTGGTGTCGTAATTCTAAGGCGACATGTTGGAGTTCCTGCATCTTATTGAAGAAAACGAGGGCCCGCATATGGTCAACACGACTAATCCGTTTCAGTAAGTCCACCCGGTGCCGATTACCCACTTGCATCGTCCGGTGCCGAACCACCCCCTGGGTCTGATCAATGGCCCGCACATCGATTTTTTCAACATGCTGACCAAACCAGCGTGGCAACTCATCTAAAATTTTAGTTTCGGTTGCTGAGAAGAAGCCTAATTGTAACGTTTCAGCAAATGTAGCGTCGAGAATTTCACGAATCTGATCCAAGGTTTCATCTGTCAGTAATTCATCGGCTTCGTCGACGATCATCATCTTCAAATGCCCAAGCTTGATCTTACCATCCGCAATCAGGTTAGTAATCCGCCCCGGCGTCCCAACAATTACTTCAGGATGCTTTTTGAGCTTTTCCATCTGCCGCTTAACGTTAGCCCCCCCCGTAATCGCGAGGACTTTGGCATCGATCAACTGGCCCCACTCGCGCACCACGTTGGTTGTTTGCATTGCGAGTTCTTGTGATGGCGCTAAGATCAGTGCCTGCGTGCCTTCTCCGACCCGCAACGCTTCGAGCATTGGCCACGTAAACGCTAGGGTCTTACCAGACCCCGTTGGTGCGAGTCCTAACACCGATTGACCAGCTGCAAGTGGCTCGGCCACTGCCGTTTGAATCGGCGACAACTCGGTGAACCCCGCCGCCGCAAATTTAGTTTTAAATACGTCTAACATAGTGCCTCATTTCTATTTATCGGTATCAGGGGCTTCACCCGTAAAATATAGGTGCCCTGACTGCCGCAAATTAAATAATAGTTTATTAACATTTCGACTAAGTTGCCGCCAAGCTAAGTATTCCGTCTGGTGATTGCTTGGGTCATTGATAACGGTTGCGAAGTCGCGCGCCTCGGCCAGCATTGGATTGGTATCGGGTTGCGCCCCAATCGCATGCTCCTGACCATCCTTATCTTGATAAGTGATTTGTCCAAGTTCAGCAGGATTATCCATCACAATAGCGTCGCGCAGACCGTTGATTTCAGATGGCAAGAACGAATTACTAGTCTTACCAACGTTCAAGGTCACCGTAAAGTCAGCGTAGCGTAAAATAGCCACACCCTTACCGTCAACGCCCGTTCGAATCAAGGTTGGGTAGTAAGCCACCTCTTCCGGCATGCCGAACCAGCCGACCGCATCGTAGGCCAGGTACACACCTAAATCCTGAAGCGCCCCACCGGCAAAGTTCAACGAGAAGATATTCGGTTCTTCACCAGCCAAGACGGCGTCATACCGTGACGAGTACTTCATGTAAGTCAACGTCGCACCCTGAACTAAGGATAACTTTTTAATCTGATCCTTGACGCGTTGGAAATTAACTTCGTGAATCTGGCGTGCTGCTTCAAATAATAGGACATCAGGGTGAGCCTTTAAAACGGCATCTAACTGTTCAAATTCTTGTTGGTTCGCCACGGCTGGCTTCTCGACGATGACGTGCTTACCATAGGCGATTGCTTGTTTAGCCTGGGCAAAATGCAGACTGTTTGGTGACGCAATGTAGACCGTATCAAAACTACCCCGACTGAAAAATGCATCTAAATCCGTAAAAGTCTCATCGGCATGATTCTTGGCGGCAAAAGCCTGCGCGGTCTCAGCATGGCGGGAATAAACACTCGTCAATTGCCATTCACCAGAGGCAGCGGCAGCATCAATAAATTGTTGCGTAATCCAATTCGTTCCGATAATTCCTAATTTTAACATCGATTTGACTCCTCTCAACGGCGCTAGTCAACCAGTCGTGATTGGTGGCGCTTACTCGTGCGTTTAGTTTATAGTTCTATTTTACCAGTTTTCGCCGTTAAGTTGGGCCATAAGGATCAAAAGTCACCCGCTATTTTGCGCATAAAAAAAGAGCCGCCACACGGGCAGCCCTTTTAAAAGCTAAGCTTATTGAGGAACAACGTTAGCAGCTTGTGGGCCACGATCGCTTGATTCTTCATCAAAGGTAACTTTTTGGCCTTCTTCTAAGGTCTTGAAACCGTCAGTTTGGATAGCTGAGAAGTGAACGAATACATCGTTGCCATCTTCACCAGTAATAAAGCCATAACCCTTATCAGCATTGAACCATTTTACAGTACCATTTTTCATGAACTAAATCCTCCTAGGATATAAAAATAAAAAGTAACTAACACATGTTATTAACACCTATAAAGAATTTACGGTAACACAATTAAATGATACTTTAAAACTTCACATAAATGCCAATCACATTATATAGATTAACACACTCACCCAGTAATTTCCAATCAGAACACAAATTAATTCAAAAAAATTAGTTACCGCCCTTCCGAAATTGATAAAATATTACGTTCATTACCCGCAGGTAACAGTGACATAAAGGCTTTAATAAGAATCCACTTATTACGTGACGTTAACGCCGTTTTAGTGGTATATTTTAACTATAGATTTATTCAGAAAGAAGGTTGATCCAGTGAAGCGGCGTGGCGCAATATTATTTGGTTTATCATTACTTGCAGGACTTTCTAGTACACTACTCCACAAACGGCACCCTAGTACGATCGCTGACGGTGACTTAGCGGTTTTCTACGCGGGAACTTGGACCTATCGTGATGAGGCTCATCACCGGGACCACACGTTGGAGATTGATCCCAACATGATGATTCGCATCGACGGGCGCTCGGTACCAGCCACCGTCGAATCCATCTCATCGAGTGCGCTCGTCTTACTTGATCAATATGGATTTCACCTTGAGGTGCGGGCTAATGAGCAACGACCTGTAACCCTCTTTGACGAAGCCGATGATCGCAGTTATGTCATCTTATCGCCAAATACCTAATGACGCTAGTGACGTCCTAAGGATTTTAATAGGTCGCCATCAAAATAAGTCGCAAGTTCAAGAAGAGTCTTGAACTTGCGACTTATTTTTAGTCAGCCTAGCAGCTAATAAGCTGTTAATTTGATTTGCGAAATAAGTTATTCAAGGATTAGGCCTTAATTTAAGCCCTGCGCCACAACTTTATTGTACGCTGTCACACTACCGTTGAATAGAATTCCAGCGAACTCTTGACGAGTCCCGTTCTGGCGGTAAACGGCGCGATCGGAATAATGCATAAACATCACTCGTCGTCCCTGTTGGTGGGTCTTCGCCGTGTCCAGCCATAAGTCAGTGTCTTTTAGTGCGGGCTTAACGATCTGCTTGGCAACTGCGGGCGTTGACCATACGACGCAGGAGCGATTATAATCCTGGGTCAACGTGGTCACTAATGCCTTAAGCTTGGCACGACTTTTTCGAACCGCAATCGTCTGGTCCGTGTAGTCACCGTAGTATTGCACTTGAATCGCAATTGGTAAATTGCCGATGCTATCCCCGACCGTTTTCTCGAAATAGGCCGCTTGGGCCGCAGCAGTCGATGAAAAACTAAACGTATGGATTACGCCAACACCTAAACTTGTGCCAACGATTCGTTCATAATTGCTTGCAAAGTTATCATCCGTATAACTAGCTCCTTGAGTAGCGTGTAAATAGACAAACTTGAGCCCATCATTTTGCAAGGCCGCAAAATCTAAATAACCGTCATTTTGTGACACAGCAACCCCACGGACATCAAACCCACTCACGACAGCGTCACTACGCCAACGTAACCAAGCCAAGCCGCCCCAAACGCTGCCAATGATTACTAATAGAACTAATAACCAGCCCAGTCGATAACGCCACCGCGCCCACCGCGTTTTTGCGTATACTGGTCGATAATGTTGCCGCTTTGTCATCTCATCAATCCTTTGCCTACAGCATTAAAGCTCCGTTCGTGTTTGACTAATGGCCTCGCGAACCCGGCCAAGACTTTCTGCCATTTCGATATTGCCATGAACAGCAGTCATCAAGAAGAGACTATCGATAATACTCATCTGGGCAATCAACGAAGTCAGCCCTTCCGAACGATAGTTAATTTCTTCTGCAACTGAAATAAAGGCAACGGTACTGTCCTTAGCCAGGGGCGAGTTACCGAAGCTAGTTAAAGCGATCACTGGCACACTTTGTGAAGTCAGGGTGGCTAGCACTTGTAGTGTTTGCTGATTACGCCCGGTATGTGAGATAACCACTGCCACGTCACTGGCATTCATCTGAGCCGCTTGCATCAGTTGCATATCATAGTCACTATTATGGGCACACGGAATACCGGTGCGCACAAACTTATGATACCCATCTAAGGCAGCGACTGCGGAGCCCCCGAGGCCATAAAAGCCAATCGAGCGAGCATTTAGCAATAATTCCACCGCCCGCTTGAGATCTGCTTCCGTCATTACCTGACTTGTCTGATCTAGCGAACTACGAATACTATTGAATGTTGATTCCGCAATTCCTTTGAAAGTCGTTTGTTTTTCGACATCTTGAAAAGCTTCCGCATTAGTTTGTTCAATCGGTTCGGCCGCCGTTAGTTCACGTGAGAAGTCACGGAAGCTACTAAAACTAATCCGTTTGACAAACCGTGAAACCGTGGCCGTTGAAACGCCAACCGCGGCAGCCAAGTCTGAAATCGACTGAGCCGCCGTTTTAATTGGGTCGGCAATAATATAGTCAGCAATCTTGCGGTCCGTCACACTTAAATTCGGATAATAAGACCGAATTAAAGTCAGGACCCGATTGCGATGTACTGGTGATTGTGTGGACATTTCGGCCACCTCCATGACCAAATTTTACCACAATTCTTAATAACACCCTAAACTTCCTCACAGGTGCCACCGTCACAAACTCTTGAACACTGTCCAGTCCACAACGACTGAACCTCGTTGCCGCTCATTCGACAGTCCCCGTCGATACTAAGCCCTTACGAGTCTGTTTCGGCTTATCCAACATGTAAGTTCTAATCAACGTGACAATTTGCGCATTTTGAGGTAAATCGGAGTGCTGGGCATTCGTACCAGTAACCGTAATCTCTGTAAAATGCTTGACTTGCCCTTGATAGATATACTTGCCAGCCTCGACACTCCGCGCTGGAACAAGACCGTCTGAATCATAGTTTTCGGTACCTGCGACCGAATACATTGTCGCTGACTTAGGCAATCGATCGCGGTACTTAATAAAGTCAGCTAACATTTGTGTCTTATGATTCAAATTAGCTTCTGAGAAATTGTAAGGTGAGCCAATGGTCATAATTCGTTTGACCTTAATATCGTCGCGATTAAAATAGTGTTCAAAGTAGTACGTATAAATCAGACCACCATTCGAGTGACCAATTGCTTTGAAATTATTGAATTGATACTTGGCAGCCAACTTCTTAAAGGCCAGTGAGAACCAACGGGCCTGATGCTTAATATTATCATAGCCGTCACGATTATTTTGAAAGCCAACGACGATGATTGGCTCGTTATCACGGGCACGCAACGACCCCGTCATTTTAATCGTATCATCCGTCATCACGGTCAGCTTAATTAAACTATGCCGACGATGATCAGCCTTATTAAGTTGCTTGACTAAGGTGTCAAACCGATTCTGAGTCGCACTACTGCCGGGAATCATAATAATTGGTGACATCTGCGAATCATGGCGTCCTGCCATCGCAGCCACGTTGGTTTTCGTCCACTGGTATGAGGGCTGAATCAAAAAGCCCAGAAACAGTAAGCCTAATACAAGCACTAACAGACTTCGCCGCCGTCGCTGCCAATTAGGTCGATTATACATGCTTAGCACCCCCCACCTGTGCTTGCGCCGCCTGCACAATGGTTTCCGCCAACCGCATGAACGGCAAATAGATCACCACTGATAGTGCCAAATCAACGATACCAAGTAAAAGTGCCACCACGTTACCGTTAGTGCCGATAAAGGCAATCAACGGTCCCGGCGTACCCACGGGAACCGGATAAACCACGGGTGGAATCCAATGAAACCCAATTGCCAGCGCCGCCAGTCCCATATTTACGACAGGCGCAAGCACAAATGGTATTAGATAGATTGGATTATATAGAACTGGTAAGCCTGTCAGTAGCGGTCCATTACTATTAAAGAGCGCAGGTAATAGACTCCACCGCGCGACTACGTGGTAGTTATGATTGTTGCTACCGATATAAATGGCAATCACTAAGGCCAGCAACATCCCCGTTCCGCCAAACGTCCCAAATGCGTGATACAACGTGTTGGCCGTATACGGATACGGCACGTGATACGCCGAGTGATGTGTGAGTGCATAATTCAAATTGGCCGTCATTGTCGCACTGTTGGTCACCAAGCGTTCTTGGTACGGACCAGCTAGTCCAAGAATTTCTAACAACAGCGTCACAACTGCCATGCCAAAGGTCAGCCACAGACTGTGACTAGTCGTTGCGTACTTTTGAAATGCCGACCAACTTTCAGCAGAGTACGTAATAATCATCAGCCAGTTCAAAGCGAGGCTCACTAGCACGGCCAATACTAGTATTAAGGCCATTGGAAGTAGTGAACTGAAAGTCCGTGTCAAGATATCGGCCGTATGCGGACTACTTTGTGCCGGAACCGGCTTGCTGAACCATTTGAAAAACAGGCCGGTCAAGCCACCCACAATCAATGCGCCCGTTAGACCGTTAGTCCCGATCAATAAAGTGTTAAAAATACCAATTTGGTTTTGATTCGTATACTGATAAGCCACGATCAATAACGCAATCGCGGCGGTCAATCCCGCTAATTGGTCATCGCGCTGATTGAGTTTGGCATGGTATTTTGCTGCACCAAACGCTGCCACTACGGCCACACCGTTGAGCGTCAAGGTTGTTAAACTATCAAACGGATAGTGTAAGTAACGGTAATACGGGACCCATTTTGACAGGTGAAAAATACTGGCAATAAACCCCGTTTTCGTCAACACGGTCAGCTGAATAATCTGACTGAACGTCCCGATCAAAATGAATGGGAACGTCAACATCAAGGTCCGTTGAATAATCCGATAAAAGTTAGTTTGCCGAAACCGCAACAATCGCGGCACTAACCGTTGAATTAACCGTTGTTCATCAAGCCACACAATACTGCCCCCATTCCAGTAATCTACTGAACTTCATTATAAGCCGTTTTAGACGCTACTGCCTATTAAAATCTGTTATAAATTTACATGCTATGCTGGTATCAATCATGCTTATATCGGATTGTTAATTTAATCTGATTGGTCAGCAACGGTGCGGCTTATACTGAGACGGGAGCGTGGCGACCCGATCACACCAAAAAAGGCCACGCCGCAATTGCAGCGTGGCCCCGTGACCTGAATTTGATTGATTATCGCCAATTGATCTTACTGAGAACGCGTTTTCCTAAGCCATTTTGCAGAACAATGAACACCGGATACGCACTGATCATCAGTGGTAGGTAAATCACAGCTAACGACCAATCTAATAGATTAACCAATGAGAAAATTCGGCCGGCAAACAAAAAGACTAGGACGAACAGTGTTGCCATTAACACGACTAACCCAATTTTGAACCGGTTCAACGGCCGGGCTGCAATCAATAACGCATTTAAACTAAAGATCCCGGTCATCAACACACTCAATGTCGCGGTCGTTTCGAAATTCAGCTGGAACTTATTACCTAACACCATGATGACCATGATATAGCCGACCACGCAGATCGCCGCGGGAACGGCAATCTCCATCACCTGTTTCATAAAGCGCCCGGTAATTCGCGTATAATCAGGCTGTAACGCCAAGAAAAAGGTTGGAATACCAACCATCAACGATGAAATCGGTGTTAATTGGATGGGCTCAAACGGGTAGCTGTGGCTCATGAAGATAAAAATCAACGTCAGAGCGACCGAATACATCGTCTTAATCAAGTAGAGCGCGGCGACCCGTTCAATATTATTGATAACGCGGCGACCCTCGTTCAGCACTTGCACCATCGCATCAAAGTTCGAATCGATTAAGACAAAATCAGCCAAACTCTTCGTGGCTTCACTCCCACTCGCCATCGCGATACTACAATCCGCCTGTTTCAGCGCCAACAAATCATTAACGCCGTCACCAGTCATCGCTACGGTATGGCCGTTGCGCTGATAGGCTTTAATTAGTTGCTCTTTTTGTTGCGGCGTCACTCGACCGAACACCGTATAATTAGTCACTAGCTGATCATAGTCGGGGGTAGTCCCCACTTGACTCATATCAACCAGCCGATCAGCGTCTTTGATTTCAGCCCGTTGTGCAATACTAGCGACCGTCACCGGATTATCACCAGAAATAACTTTTAGGGCGACGTCTTGATTAGCAAAAAAACCAAACGTCGTCTTAGCGTGTGGCCGCAACTCATCCGTGATCAGAATTAATCCCAAAGTCATCGGTCGAGTCGGTTTGGGCGTCGTTAAGGCGGCCACTTCGGCTAACACTAATACCCGATAACCTTGTTGCGCGAGCGTTTTGATGCGAGACTGTAACTCGCCGGGTACCGTGGTAAAAATAAATTCCGGTGCGCCCATAACGTAAGCGTGACCATCAAACGCAGCCCCACTCCACTTACGACTTGAAGAAAAGGGAAGAACTTCTGTCGCTTGCACTGGCGGCTGACCAAAAGCAGTCTTGATGGCCCGGGCCGTTTCATTATCATCATCAATGGCAGTGACTAACGCAGCTAACCGGTGCTCCACTGCTGTCAAATCATGCTGGTTCCACGGCTCAACGCGTTCAAAAACTAACTTGCCACTAGTAATCGTTCCAGTCTTGTCGAGGCACAACGTATCGACCCGGGCCAGTGCTTCAATGGCGGGTAGCTCCCGCACCAATACCTGGTGCCGGCCTAAAGTGAACGCCCCAGCAGCTAAAGCGACTGACGTTAACAGCACCAGTCCTTCCGGAATCATCCCGACCATCGCGGCCACCGTCCCGAGGATGGCCCGGTTCTGACTTTCACCCCGCATCATAGTGGAAATGAACAGTCCAGCACCTAGTGGAATAATCGTAAAAGTCAAAATTTTGATAATTCGATTGATAATCGTTAACAGTTGACTTGGCGTCCGCCGTTTTTGCTTAGCTGCTCGCGCCATCTGCTTGATAAAACTGCCGTGACCAACCTGCGTTGCCTGCACGATTCCGTGACCACCAAGGATGACACTCCCAGAAACCAGATCATCACCCGGCCCCTTAATAACCGGATCAGCCTCACCAGTAATCTGCGACTCATCGACCTCTAATCCAGCGGTCGCCCGCACGAGCCCATCCACAGGAATCTGCTCGCCACGGGTCACTAATAGTAAATCATCCTGAACGATTTCGTCCTGACCAATCGCCACCGTTTGACCGTCACGGCGGACTTGAACCTTAGTGGCCGATAATAATGCCAGCTTATCGACCTGACGCTTGGCACGAATCTCCTGAAAAATACCGATGGCCGTGTTGACGATGACCACGAATAAGAACAGCATGTTCTTATAGCTTCCCGTCAAAAAGACTAATCCGGCTAACAAAACATTGATACAGTTAAAAAGTGTTAGCAAATTATCACGAAAAATCTGTTTAACAGACCGCGTTAAGGGCGGTAACGGCTCATTCTTTAGACCCGCTGTCAGGCGCTGGTCAACTTGCTTAGTCGTTAACCCGTGTTCAATTGCTGATAAATAACGTTCCGACATGGTGGGCCCCCTTAAAATTAACTTTAACCTTATTGTAAACGATTTTTTAAGCCTGGGGCCAAAATAACGCCCTAATTTAGCGTTTACCATGCAGAATTAAGATTTTCATTACGATTGATCATAAAATTACTTCAATAAATCATTATTGATTTTGATTTCAGCCTTAGCAAAGATTATTGTATTACGCCCCATTTACTGCTAAATATTGGCGAATTTAACCTATAAAAAAAACGGCTATCTGCTAAGATAGCCGCACTGAATCTTAAATTATTTTTTCGTTTTATCAGCAGGTAAGTGTGTCTGGTCAATCGCTAACTGCATAACCTTCGTGAACCGTTCATCAAGTTCAGTCCCCTGCATCTTAAAGAAGCCGCCAATCTCTTGAATAATGAATCCGAACAACGTGGAACGGTACAAGGTATTCTCCACCCGCGCCGAATCATCCAATTGTAATGGTTTAAACATATCTTGGTATAACTGCACAATTGCTTTACGAGACCGTGGGATTCTTAGGTTATCATTTAAGTCAAGTAATAACGGTGCCAACCCCCGATGCTGGTTGCAGGCCGCCCGGAATTCTTGAGCAAATGCCATCAAAGCCTCATCACCGTCAACGTCTGAGATTGTTTCAGTTAAACGATCCGCAACATTTTGAACAAATTGGAGGCCAACCTGATCTAATAAATCACTCAAGCTATCAACATAATTATAAATCGATTGCGGCCGCACATCCAAAACTAACGCTAAATCCCGAATTGTTAATCCGTTAATTCCCTTGCTTTCAATTAACTGATTAGCTGTTGCTAATACTTTTGCCTGTGTCAGTGTTCTTCTCTTTACCATCATGCTCCCCCATTTATCGGTTTATTTCGTTTATCATTATAACCCAAACTGGTCAAAAACCGAGATGAAATACATACTTTTATCAAAAGTAATACAATTGATGGCTTTTGTGGGTGTTTTTTGACCAATAAATACAATTATTTAATTTAATACGCTAAATTTGACTCAAACAGCTCCAGTGAACTAGTTTACAGCAATTACAGCGCATTATTTATTAAATTATTTAAAGCAATAATTATAATTATCAATAAACTGTTTTATTAGCCGATTCTAAATGATCTGTCTATTAAAATCGGACGAATTCAAATCAATATCAGCGCTTAAAAACGGTTATTTTGTGCTTCTAATTCAAAGTTAGCCCTCAAGCTGAGTAAAAAAGTGTGTTGGTTACCCGACAAATAATCAGGCATCCAACACACTTTTCATAATTTCATTAATAATCCAGTTTTAAAATGCTTATTGTTCGCGTTCTAACACCGTTACCGATTCAATATGTGGTGTTTGTGGGAACTGGTCCACGGGTTGGACCGGGGCACTAATATGGTAGCCGTATTCTGCAAACCGTTGGACGTCTCGAACTAAGGTTGATGGGTTACAACTAATGTAAACCACCCGTTTAGGCGCCATTTCACCGGCACTCTTGATAAAGTCGGCGTCCAAGCCCTTACGTGGCGGATCAACGACGATCACGTCCGGCTTAACGCCATCTGCTTGCCATTTAGCCATGGCTTTTTCAGCGCTATCCAAAACAAAGGTCGCGTTCGTAATACCATTCTTATCCGCATTCTGCCGTGCGTTATCGATGGCTGCTGGCACGATTTCAACACCATACACTTGCTTGGCATGTTGGGCCATCGTTAACGAAATCGTTCCGATACCGGAATAAGCATCGATCACCGTCTCATTACCCGTCAAACCAGCTTGATCAATGGCTAACTGATAAAGCTTTTCGGTCTGTTGTGGGTTCACTTGATAGAAGGACTGGGCTGAAATAGCGAATGTCAGGCCCAGTAACTGATCATCGATAGTGGCCTTACCAGCTAACACGTTGTTAACTGGCCCTAAGATCACGTTAGTCTTCTTAGAATTAACGTTTTGAATCACACTGACAACTTCAGGTAATGCTGCTTGAATCTCTTGTGTGACCACGTCAGCCATTGGTAAGTGTTTCGTTCGCGTCACAATAACAACCATCATCTCATGACTGTAATACCCACGCCGTACCATGATCGTCCGAATCGTCCCACTATGATGGAATTCATCGTAGGCTGCCTCGTGATATTTCCGTAAAATGTCGCGAACTACCACGATAGCCTTATCAATTGCAGGATCTTGAATATAATAATCTTCAATTGGCATCAATTGATGACTGTTCTTCTTGTAAAAACCAGTCGTTAGTTGTCCTTGGACTTGTCGTACGGGTACTTGGGCCTTGTTCCGATACTGCGTCGGGTTGACCATACCAATTGTTGGTAAGACTTCGACATCATCCATGTGGACCTTTGCAAATAATTCGGCCACCTGGTGCTGTTTAAACTTCAATTGTTCACTGTATTCCAAGTGTTGTAGTGGTGCAATCCCGGTTTGACGATAAACGCGCCCTTTAGGATTAACCCGGTGAGGACTCACTTGGTTAATCTTTTCCACATCACCAAACGCAAAGTTCTTCGTCGTCTTCGTGACCTTGACCGTAATTTTTTCTTCTGGCAATGCATTTTCGATAAAGATTGGGTAATTATCGACTTTAGCAACACCCATACCCTGATAGGTTAAATCCATGATAGTGACGTCTAAAACTTCACCCTTGTGCACTGGTAAATTAACTTTCATTTGTTTCCTCTTGCTTTCTTTGTTAGTGACTTATTATTTTTTAGTTACTGCCTGGTAGCCACTGCTCCGGGCAGCGAGTGATATGGTCATTAATACTGCCACACTTGGCAGTGTCGTTAACATTTACTGATTAAACATGCTATTCAAATTGCTTACCATGAGTGTCAAAACGCGCGAATTTGAGCTGTCTCATGCTTTGCACCACTGACAAATCATTGCTAAATCGACAAACGATTAAATCGTTAGGCAATGCTCAGTCAGGTCCCTGTGATGGTAACACTTTTAAAAAAATTACCGTCCACCATTGTATCGGTAAACGGTAATTTAAGCAAGTTATTCTGTTTTTTCGTCGTCCTCAGTTGCAGCTGGCAACTGATCAACGGCTGAGACAAAGTGTCGCTCAGCGTCTTCCAACTCTGGATCCGTATCCGTGATTGCCTCATCGGGGATCCGATCCGTATCGGCAAACATTTCGATATGTTGCTTCAAATTCCGGAACGTCATCGGTGCATCACCACCGTACTCCCCATCCAAGTTGATCATTAAGCGATCCTTGTCAGCTGGTTTGGCGACGACCTTGCTCGTCTTCACATAAATAATGCTTGGATCATTGATATGCTTGCCACCATTGAGCACTAATGTCATTAAGTGAAGCATTTTGGCAAGGTTGCTCGTCTTCACAATAATCATGGTAAATTTACCATCATCTAATGACGCGTCCGGCACTAACTGCTCAAAGCCACCAACTGAATTAGTCAGCGCTAAGAAAAACATCGAAGCCTTGCCCTGATAATGACCACCATCATATTTCAAATCCATCTCAACTGGTTTTACTCGTGGTAATAACTCAGCACCCTTGGCTAAGTATGCCGCGTACCCAAAAATCGACTTCAATTGTGATGGTACGTCATAGGTCAGCTCCGTTAACATGCCCCCAGCCGCAATGTTAATGAAATACTGTTCACCAGCCTGACCGATATCCATCTTAACCGTCTGGTTCTTTAGGACTACCTTGGCCGCCGCAACCGGATCATTGCGCGGAATCCGCAGTGCCCGGGCATAATCGTTGGTCGTACCCGCCGGAATAATAGCCATCTTAGGTCGCCGCTTTAACCCGGCTAACCCGTTTACTACTTGATTGATGGTCCCATCACCACCAGCTGCTACAATCAGTTCAAACCCGTCCTTGGCACAACGTCGCGCTTCATCAGCCGCCGAATTAGGGGCGGGCGTCGTTGCGAACGCACTGGTCTCATAACCAGCTTGTTCAAAGATACCAAGAATTTCAACTAAATCGTGGGCCAATGCCTCACGTCCAGAAGTCGGGTTATAAATAAGTCGTGCCCGTTTACGCATGTTTCCTATTCCTCCGCTCACACGGTCAAGCGTTCAGCGTCTCATCCCTACCCCAACGCTGGACATGCATCAATCGAGGCTCAACACCTTATCGACCAACGCTTCTACCGTGCTTTTAATGATGTCATTAATAGTTGGTTGACGACTTTCGGGTTAGCTTGACCACGTGTCTTCTTCATGATTTGACCCACGAGGAACCCAACGGCCCGGTCTTTCCCGTTCTTAAAGTCATCAATTGATTGTTGATTATTATCCAATACGTCGTCAACGATTGGTTGTAACTTCGCCGGATCAGACAATTGGACTAAGCCCTTGTCGTTGACCCATTGGACAGGTTCTGATCCCGCCATAATGGCCTTAAAGACCTTCTTAGCAATCTTACTTGAGATGGTTTCATCTGAAATCATCTTGATCATCCCAGCTAAGTTAGTTGGCGTTAAGTCAGTCGCTAACAAATCAACTTTATGCTCGTTCAAGTACGCGTTAACGTCCCCTTGCAAGTAGTTTGAAGCTAATTTAGGATCCGCACCTTCAGCAACGGTTGCATCAAAGAAGTCAGACATTTCCTTAGTTTGGGTCAACACACCCGCATCATAAGCAGTTAAACCAAATTCATTGATGTAACGTTCACGCCGCGAACCAGGCATTTCTGGAATGGTCTTCTTAACGGATGCAATCCAGTCATCATCGATATCGACTGCTGGAATATCAGGTTCTGGGAAGTAACGGTAATCATCGCTACCTTCCTTGACCCGCATCAAGATCGTTTGGCCCGTTGTTTCATCAAAACGCCGCGTTTCTTGTTGGATCTTGCCACCCGCCATGAGAACTTGTTGTTGGCGTTGCTCTTCATATTCTAACGACTTGCGCACGTAGTTGAAGGAGTTCAAGTTCTTCATTTCGGTCTTCACACCATACTTGTCGGAACCGGCCGGCCGAATTGAAATGTTAACATCGACCCGCATTGAACCTTCTTCCATCTTAACGTCCGAAACGCCCGTAAATTGGATCCGTTGCCGCAACGCTTCACAGTAAGCATAAGCTTCTTCTGGGGAGGCAATGTCAGGCTTAGAAACAATTTCAATTAGCGGCGTCCCTTGCCGGTTCAAATCGACATAGGAATAGTCGTTTTCATGGGTGTTTTTCCCGGCATCTTCTTCAATATGCATCTCTTCGATACCGATTTTTTTCTTTTTACCATCAACTTCGATTTCAATCCAACCATCATGCGCAATTGGTTTTTCATGTTGCGTAATTTGGTAGGCCTTCGGGTTATCCGGGTAAAAATAGTTCTTCCGGTCAAAGTACGTGTGATGTTCGATTTCAGCATGTAAAGCCGTTGCTGCTTTAATCCCAGCTTCGACCACGCCCTTGTTAGGCGTTGGCAATACCCCCGGATACCCCCAGTCGATCACGTTCGTGTTGGCATTTGGTTCGGAACCAAATTGCACGGGTGAAGGACTAAATATTTTTGAGTTCGTTTTTAATTCAACGTGGACTTCCAAACCAATCGTGGTTACAAAATTCATTAGTTAGCACCTCCGACTTTCGGGGTTTGCTTGTAAACTTGCGTTGCTTGTTCAAAGGCATAGCCCGCTCGATACATTGTGCTTTCATCAAACGCCTTACCAATTAATTGCAAGCCAACTGGTAACCCGTCTGCAAACCCAGCTGGTACTGACATTCCTGGTAACCCAGCCAAGTTGACTGGAATCGTCAAGACATCGTTCATATACATCGTAATTGGATCAGATAATTCGTCACCCAACTTAAAGGCCGGTGTTGGTGCAACTGGTCCCATAATCAAATCGTAATCTTCAAAGACCTTATTAAAGTCATTGATAATCATCGTCCGAACTTGACCAGCTTTGTGGAAGTACGCATCGTAATAACCAGCTGACAAGGAGAAGGTCCCTAACATAATCCGGCGCTTAACTTCATCACCGAAGCCCTCGGAACGACTACGGACATAGACATCTTCCAAATTCTTAACATCGTCAGCCCGGAAACCATAACGAATCCCGTCAAACCGTTGTAAGTTTGAAGAAGCTTCTGAAGACGCAATGATGTAATAAGCAGCCACACCGTAGCGACTGTTTGGTAAGGAGACTTCTTCAACCGTAGCACCTAAGTCTTCAAACTGCTTGACTGCTTGTTGAATGACTTCACGAACTTTAGGATCGATCCCGTCGCCCATGTATTCTTTTGGTAACCCAATCTTCATACCCTTGATATCACCCGTCAAACCAGCCGTAAAGTCTGGTACAGTTTGTTTGGATGACGTGGTATCATGCACATCGTTACCTGCAATCATATTCAAAGCGGCCGCGTTATCCTTGACTGTCCGTGTCATTGGGCCAATTTGATCTAATGAAGATCCAAAGGCAATCAGCCCCCAGCGTGAGACCCGACCGTACGTTGGTTTCATACCGACAATTCCGTTAAATGATGATGGTTGCCGAATCGAACCACCCGTATCAGAACCGAATGCAACTGGCACTTGTCCAGAAGCCACTGCGACAGCTGAGCCACCTGAAGACCCACCGGGCACCCGGCTGATGTCCCAAGGATTACGAGTGACATGGAACGCCGACGTTTCAGTTGACCCTCCCATGGCAAATTCATCCATGTTGGTCTTACCAACGATCAACGCGTTGCTTGCTAATAGTTTGTCAACCACCGTGGCATTATAGACCGGCACGAAGTTTTCCAACATTTTAGAAGCCGCCGTCGTCGTTAGGCCCTTCGTCACAATATTATCCTTGACTGCCATCGGAATCCCAGCAAAAAAGTTGTTCGCGTCGATGCCATTCTGATCCAAAGCAGCCGCCTGTTGTAAGGCCTGTTCTTCATTTAAATTCAAGAACGCCCCTAGCTTAGGGTCAACCTGATTCATATTCGCAAAAGTGGCCTTCGCTAGTTCCGTGGCACTGATCTTCTTGGCTACCAAGTCAGCGTGTAGACTAGTTAGATCTTGGTCGAAATAAGTCATTATTCACCGTCCCCACTTTCATCAATAATTGCTGGCACTTTGATCAAGCCATTGGCCGTTTCTGGGGCATTCTTCAGCAATGCTTCCCGGAGTGCTTCATCACTCTTAACTGCCACGTCTTCACGTAGCGTATTCGTATGATCACTCATCCGTGACGTAACGGGTACACCCGTGGTATCAACTGTGCTTAATTCTTCGAACATGCCGATAATTTTTTCTAGTTGCGGTGTGAACATCGCTAATTGGTCTGGTGTAAACTCCAATTTGGCTAAGCTCGCCACGTGTTGCACTTGTTCGGCATTAATTCGTTCTTCAGCCATCAGATTTCCTTCTTTCTCAAATCTTACTCAATATTATTGTTTAATCGTCGCCCTGGTCACTAAAGACATGGGTGTAATACGAACTACCCTTCGCCGTTCTGGCTAAGAAGCTTTGAATGTCACCATTGGCACTCTTAACCGTAATTTCAACCGGTACACCAGATGGCAAGTACCGTTTAGCAGCCGTTGCTAAGTACTGCGTGAAACTGATGATTTCCGTTTCGCTGTAGAACTTAGTCGTGATGTTGACACTTAATTTACTCAACGATTTGTCCTTGTAATGAGCATTCGCCGTTACGCCAGACAAGTTCGGGAAGAAATTCTGCACGTGGGACTTAAACTGACTAAAGTCCGACTCATCATTACTATTCGCACCTGAGTTCTTTGACTCAGAGGTCGCTGGGAAGACATAATTCTTCCAATTCAACGACGTCCAGTTTGAGAT
Source organism: Lactiplantibacillus plantarum (assembly GCF_014131735.1). NCBI lineage: Bacteria > Bacillati > Bacillota > Bacilli > Lactobacillales > Lactobacillaceae > Lactiplantibacillus > Lactiplantibacillus plantarum. Next base: position 2,273,842 of record NZ_CP039121.1, read on the forward strand.
CGAAGTGGAGCCGTTCTTAGAGACCGCGTAGGCAATCATGTCGCCCCCAACTAAACTATCATTCGAAGACTGCTTATAGAGTGCCAAGACAATCGGCACATTCTTCAAAGCTGAGCGTTGCCGCAACCGTTGTAAGACAGTATTCGCCATCTTCTTACCTTGCGCCGTTAACTCAGTCGTTGAGATGTCCGTTTCGTATGTTGCCCCATATTCGACCTTAGTATAATAATCGACCGAGTTCATTCCCAAGCCAATCGTGACCCCGCCAAGCGATAACTTACTACCATTTTGAACCATATAATCTTGTTCTTCAAGCTGTTGTAAGTAAATCGGATTCCGAGTATTCGGATCCTTCTTACCGTTATTCTCTGGGTTCAAGCCCTCCGAATTGCTGCTTGATTTCCGTCCGAGCCAATTTTCAACTGTCGATGAGCTCAAATACTGCCCTTCTTGAAAGACATACTTACTCGTTGGAAAGACCTTTTTAGACACGTCCAATAAGCCACTTTCGAAGCTCTTCAAATTCATGACGTTATCATTTTGCGAAACGACCACGCCTCGCGACTTACTCGTCCGATAACGGCCATTTTTGATGACGCCTTGATAGAACTCACTATCAGCAGTTCCAGTGGTGGTCGTTGTTTTCGTTCCGGTCGTTGTGGTGCTACTACTAGTCGACCCAAAGGACGAATTCTTTAAATTACCGCAGGCGGCTAGAACAATGGCAGCTACTGCCACTAAGCCAATCGTGCGTATGCGTTTAACATTCACGCTTGTGCATCCTCCCTCATTGTTTCGCTGAACCGGGCTTCATCCCATACAGTAATGTCCAGCTGCTGTGCTTTTTGCAACTTGCTTCCGGCATCGCTACCTGCAATCACGAGATCCGTCTTTTTAGAGACGCTTCCCGTAACCGTGGCGCCGTGAGCTTGTAGCCATTGAGTCGCATCTGGCCTCGTAAAGCTTTCCAGCTTACCAGTTAACACGACCCGCTTGCCTGCAAACCAACTGTTACTATCTTCTGCCACGGTGGCACTAGGGCCTTGATAAGTGGTATTCACGTTGACTGCTTGCAATTCGCGGATGAGTGTATGAACTTCGTCGCTCTCAAAATATTGAACCACTGCGTTCGCAATCACATCGCCCATCGAATCGATCGCCGCAATCTCTTCTTGGCTAGCTGCCATCAACGCCTCAATCGTCCCAAAATGCTGCGCGATTAACCGCGCCACTTTAGCACCAACGTGCCGAATACCAAGACCGAACAATAACCGTTCAAGTGAATTATCACGGCTACGGTCAATTGCTGTCAAGAGCTTTTCAGCAGATTTATCTTTTATTTTATCTAATGTTAACAGTTGTGCCTTAGTTAATCGGTACAAACCAGCAACGTCACTAACCAGCCGATTTGCATAGAGTTGCGCAATGATTCGTGGTCCCAAGCCATCGATATTCATGGCATTGCGAGAGGCAAAATGAACCAGCCCTTCTTGGACTTGTGCTGGACATTTCGGGTTAATACACCGTAAAGCCACTTCGTCTTCCAAATGAACCAGCGGCGCCCCACAAGACGGACACGTGGTTGGAATAACTAATGGTTGCGCATCCTTGGGTCGTTTGGCTAAATCAACCGATGAAATTTCCGGAATAATATCGCCAGCCTTGTGTAGCAAGACCGTATCACCGATGCGGACATCTTTGGCCGCCACGTAATCGGGATTGTGTAACGAAGCCCGCGCAACCGTCGTCCCAGCTAGTTGAACGGGTTCCATAACCGCAGTTGGCGTAACGACTCCTGTACGGCCAACGGTCCATTCAACATCCTTTAAAAGGGTCGGCTGCTCATCAGGTGGAAACTTAAAGGCAATCGCCCATCGTGGCACCTTGACTGTCGCTCCTAGTGAGCGTTGCAGCGGTAACGGGTTAGCTTTGATCACGATGCCATCAATGCCATATGCTAATTCTGGCCGTTCATTTTGATAATGGTCAATGTAACTAAAGACATCGGCCATCGAATGGGCCACCTTAAAGTCAGGATTGATGGCAAAACCAAGATCTGCGAACTCCGTTAACATGTCACTCTGCGTACGGGCGGTTAACGGTTCGTAGTCGGCAATGTTATACATAAACGTGCTGAGCTGTCGTTCCGCCACGACTCGTGAATCTAGCTGCCGTAACGTACCGGCCGCAGCATTGCGTGGATTCGCAAAGACTGGTTCTCCCGCTGCTTCTCGGCGTTCATTCAAGGCAGCAAACGCTGCCTTAGGCATATAACATTCCCCACGTACATCGATCGTCAGTGGTCGGGTCAACCGTTGTGGAATCGACTTGATTGTCTTAATATTAGCCGTAATATCTTCGCCAACCGTACCGTTACCCCGCGTGGACCCTTGAACGAGCACCCCATCTTCGTAACGTAACGACAGCGCTAAACCATCAATTTTCAACTCACAATTATAATCGACTGGATGACCAACGTTTTGTTCCAAGCGATCAACAAACTCTTGTAACTCAGCTTGTGAAAAGACGTCGCCCAATGACAACATCGGAATCTCATGGGTCACTTTATCAAAGCCTGCTTTAACCGTTCCACCAACTAATTGCGTCGGTGAATCCGGTGTAACGAGCTGTGGAAAAGTTTGTTCGAGTTCGACCAACCGTTCATACTTTTGATCATACACACTATCTTCAACGTTCGGCGCATCTTCGTCATAGTACTGCCGACGCCATTCATTTAACGTTTGCCGTAAAGCAGCCGCTTCATCAGCCGCCTGCTCAACCGTCATTGTGTTGGGTTTGTCCGCCATCAGCCAGTCCTCCTAACTAGTCCTGTACTTTTTGGATCGGTGCAAATGCGGCTAATAACCGCTTGATTCCTTCAGATTTGAAAGCAATGTCTAGTTCAGCATCTTCACCAGCACCGGAGACCTTCACGACCGTTCCGGTTCCCCACTTACGATGCTTGACTTTATCACCGATCGACCAACTATTCTTGTCAGCACCCGTGCCACTAGCCTTCTTGACCGTGGCCCGCGTCCCCACTGGATTCTTTTTATATGAAGGTGTAAAAGCACGCCGTTCACGATCCGCACCAAATGGAACTTTAGGACCAGTGCTACTTGCACCATCCAACGTATTTTCATTTTTGAGTAATTCTGGTTCGATTTCTTCAACGAAACGGGAAGCCGGATTATTCTGCCGCCGACCGTAAAGCATCCGTGAGTATGCATTGGTCAAGTACAGCTTCTTCTCAGCCCGCGTAATCCCAACGTATGCTAACCGCCGTTCTTCTTCCAGCTCGTCTTCATCCATCATTGCCCGGGACAGTGGGAAGATACCTTCTTCCATCCCAATCAAGAAAACAACCGGAAATTCTAGCCCCTTCGCTGCATGTAACGTCATCAGCGTCACGGCTTGGGGTTCTTCCTCAACGTTATCCACATCCGAAACCAGTGCTAAATCCGCTAAGAAGTCCACGAATTTGTCACTATCTTCATCTTCAGGTTGATAACTATCATCGAATTGTTTGGTGACAGACAAGAATTCTTCAATGTTTTCGATACGGGCTTGTGCCTCTAACGATTTCGTTGCCTTAGCATCTTTCAACGCCTTCATGTAACCCGTGCGGTCAAGAATCTCTTGTGTTAAATCCGTCACGGATAAGTATTCCCGCATAGCGCGCAATTCATTCATCGTCGCTGCAAACTTCGCTAAAGCACCCTTCGCTCGTGCTGAAATGCCATTAGCCATATCAACATTGCTAGCTGCTTCCAACATGGAATAACCCGCTTCATCCGCGAACAACCGCAATTTTTCAACACTCGTTTGACCAATGCCGCGCTTAGGTTCATTAACGACCCGTTCAAAGTTCATTGAATCTTGATCGTTCACTGCCAAAGTCAAGTAGGATAAGACGTCCCGAATTTCTTTACGGTCATAGAACTTATTACCACCGACCATTGTATAGGGGATGTTCGCCTTAACGAGTGACTCTTCCATTACCCGGGATTGTGCGTTCGTCCGATAAAGGATCGCAAAATCGCCGTAGTCCATTTTGTCCTGCTGCATGCTTTCTTGAATCTTGGCAATGACAAAGTGAGTTTCATCACTTTCACTCTGACCACGATAATAAGAAATCTTGTCACCCGGTTCATTCTCAGTCCATAATTTCTTCGGCCGCCGCGTTGAATTATTGTTAATAACTGCATTAGCCGCCGACAAAATTGTCTTTGTCGAACGATAGTTTTGCTCCAACATCACCGTGTCAGCTTGCGGATAATCCTTTTCGAAATCGAGAATATTTTCCATGTTGGCACCCCGCCAACCATAGATGGATTGATCCGCATCCCCAACTACACACAAATTTTTATATTTGTCAGCTAACAAGTTGACTAACGTATACTGTGCGTTATTAGTATCTTGATATTCATCCACGTGAATATAATGGAATTTGTTTTGGTACCACGCCAGCGTTTCTGGATTCTGCTTGAATAATTGAATCGTCAGCATGATCAGATCATCAAAGTCAACGGCTTGATCAGCCGCTAATTCACGTTGGTATTGCAAATAAACGTCTGCCACGACACTCTCAAAGGGACTGGCAGCCGATTCTTTATACATCTCCGGCGTTTGTAAGTCATTTTTCGCATTTGAAATTGCGGATAAGATTGACCGTGGATCAAATTTTTTCGAATCGATATTTTGTTCCGTCAAGATTCGTTTGACTAAGGTCCGTTGCTCGCTAGTGCCGGCGATTGTGAACGCTCGGTTATACCCGATTTGTTCAATGTCACGTCGTAAAATTCGGACACACAGGGCATGGAACGTTGAGACCCAGACCTCCTGCGCCGATTCACCTAACAGCTTACCAACCCGTTCACGCATTTCGCGTGCGGCCTTGTTCGTAAACGTAATCGCTAAAACATTCCAGGGGTTGACCCCTTGCTCTTCAATTAAATAAGCTACCCGGTGCGTCAATACACGGGTCTTCCCCGAGCCCGCACCGGCCATAATTAGTAGCGGTCCTTCTGTGTCTAAAACGGCTTCTTGCTGCTTGTCATTCATTCCTGCCAATAGGCTTTCTTTCGACACGCTGTTCGCCACCCTTTCTAAAAATCAGTCACCAAACATTATAGCAAATTTTGGCCGTGATTGCTGTACTTTAAGGTCAGCATCTCATACAAAAATCGCGGTTTTTCCATTGTCAGTGACACCTATGTTAATTTTACAACTTCTACTATTCACGGGAAACGAATTGACGGCAATATTGCGTAACTTTAAGTAATTTTGAGACTCCCTCAATTTCTAACCAAAATACCCGCCACGCCAATCTCAACGATTCCCCCTCAGATAACCGTATCTCGCCATTTGGCTGGCTTCTCCCCAACCGCTAAAAAAATCCAATTCACAAAATGAATTGGATTTCGAACTTTATTTATTCACGACGGTTACCCATAATAGCTGGTCACCCGGTGCGAACAGTACGATTAGTTTAACCGTAATAATCCGTAAAACTAGGTTCTGATCATACACTACTCAGCTTCAGGTTCATTATCAGCCGGCGTCGTTTGCCCAAACTGCCAAATACTTGTGTCTTCGATCTGTTCGAGTGCTTCTTTAACACTTGGTGCTTCGACTAGCACGTGGCCAGCGACTGGTGCCCGGTGCGCTTGTAACAACGTTCGGTGATAGAAATTAAAGAACCAGTTCGTCTTAATCTGCCACTGCGTGCGAATGCCACTCTCCTGAGCCGGTGTAAAGTAAGCAGCAACCACGGGCATCAACTGCTTGACTGGCATTAACGGCAGTCCCGCAATTGCTCGCAAGTGTTGTTCTGCCATACTAATATTCGTAGCACGTTCGAAGACATAACCCGCCTGATGCATCGCAGGGACAATCCGCTTCACGTATAAATTACCACTCTTCGTTAAGAAGAAGGCAACTTCAAAGACACCCGTATAACTCAAGTTATCACTAATTTCCTTTGTGATCCGCAGCATTTCGTCATTCACAGCTGAATCAATTTGAGCTGGCACAATCGAGGCAACTAGCTCATGATTACGATACCGGTTTTCAACGGTTGGGAAGAAAGCTGTCGTATCACCACTCTTAGCGCCAAAAACGGAGAGTTCCTTATCATATGGAATCAATGACTCTAACAAGTATGTGCCCCAATCCAACAGATCAGCCGCCTTGACAATATCCGTCTGCGTCTTAATGACCAGTTGCCGATTTTGACCCAAGCCCTTTTGAATCGGCTTCAAAATACTAGGATATCCAATTGACCCGATCGATTGATAGACATCATCCAAACTGACAATTGTCGCTGACGGTGCTACATTCAAGTTAAGTTGGCTGAAAAACGCCCGTTCCAAAGAGCGGTCCTGTGTAATCTCAAGCGCATCGGCGCCTTGTGGAACCCGGGTATGGGCCGCCAAAAAATTAATGACCGACGCATCAATGGTTTCCGACTCGTAAGTCACCATATCACAACGTTCTGCGAAGTTCTGTAACTGTTGTTGATCATTGAGGGCCCCGACAACGCGAAAATCTGCCAGTTCCATGGTCTCAGTATTTTCGTTATCGCCGTATACCCCGACATTGATGCCAGCATTACGCGCGGCAATTACTAATCCAACACCATTAGTACTACTTCCAATAATGCCAAGCGTACCACCTGGGTTTAAAATCGAGTTGTCCACTTCAGTCCCTACTTTCCTATGCTTTAAATAATTATAATCTGATTATTGAATTATTTTAACGCTCATTATCCTGTAACAATCATACTTGCTGACACGCACAGTTGCAAGTTTATCACTGCTTTTTTCGGCGAGCATTGCGTCGCTTAACTCGCTTGAGCCAAAAGCCACCGGAGATGTAGCGTGGTTCATACGCGATCACAAACGCATTGGGCGCCGCGTCTTTAATCAGGCCATACAGCCGCCGTTCGTTCTTCCGTGGGGCCAAAATTTCTAGTTCTAGCCGCTCACCTTCTAGACCATAAGCAGCGTGTTGTGTGACCCCAAAACCATTTTCACGGAGTACTCCCGGTAACGACGACTTGGGATCAGGTAAAATGACTGAAATCATTGTATACCCTAACGCTAATCGATCTTCAATTACCATCCCAACATACACCCCGACACCGTAACCTAACGCGTATACGACTAAATTGATCGGATTATTGAGACGATTTAAGACCAATGATAATCCTAGCACATAAATCGTAATCTCAATGACACTTGCAAAAGCTGCAAAATACCGATAACCCCGCATTACAAGCAAAAAACGTACGGTATTTAACGTAATGTAAGCAAAGTTGATGATGAAAATAAGGACTAGCATCCCCATGTCAATTTGCATCACAATCCCCCGCTTTCTTAACTTAAGCCTGGGTGTCCTCCGATGCAAAGTGCACCCGGTCACCATCAAATGACGTAATCTGTGCTAGTGATTCTAAACGGACACCCCGATCAGCAATCAGTTGATGACCCGTTTGGAAGACTTTTTCAATCACAATACCGACACCCGCAATTTTTACGTGCGCTTTATCACAGATTTCAAACATCCCTTGAACCGCCTGACCATTGGCCAAAAAGTCGTCAATTAACAAGACTTGGTCATCCGCCTGTAAGAACTTCTTGGCAATCGAGATGTGGTTAGACGTCTTCTTCGTGTAAGAATAAACTTCGGCTGTATATAAATCATCAATTAACGTGACTGATTTGTGCTTACGTGCGAACACAACGGGCACGTGCATTGCTAACCCCGCCATGACTGCCGGCGCAATTCCTGATGATTCAACCGTCAAGATTTTCGTTACACCCGCATCTTGAAACAAGTGGGCAAATTCCGTTCCCATGGCAAACATCAGGTCGGGATCAACTTGGTGATTCAAAAAGCCGTCCACTTTCAATACTTCACCGGGAAGTACCCGGCCATCTTTCAAAATGCGTTCTTCAAGTTCTCGCATAGTACCCTCCTAGAATTATAAGCGACATTGAAATACTGCTATTAATTTCATTACTTTCTATCATACCGTTGTAAGTCATATTTTTGAATAATATTAATTAATTTTTGTGCATAACTTGGATCAGTCGCATATCCAGCCGTCTGCAATGCTTGCGCAGCTGTCTGATAATCAGTTGCCTTAATCACCGCAGCGTAGTGCTGAGAATCCCAAGTCGTTCCGTACGCCAATTTCTTGGCATGATCGACCAGCGAAGCGTGCCAGCTATCATAAACGGCGAAGCGCCGTTTGACCGTATGATAGGCCCCGTCATAATATTCCTGCGTCGTCATGAGCCGTCCCGACGTGGACTTAACCCCAAATAAATTATTATTCTCTGTCGCATTGGTACTTTGTCCCCAATCCGATTCCAAAATCGCCTGACTTAGCGTGATACTAGCCAGCACGTGGTATTGCTGATCAAGCTGTTGCGCAGCTGGTACTAGCTTTTTAATAAATGCCGCATGCGTTGTTGTAGGTGTTGTCGCCGTAACCCGCGACTTAACCGCCCAATTATGCTGAATATACCAAACCATCCCCACCATCGCCGCCAACACTAATAAGATATTGACCCACTGAAGGCGGCCCTTCTTCACAAATAATTGTGTCTTTGTCCGTTGCTTCCGGCGCGATTTTCGCCGCTTACCCGCCATCATAGCCGCCTCCTTTCTGGTAATTGCCTTACAGATTACACCTGTTCATTTATCATGAATTAGGATTAAAACATGCTGGTTTCTTAGTTCAAAAGCTGCCAGCTTAGGCCCGCTGTAAAAAGTTCGAGTTAGCGTAAACGTGCTTAGAATAAGACTCGTATTTGAGATGAAGCGGCTTGGGCGTTAGCTCAAATCGACATCGGCTGCGTTCCAGTAATTGTCACCCGGCCCCGGAAGTCGGCATAAGACGCACACGTGCTGACGAATAAGAGTCCAACTAACCAACATGTTTTAATTCTAAGTAAGCCTAAATCGCAATGAGCACCGGTCATATTACACTCTATTTTACCGACTTTTGTATTAATTTTACATGATTATTGGGCGCCAATTCCTTATTTTTTTGCTAAAATGTAAGTGGTCACATTCGATTAATCCTAGGAGGAACCTATAATGTCGAAAACTTATCGCTGGGCCATTGTTGGCCTTGGTAACATCGCGCACAGTTTCGTTAAATATTTTGATCAACCTGACGGAGAAATCTACGCCGTTTGCTCACGTTCGCAGGATAAAGCTAACGCCTTTGCTGCCGAACACAATATTCCCAAAGCTTATGGTAATTTAGACGAGCTACTGGCTGATGAACAAGTCGACATCGTTTACGTGGCAACGCCCCATAATTATCACATTGACACGATTTTACCCGCCTTACGTGCTGGCAAACACGTCCTCAGTGAAAAGGCCATCACAATGTCTAGTACCCAACTCGCAATCGCCAAGGAAGTGGCTGCTAGCAACCACCTTATCTTAGCGGAAGCGATGACCCTGTATCACATGCCATTATACGAGAAGCTCCATGATTTTGCGGCAGAACGTCATCTTGGTGATCTGAAAATGATCCAAGCTAGCTTTGGTAGTTTTAAAGAACCAGACCCAACTAATCGCTTCTTTAATCCCGACCTTGCCGGCGGTGCTTTACTGGACATTGGTGTCTATGCCCTAGCCTTCGTGGAAGAATTCTTGACTGCTAAACCATACATTACCGGAACAACCATGCACCGATTCAGCAGTGGCGTCGATGAATCTTCGACAATCACGTTACGAAACGCCAATGATGAACTGGCCACCGTTGCCTTAACGTTCCGAGCTAAAATGCCTAAACGCGGTATCGTCGCGTATGAGAATGGTTACTTTACCGTTGATACCTATCCACGTGCCGACAGTGCCACTTTCACCGACAGCGAAGGCCATACTGAAACCATCACAGCCGGCGATAGCACTAACGCCATGAATTACGAAATTGCTGACATGCAAAAAATGGTTGCTGGCGAATTACACAACACGAGTCTTGCTAAAACGACTGACGTTATGGATATCATGACTGCCGCTCGTGCACAATGGGACTTCCGCTATCCATTTGAAAACTAGTTATAAATAACATCTTTATGTAAATTAAAAAAGCTTAGATACCGTGTGTTTTTTCACACGATATCTAAGCTTTTTTTACCCCCGTGAAATACCATTGAAAAACCCCAAGCCATAAAATCAGAAAGCCAGCTTGGACTCGCTGGGAAAAATACTGCTTAGTATCAACTTGGTTAGTTGGCGCTTTCTCAAAGCCATACTCGTTTATTGAAGGACTAGTTAAAAATCAGTCCTAAGCCCATGAAAACGATAAATGAAAGACAAATCAACGTTGCGTTTTTAATTGAAATCGTGAAAGTTTCTCGTTTGACCTGTTTGTGCAAGAAGACCCGCGTATTTTTCCAAACTGGAATAATACTGAGCAACGTTAGTAAACTAAACTTTGGTAGCACACCCATCAAGACCGCAATCACCAGACAAGCATAACCAGCAACGTAACTCCATGCAAATACCTGAAGCATCACCGGTTTGCCAAGGTAATACAAAATCGTGTGTCGGCCTAACGCAATGTCCTCGTCCATATCACAAATATTATTAGCTAACATAATGTTAGAAATTGCAAAAATGGCCAGACCTGACGCAATTAAAACAGCCAGCGTTGACTGCCAAGTAATGGCTGCCGTGTCATACGTATTAATAAAGACGGCAATCCAGAAGATCATAAAGCCCATCGTAAAGCCCGAGAAAAATTCGCCAAACGGGCCTTGTGAAATTGGCTTCGGACCGCCAGCGTAAAAGTAACCGACCGCATATGAATATAGCCCCATCCACAACAACGGCAACCCGGTTTGTGTTACTAACCATAGTCCGATAATCAATGAGATTCCGGCTAAACCAAACGTAATCGTCCGGGCCTGACCAATGGAAATCTGGTTAACACCGACCACATTAGTCTCTTGCAAAAATTCTTGATTGTCGTCATTACGTGGCGCGTGTAGGAAGTCTTGGTAATTATCATTCGCATTAGTCGCCATATGAAAAAGTGAAGATGCAATGAAAAATAGCAATAAATAACCAAGATGTAACTGATGATAATTATAATAGGCGTACATACTCCCCAAAACGAACGGTAACACGCTCGCAATTAATGATTTAATTTCAACAAATTCAAGAAACACTTTTGGTTTCAATGATTTACACCATCCTTTTGTTTGACAACGAAACAAGTTATTTGTACCTTTAATATAGATTGTATTTTAGAATGTGACTGGCTGCAAGTGTTGGCGTCAAAACGTCCCGGAGCCATCTCTCAAATAAAGCGGGGTATTTTGATTATGATGCAAACCATTTGGCAACCGGAAAGTCTTGTCGCAAAGGAGCTAGCAGCGCTGAAGCCGTATCTAGCTACTAACGTAAAAATTGATAACGCCGCCATTAATGACCGCGTACACGACTTACTCGCTGCGGGTGGTAAGTTTTTACGCCCGGGCTTCTTTTACTTGTTTAGTCAATTTGGACCGGATCATAACACGGCCCGGTTACGTGCTGGCGCAGCGGCTATGGAACTACTACACGTGGCGACACTGATTCACGATGATGTAATTGATGAATCGCCAGAACGCCGCCATGTGACAACGATCCACCAAGACTACGGTCAACGACTACTTAGCAATTGCTCGTGGCAAAACGGCCCGTCTGTTCAGCCTCAGTTGTGAACAAGGTGCCCACTTCGCGGGTGCCGACGCAAGCGTCGTTAAACTAGCGCAACAGATTGGTGAAAGGATGGGGTTAGCCTACCAGATGTTAGATGATGTCCTTGACTACGCCGGTGATGAGGCCTTAACTCAAAAGCCGGTGCTTAATGACTTACGGGACGGCGTTTATTCACTGCCACTTATCTACGCCCTGACCGCTGAACCACAATTGGCCGAACAATTACCCCAACCCGGCGACCACATCAGTAATGAACAGCTACTGACAATTCGCGATCAGGTCATTGCTTTGGGGGGCGTTACCCAGGCACAACAATTGGCTACTCACTATACCAAAACCGCACTGAACCTAATCGATCAGCTACCAACTGGTGAAACACAACAAACTTTACGCCGGCTAGTGACTGAATTACTGGTTCGCAACCATTAATACACAAATTAAATCAGCGCGTCAAAGTAACCTATTACTCTGACGCGCTGATTTTTCAGCTACAACCATTACTCACCCTACACCGCCGCGATTTAGTCAAAATTGTTATCCATTCCGCCGAGATAAATAGTATTATAGTGTTTGTATAAAAATTGTAATAACGGGGCTATTTTTACTAGGAGGGGTTTCATGAAAAAGATTGTTAATTGGTTGCTGGGGAGCGTACTAATGATCGCAGCGGTCACAATGCTAAGTTCAGTATCTGCGAATGCCAGCACTTACTATCATCGCACGCCAACGCGGGCAACGGCTAGAAAGGCCTATTATACGACCGATACCAAATCACATACCTTTAGGGCTAATGGTAATTATAATCGTTGGACATTCAGGGCCAATCATGATTTGAAGAACTATCGCAACACCGTCTGGACAACGACTCAGCAAACTGATATTATCATGCACGGCAAAAAGGTTCGTTACTACTGGGTTCACAATAGCAAGAATGGGGCCACTGGCTGGATTTGGAGTGGCTACTTAAAGCCAGTTAAAGCCAAAGCTGCCACCCCATCCGAAGCAACACTCGTCTCCAGAATGCGCGTGTCCAAAAAGGCTCAGCAAATCGTGACGGTCATTCAAAATGGCTCATCCACGGCCACTCTTAAACTTTGGCAAAAAACCAATCGCGGCTGGAAGAATACACTAACTTCCGCAAGTCGCATCGGGGCCGCTGGCATCGGCAATTCTCACGAAGGCAGCAGTACCACACCCAAAGGCGTTTATCACTTAAGCTTCGCATTTGGTAAAGCTGCCAGTGCAAGAACTAGTGGTATGGCCTATCGACAGATCAACCGGAAATCTTACTGGATTGAAGATCCACATGACCGGCAATATAACACTTGGCAGAACCGAAACTGGGCCAATAATAAGAACGAGCATCTGATCGATTACACGAAGGCCGCGCCCCACAATCAGTATCAATTAGCGATTGTGATGGACAATCACGGTCAGCATAATGGCTCGGGCTTCTTTATTCACGTCAAGAATCAATGGGCAACGGCTGGTTGCGTCTCAATCAATTACAATGATGTACGGACCTTACTCAGCCGCTTAGGCACGAAAGCCTACGTGGTCGACGTTCAGAATCGGGCACAATTACAAAATTACTAACAGGTTAAATCATAACCTGGCGATTAATTGCATATAAAAAGGACTTGGTCACAGCGACCAAGTCCTTTTTACGCTCTAAATCGGCGGTGTAATCAGTAATGGTCATCATGACCACTACATTCGTAGGCTGAATACCCATTCAGCGCAGTAATTAAAAGTCTGTTTCACAAGCCCAAGGTGCACGTGGAAGACTGCTATCAACCGGATTACCGATCATTGTTCGCATCATCACGCCCTTGATCCAAATCATAAAGGCGTTTAAACCGCGGTGCATTCGCGTACAATTCGCTCGGCGTACCGGCCATATCGAATTGACCATCTTCCAAGAAGCGAACTTGATCGACATGGTTGACCCCGGCCAAATGGTGCGTGACCCACAGAATCGTCTTATCATGCAAGACCCGGAACACCGTGGTCAGCAAATGGGCCTCGGTAATCGGATCAAGACTAACTGTCGGTTCATCTAAAATGATGATGGGCGCATCTTGTAATAAGATGCGAGCTAACGCGAGCCGTTGTCGTTCGCCACCAGAAAAGCGCGCACCGCCCTCTTCTACAACTGTCTCGTAACCATCGGGGAGCGTGTCGATCAAGGGCGCTAACTCGACTGCTGCTAGTGCGGCTTTAACTTGTTCGTCAGTCGCTTGCAAGTTACCCATCCGCACATTGTTCATAATCGTGGTATTGAACAAGTATGGCTGCTGATCCAAGACGCCGAATAACTGGGCGCGCTCATTTTGTAACCGTGTGATGGGCACATCATTCAATTGAACCGTCCCACTATCCGGTGTCAGGTCACCTAAAATCAGCTTGAGCAAGGTACTCTTTCCCGTTCCGGAAGGTCCTAGCAGGGCTAACTTTTCACCGGCTTTTAAAGTCAGATTCAAACCGTCAAAAATCGCGTGACCACCTTCCGCATATTTAAAGTCAAGGTCCGCAATACGCAATACTTGAAATGGCTCCGTTAAGACTGTCTGATCGTGTTCATCTTCAGGCGTGGTGTCTAAGGCGTTGACTCGTTTGATTGACCGTTGATAACTTGGCCACTCACTAACACCCTGACTAACAGACTGCATGGCATCGACCAACGGGAATACGGAGAGGACAAACGCCGCAATCCAATTGGAACTAGCCGCATTCGTTGTCCAGTAAAAACTACTCCAGATCAAGAGCGCCAAACAAATCACCCCGAAAATGATCTGAATCGTAAAATCTCGCCACCACTGAAAGCGATGGTCCTGTTTACGAAGTGCCGCAATTGCTTCGATAGGCTGGGTTTGCCGCTCATAGAAATCCGTTTGACGTCCGGCAATCAACCAATCACCGAGCCCCATTACCGAATCAGTCAGCTGCGTATAAAAGCCCTGTTGAATCTGACGACTGCGTGATTCACGAGCACCATTCAGTAAGACCGACCATAGCGGCATTATCACAACGACCAATCCTAACATCAACAACATCAATAGCCCGAACCACCAGCTAAAGTAGCCCAGACCAATCACAATCACTAGCGTCATCAACCAGGCAATCACCGTTGGAAAAACGGTCCGTAAATATAAATTTTCAATATGGTCAATATCGTCAGCTAAAATGCTCAGGACATCACCAGTCTGGAAATTTTGGCGAATCGCTACGGCGTGCTTGGCGACGGATTGGTACAGTTTCTTACGAAAATCTGACACGATCCGTAGCACCCAGTTATGACTCGTAATTCGCTCCGCATAGCGAAAGGCAGGCCGACCAATCCCAAACGCTCTCGTTAGAACGATTGGCACATAAATCATCAGAATATTATACGGGTGTCGTGCGGCTTTACTGATCAAGTAGCCCGAGTTGAACATCAGCGCTGAACCGCAGAAAAATGTCATTAGACCCAAAAACAGCGTCAGGGCTAGTAACTTTTTATACTTGCGCAAATACGGCATGACCCAAGTATCATTTTTAAAAGTTGCCAAAAAATCTTTCATTAGATCGCACCTACCATTTCATCACGTAACCGAACGTACGCCCCGTCATGCGCGGCCAATTCCGTCGGTGTCCCTTGTTCAACGATTTCCCCATGATCCATCACTAACACGTAATCCATCTGATTAATCCAGTGTAACCGGTGAGTCGCAAAGAAAACTAAGTGATTATCAAGTACGGGTAAAATCGTCGTTTTCAGTTCCGCTTCAGTTTCAATATCCAAGTGGGCAGTTGGTTCATCAAATAACAGAACTCGCCGCGAGTCGTCAAGAAAGGCCCGCGCCAAAGCAATCCGTTGCGCCTGACCACCACTGACACCACGGGAGCCTTCACCAATCGCCGTATCCAACCCCGCTGGTAACGTTGCAATCCAGGCCGTTAATCCAGCGTTTTCAGCAGCTCGTTCAATCGCTTGACGTGAAGCGTCTGGCTGATAAAAAGCGATGTTCTCTGCTAACGTTGCATGGAACAGATATGGGTTTTGCGGAATGTAGAAAAAGCTCTGCTGCCAGGCGTCCTGGCTCAAATGCGAGACTGTTTGCCCGTTGACTTGAATTTTACCCTGATCAGCGACCGGGGTTAGAAAGCCACCTAACAAATTGATCAAAGTTGATTTGCCGGAGCCGGATGCCCCAATAATCCCGATCCGTTGGTAACCATGCACATCAATATTAATGTGTTTTAAGGCCAGCTGATCATCATCATACTTAAAATCAACGTCATGTAAGCTTAACGTACTATCACTTTGCCATTGCACAGGCTGAGTACCGAGCTGTTGACGTTCAGTTGGCACCGGCAAAGCTAGCATCTTCTGGACATCCGCAAACGCATTCTTGCCATTTAAAGTGGCATGATAATCATTAGCAAATGTTCGTAATGGCAAGAAATAGTCTGGCAATAAGACCAAAATAACCAACGCTGGTAGCAACGTAATCGTGCCGTTAATCAAACCAAAACCAAGGAAGACCGCGACAACCGCAATCGATAAGGTCGTGAAGAAATCCAAGGCGAAAGTCGATAACATCGCAATCTTGATGACCGCCATCGTTTGCTTACGATAACCTTCACTAACCTGATAAACGTTGTCAGCGTACCGTTTGCTCAGTCCTAACTGCTTCAAGGTCGGTAAACCGCGCAGTGTATCAACGAAGTGATTAGACATCCGTTGATAGCCCACGTACTGCTTATCCGCTTTAGCTTGAGCGGCATAGCCCAAAATAATCATAAATAGAATAATTAATGGAAAAATTGCCAGTAGAAAAAGGGCCTCACGCCAGCGCAACCACGCGATGTAAATTAAAATGATCCACGGGATAACCATCATGTCGATTACTTTAATCACAACCAACATTAAGTATGTCTGAACTTTATCGATACCCTCAAGCGCTGTCGTCACCACGTTACCAGTCCCAGTCTTAGCTACATAACTTGGGCCGAGTTGGTATAACTTCTGCATCACTTTACGCCGCAAGTCACCCGTCGTCTGTTCGACTAACGGGTACATCACACGATTTTTAATGACGACCAGTAACTGCCGTCCGACCCAAGCTAATGCGAACCATAGCATGGGCTGACTGATCGACGCTAATGAATGCAAGTGCCACAGTCCAACAATCGCCACTGATAGATAGTAGGCCTGAAAGACAATACAAATACCCTCGACGATGGCCAATAACCCTAAAATCGTGGCTGCTCGGCGCATCCCTGGTAGTTTAAATAATGCCGGATCAAACACATTCGATCACTCCCTACTTAAAATGAACGGGGTCGCACCCTGGCACTTGGCCAAGGTCGCGACCCCGTTGGTGCTGTTAAATTAATTGTACCACCGCACCAGTGATACTGTCGTCATCTGCATTTGAATTACGATGCCAACCGTTTATAGAAGACCCAGTAACTCCAAATAAAGTAGATCAACATAATCGGTAATACCGATAATGAGATTACAGTCATCAGATGCAACGTATATGGTGAATTAGACGCATCTTTAATCAGAATGCTGTATGCAGAATTGTTCGCCACCATGACACGTGGGAATAGTCCATTGAACAGGAGCACGACCACGTCGATCAGTGAGAGACCACTGCTAATAAATGAGAGCCATTCATGATTTCCATAAACACCCCAAGTTGCCAAGACCGTCAAAGCCACTAAGGCGACCACTAAAATCGTGGTTGAGATTGGTTTCTTGGTAAAGAAATCGGTGTTAAAGAACAGCAGAATTGCGAAGACAACTTCACCGGCAAACAGGACCCAGTATAACGGTTTGGCCCACTGAAGCGCCCGTTCACGCAACGTCCCGGTCGTCTTCAGACGAATAAAGTTTAACCCGTGCAAATAGCAGAGTAACGTTACGGCAACCCCACCAACGATTGAGAACAAGTTCACGTAATCGGTGAAGTGGGCAGTCATATCGCCATTGGCATTGATTGGCATCCCTTTGACCAAAGCAGTAAACATCATCCCAAATAGGAAGGCAGCAAAGAAACTACCTAGGGCTGCGGCCCATTCCCAGAAATTCCGGCCGGCGTCACTTTCCATCCGGCTTCTAAATTCAAATGAGACCCCTCGCATAATGAGGGCCACTAGAATCAACAATAAGATAAGATAGAATCCGGAGAATAAGGAAGCATACCACATTGGGAACGACGCAAACATCGCCCCACCAGCAGTGATCAACCACACTTCATTGGCATCCCAATGTGGGCCAATCGTATGAATCACAACATCGCGCTCAGCGCGTGTTTGGGCTAAGCTCTTAATCGTCATCCCAACCCCGAAGTCAAAACCTTCAAGGAAGAAGAAACCACTAAATAGAACGCCCACCAGAATAAACCATAAGAATTGTAGATTACTCATGACTGAACGCCTCCTTACCATAAGGATCGTACGGTGCGTCATCGCTAGCTTGTAACAAATCATCAGGGCCTTGGTGTAAGGCACGCCGTGATAAGACGATCATGACAATGCCTAAGCCACTGAACAAGCAGAAGTACACGATGTTAGAGATCAGCAACGAAGCGACACTAACATTTGGTGAAACGGCATCTGCAATCGTCAGTAAACCATAAACAACCCATGGATAACGACCTAATTCAGTAATCAGCCACCCGGCCGTGTTTGCGGCGAATGGTAAGAACGTACAGATTCCTAGTACCCACAGGAACCAGCGCTGCCGCTCAATCAGCGTTGACTTTGCACGGTTGAAGTATAGACCGATAATGGCAATCAGTGCGAAGAGCCCACCAGCTACCGTCATGACCCGGAAGCTCCAGAAAAGCGTCTTTGTTGGCACGTAGTAGTTCATGTCCTTACCAAATTTCTTGTCATACTTGGCATGAAGTTCCTTGTTAAGGGTATTTTGTCCCTTCACATTACCGGACAACTTATGATAGCTTAAAATATCCAACACATACGGGATTTCAATCGACCAGTTGGCCTTATGGTTCTTAGTATCCATCCCTTCAATAACTGCCCATGAAGCTGGCGAGCCGGAATCCTTATATAAGCCTTCCGTTGCGGCAAACTTCATCGGTTGTTCTTTAATGATGTAACGCGTCTGTAAATCTCCCATTCCAATCACACCGATGGAAGCAACCAGGCCAACGATTAAACTGACCTTGATCGATTTGCGGAAGAACGTGACGTTTTTCTTTTTGAGTAACGCAAACGCCGCCATCCCAGCAACCACAAATGAGCCGGTAACAAACGCCCCAAACAACACATGTGGTAATTCATACCAGAGCTGTTCGTTCTTGACGACTGCTGCAAAGCTCGTCATCTGTGCACGACCAGTCTTGGTATTGATCATGAAACCAACTGGATTTTGCATGAAACTGTTCGCTGCTAAAATCCACATCGCGGAAATCATCGTCCCAATCGACGTTAGCCAGATAAACGCACAGTGGAGCTTGGCATTAAACCGATCCCAACCAAACATCCATAACCCAATAAACGTGGATTCCATAAAGAAGGCAACTAACGCTTCAATCGCTAGTGGCGCCCCAAAAATGTCACCCATAAACCGTGAATAATCAGACCAGTTCATCCCAAATTGGAATTCTTGTATAATCCCTGTCACGACACCAACGGCAAAGCTAAGTAAGAAAATGCGGCCCCAAAATTGTGCCATGTGCTTGTACATGATGTCTTTTTTGACAACATACACCGTTTCCATGATGGCAACAACCAAGGCTAAGCCGATTGATAATGGCACAAAGAAGAAATGAAACACCGTGGTCATCGCGAACTGAAAGCGCGCCAAGGATAAAATACTTAATCCGAGATTCATAATGGTCCCCCCTTTATTAATTTATTCCCTACGAAAGCGGAAACACTTTATTCACCTTTCATAATAGCAAGTGATAAGTGAAATTTCAATCAATCTCAACTTTTATTCCCAAAATAGTCAAAGCCGCTAATTTTCAAGGCCACTATTAGTACGCTTATTCGTTTGTAAGTTCACATTTTGCAATCTGGCATCTGCTGGTAAAATCACGCGTGACTCCCGCGAATAACTGAGCTTGTCGCATCATAAAAATCAATCATCGTACTCAATCAGTTAACAAATTAGTTCATACAATAAACAACTGATGCCGTTATTAAAAAAGTACCTCATTTAACAAGTTTAGCCCGCGAAAACGCAAACAAGCCTGGGTTGTCGTGCTATATTTTAAAACGTGCAATAGAATAAAACGTTACGAGGAGTAAATATAATGAAAAGGAATTCACAACAATCAACCACCGTTGATCATTATAAAATGTTCAAAGATGGCAAACATTGGGTTTACGCGGGGATTACCATTGCGGGGCTCGGTAGTACGTTAATGCTGACGACTAACGCCTTAGCAGCAACGGCTACCCCCGTTAGTGCCACGACCACTTCTGCGGCCAACGCCCCAGCTAGCGTTGCCAGTCAACTCAGCCAAGCCGCCGGGGCAACGGCAACCGAGTCAACCACGACAAGTAGCATGACTACTGGTGAAGACAGTAATACCACGTCAAATACCGACAGCAGCGCTACCACTGACACCAATCAAATTACGACTAGTACTAACGCTACTGAGACTAGCGCGACTGAACAAGCCACAAGTGCAGCGTCAGCTACCGACCAAGCTAGTGAGGTTGCTAACAGTGCGAGTGGCACAGTAACTAGTCAGACGACCAGCGCTACTAATTCGACGGCAGCCAATACCATAAGTGGTAACGAACAGGCCGCTAGCTCAGCGACGAGTGACGCTACTCAAGTCACGGATATGGTGACAGCCACGACTAAATCAACGACCGATTCAGCTATTGATTCAACTGATGATACGAGTACCAACACCAATTCGACCGCTGCGGCAACGCCAACTAGTGTGGCGACGACCAGCGCGGCTAGTGCCGCGACAAGTGACAGCGGTCATGGCTTAATCTACGAAACCAACGACACGACTGGCAATCAAAAGAGTACGGTCACCATTACACAAAGTGGCCCTTACAGTGTGACCTGGAAAAAAGTTACTACCTCTGATAAGACGGACACCACCACGGTCACGTTAGATGCCAGTGATATTGTGGCCGTCGTTAATACGATCAAGGACTTAGCAAATCAAGCAGCGACCCCGTCTGGAAAAGAACAATTAGCAGCAGCCAAAGCCAAACTGACGACAATTCTTGACGAGTTGAAAGAGCTCCCCACAGATATCGCCAGCACGATCGTGGGTAATGTACTCTACCCAATCGTCTTCACGGGAACTGGCTCAGAAGCCCTATCTAATTTACGTACTGAAATGAACCAGCACCGCTATGACATCTCCAATACGTGGACCGGCCTCGATCCAGTCGCTTATGCTGCTGACCGGGCTGCGGCCGAAGAATATTACCCGACAACGGTTACTTGGTGGGATAACGTTACCAAAGAAACCTGGACCCTGCCTGAATACAATGACCCGACGCAGTCTGTCCGTGCTTACTATATTCAAAATGGTGATTCCACCAAGACCGTCATCATCGGCCAAGGTTGGACGGAACATGTTGATTGGATCGGCTACGTTTCAAAAATTTGGTATGACATGGGTTATAACGTCCTCATGCCGAGTCAACGTGGGCAGTTCCTAAGTGACGGTGATAACTTAACGTTTGGTTATCAGGACAAGTATGACTGGCTGAATTGGGTTAAGATGGTCGACGAACGCAATGGCGCCGACAGTCAAGTCGTCTTTTATGGTCAATCATTAGGTGCCGACACCGTGTTAGAAGCAGCCTCAGTTCCTGGACTTTCAAAATCCGTTAAAGCAGTTGTGTCGGACGCCGGGTACGCGACCTTACCAGAACTAGGTAGTTCGCTATACAGCAAAGCCATCACCGCCGTTTCAAACGCACTTCAATCCGTTGGTCTGCCAGCCATCACGAGCCTGCCCTTCTTATCCTATGATAAAATCGTGGCCGCGATGAACGCTCGTTTGATCAAGGAACAAGGTTTCAGTGTCGATGACTTATCAGCAACCGATGCAGCTAGCAAAATCACTATCCCGTTACTCTTGATCCACACGCAAGACGACGCCTTCATTCCATATACTCAATCATTGGAATTAGCGGCCGCCAATCATTCTGCCAACCAAGAAGTTTGGATCTTACCAGGGACTGTCGGTGGTCACGCTGCGGCTAATAACGCGATCCTACAATACCGCCAACACTTGTTAGCTTTCTTAACACCATTGCTATCCGTAGCGGATGCTGAAGATGAAGCAGTTGATGTTGATCAAGTAACGGATAATCGTAATCAGGGAGCGGCTGACAACGGTACAACGACCGATTCCACAGCACAGGACAATGTTACCGATGAAACGACGGCTGATGAGGCCATCAGCGACCATCAAACTATCGTGGATAACACGACCACTGACACTACCAACATAACTAGTGATACAACACCAGACACGACCAATCATGCGAAACCTAATGATGATTCAACGACTAGTTACGTTGACTTGAACGACACGGATAACGCAGTGGATAGTGATTCCGACACGGCGGTTGACGCAACACGTGCGACGACCACTGTGAACCAGACAAGCACTATCGATCAGAGCAGCGTGATTAAGGGCCAAGTCAGTGATTCAATTATGGTCAGTTCAACCGCCATGACTAACACTGACTGGTTAGTTAATCACGATGACAGCGGTTCGGCCGTCACGGCTAGTCTGCTTCAAGATTATAGTGACCAGGAAACAAGTGTGACGACGCCAGCCACGGTATCTGCCACAACAACTAATACTGACAGTGCCGACTTAGTTGCCGTCTCCTCACCATCATCCAAAGCCACAACTGAGCTCCCGCAGACCGACGAAACAACTCAGTCATGGCTCGCAACGCTGGGTACCAGTCTCTTAGCCCTAGCAACGGGGATTTGGGCCCAAGTTCGGCGACGTTTTAATTAGTGAACTTTTACCTGTTACGTCCACTGGTGTGTTATCCTTAATAAAACTATCGTGCGAAAAGAGGCATCATCATGGATATTGGAACACAAGTGACGTTCATTTTGGAAGGGCAGACTTATACCGGGACCATTGCGAAAAGTTACACTAATTCGTATTTAATCACCTTTACAAGTCCTGATCCAGCCATCGTTGATAAGTATCACAACAAAGTAATTATTAGTCAGAAACAAGTTCAAGCCGTTAAATAGCGATTTAAAACAGCCACCCTTGAAATTCAGGAGATTTCAAGGGTGGCTGTTTTAAATTTGAATTGATTCAAGCTAGCTGTCACTTTAGCGACTTATTTTTTAAAACGTAGTAATGGTGTCCCGATCAGTGGTGTGAGAATTCCAGCTAAAATCGCTTCCGGAATCCCATTCGAGGCCACGATCGTTAACAAGTACGGCATTAGTTTGCTCAAATTAACTTGATAAAAGCCGGCTGCTTGATGACTATAGAGTAGCCCAATCAAACCTAAGACTAGAATCGTGTTCGTTAATGCCCCGGCCACGCCCGCCAGCGTCATCCCCAACACTTTTTGATGCCGCTTCTGAAACCAAATAAAGACCCAACCGGCTATCAAACCGACGAGAATCCGGGGTATCACCGAAATCAATGGATTGGTAAATACGATTGGTGCTAAGGGACTCGTCGGTGCGACGAACGCCCGTATCCACGCAATAATTCCCCATGCGCCCCCAATAATTGCCCCATCACGCGGTCCCAAGACCACGGCGGCCAGGATAACCGTCACGTGAATTGTCGTAATACTCAATCCTGGTAATGGAATGTACCCAAAAAACGGAACAATATTCTGAATGATCACGATTGCCATTAGTACCGCTAATACACTGATATGATAGGCGTTTGAACGTCTCTGCATCATCAGCCACCTCAACTCTCTTTACCTTATGAATTATGCGCTTAATTATAGCATATCCCCAAGCTTAGTAGCCGCGAAAAGAATGGGTGCTTACCCGCCCCGGTAAGCACCCACTATTAATTACGATTTTGATTCTTTGGCACGTAACCCTGCTCGAATACGGGAGTGCCGATAACTATAGGCAAAGTAAATCACGATGCCAATAACCAGCCAAATACCAAACATATGCCACGTAAATGCCTGCAAATTAAGCATCAGGTAGACACATGCGAGGAACGAGACAACTGGTAACACTGGATAAAATGGTACTTTAAATGAACTATTGATTTGTTGTAGCGTTTCGTGTCGACGCAGGAAGACAACACCGATAGACACCATAGCGAATGCAAATAGCGTTCCAATATTGACTAACTCCGCAATTTTATCTAATGGAATCACAGCCGCAAATACACTGGCAATAATGCCAAAAATCCAAGTACTCTTAACTGGCACTTTGGTATGGGGACTGACCGTCCGAAAGACTTTCGGTAACAACCCATCCCGGCTAATCGCAAACAGTAACCGGGTCCCACCATATAACATGACAATCAAAACGGTCGTCATACCGACAACGGCACCCAGTGACACAATCCCCGCCGCCCAGTTTTGATGAATGACGGCTAAGGCATACGCCACGGGATCACCCACGTTAAGCTTACTGTAATGCACGACCCCGACCAGAACGGCGGCCATTGCCACGTATAAAATCGATGCTACGACTAACGAACCGACAATTCCGATTGGCATATTACGCTTAGGATTTTTCACTTCTTCTGAAGCAGTCGACACCGCATCAAACCCAATATACGCGTAGAATGCTAACGACGCGCCTTTGACCAGTCCGCTAACACCATGGGGCATGAACGGATGATAATTGGCAGGTTTCACAAAGAAAATTGCCACGCCAATGAAAAGAACAATCACTAGAATCTTAACGATTACCATAATTGAATTGACCCGTGTTGACTCTTGTAACCCACCGACCAATAACAGTGAGACAGCCAAAACCACGACAAAAGCAATTAAGTTGAATCCAGCACCACTGACACCGGCAGTACCAGCTGCGGCGGTCAGAAATGTTGGTAGTTTTAGGCCAAAGCCGCTCATTAAATTCTGAAAGTACGATGACCAACTTACCGCCACCGAAGATACCGCGAATAAATATTCTGAGATCAGAGACCAACCAAGAATCCACGCTAAGAATTCCCCAAAAACGGTATAAACGTAAGTATAGGCACTCCCCGCCAAGGGAATGGTTGAAGAAAATTCAGCGTAACATAATGCGGCCAGCGAACACACTACCGCAGCAATCACAAATGAGAGCATGGCAGCCGGACCGGCATACTTAGCGGCGATAATTCCGGGGGTGATAAAAATCCCAGAACCCACGATTGCGCCAACACCCATCATGGTTAAACTAAATGCGCTCAACGTCTTTTCGAGGCCACCCTTATTAAAATTAGCTGGATTGACTGATTTTTTAACCAGCAATCGTTGTGATGCTTTCATCCGGTACGCCTCCTAATCAAAATCTTAATAATGCAACGTTGTTAATTCTATTAATTTTTGTGCAATTAGTCAAGTAAATCTAACAATTTCAATCAATTCCTAATTGAATCCTTTCAAGGCAGCACTTTACAGCATTGGTTATTTTAAACAAATTTATTAATAATCCGTAAGATTCACTAATTTTAATTTAACCGCATTATTATGGGTTACGACTTAACCAACTTTTGTTAATCGCCGCTGAAAACCGAGCTGACCAGTCCCACAGTCATACGTCCCGACTTAAATTTGTTTCTATCATATTCATCTGTTTAAATGCAATCGCCACAAGCTTGTATCTTCAAGCACTCCTTTCGCAAAAAATTAAGGTCGGTCAGCTGAAAGAATTCGACTGATCGACCTTAATTTTGACCTTTAACATATTTTAATCGGGTTCAACTCAAGCAGTTTTGATCAAAAAAAGAAGCATTCCGTCTCTCTCAACCGGAATGCTTCTAAATAAACTTTAAATATATTGGATCAAGGTCATCAAGACTGGCACAACCACGATGAACAACACGGTACTCGTTGTCACGATGTTAGTGGCGTATTCCACGTCACCATGTGCTTCGTTAGCCAAGATTGGTAACACGGCTAGCATTGGCGTTGCTGATTGAACGATCAATGTTTGCGATGCTAAGGTTGGGAAGCTAGCACCGAGGTTACCAGCAACCATCAAGACAAGAATCATGATGACTGGTGACAAGATGAAGCGACCAATCAACGCAACGATCGTATCACGGTCGAAACGAATACTCTTCAGACCAGCGTCGGCCAACACGATCCCGATGTAGATCAAGGAAAGTGGCGTTACCAAGTTCCCAACGTAAGTCAACGTTGAACTAACGAATGATACCTTCATGATTGGGATATTTAGTAGTAAGAAAATTAACGCAACTAAGAAACCAACCAATGGCATTGGAATAACTTTCTTCCAGTCGATCTTGTTATGCGTCTTTTCCTTGGACTTCGTCGGGTCGTCGTTTGAAATCAAGAAGACCCCGAATGCCCACGTCGAAACGGTGTTCACAATATAGTAAACAAGGAAATACGTCATACTCTTGTCACCGAACAACGCAATGTTCAAAGGTAACCCAATGAAAATCGTGTTGGCGTTGACGATCGCATTGATGAAAATCCCCTTACGACCCGGACGGACCCGCATCACCTTAACTAGCGCAAAGGCAATCAAGTAGCCAATAATCACGGCTAGAAAGGCGTAAGCCAAGTAACCTGCAAATGATCCTAGCTGCCCACGAGTAAGTCGGCTCAGCACAGATACAAAAATCGATGCTGGCAAAGCGATGTTCTTAATAAATTTGGAAATCGTTCCAGCAAACTTATCATCAAACCAACCTGCTCGTCGTAGGACGAAACCTAATATCATAATCAAAACGACAACTAAGACGCTTTGAATTGAATTCCATAAAACTCCCATGTGCTTTTATACCCTCTTACAATTCTCTTATTTTACCGACACTATTTGCTGATGGAACGGTATTCTGGGACCCACTTCATATCAGCAACCGCTTGTTTAGCATCCGCAATTGGTTCTTTGTTGAGCTTCTGATCGATAACACTTTGTGCCACGACTTCAGCTAATTTTTGTGAAAATTCAGTAATCTTCGCAACTGGTGGCAAGACTGCGGCACCTGGCTTCGACGTATCAACGATTCCACCTAATGCGTGGCAGGCCGCTGACAAGGTTTCAGCGTTCAACACTTTGGCTGTGGAAGCAATCAAACCAAATCCTAAACCAGGGTACATCAAGGCGTTGTTTCCTTGACCGATTTGGTAAGTAACACCCTTGTAATCAACGTCATCAGCTGGGATACCTGTGGCAACTAAGGCCCGGCCATCCGTCCATTTGATTAAATCTTCCGCTTTAGCTTCTGCTAACTTGGTTGGGTTAGAAAGTGGGAAGATGATTGGCCGTTCCGTGTGCGCCGCCATTTCCTTGATGATGCTTTCAGTAAAGGTACCAGGCTGAGTCGATGTCCCAATCATAACGGTTGGGTGAACGGCTTTAACAACGGCTTCCAAGTTGGTTAATTCGTCAGCGTTGCTAAATTCACTCCGTTTGCGCGTGAAGGCTTTTTGGGCTGGGGTTAAACCTTCCGTGTCGTCAAATAGTAAACCTTGCTTATCAACAGCGTAGAAGTGTTGCTTAGCTTCTTCTTCTGTTAAACCAGCTTGCATCAATTCATCCAAGATTTGGTTGGCAATTCCCATACCGGCCGTTCCGGCACCAAATGATAAGATTTTTTGGTCCTTGATGCTTTCCTTTGAAATGTTCAATGCACCTAAGATACCAGCTAAAACAACCATCCCGGTTCCTTGGATATCATCGTTAAAGGTTGCGATTTGATCCTTGTACTTGTCCAAGATTACTTGCGCATTGTCGCGACCGAAATCTTCAAAGTGTAACAATGAATCTGGGAATAATTGTTGTTCAGCAGCAACGAACTTGTCGATCACGTCATAGTATTGTTCGCCGGACACACGCTTGTGACGGTTACCAAGATACAATGGATCATCTAATAACTTCTGGTTGTTCGTCCCAGCATCGATGCTAACTGGCAGTACTTGTGATGGGTCAATACCAGCGGCGGCGGTGTAAACCATTAATTTACCAATGGCGATATCAACACCGTTGACACCCCAGTCACCCATACCAAGAATCCCTTCAGCATCCGTCACAACGACTAAGCGAATATCACGGCCGTCCGCGGCATTCTTCAAAGTTGCTTCAATATCTTCAGGTGCATCGACGGAAACGAAGGCCGCATTCTGTGGATCCAAGAACAATTCATTATACTGTTCGATGGAATCAGCAACGACCGGATCATAAACGATTGGCATAAATTCAACCACGTGTTCATCCATCAGATGGAAGAACAACGTCCGGTTTTCGTTAAAGAGATTCATTAAGAAAATCCGTTGTTCCAAACGACTAGGCTTGCTCTTGAATTGGGCATAAGCTTGCGTCGCCTGTTCATCAATTGTTTGAACCTTGCTTGGTAACGTCCCCGTCAAGCCAAGTGCTTGACGTTCCTCTTTGGTAAAGGCAGTGCCTTTATTTAAGAATGGGTTATTTAAAATTTCACTTGCAGTTTTTGTCATTACTGCGGCCTCCTAATTAATTTACATTTTCATCAATTTTCATTGCTAGGAAAAACGTCCTATCAATTTACAAGTAATACTGTAACGCCAGTAAAATGTTATAGTCAAAACTATGATATGATATAAATATATTAAATAAGGTCGCTACAAAAGCTGATTTAGAAAGGAATAAAAATGAACACAAAAGACTTAGCTTATTTCGATGAATTAATTTCTCAAAAAAATTTTTCAAAAGTTGCGAAAACATTCGGTGTGAGCCAACCAACTGTGACCACCGCAATCAAACGCCTGGAGTCTGAATTTGGGGCACCACTCGTGATTCGTGACCGTGTTAAAAATACGTTACACGTCACTGCTAGTGGGGCGCAACTTGCTGAACACGCTAAAATCGTTTTACATGAGTTACGCCTCGCCCACCAAGAAATCGACAATCTATCCCAAAATCGACTGATTTTAGGATTACCGCCAATTATTGAAAACCATTATTTTCCAAAAATCGGTGCCCGATTGGCCGCGGAAGGGCTATTAGCCGGTCTCGAAACCATTGAGGGGGGCTCGATCTGGCTACGTAACGCTGTGCGGGACGGTCGCGTTGACATGACCCTGCTTGGTTCGGTGGAGCCGCTCGCTTACCAAACGTTGATTGCCGAAGAATTTGACCGTCAGCCCTTCTGTATCTACGTGTCCAAGCAACATCCGTTAGCACAACGTAAACGGGTCTACTTTAACGAACTACGACGTGAAAAATTTGTTTTCTTTAATAGTAATTTCATCCATAATACGGCCTTCAACAAACTCACGCGCCGGAATCACTTTCGCCCCAACATCGTCTTTCGTTCCAACGATACCCACGTTTTAATGAAATTGATTGGTGAAAATGTCGGCATCGGTTTCTTTACCAAAATCGTCGATCACTACCGTACTGACGTCGTACGACTGGACTTGATGGACATTGAACCCCCTGAATTCATCACAAGCATCGTCTACCGAACAACCCATATTCTGACCCCCGTGCAGCAACAGCTACTGACCATTTTGCACGAAACATTAGCGGTTGACACTGATCAGACCGATTAAGCAAAACTGCACCACCCTTACAGAATAGTCTGTGAGGGTGGTGCAGTTTTCGTAATCAAGACAAATTGCGATATATCCAAATGAAACAATCGTGAAGACACGTCAATCTCAAAGTAAAAGTTGAACCACTCAAGGAATCGTGCTGTTCACTTAGACAGATGGCTCAGTCGCGACGTTTAAATCTTCATTTTAAGTAATTGATCAATAAACCGTTGTTCATCAGTGGTTGGTAAGTACCCGGCCCGTGTGACCACCGAGATATTGAAGCTGACCGGCAATTGATCTTTGATCTCCAAACATACGACGCCATCATCCGCTTTAACCACATCACGAACCAGTAAGCTAATGCCCAAGTTGGCTTTAACTAAGGCTTTGACCCATGAGATATCGGGGGTCCGGTAGATAACTTCTGGATGTACCCCGGCAAAGTCACAATAGGCTCGGAAGGCTTGTGGGTGCACGTATTTGCCATCCAATCCAATGAACTGTGCCTGACCGAGATTCTTAAAACTAACGGCGGCTTGTTTCGCCAAACTATTTTGAGGACTCACGATAATACTGAATGGCCGTGCCCCTAAGTGAACCGCACGAACTGTCGGCAAATCAAATGGTAAGTAGGACCCTAATAACGCGATGTTGATCTCACCATGCACTAACTTACGCAATAGCTCATCTGAGCCCGTTTCCGTTATTTTTAACTGTTGCAGTAACCCGTTCTGAAGTAACTTTTCCGCAATTTGAGGGAAATATAAAGTGCCAATAATTGGTGGTAAGCCAAAACGAATATCAGTCTGTAACGTACTCTGAATTTCGCGATGAGCAAGTTGCAAACTGGCCTGGATCTGGCGTGCATTCTTGTAAAGCAGCTGACCGGCCCGGGTAATATTTGTCTGTTGATGGCGACGGTCTTGAATCACCAGTTTGACTGCAAACTCTTTTTCCAACCGATGAATTGCTTGAGTCACTGCCGGTTGTGAGACCGCAAACTGCTTGGCGACCATCGTATAATTTTGGCAATCAACTAACGCCCGAAAATAATCTAAATCACGTGTATTCATCCGCGTTCACCAAATTCCTTCATGTACATCGCCGCAATCTTTTGCTGTAGCTCAGCCACTGAATGCCGCCGTGAACGCGCGCAATCCTTGGCTTCACGGTGACATAATAAGCAACGACGCTTCGGCAGCCCCAAATCCGTCCGCGACAGCGCGCGCTGTGAACCCGCTTGTAAGATGTCAATATCATATAAGCGACCTAACGGATCGTGTTCTTCAAAAGCGACCGCCAGCCGTTTGCTAGTCGCAAAGTCAGTCGTCAGAATCAAGAACCGCTCATTACCCGCCGGATGATTCCAATCAGCTGCCACCGTGTATGTCGACAACTCAGCTTCAAACCGCTGGACACCGGCCAAAAACAACCGTCGTAGTGCAGCGTTATTCTTAATCGGTCCTGGGATATTCAACTTGATCGCCGCAATCGTGGCCCGGGGGTTAGTCGTTGTCAACTGTTGCTGATACGCGACCCGTTGATCACGGGCTGCTAGCATTGCCGTGATTGTTTGCGGTTCACCGGTTGTAAAAATCGTCGCCATGCTTGTCACTTTCTTCCTATATATTTGTTATATTTCCAGCTTAACCGAAATTAGTTGATTTTTAAACTAATTTCTTTGGTCTCTAACTACAGCCCAAATCAAAAATAGCCCATGCACCGATTACTCAAGCGCATGGACTATTGATTTGGGTTAGTCAAAATAACTTATTGTAAATATTTGAACATTTGTTGTCCGGCTTGACGGCCAAAGATTACCGTTTCAGCGATTGAATTACCACCAATCCGGTTATTGCCGTGGAGACCGCCGACCACTTCACCGGCTGCAAACAGGCCGGCAATCGGTCGTTCGTCCTGATTCAACACTTGGGTTGCGGGATTAATGGCAATCCCACCCATCGTGTAGTGAACAGCTGGCGCAATGTGAATTGAGTAGAACGGTCCCGCCGCAATATCGCGATCCATCCCAGTCGTCCGGTTAAAGGCCGCATCATTATGGTTAGCGACTGCCTGATTCCAGTCAGCCACCGTCTGTTTAAGCGTCGCAGCGTCTAAGCCGGTCGCAGTCGCCAGTGTTTCCAAGTCAGTCCCAGTCTTTACCAGGCCAATGTGATCATAGAATTCAACCGCTTTGACCCGGTCACGAATACCGCGGTCAAAGATCAAGTAGGCACCAGTACCACCCAGTTGGTCGATAGCGGCCGTCACGTTCTTACGCGTGTCGAGTTCATTGACGAAACGAGCCCCCTGGTTATCGACCAAAATCGCACCTTCGCCCCGAACCGCTTCACCGATTAAATAAGCATGATCTGTATCTTGTTGGACCGTCGGATGAACTTGGACTTGGTCCATATCAACCAACTTAGCCCCAATAGCTTGTGCCAACAGAATCCCATCTCCAGTCGCGCCCGGCTGATTGGTCGTCTGATAGTTTTTAAGATCATCACGATACTGGCCTAACAAGGTCTTATTCGCACCGAAGCCACCGGTTGCTAACAAGACGGCTCCAGCCGTAATCGTGACAGCTCCATCTGGGGTTGTTGCCTTGACGCCACTAATTTTGCCGGCTTCGACGACTAGTTCATCGACTTTGACATCTGTGAAGAGTGGTAACTGGTCAGCCGCCACTTGTTTCAACAACTCAGTGACTAAGAAACCACCAATGGGAGCCATGGAACTTGGCCGATGGGTCCGCATCACACTCATCCCACCAGTAATCGTCAAATCATCCAACTTAATGCCGTGGTCTGCTAACCAGTCAATTGCGAGCGCACTGTGTTCCGTGAAGAATTTCAACAGTGCTTGGTTATTCATACCGCCACCACCTTTAAGGGTTTCGCCGTAGAAATCGCCAAAACTATCAACAATATGGTGATGCAATTGGACGTTCGTCTCCGCCGCATTCATACCGGATGAAGCCCGGGTGGTGTTACCACCGATTTTCGACATTTTTTCTAAAATAACCGGGTTCAGGCCCAATTCATGTGCCTGGATTGCCGCAGTCAAACCCGCGCCCCCCGATCCAATAATCACTACGTCATAGTTCGGTTTTAGATCCGCTAAGGCGGTTGGTGTAAATGTAAACTTTTCAGCCATTGATTGCCACTTCTCCTCTCAATTCGTCCGGGGTATTCCCCAGGATGGAACCAAAATCTCATTTATTATTGTCGTTAACTGGACACGGGCCACCATTCCAAGTCTAGGAACAATGACCCGTGCCACCTTGATCCACGTTAACGGTTCAACGCCGATCAATACTTATTTTAGCTTAATCATCAATATTCGTCATATCCAGTGGAACCATCCATTCATCGAATTGTTCCGCGGTTACTTTGCCAGACTTGATGGCTGCTTCACGCAATGTCGTCCCCGCTTTTTCAGCTGCTTGAGCAATCATCGCACTATCATGATAGCCAATATGTGGTGACAATGCCGTAACCGTCATCAAGGAACTGTCGACTAACTCTGCCATCCGGTCTTGGTTGACCGTCAAACCAGCAATCATTCGGTCAGTGAAGCCGGTAATCGTTCCAGCTAACAATTCAGCAGATTCAAGGAAGGCATCAATCAAAACGGTCTTGTAAACGTTCATTTCAAAATTACCTTGGCTAGAAGCTAAATCGACGACCACGTCATTCCCCATAACTCGTACCGCTGCCATAGTGATGGCTTCAGCTTGGGTTGGGTTAACTTTCCCAGGCATGATTGATGAGCCGGGTTCGTTAGCCGGAATGTTTAATTCGTCATAACCGGCCCGTGGACCGCTTGCCAAGAACCGCACATCATTGGCAATCTTCATCAAATCGGCTGCTAGGGTCTTGATGGCCCCGTGAACCACGTTTAAGCCAGAATGATGGGCCAAACCATAGAACTTATTGGAATCAGCCGTAAATTCAATCCCATACAATTTGCTCATCGCCGCAGCAATATTTTCAGCAAAATGAGGGGCAGCATTTAGACCAGTCCCAACGGCGGTCCCACCCATTGCAAGCTCGCCTAACGTTGGATTCAACTGTTTTAAGTAGGCAATATCATGTTCAATCGCACTGGCCCAACCACTCACTTCTTGGCCAAAAGTTAATGGCGTTGCATCTTGAAGATGGGTCCGGCCGATCTTTACTACCCGCCAGTACTTCTTTTGTTTGATCTTCAATTCCGCTAATAAGTGTTCCGCTGCGGCAATCAGCTTATCCACGGCAACTGCGGCCGTAATGTTCATCGCCGTTGGGAAGATATCGTTAGAGCTTTGACCATGGTTAACATCGTCGTTCGGCAAGATTTCAATATCAGGATTGATCTTACCAGCCATGTGTGCGACCACTTCATTAACGTTCATATTCGTTTGCGTCCCCGAACCAGTTTGGTAAACAACCAGCGGAAAGTCCTTACGCAAATCTTCATCGTCGAGCGCTAATAACTTATCAATGGCAGCCACGATTAAATCAGCTTTTTCAGCAGTCATTGCTTCAACTTCTTTATTCGCAATCGCTGCGGCCCGCTTAATTTGAAGTAATGCCCGAATCATTTCCAACGGCATCTTCGTACCAGTCGGAAAGTTATGGCGACTCCGTTCTGTCTGAGCACCCCATAAGGCGTTCGCAGGAATTTTAACTTCGCCTAAAGTATCTGATTCAACTCGATATTCTGTCATGTTGATAACCTCCAATTAATGTGTTGGTAAGCGCTTACTAAGTGTGTGAAAAAAATAACATTTAGTTTATAATCCTAGTTTAGCGCCCCCATATAGCTATAGTCAAACTCAGTTTTAGCTATAAGTATTAGTTATGAGGTTTATGTATCAGTATATTAGCATACAAAGATTGCTTAGAATGAGTTCTAGATAAAAATGTTTATTTTTTCACATGTTCTTATTTATTCCTCTTGCTTAATTTTACTCATAATTGTCACTTTTTCTTATTTGTAGACCTAAATATACCAAACCACAAAATATCGAGTCATAGTTGAAAAGAGATGAAATCAGGCAAATCAAAAGAACGACGTATGGTTAACTAGTAAAACTTTTTTATCAAATTCGGTTGCAATCGAGTAGGAGGTAATTGATTATTTCAATTACCGACCTCTCACACCACCGTACGTACGGTTCCGTATACGGCGGTTCAATAATTTAAGCACTCTGTATTTGCTGGAGTGTCTTGGACAGGTTTATTAGTCCAAGACGCTCCAGCTTTTGATTTGTATACGTATAGGTTAGTGTTTTATTATGGGCAATTCGCCAATATCCCTTGCGGGTATTGGCATTAGTCTTGGCCTGTTCCGGTGTCATTCCTAGCTTAATTAGCTCACGATATCGGGTTTTGATTTTCTTCCACCGTTTCCATATCAACTGTCTAATCCTACTTCGCAACCATTGGTCCAGTTGTTGAATAAACGTCTTCATCTTGCCAATCCCATAGTACTGTAGCCATCCTCGCATTTTCTGTTTAATTTTCTTCATCAACATTAACCAACTAATTCCACGACTTCGCCCAGTCATTATCTTAAGGGCTTGTTTGATTCGCTGTTTCACGACCTTGTGCGGTCGTGCATATGCCCCATTACGGTCTACACCGAGCGTAAATCCTAGAAACTTTAGTCGGAGTGGTGAGCCAACCGTCGTTTTATGACAGTTAATTGTTAGTTTCAACTTAATTTCAAGAAAGATTGTGACATTGCGTAAGACTCGTTCTCCCGCTCGCTTACTTCTGGCATAAATATTACAGTCATCGGCATAGCGCACAAATCGGTGGCCCCGCTGGGTCAATAGCTTGTCCAACTCGTTGAGATAAATATTGGCCAGTAGCGGCGACAGGTTCCCACCTTGTGGTGTTCCCTTCGTCGTCTTTCGAAACAGCTCGCCATTCATGACCCAGCTTGTTAGGAAGCGCCGAATTAGGTGGAGTAGCCATGGATCAGTTACTCGTTGTTTGATGAAGTTCATTAGTAAGTCGTGGTTAACCGTATCAAAGTATGCCTTTAAATCGAGGTCTACCACATAGTGGTAGCCTTGATTGTAGAGTTCGGTGACACTTTGAATCGCGTCATGCGCACTCCGACCTGGTCGGAATCCATAGCTATTGTCGGAAAATACTTGTTCGTATATCGGCGAAAGCACCTGTACCACAGCTTATTGGATCATACGATCAACAACTGTAGGTACTCCCAGTTTTCTGGTTGAGCCATCGAGTTTTGGTATCTCTACCCGTCTGACTGGTTGCGGCCGATATATTCCATTACGTAAACTCTCTAGGAGTTCTTCCCGGTTCTTGTAAATATATTCGGCCAGTTGGTCAACGGTCATGCCGTCAATTCCAGCTACGCCCTTATTCCTCCGAACACGCTTAAACGCTAGGTTCAGATTACTACTTGCAAGGAAGGACCCGGTCTACAAATTGAATGCCATCCTGCGCCGTACTTTCACCGTTAGTAGTACTATGCGCCCCAAGATACTCTTTGTCTTCCAGACTATTCATCCCTTGGCGGTCAGCTTGTTCTGTTTTCTGCAATCTTCGCACTACCAACACCTCCAGTATCGGTGAGAATTATTATTGTTCAGTCCTTCATCTGCCATACGGCAGATTACTATGACCTCGGCTGACTAGTTTACTCCTGTAAACCCATATCGGCGTCCTTGTTGGGAGCTTATCCGACAGGCCTCCCCGGGTAAGAATGATAGCTTTCATACCATGCAACCGTTGGCTTTACTAACTTCGACTTCAAGTAGTGTAGGACTTCAGTTTGTGAAGCAACTTCATCCAGTCTAATCAGCCTTGTAGCCACTTCTTGTACATCGGTTCGGTATTTTGTCTTAGGCTTCCTTCAGACTCCGTCTCACGGCGAACGCCCTTGCCCTCAACTCGTGGTTCCGACTACTACGGCCCACAGCGGACTTACACCGCCTAGTTATCACCCATGCCGGGCGCACTTCAAAAAAGAATCCAATTCATAAATGAATTGGATTCTAGATATAACTTCATCGACACTGGTTGACAGAAGCCCCTTATTGATGCTAGCCATGGCATTTCAGAAAAGCACAATGCCTCTTTATAAATCCATTGAAAATGCCGCGTCAGACACTAATCCTGGTATTTTCTTAGCGATTCAACCATAGTCCAAGTACTAAAAGAACAATCATGATACCTAAAATTTTGGCGTGGTTCCAATACTTAAACAGCAAGTCAATAATTGCAATCACAACAAATACAATCAGCACCGACATAAAATACAACCAAACATTGCCATTAACACTAACTGTCACAACAAAGCCAATAACGGCTAGCCATGGTAAATATTTATCAATAAATAGCTTAAAATTTGGGTATTGATCCATAATTAATCCACCCTAACCACCTTATATTTCTTTACAAACGACTGAATACGTGAAGCCTTTTTACGAATGTGTTTCCTAGATTTATTCGTATAAATATGAATAACTGTTTTATATTGTACTACATACTTGTTAGCGCGCTTATACGCCCACGCAGTTAAATAAGTATTTCCTGCAGGAAAATAGCTCCCAAAAAATGTACCCCCGAACATCCAAATTGCTTGTCCGCCATATTTGGACGCAAGCGCCTGTACTACGTAAGTCATGATTGCTGCAGACCCAGACTTCTTTAACTTTTTTGTTATTTTAACAGTTTTTTTGAATTTTTTCCTAAGTTTCCATTTTCCCTTAGGCTTAGGTGCAACTCTCTTATACTTGGCTGCCTGTGCATGTATTTCACCTATACTTTCTGAAAAACCATCAAAACTTGAAAATACACTAAATGAGTTTGAAAGTATCTCAGATACTTCTGAAGTTAAAAAAATGAAATCTATTTTGAAAAAGGCTCGACAGCTGGAAGAAAAATCGACGTTACGCTATATCCATTATATAATTTGTGTTTTAGATGCTCTTATACACGTTGATACGTACAATTGCGATCAACTTACTAACCTTGTCAAACCTGTCTGGAACGAATTGTCTACGGTAAGTATCTGGAATCATACAGACCTTTTTATTATTAATAATTTACTATATATTTTTGACTTCCAAACTGCACTAAGAATTGGGAAAAAATTATTACTAAACTTAACCAGTATGGAGATAATAATGTTTTACTACAAAATGCTATTTATTCTAATTTAGCATTCATTAACATGACCAACTCCAATGCATTCGGTAAAAGCATAACAATTAACTATTTACAAAAAAGTATCGAGTTAACCAAACACGCTCACCGGTATGATTTACTATTATTGAGTAAGATCCGTTTAGCAATGGTATTGCAACAATACGAAAAAGCAAAAAAATGTGCTCAATACTTACGCGCATGGGGGCTAATAACATTGTCAATCTGGTCTACCAAGATTTTCCTATTCTTGTAACCTAAATTCACTAATACTATCACTTATAACTTCCCCCGATTTATTCACAAAAATAAATTTAGCGTAGTACAACTGAATTTAAGTTAAAACTTGGGATTAACCGTCTTAGTTTATTATTTTTCCCCATAAACCTCGATGCGAACAAGCGCCACACATGTTGTTAATGACGAATTTACAATTGAAGTGCAACAAGTAAGAAAAAAATAAAAAAGAACTCATAGCCTGAGTCCTATAAAATGAAGTCACCACAACAATCATCTAAAGGAGATCCTAGGCTATGAGTCCGTACAACCATCTTACCTTAAAAGACCGAGAATGCATACTGTTGGGCGTCACTTTAAACAATACCTATCAAGTTATTGCGGAGAAAATTGGGTGTTCCAAAGCCACCGTATCGCGCGAAATCAAGCGCAATGGTGGTCGTAAGGCATACTCGGCCGTCAAAGCCCAAGAGAACTATCAGGGACGGCGACTAAAAAGCCGACGTCCTAGGCTTCTAACTGATTTGAAGTTACGGGATTTTGTTCTTCACTGTATTGTTCAACGTCAGTGGTCCCCGGAACAAATTTCCGGTCGTTTAGTCCACGAAAACAGTGAATGGCATGTCAGTTATAACACCATTTATCGTGGGATTGAACGTGATAATTTAGGCATCAAACGTAAGAATCACGAGGCTCATGGCTTTGCCCGTAAGCTCCGTCACCGTGGTAAAACCCGAAAGGTCAAGGGAACCATTAAGGAACGTCGGGGACGATTTAACGACGTCCCTTCCGTTCATGAACGACCTGTTTCATGTGAGAATCGAAGCTGGTTTGGTCATTGGGAAAGTGATACCGTTCGCGGTAAAACCGGGCGTTCGGCCCTGGTAACCTTGGTGGACCGCAAATCTCGGTATTTATTATCTCAGCGGGTTCCCAAAGTAAACGCCAAGAACGTCACACAAGCGATGATTGACCTCTTGCATACCGTGACGCCCAAACGAGTTCGGACGCTTACGCCGGATCGTGGAACTGAATTCGCAGGATACCGCGAAGTTAGTCAAGAGCTAAGTATCCCAGTCTATTTCCCAGATCCTCATGCGCCTCAGCAACGGGGGAACCAATGAGAATACCAACGGACTTATCCGTGAGTATTTCCCCAAAGGAACCGACCTAGACCAACTGACTGATCAAGATATCGACAAGTTTGTCAGGGATTTAAATCACCGACCACGTAAGGTCTTAGGCTGGAAGAGTCCATTTGAAGTTTTCTTCGGGACAAAGTTGCGCTTGATTTGACAATTCGTCATACAAAAAATGACCTAGCTAGCAATTTGCCAAGCAAGGTCATTTTTGTCATCAGTATACTTTAGTCCTTCACCGCTTTAATCGTATCAATAATCGTGCCATCGCGATATTCAATCAAGGCAACGGTGCGATCTGTAAATTCAAGTGGTTGGGGTTGGCCGACTTTCTTTTCGGCTAATTGTTGTAATTCTTCAATCGTATAGACCGGCACGCCTGGGACATGACTGAGTGCTTTAACTAGGTCTTGACGCCGCGGGTTGATTGCAATCCCGTATTCCGTCACAACAACGTCAATGGAGTCCCCCGGCGTTACAACGGTTGTTACTTCTGGCACAATCGTCGCTAACCGACCACGGACAAGTGGTGCAGAGATAATGGTCAGTTTGGCCGTAGCCGCGTCTTGATGTCCACCAATGGCGCCACGAATCACGCCATCCGAACCGGACATGACGTTGACATTGAAGTGCGTATCAATTTCCAACGCACTCAGAATGGCAACATCCAATTGATCAACCATCGCTCCTTTATTATCAGGGTCAGCGTACCATGATGCGTCAATTTCTTGTTGATTAGGATTGGCGTGCATCGATGCTGCCGCCCCTTTGTCAAAGTCTTGAACATCCATGACTTTATCAACTAACCCTTCTTCGAGCAAATCAGTGGTTGGTTTCGTAATACCACCAAGTGCAAACGATGCTTTGATTTGATTATCGAGCATTGCTTGCCGCAAGTACCGAGTGACAGCTAACGCAGCACCGCCGGAACCAGTTTGGAATGAGAAGCCGTTTTTAAAGTATGGTGAGTTCACGATCACATCATTAACGGTCTGGGCAATCTTCAATTCCTTTGGGTCCTTGGTGAAGCGCGTCGCACCTGAACCAATCTTGTCAGGGTCACCAACTTGGTCGACTTGCACGACGTAATCGACTTGTGTCTGTTTAATTGAGGCCGGTGTATTTGGATAAGCCACAATATTATCGGTCAATAAGACAACTTGGTTGGCGTATTGCGCATCCATCAGGGCGTAACCTAAGGAACCAAAGACTGCTTTACCAGCCATCCCGTTCGCATTTCCTAGTCGGTCAGCATTCGGCACACCTAGAAAGGCGACATCAATTTTAATATCACCATGTTCAATGGCCCGGGCCCGATTACCATGAGAACGGAAGATTACGGGGTTCTTTAAACCACCGTGTGAAACGAAGTCCCCAAGAGAGCCCCGCATCCCCGAGCTAGTAATATTCGTAATCGTTCCGGCCTTAATTGCTTCGATCACCATATCGTTCATCACGCCCGTTAAGGAGGATGGCGCCAAGGTCAAATCTTTAATACCGGCATCAATAATGGCCCGCATCACTTGATTGAAGACGAAATCCCCATTACGAAAATGGTGGTGAAATGAAATCGTCATACCATCTTTGACAGTGGCTTTTACCACGTCAGCAACGGAATCAACGACTTTGTTGTCCCCTGTTGAAACGTGAACTTTGGGGGCCACCCGTTGAATTTCAGGATGTCCGATTTCGGTTGACTCAAAACCTTGGTAATTTAACTTCGTCATTAATTCTGCTGGTAATTCGCGGTCTACACTATTTTTCAATGTAATTGCCCTCCTCGTCGAGTAAGTTGGAAACTTTGGCTAAGCTCATCACACGTTGAGCCCGCAAAACAACGGGCCGGTCTACCATTTGGCCATTCATGGAAATAACACCAGAACCCTTGATCCGGGCTTCCTCAATCGCGGCGATGACTTTTTGGGCCTTAATAACTTCATCCTTGGTTGGTTCATAGACTGAATTGACCATTGCAATCTGTCGAGGGTTGACCAATGATTTACCGTCAAATCCTAATTGATGAATATGCCGCGTCTCACGGTAGAAGCCATCGGGATCGGCCATGTTTGTAAAGACCGTATCGAACGCGGCGATTCCAGCGGCACGAGCAGCATGAAGCACCATGTTACGGGCAAATTCCAGTTCCGCGCCATCAGGATAACGGTGGGTCTTCATGTCCGTCGTATAATCTTCTGCTGACAAGGCGATCCCAATCATTCGATCCGAGGCTGCCGCGATTGCCGGGGCATTAAGCACGCCCTTAGCGCTTTCAATTGCAGCCATCAAATGAGTCGTGCCAACTGGTATCTTAAATTCAGCTTCAGCTGCCGCGACATCCTTTTCCAACGTTTGGATCATGGTAGCCGATTCGACTTTTGGCAAACGGATAACATCAATGCCAGCCTTGACCATTGCTTTGACATCATCAGCGTAATACTTGGTATCCAAACCATTGATTCGAACGACCAATTCAGCGTTGCCATAATCTTGCGTTTTTAACGCTTCGTAAACCAGCACCCGGGCCGCATCCTTTTCAGCCATTGAGACGGCATCTTCCAAGTCAAACATGATCGAGTCTGCACCGTAAATCCCGGCATCCTTTACCATGGCTGGATTATTACCAGGTACAAACATCATTGTCCGCCGTAAGCGTTCTTCATTTTCAGCCATTATAATACCTCCCATGCTGGTGTCGTGGTTTCTAACGCCCGTTGTGCTGCCGTAATGGTCCGCGCTTTAATGACGCAGTCCAACGCCCCTTTATCAACAGCGCGCACCTTCACATTATCGATATTCAATTGTTGAAGCGTCGTCGTGATCACGTGCTTGATTTGTGCCCCGAACTGTTTGATAACATCCGATTCAAGGTCGATTTGAATGCCGTTGTCTCCCGCCATTAACATAATTTGAATATCAGATGATTCCAAGGTTCCGGCGACTGCCGTTGTCTTAATTTCCATCAATTTTCATTCCTTTCTGAATTCGCGCTT
This sequence comes from Lactiplantibacillus plantarum, assembly GCF_014131735.1. Taxonomy (NCBI): domain Bacteria; kingdom Bacillati; phylum Bacillota; class Bacilli; order Lactobacillales; family Lactobacillaceae; genus Lactiplantibacillus; species Lactiplantibacillus plantarum. The sequence continues at coordinate 2,315,791 of NZ_CP039121.1, forward strand.
GTAATGTTGTTAGGTTATTTTTTATAAACTGGGCCGTTGTTGCCGGTACCAGTTGGTTTAACTCAGTTAAGTTGCCGCTTTGAATCCGTTGCCGAACAGTCCGCGCCGAAATTGGTTGATTAGCCACCGTCGTTCGCGATATCACTCGTACAGCAACTGCCGGTGGTAATTCACGCTGCAAAACTCGGTTATAAATCGCAGTCGTCCGCGACGTCGGTTCACTACCAACGAACCGGGTCGTAATGTGCAGTGCTGGTGCAAGTTGCTGCTTAAAGATCCGGGCGTCCAACGTCGTCTGCGCTTCAATTGCGCTCGCCGCTGAATCCAAGAAGTAGGCTGGAAAGGTCGCTGCACTCACGAGATAGTCCTGCCCGCTGACGACCCGAACGTTGGCCAAATCGGCTGTTCCTTGTTGAACCAGCTTAACGCGCTCGGCCGTACGGAATAGACTCGCATCTGTCGCAACGACGAAGACGTAAACTAAATCACTGACCGCCGCGGCTTGTTCCACTAAATAGCGGTGTCCCCGCGTAAACGGGTTCGCATTCATAACAATCGCGCTGACACGCTGTTGTGCTTGGTTGGGAATCATCGGCAACTGTTTGACAAAATCCGTCATATCCGGTGCGCCGTTTTCTAATACGGCCGCTTCATCCGAATGAGCTAATTCTTTAAAGCCTACGTGTTGAAAACTCGCTGAATACTTGGCCTTGGTAAATACCATCATATGAAAGATCTGTGCTTGAAACAGCCGATTGACCAGTGCACTCACGATTTGATTAAACCGGGCCCCCGGCTGACTATTCTTATTACAGACACCCACATATTTAAGCACGTTGCCCGCTAACGATCCGGTCCCAACAAGTTGGCCATCCTCGATCAATCCTAAGGTCACATCAATATGTTCAACCTCTTGCGGGCTAAAATTAGTAATCCCTAATGACGTTAAGAATTGTCGCCACTGGGCATGCTCGTGCGGATTATTTAATTGCATTTCAACAACTTGCGCTGCCATCAGACAACCTCCTATGATTAATGCTGTGCTTGCGCGTACGCTGCAACGGCCGCCGTCACGTTCGGTACCACTTGTGAATCAAAGACGCTCGGCACAATCGTCGTCGCAGTTGGGTTCGACACGGTCTTAGCCAAAGCCTGAGCCACTTGGATCTGTAACGCATTATCAACTTGCTTGACCCCATTTGTGAGTAAGCCCTTGAAGAGCCCCGGAAAAGCCAGAATATTATTGACCTGGTTTGGATACTGGCTAGAACCCGTTGCAATGACTGTGGCCCCAGCCTTCTCAGCTACTGCTGGATTGATTTCTGGCACTGGATTAGCGAGTGCAAAGACGATTGGATCATGATTCATCAAGTGGACGGCCCCTGCTGATAAGACGTTGGCGTCTGACAAGCCAATGAAGACGTCCTGGTCGGCCATGACCTTCGCCAGTGGTTGCCCCTTTAGTTGTGCAGGTGTTCCCAACTGTTTGGCAAGATTCCGTTGATACTGGTTGTACCGCTGATCATCCGCTGTAACGACCCCGTAAACATCGACCAAGGTCAGTTGTTTGACACCGACCGCTGCTAATAACCGAGCTGTAGCTAACCCGGATGCGCCGACGCCGTTGACAACGATGCGCATCTGCCGTAAGGACTTACCGACTACGTGAGCGGCATTGATCAGTCCCGCCAACACGACAATTGCGGTGCCTTCCTGATCGTCATGATAAACCGGAATATCAAGCTCATCTTTCAAGGCCGCTTCTAGTTCAAAACACTTAGGCGCCGTAATATCTTCCAGATGAATGCCCGCAAATGAGAGCGACATGTTTTTGATTGTCGCCACCATTGCTGGCACGCTGACCTGATTTAACGCCAGCGGAATCGCATTAATCCCTGCGAGGTTCTTGTATAGGAGTGCCTTACCTTCTACGACCGGCAAACCACCCGCGGGACCAATATTGCCGAGGCCCAGTACTGCTGACCCATCCGTGATCAACGCTACTAATTTACCACTCATCGTGTATTTTGCCTTTAATTCCGGATGCGCCGCAATCAGCTTGGAAATCACCGCAACACCAGGTGTATATGCTTTACCTAAATCAGCCTTATCGGTCACTGCAAGGTCTGAATGAATGTCCAAAACCCCCGTATGGGCGGCGTGCAACTTTAAAATCTCATCTTGTTCTACCATCAATATCTGCCTTCTCTTCTCAAAATAATACCGTTCACTTTGTTATCCCCAGTGTACGACCATTTTTTAAAAATATCAAATTTAGATTGGATTTTTATAATTTTTAAAAAGTCAGCTTTTCTGGTATAATAAACTTAAAATATTATAAACGAGTTTTAAAATTTTAAATCTTAGGTTGATAAAGAGGTCATCGATATGGACGATATGAATCATCGCCGCCTGTTGATTGGAATTGCACATGATTATTACTTATCCAAAATCAACATCGCTGAAATTTCAAAGAAATACCAAGTCAGTCGTTATCTAATTTCAAAATACTTAGACGAAGCCATGGCAACCGGCCTAGTCAAAATTAACATTAACACCCCCATCGAACGAAATAGTGAGCTGGAGGCTAAATTTAAACATCGTTTTCCAATTGAACATATTTATATTATCAAAGACGCGGATACCACGAGTGACGATGAACGCCACGTAATCGAGTTTGCCGCCGAAACAATCCAGCGCCAGATCATTCAAAGTAATGTAATTGGGGTGGCATGGGGTGGCACTGTCCTTAGCGTCATCGATAATTTTCAAACGAGCACTCGTGATGACTTACTGTTCACCCAGTTTATGGGTGATAACCTGAAAACGAACGCAGCGAACGGCTCAACACCGTTGGTTCAAAAAGCCGCCGCTAAGTTCGGCGCACAGTACGTCACCATCCCGGCACCACTCTACTTGTTTAATGATCAAGCACACCAAGCATTGGCTCAAGAACCAGCCATTACACCGGCCATCAGTAACTTTGACCGAATGGACATGCTATTTGCCGGAATTGGCACCTTAGCATCCATTGACTCGATTCCCGTCTGGCATCAACATCGCCAAGCCATTCTGGGTGGCGCTGATCCGCAGGCGGTGGTCGGCCTGTTATACGGTCGGCCATACGACATCAATGGTCACATTCTGAACGCCGACCACGACAAACTCTTTGGCGCTAAAATGCCCGCCATTCTCAAAGTGCCGCGTCGTTTCGGCATCATCAAAAGTAAGTTCAAGAGCGAAGCCTTACTTGGCGCCCTCCGCGGACAATTACTCACTGACATCATCATTGATGAAGCCGTCGCGAATCGGGTTCTCCAAGAAGATCAAGCCACACCACTATCCAAATAATCCGCTTCTTCGAAAACAGGTACCAACGCTGACCGTTGCCGGCAGCTTGGTACCTGTTTTTATGCTTAAAATCAGACTACCAAATACCAATCACTTTCATCCAGAGAGCGCCAATGCCACCCCAAACGACTAGGTAGAAGAGACCTAAAATAAAGTTTAATTGCCACCATTTTCCCTGAGTAACATACCCAGAACCGAAGAGAACACTCGCCGGGCCGTTCGCATAATGCGTCGTCGAAGCGAAGATCGAACCAGTAAAGCCAAGTATCAGTGCAGCAAAGGTTGCTGGCGCTCCCGCGGAAACCGCGACCCCAAGTAAGGCACCGTACATTGCGGAAACGTGGGCAGTCCCACTAGCAAACAAGTAGTGACTGTAGAAGTAGAACAAGACGAGTGCCGCTAAAACAATGCCCCAACTGAAGCCTTTCAAGGCACCACCAATCGCGCCAGACAACCATGGAATAAAGCCGAGTTTGTTCAACTCATTAGCCATGAAGATCAAAATTGAGAACCACACCAAGGTATTCCAAGCACCAGTTTCGTGTAGCACGTCATCTACCGATAGAACTCCAGCAACGAGTAGCAAGGAGACGGCCATAAAGGCAACTAATGAAGCTTCGAGACCGATAAAGCTGGATAACATCCATAAGACTAAGGCTAGCAAGAAGACGCCGCCCATGATTTTTTCTGGAAGACTCATCTTACCCATCTTTGCCAGCTCATCATCCGCCCATTGCTTGGCATTGGGCGTATCTTTAATTTCTGGTGGATACATTTTATAAATTAAATATGGCACAACCAATAAACAAATAAGTCCTGGGACAATCCCGGCTAAGAACCATTGCATCCACGATAACGTGATGTGTAAACTCTTGGCTAACGTGACAGCAACTAAGTTAGGCGCCATCGCCGTCATGAACATCGTACTGGTGATTAAATCACCGTGAAATTCTGCGAACACTAAGAATGAACCGATTTTACTTTGTGTGCCATCCTTGGGATCAGAACCAAACGTTTCAGCTAACGACTGAATGATTGGATAAACAATCCCACCAGCACGGGCCGTATTACTTGGCGTTGCGGGTGCTGTTACTAAATCGACGCCAATCAGTGCGTATGCCAAACCCAACGTTCGTTTCCCAAACAGCCGCACAAACACCAACGCGACACGTCGACCTAAACCAGTATTGATGAAACCACGTGACATAAAATACGCCATCGCAATCATCCATACCGTACTGCTCCCAAATCCGGCAACCGCTGTATCCATAGGCACGATGCCCAATAACACGGTTAGTGTCAACCCAATGATTGCGACCCCGGCGATTGGTAACGGCCGCGTAATACAACCAATAATGGTTGCCACAAAAATTGCCAGAATATGCCATGCGTTCATCGAAACACTGGCTGGTTTGATAGGACTACTTAACCAAATGATCAGGCCCACCAATAACGGTGCAATAAAATCACGATACTTGACCTTATTTAGTGTCATCTCAATTCCTCCTCATACTTACTCATCATTTTTATGATGCCACATTCATCATGGTCAGCATCTTGGCTGCGAAATGTTGCATCCGGGCACGCTCATCATCTGATAGCTCAGCTTCGATCACTTTTTGGAGCCCGTTGCGGTTAATAATGGCGGGTGACCCCAAGTACAAATCGTTAATGCCATATTGACCAGACAAAGCGGCGGAGACAATCAACTCAGCATTTTCATCGTTCAAAATTGCTCGGCAGATTTGCATCAAACTAACGGCGACCCCATAGAACGTGGCCCCCTTCTGACTAATGATTTGACCACCTTTACCACGAACAGCTTGCTCGATTTCAGCTTTGAACTGATCATCGACCGTTGTGACCGTCTTTAAGGGCTGAGCATTGATCATAATTTCATCAAAATTAACGATGGAACTATCACCATGTTCTCCAAGTACCGCAGCATCAATTGCAGTGGTGGCAACATTCAACTTCTGAGCCAAGGCGACCCGTAACCGCGCCGTATCCAAGGAAGTCCCGGTACCAATGACCCGATGCCGTGGAAAACCGGATAAACGTTGCGTCATCGAAGTCAAAATATCGACGGGATTACTTGAGATAACGAAGCAACCATTAAAACCACTCGCAACCACTGGTTTGACGATGGATTCCAGAATCTTCGTATTGCGGTTAATCAAATCTAAACGACTCTCACCAGGCTTACGAGGCACACCAGCCGTAATGACAACGATGTCAGCATCATGCGCATCCGCATATTCACCGGTATGAATGTTGGTCGCATTCGTAAAGGCGGCAACATCTTCCAAATCCTTAACGTCCCCCTCTGCGTGCGTTTTAACCAAGTCAACGATAACGAGTTCATCTAGGGCGCAATTTTGGACCAATGAAAAGGCAAATGATGAACCCACCGAGCCATCACCAACAATTACGACTTTGCGTTGCTTCTTATCCATGTCAATATCCTTCTTTCATCAAAAATGTGTGCTGCACATGTGGTTCCAACTACTTAGTTACTTAACTCACAAGTATTATAACGCAAATGCTTTCATTTTTGCTAATTTTTTAAAAATAAATTATTTTTTTGAAAAATTTAAATATAATTATTACTTAAAACGCCTGTGTAGCAGCATTTAAAATTATTTTGATTGTGAACTTTTTCTAAAGTGTCAGCTTGTGAAATCATTTTCGTAAGCGGTTACAATTCTGCGTTTAAATTGCCTGATTGGCGTCAATTCGAAACATCTGCGCAAGTTACAAAACTTTTTACCCGCCAACCGATCTTGAAACAGTTAAAACCTGATTAGCGTGGTATATTAGAAGTACGACTCAAACTAGAGAGGACTAATACATTGGATAATGAAACTTTAAAAGACTATCTCGCAAACAACTCCCAAGTTATTACCATTTTTATGGAGAAAGCAACCGATTTTCTGAATCGAAAAAATGAGGACCGGGCGCCAGCACGCCGCTATAACGATGCTGAAATCGCCCGGCAAGCGGATAAGATGCTCGATGATGTGATTGCCAATATTCATGATAAAATCGTCCCCCATACCCGCGAACAAACACCGGCTGCCTGGGAACAATTTCTGAGTGAAAACGACGTACTTGATGATCTGGAACTATCAATGACGGAATTGTCATTCGAATCGGAAGACTAAACTAGCAGTTCAAAATAAAGAAAGGACCGTGGAAGATTTAACTTCCACGGTCCTTTTTAGAACAAACTTATATCACATGACATCAACACAACCGAATTATAGGCCCAAGTACTACGACCGAGTCAGCCCAGCATAAATCTTATCAAGATTCCACTTCAACATTGAGTAGTACGTATCACCCGGCTTGCCTTTAGCTGCCAGCGAATCGGTAAAAATCGTACTAGCAACGGGGATTCCCGTCTCCTGTGAAAGCTTATTCATCGATTTCGGTGATACGGATGATTCGACAAACAAACTTCGAACCTGGGTTCCTTCAATTTTCTTCAACGCCGTCCGCATCTGAGCTGGCGTGCCTTGCGATTCCGTATTCACTTCCCAAATATAAGCAGCGGGCACATGGTAGGCCGCCGAGAAATACTTAAAGGCGCCTTCGGATGTCACTAATAATCGTTGACTCGTCGGGATCTGCTTGAATTTGGTTTGAGCGCTCTCATGCAGTTTTGTTAGTTTTGCCACGTAGCGATCCGTATTCTTTTGATAAACAGCGGCGTGCTTAGGATCCTTGGCCTGCAACGTCCGGTTGATGTTCTTGACATATTGAATCCCGTTGGCGAGATCTAACCAAGCATGGGGGTCCGGCTCATTAACGTTCGTCGTTAAATATTTGACCTTAATTCCCTTACTGGCCGCAAAAACATCGTGGTCAAAGTCCTTTTTGGAAGCCGTCACTAACTTTTTAAACCAGCCATTACCGCCAGTTTCAAGGTTTAAGCCATTATAAAAAATCACGTCAGCTTCGGCAGTTGCCGCAATATCAGTGGGCCGTGGTTCATACTCATGCGGGTCAGTGCCGCGCTTCACAATACTGTAATTTTGGACGTACTGCCCACCCACATTTTTCACCATATCATCTAGAATCGAGTTCGTACTTACGACCCGGATTTTGGCACTAGTGGTCGTCGCTTTGGCACTTTGCTGGCGTTGATTCAGAAATACTGCCATCCCGGTAACCATCGCGATGACTCCAATCAGTGCAATTAATTTCGTTTTCATGCTGTCACCCGTCGCGCTGCTGCTTGCCCTTTCCAAAGCGTCGGCAACAAGGCCTGCTTAGGTGAGATGATGAAAGAAATACCGAAGAAAATAGCCGCTACTAGCACGATGGCCGGACCAGAAGCCCAGTTCAACGTGTAGCTGAGATATAAGCCCACCACTGAGGACAAGACCCCAATTAAGGCTGACAGTCCAAGCATGACTGCCAGTCGTTCTGTCCATAGAAAGGCCGTCGCAGCCGGTGTAATCAACATCGCGACCACTAAAATGATCCCGACGGTTTGTAGCGCTGAAACGGTCACTAGCGTTAAGACCAGCATTAACGCGTAATGTAACAGTTGGACCTTGAGACCATAAGTCTTCGCAAAGGTCGGATCAAATGACGTAATCAGTAATTCCTTGTAGAAGAAGACCACGAATAAAATCACTAGTCCTAACACGACCGTCGTCGTCATCATATCAGTATCACTCACAGCAAGGATGTTACCGAATAAGATGTGGTGCAAGTTCGTCGAACTTTCAGCTAATGAAATTAGGATAAAACCGAGTGCGTAAAACGCACTGAAGACAATCCCAATTGAGGTGTCAGTCTTAATCTTACTACGGCTCGCAACGAATCCAATCAAGCTAGCGGCTAGAATTCCAAAAACCGAAGCACCAATTAGGACGTTGATACCGAGCATATAAGCTACCGCAACACCAGGTAAAACGGCATGCGAGATGGCATCGCCCATCATCGACATGCCTCGTAAAATAATAAAGCTACCAATAATTCCTGACATGACCCCGACCATAATAGCCGTAATTAGCGCACTTTGTAAGAAATCATACTTCCCCAAAGCAGCCATAAAGGTCGTAATTGATTGCATCATCGCGTTTCCTCCTTCGTAAACAGGACGGCCGAAAGATCAGCACTAAACGTCCGTTCAATGTTTGCGGGTGTGTAGACCGCGTCCACGGGACCATAATCAACGATACCGTGATTTAAAATCACGAGATCATCAAAGTAACGTGAAACTTTGTTCAAATCATGATGCACGACAATAATCATTTTGCCGGCATCACGCCACTGATGCAAGATCGTCATGATAGCCGTCTCACTCTGTAAATCAATGCCGACGAAAGGTTCATCAAGAATAATGATATCGGCTTCTTGGACTAAGGCTCGAGCCACAAAGACCCGTTGTAATTGTCCTCCAGAGAGCTGACTAATTTGGCGCTGTGCTAAATCGGCTAACTCAAGTTGCTCAAGTGCATCTTGGCAACGCTGACGATCCGCCTTGCTTGGTTCGCGGAAAAGTCCGAGTTTGCCATAGGTCCCAGTCAAAACGACGTCAAAAACATTGATTGGAAAGGTTAAGTCGAGATCTTTACGTTGCTCGACATATGCAATCTGTTTTTGAAATTGTTTTAGCGCACGACCTTCATATTCGACGGTTCCCGTTTGGGATTTGATCAGACCAAGCATTGCCTTGATCATCGTTGATTTTCCCGCACCGTTGGGACCAATGATTCCAGTAATTTTGCCGGCGTTAAAGTTAACGGCAACATCAGTAAAGACTGGTGTGTCACTGTATGCCACGGTGAGGTTTTGTACTTTTAACATCACATTTCCTCCGTTCATCGCGGTAGTCGGTTTTCTACATCGTCATAAGCATAACTGATAATTAACGCTAATGCAAATAATTGTTAGGTGCAGTTAACTTTTTTATAATTGGTATTAAATTTTCGTTCATTCTAATACTATTTCTGCTTAACCAAGGCGTTACAACCAACATACTAAAAGCTTAATCCAGAACCTACTGAAACGACTTTCGATGCCATCACCACTAAAAAGCACTGACCACTCATCAACTAAGCATTGCAATCGTCATTTAATTTCCATTAATATTTGGTATTAAAAAAGTGTCGTCACTTACAATCACGACACTCATTATTAAGCTAATATATCTGTCTGCAATCCAATAAAAATCGTCAAAATCAACAAATCGGCCGAGCCACCTAAACTATAGTTATGGTCGACAAAAATCTGATTCAATTCGCGTAAAAACGCCATTCCAGCTTCACTGCGGCTTCCCCCTAAATCGAAGTAGCGGTGTGCTTGGTCGTGGACCCAGTCAATGACGTGTGGGTCGTGTGCCCGTTTTACCAGATTGGTATCGACCGTCGCCTGGACAATCGCCATCAGTGTGTCTAATAACCGCTGATTAATCGTGCCACGACTACGTCTCAATGCGGGTAGTGCCACTTGCATCACGGTCGGATAACCCGCCTCGGCTTCACCACGAATTCCCTTGATGCCATATGTTAAGTATTGACGTTCTCCAGCAGTTAAGGTCGTTGGATCCTTCGTGTTTAATTCATTAAAATCATTTGCCGTTAACCCCGCCAGCATCGTGCGCACAATCGTTGCTAAGTCGACGTCGGGGTGCTGCAACTGATACGCCGCCGCTGTCACTAGCACGCCCAGTGAGAACACCGCCCCTTTATGGGTATTCACGCCCTTGGTCGCCGCAAACATGGTTTGTTCCGCTTGAACACCACTGCCCCGAATTTGCTTGAACAAACCCGTCAAATCGACAGCCGTATACGCGACGCCCGCCGCTGCACAAGCATTAAAGTAGGGGGCTAGACTCAAAGCACTATCAATAAACATAAAAGCGTTCATGTCTGGATGGGGACCCGCCGACAACGGGTCGACCAGCCCGGGCTTAGGGTTGACCGTCACTTCGTATAAAAGCGCTCGTAGCGCATGATTGACAATTATCTTCGTATCCACTATTTCTCCACCATTTCATCCTTAGTCTAACAACGATGATGTGCCTGGGTCACTTTCAGTCTTGATTAAGCGTGACCACAACCAACATTCAGTTACCATTACTTATATTTCCATCATAACTGATACTAGTCAATTTTTGTCATTTTTCTTTGTATTCTTTTGTCGACTGCTGTTCAAGCATCTTCTGAACGTGTAAGCTAGAGCTAATCAAAGTTATTCCTAAGGAGGACCCTGTCATGATACCTAGTCAGCATTTTCAATCCACTCCAACCGTCCAATTTGACTTATTAACATACATGATTGGTAGTTACCACTACAACTGGCATCCGCAAATCGAACTCTTATGGTTATTGCAAGGTACCGTCGAAGTGAATGTTGACGGGACTCGCCATCAATTACACGCAAATGACCTCATCTTGATCAATGCCAATCGCGGCCATGCCACCTTTGCCTTGACCCCAGAATGTATCGCGCTCCGTTTACATATTCTGCCCGACTTCTACACTAATCAGGGCATCGACCTCAGTTCAGGTGCTTTTCTACTCAACAGCGTGACGACGCCCCAACACCGTGACTACCAAACGATTCGCCAAATCCTGGCACAACTCTATCTAGGATTACATCAGCAGGACTGGCCAATTTTTGACTTGAACGCCCTGTACTTTCAATTGACGAACCTGCTACATCACGATTTCTTTGATACTGGAATCACGATGACTTACCCCCAACCCAAGACGCAGAGTTCACTAAACCGGGTCATTGATTACATTAACCAGGCTTACGATCGACCAATTACCTTAAACGAAGCGGCAAAAATCAGTCACTATTCACCAGCCTATCTCTCACGCATCTTCAAAGCGGAACTCGGCCTGAATTTTTACGAATATCTAACCCGCTGCCGACTACAACACGCCATCTACGATCTGGAAAACCCAACCACAAGGGTCGCCGATCTAGCTTTAGCCAATGGGTTTCAGGAGGTCAAGTCCTTTAATCTAATGTTTAAGAAGCATTTTGGTCAGACACCTTCCAGTTACCGTCAACACTTGTCACACGGGCAGCGTCCTGAATATGACCAGTTCAAGCAACCGCTCACTCCCACACAAACTACCATTGTCCAAAAGCAACTCAAGCACTGGGCCCAACTCACAAGTACTGATCAACTCAGTGCTTGTGAAAGTTGCATGTATAAACTACATTTTCAAGAATATCAGGCGCTCAAACAAAAAATCGCGCAATTAAAAACACTGCTCAATCAATAATTAACGGCATAACAATTTTTGTGATTACGAACAACTGAACTTACCGATATTTTGATCAAATATTGGGTCATACCAAGGTACGATGGCATCACTCGTCAGAAGGCCTTGGTATTTTTTTGTCATTTTTAACCGGCTACCTGTCCGCTTACCATCACTTTCACAATCTGATACCTGGCATAACTTGGCGAGTAGCGGTTAGTTTTGTATCACACAGTTACTTACAATGTAGCTGTAAATTGATAGGAGGAAACCAGCTATGGATACAATGACATACGACTATACCGAACCAACGTTATCAACTAAGGGCCAACGGATGCGCGACATTTTGGCCGATTATATTGCACTCATCAGTCATCGACTACCAGATGATGTGACTGCCAAACTCGAAGAACTCAGTAAGATCGAAGTCGATCCACTCCAAAAGCTCGTCTACGACACGATGATGGAAAACCAATTACTTGCCAATAAACTTAAACGCCCAAGTTGCCAAGATACCGGTGCATTACAATTCTTCATTAAATGCGGCGCGCAGTTCCCACTATTAGGCGAACTCAATCAAATTTTGAAAGACGCCGTTTATCGTGGGACAAAAAAAGCGCCACTCCGACATAATGCTGTTCAGACATTTGACGAATACAATACCGGTATGAACATTGGTGACGGCATCCCCTCGATTTTTCTGCAAGTTGATGGTAATGGCACTGACATCTCAATGTACGTGTACATGGCCGGCGGTGGCTGCACATTACCCGGGGCTGCCAAAGTCCTGATGCCTGGTGAAGGTTACGAAGGCGTCGTCCGTTTCGTGATGGATCGCATGACGAGCTACGGCATTAACGCTTGCCCACCTTTACTCGTCGGTGTCGGCGTCGCCACATCCGTTGAAACGGCTGCGCTTAATTCTAAATTAGCTTTAATGCGGCGCGTCGATAGTGAAAATCCAAACGCTAATGCTGCCAAACTCGAACACTTATTAGAAGACGGCATCAATCACATTGGCCTGGGACCACAGGGGTTTGGCGGTCAAAAGTCAGTAATGGGTGTCAATGTCGAGAATACCGCCCGACACCCATCAACAATTGGCGTCGCTGTTAGTACCGGCTGCTGGTCACACCGGCGCGGACTTATCAACTTTGACGCAGATCTAAACTATGACTTACCACTGAACAAAGGAGTCGAATTATCATGAAAACTTACCACTTAACCACCCCAATTTCTGATGACGATATTAAGGACATTCGTATCGGCGACATCGTCTACTTGAATGGCTCACTAACAACCTGTCGGGACGTTGCCCATCGGCGGCTCGTCGAAGAACATCGTCCCCTACCCGTTAACGTGACAGACCGAGCAATTCTCCACGCTGGCCCGATCATTAAAGATCTCGGCCATGACAAGTACGAAATGATCGCAGTCGGGCCAACGACTAGTATGCGGATGGAAAAATTTGAAGAAGAATTCGTAAAACAAACCCGTGTCAAACTAATCGTTGGTAAAGGCGGCATGGGACCGGGAACCGAACGGGCCTGCAAGAAATATCACGCCTTACACCTCGTCTACCCCGCTGGCAATGCTGTTTATGCCGCCCTGCACGTCAATAAGATTGTTGATGCCCAGTGGAAAGACCTCGGAATGCCCGAAACACTCTGGGCGTGTGAGGTCAAAGACTTCGGTCCGTTAATTGTCTCCATCGATACGAATGGCGACAACTTGTTTGAAAAGAACAAGGTCATCTTCAACGAACGTAAAGAAGCTGAGATTAAAAAAATCAACGAACAAGTTAAATTCATTAAATAACCGACCATTAACAGCCTAAGCGGATCACCCTGCTTAGGCTGTTGGTCTAAAGGAGTCTTTCTCATGATTAGTATGGATACACAATCTACTTTAAAAACCCAAGCTTTAGCCGCTCTGAGTACCGTGATCGATCCTGAACTTGGTGTGAACATTGTTGACCTCGGTTTGATCTACGATGTTGCTTACGATGCTGACCTAAAGCTCTGCACCGTTACCATGACACTGACCATCATGGGCTGTCCACTGACAGGCTATTTGAATGACCATATCAAAAGCGCATTAATGACCGTCGCGGGTATCGATCAGGTACTCATCAACCTTGTCTGGGAACCGACCTGGTCGCTTGATAAAATGTCACGGGCAGCAAAAATGACATTAGGGTTGCATTAATTCTAATTTAGAAATCGTGTCCGGATTAGCATCATTTGCTGACTAGTTTCAGCAGTCACCGTGAGACGATTTTAACGTTTGACTAGAAAGGTGGTCGTTTTCGATGACCAAATTACAATCCGTCAACTACCAGCAACTTACATGGCCGCTGATAATTGGTTTGATTATTTGGCTGAGCGCGCCATTTCGTCCCGCGGGGCTCAGTCTATTAGCATGGCACATGCTGGCTCTCTTTGTTGGCACTATCATTGGTTGCATTACCCAGCCGTTACCTATTGCCGGTGTCGCAATTATTGGTCTCACACTTGGTGTCTTACTTGGTGTTACCTCGATGACGGATGCCATGGCCGGCTTTGGTGATAACACGGTTTGGATGATTGCAATGGCTTACTTCCTATCACGAGGCTTCGTAAAAACGGGGCTAGGGCGACGAGTCGCGCTGGTCTTCGTCAAATTATTTGGTAAAAAGGCCCTTGGATTAGCCTACGCGCTGATTGGTGTCGATCTCGTCACTAGTCCGGCCACGCCTAGCAATACCGCCCGCGCCGGTGGAATCGTCTTCCCAATTATTGAATCTTTAGCTAAAGCATACGGCTCTGACCCACAAAACGGTACGCAGCGTAAGGTTGGTAGTTTTCTCATTATGTCAGCTTTCCATGGTAATATTGCCACCAGTGGCTTATTCATGACCGCGATGGCACCAAATCTCGTTGCCGTGGCCTTGGCCCAAGCAATGCAGATTCACATCACATGGATGGACTGGTTACTCGCCGCTCTATTACCTGGTCTTATTTGCTTAATTAGCGTTCCAGCTATTATTTATTGGCTCTATCCGCCAGAAATTAAGGATACACCCAACGCGCATGCGTGGGCTGCCAACGAACTTGAGCAGATGGGGGCCATGACTTTGGCCGAAAAACTCATGGGCGGTATTTTTATGTTGGCCCTCTTTCTTTGGATCTCAGCTAGTCTCACTGGGCTAGACGCGACCTTAGTGGCCTTCATAGCCGTCACTTTGCTCTTATTAACCGGTGTATTATCCGTTGACGACTTATTACATGAAACTGGGGCTTGGAACACACTCGTTTGGTTTTCAATTCTTATTTTTATGGCTGGCAAACTGAACAGTCTTGGCTTTATTCCATGGCTTTCACAAACTATGGGCCAGGCCCTGCAAGGAATCAGTTGGCTATGGGTCTTGGCAGCTTTGATGCTCGTTTACTTTTACAGCCACTACCTGTTTGCCGGCGCCACTGCTCACGTCTCCGCCATGTACGGCGCCTTCTTGGGTGTGGCAATTTCAGCCGGCGCCCCCCCAATGCTAGCAGCCCTACTATTAGGCTTTGACGGTGCCATTTTCAGTTCGACCACCCATTACGCCAACGGTCCCGCCTCGATTATGTTCGGATCAGGTTACATAACGCAGTCCGAATGGTGGCGTCTGAATCTGTGCCTTGGTGGTTTCTATCTATTAGTATGGGGCGTTGGTGGCACACTCTGGATGAAACTTTTAGGCTATTGGTAAGCTAGTTGTTTTTCAACTATACCATTTGACAGGTTCAGACACTCATTCACGTATTTCCCGACTCCGGGCTGAGTGCCCATTTCTGGGGGAAGGACGATCTAGCCGAGCAAGTTTACGCAAATCAGAACTTTTGCCGGTGACCCTAAACTGGCTTTTTAAACTCAAGACTGGCATATTTTAATGCATGCTTCATGAAAATTAACGCGCACAATGTGAACTTACTCCTGACTAACGACTTGATCATACAAACATCACGCCCTAACCAATAACAATCGGCTTTCCAACTATTACTTGGAAAGCCGATTGTTAATCTACCATGTAAGTCCATCAGAACCTGGACGTCAAAAGTTCTGATGCTCCCTCAAATTTTCAGATCCCACCCGGCTAACCGTCATGTGTCGAACTGAAGCATATTGTAAACTTACGTCTAATCACGACACCGACCACAAGTCACCCATCCAAGTCGCCAAGTCCGTGACCGCTATGGGATACAGGTGGGGTTGCCCAACCGCCGATAAGTAGACCCAGGTCAGCGCTGTACCGTGCACTTTTTTGTCGTGTTGCATCACTGCGGCCACGGCTTGCGGCGCTATCGGCGGTAATTCCGTGGGCAACCTACCGCCATTAAGCGTGCCTTGAGCGTCGACGTTAAACTAGTCGGCGCTAACCCATGTGCTGCAAACAACCGACAAACCTGTACTAGACCAATCGCTACCGCTTCCCCATGCATTAGTTGACCGTCAGCCAATAGTTCGACTGCGTGACCAATCGTATGACCAAAATTCAATAATTGCCGCTGACCCTGTTCATGTTCATCCGCCATAACGACGCGCGCTTTGAACGCCACACTAGCTGCAATTAAATCTGGTGCTGCTGGTAAAATCGCTGCCACACTGGTAATTTGTTGCAAGGATTGCCAAAAATCACCGCCAACTAATGCTGCGCACTTAACGATTTCGCCATAACCTTCTGCGAGCATCCGCGGCGGTAACGTCACCAGAATTGCCGGATCAATGACGACTAAATCTGGTTGGTAAAAACTGCCCACTAAGTTTTTGCCAGTTGGTAAGTCAATCGCGGTCTTACCGCCCACCGAACTATCGACTTGCGCTAATAATGATGTCGGTACTTGAATCAAGGCAATACCGCGCATATAAATCGAAGCGACAAACCCTGCTAAGTCACCAACCACCCCGCCACCAAGAGCGATGACACCGTCACTGCGGCTAAAATGGGCGGCACTCAGCTGATCGATTAACGACTGGACTTGTGACCAACTTTTGCTCGCCTCACCGGCTGGAACCGTCATCACACGCACCTTGAATCCAGCCGCCGTCAGTTCATCAGTTACCAGCTTCGCATAGTACGGGCCCACATTGGTATCCGTTACCACCGCTACTTGACGGGCACACCATACCTTAGTTACCAACGTTCCTAGATGATGTAAACTGTCAATCATGATCTTGATCTGATACTGTTTAACTCGCGTCTTGACTTCAATGTTTGTCATAGGCACATCCTACGCCCACGTTTGCATCAGGTCATGTAACTGGAAAGCCTGTTGCGCCATTTTTAAGTACGTCGCGGGTTTTAACGCTTGCGGCCCATCGGATAAAGCTTGCGTTGGCTGGTCATGAATTTCAACGATCATGCCACTGGCGCCAGCTGCTACACCTGCCATCGCCATCGGGGTCACGAGTTCCCAGGTACCGACCGCGTGACTCGGATCAACGATGACTGGGTAATGTGTCAACGATTGCAAGACTGGCACTGCACCTAAGTCAAACGTGTTGCGTGTGTACTTATTATCAAACGTTCGAATTCCCCGCTCCAAAAGCATGATCTGATGATTACCACCAGCTGCAATGTATTCAGCTGCATTGAGCACATCGTCGATTGTTGCCGACATTCCTCGCTTTAATGCAACCGGAATTTGGGTCTGTCCAACGGCTTTAAGCAACGAGAAATTTTGCATATTGCGTGCACCAATTTGAAAAATATCCGTGTATTTCGCCACCATCGCCACGTGTTCATCATCCATCACTTCGGTAATCATATCAAGGCCATGTTTATCAGCCGCCGTCCGTAAGTATTGGAGTCCCGTCTCCCCGAGGCCTTGGAAGCTGTAAGGGGACGTCCGTGGCTTGAATGCTCCGCCACGAACAATCGTCGCACCACCCTGCTTGGCAACCGCGGCCATCTGGTCCACGTGTTCAGCGCTTTCGACTGAACACGGGCCAGCCATCATGACGAATTGATTACCGCCAATCACACTGTGTGGCGTCTTAATAATCGTATCTTCTGGGTGAAAGAGACGGCTGCTTTGGACCGCTGCGGGAACTGCCGTCAAGATTGATTCACTGGCTGCTTGCACATCCGTGGGAAGTGCTTCTGGACGCAATCCTTGAATTGCAATTCGATTATTGTGCGTGAAGATCTCGTGATCCGCACCAAATTGACTCACTAACTTTGCCTGCATGGCCGTAGCGGTTGCTGGTTTTAATATAATAATCATAATAATTTCCTCCTACTAATCAATTCTCAAAAGTTAAGGCCTAAGCCCGCGCCGTAATCGGCGGAGTCGCTTGAATGCTGGCTAACATATCTTGGCGGACCTGTTGAACTGGCATCTGCTTACCAGTCCAAAACTCAAAAGCCAAGGCACCTTGCCAAATTAACATCCCCAAGCCATTATATGTGGCGCACCCCTGCTGACGCGCTAAGCGCAAAAAAGTCGTTTCAAGCGGTTGGTAAATCACATCATAGACCGTCTGTTGTGGGACTAATTGCTGGATAATTGAGATTGGTAATGGCGTTCCAGCAGTCGTCATGCCGATATTGGTCGCGTTAATGATCAAATCGCTGGTACGAGCAACTTGCTGCATCCGTACTTGGTCTTCATAGGCACAGAGCCGGAGTGGTACCGAAGTCGTGGTACTGAGTTGCTCCAACCAGTGCTGAACACCGGCGTAGCGTTCGTTGTTGCGTTTAAAGACCGTTACACTCGCGACACCATAATCTAAAGCCGCCGCAATGATTGCCTTACCTGCGCCTCCCGCGCCTAAAACCATGACGTGCTTATCAACCAAGTTCAGACCTTGATGTAAGAGATCCTGAAAAACTCCAGCGCCGTCCGTGCTGTCACCAATCAGCTTGCCAGCTTCATTCTTAATCGTATTGACCGCTTGAATCCGTTGCGCTCGCACTGTCAAACCATCTAGTAGCGGTATAACGGCTTGTTTGAATGGCATTGAAAGGTTCACCCCCGCGATACCCATGCTACGAATTCCAGCAAGCGTATCAGCCAATCCATCCGGTGCCACATCAAACGCCAAGTAGCGCGCATTTAGCCCCCAGTAGTCAAAACTCAAATTATGCATTCGCGGTGAGCGACTGTGCCGCGCGGGGTGCGCGATAAATCCAAAGAGTGCCGTTTGTCCATCAATCATGCTTTAACTAACTTCCTTTCTAAATGACTCGCAATTGTTGACCAAGATCCACGTGCGTTTGTTGATACGTCCGCACTAGGTCTGCTACCGTGAACTGGTTAGCGGCTAATACTTGGTCGGCCGCTCCACTGGCGCCAAAGTGGTCCAAGCCTAGTACCGCCCCATCTAACCCAACGTAACGTTCCCAGCCAGATGTTGCGCCCATTTCGACTGCAACTCGCCGCCGAATTTGAGGTGGCAAGACCTGAGCTTGGTAATTCGTTGATTGGCGCGCAAAGTTTTCCATCGACGGCATTGAAACGACACTGACATCTTCACCTAACGTAGCTAGTTTCGCCTGGGCCTGAAGAGCTAAAGCAACTTCTGACCCGCTTGCAATCAAGATTCCCATTGGCTGGCGGCCACGCTGCGGTGAGAGAACATAACCGCCACGAGCCACACCAGTCATGGCCTTAGTCTTAGATCCGGATAGCACTGCCAAATTCTGACGGGTCAAGACGAGCACGGTTGGATGATCCGTCGCGTTGATGGCTTGCCACCAAGCTGCGACCGTTTCATTTGGGTCAGCGGGCCGGATCACCGTTAGATTCGGAATCAATCGTAAACTCATTAGCTGTTCAATTGGCTGATGAGTCGGACCGTCCTCGCCGACTGCAATCGAGTCATGCGTGAAAACGTAAGTGACTGGTAACTTCATCATCGCCGCCAATCGAATAGCCGCACGCGTGTAATCGGAAAAGACAAGGAAGGTGCCACCAAAGACCCGCAAGCCACCGTGTAAAGTCATCCCATTCAAAATGGTGCCCATACCAAACTCCCGGACACCAAAGGCAACGTTGCGCTGATCCGGGGTCACCGGAGTCGACAATTGATCCTGCTCAATGGTCGTTTTATTCGAACTGGCTAAATCAGCCGCGCCCCCGACTAATCCTGGTAACTGAGCGGCTAGCTTCTGAATGACGGTATGACTCGTGATCCGCGAAGCTTGGGCGCCTTCATCAAAGATCGGTAAACTGGTGGCTAAGTCAACTGGCAGACGCATACTGAGCTGTTGTTCGAAACGGTGTTGCACGGCTTGTGGTAAAGCCTCTCGTTGTGACTGCCACCGGCGATGTGTACGCTGACCACGTTGCAAGATTAGTTGCTGTGCGCGTTTAGCAACGGCCGGCATCACCGTAAATGGCGCGGCTTGCCACCCTAATTGTTGCCGCAAACTAGTTAAACCGGCCGTTCCCAACGGATTGCCATGCACCGCATTCGTACCCGCTTGTGGTGCGCCAAATCCAATCGTCGTTTTAACAGCGATCAGGCTTGGACGTGAACTGTGTTTGGCACGCTCAATGGCGGCATTAATCGCCGTTAAATCATTGCCATCACCTACCGTTTGTGTATCCCAACCATAACTAGCGAAGCGCTGGTTCACATCGGTACGAAACGACCGGCTGGTGGGGCCATCAAGCGAAACAGCGTTATCGTCGTACAATACAATTAATTTTTGCAATTGTTGATTACCGGCAAAGCTGGCAGCTTCGTGGGAGACACCTTCCATCAAATCACCATCACCGACTAACGCATAAGTATAGTGATCCACCAACTGCGGTGACTCGGAGAACTGAGCCGCTAGTTGCCGTTCAGCCAGGGCCATGCCCACCGCCATCCCTAATCCCTGTCCCAGTGGACCGGTCGTGGCTTCCACACCATCCACGATTCCCAGTTCAGGGTGGCCTGGCGTATGACTGCCGAATTGACGAAAACGTTGTAACTCGCCCATTGTCACGTTGAAGCCACTCACATGTAGCAGACTGTACAACAACGCCGACCCGTGTCCGGCTGATAAGACAAAGCGATCGCGATTAGCCCATTGAGACTGCTGTGGATCGACCCGTAATTGTCGGCTCCACAGTGCCCACATCATTGGAGCCGCGCCGAGTGGCAATCCTGGATGACCAGAACCGGCCCGTTCAATCATTTCCGCACTCAGTACTCGTAGATTATTCACCGCTAATTCATCAATTTCATCAAATGCTTGCATTAACTTCGCTCCCTCTCATTTTGGCTAATAAAAAAGACTCACAGTTACACCAACTGTGAGTCCACTAATTCTTCGCAGGGTGCCCGAAAAACACCGCTACTCAGAAGTAGAAAAGTCACACAGTGGTTGTTCACAACACTGATATGACTTTTCCATAAATTTTAATCATTCCAAAATTTACTGGTCACATCCGTTGCGAGGGCGTGCCTCGCAGTGGATGCCAAGGCACTAAGTAAACCAGTAATAATAATACGAATTCAATTGTAAATTGGTATTAATCGTCATGATTAAAATCTCCTTAATTTATAATGTGTATTTGATGACTTAAAATATACGGCTAATCAATAGAATTGTCAAATGGTTTTTGCAAACTTTTTCTATTAATCAACAAAAACATGTTGGTCCACCCTCGATTTGCTAGTCGTCATCATCCTCGCTAACTGCTAATAAATACTGGTAAATCAGCAAGTTTGCGTGTCAAATCATTTTACAGATATTAAAATGGTTCCCTGCCACTTTCTGAAAATATTTTTAGCCAGTAGCTTGCACTGACTTAACTTATAATCCACCGCCAGGCAAATCATTAAAGTCTAAAAGCCGCACTCCAACGCTAAATTTCTCACAACGAACGACTGACAAACGGTCATTTTCGATTACAATTTCAACAATGTTCCGTATGCTTTAGCAACTAACCTTAGCCGCTCGTCAGTTGTCTGAACTGCCATCTATTCCCAACCAGCTAGCTGGTCTTCACCACCGCACATAATCGTGATAACCAAAAATAGTGTCGCCAGCATCCAGAGCAGATTCCAGCCACACTATCATCAGTTTATGTGATCCCCATTTTAGTCACAATAATTGCCGCAACTACACCAAACTACGCTTTCAAGGCTGCGGGGACTGCCACTCCAAATTCAGCACCAACTTGCTGCATTTCCGTCAACGTCTGTGGATCAATACTGACGCCCTGCACCAAATTTTCATCATAGTGCCGGTATTCCCGGTCACCTGGTATCATGATCTTAGTACCTGGTAGATGCTTCAAATGCCGAATACGGTCAAACATAGTCGTCACGTTGGCCTTCAACACCTCGGGATCGCCAAATAAGGCGGGATTAATCGTCATGAAGAACTGACTAAAGTCATGCTTACCGGTGTTCGTATCAGCCGACAGCGACCCTTGCGCTAAAATTCCCGTGAGTAACTCAATAATTAGTGAGTTGCCAAAGCCTTTGTAATTTGAATTGACTTCCTGCTGGCCACCTAGGGTCAGGACCCCACCACCAGGACGATTCTCAGAAAACGCAATTTTAGCCAAGTTATCCTCCACCGTCTGCGCATCATGCAAGACTTGACGATGCTCATCAACCGCCCAATCACCCGGAATCTGTGCACCTTTTTTGGCCAGCACTTGAATCTTCCCGCTTGAAACCACCGCAGTCGCGCCGTCAAAAACGAAAGGATGCGGGTCGGCTGGAAAAGTAAAAGCTAATGCGTTGGAACCCAAAAAAGCTTCTGTCGCATTCGTCGGCACCACCAACGGCCGCGTATTAGTCGTTGAAATACCGATCAAACCCGCTTTGCAAGCCATGCGCGAATAATAGCCCGCCGTTCCAAAGTGATTCGAATTGCGGATAACCGCTAATGAAACACCGAGTTGCTTAGTCTTTTCAATCAGTTTATTCATCGTAAACGCCGACGCAATCTGGCCCATGCTCTGGTTCGCATCGATCAATAGACTGGTAGGTGTTTCATTCAAAATCTTCGGTTGATTCGTCGGTTCCAAGGTATGATCCTTGATCATCCGCGTATACCAAGCCAGCCGCTGGATACCATGTGATGAGATTCCACGTAAATCTGCATCGACCAGGGTGTCTGCCAGCAGTGCCCCATCCTTGGCACTAAACCGTTGGGCCTTAAAAACTGCTTCTAAAAATTGTCGTTCCGTTTCCGCACTAATTCGCATCGTTATATTTTCCTCCGTTTTTGACAGCCAGCACTCGCCTAACTTGGCGAGCACCGGGATATCACACTTTATTCAGATTGCTAAACAGCTTGAACACGTTCATTATCCGATTCCTAATTAGAAAATTCAATGTTTTATGTAAATGTAATTAAAAACAGATGTGTAAAACGTTAATTTTTCAATTATGCCCCACTCAGTTTCTTTCCTTAACTAACCTTTCACTATCCGCTAAGCGGCCTGTCTTTCCATGCTATATTGAAGACACTTAAACTAGAGGAGGGACCCGCGATGCACCGTTATACCTATCATTTTTATACAGGACTAATCACAGGCTTGTTAATTTGGGGCCATCCCCTCGGCGGTCTAGCTAGTCGCGTACGACCGACACTACCGTACCCACCAACCACCCTTCAAAGAACAGCCACCCAAGCTGTTTTTTCACCAACCGAATTTTATCAAACCATCCGTCAGTATCCGGATCTGGTTAAACTAGCAAAATTCGACCCAATCGGTATGTTGCAAGGCACCACCATTCAGCCGGGACTACAAGCCACCCTGACTAAGGACCTCGTCACTAAACAACTCACGACGACGACAATGATGATTCCACAGGGCGTTGTTATTGCCGGTCGTTATCGTCTAACCACCGCTTACGATGCCACTGGTCGAACCCAATCTGTCCTATATGTACAGGATCGTTTCCGACATCAATTATGCAACACTGTCTTATTGCATGGTAAACCACATGTGGGTGGTCTAGCTTATGACCCTCACCACCAGCGGATTTGGTTGTGCAGTCATCGCCACGGTCATGGGGCTATCGTGAGCGTTAGTCTGGCCGCATTACGGCACTTCGACCCGACCACTTCCATTGCCGTTCACTATCAGCAACGCTGGTCACTGCCAACACTGAGCAATGCCTCACTACTGACCTATCACCATCAGGCCCTTTATGTCGGCCAGTTCAAACCTGGACAGACCACCTTGGTTGCCCGCTATCCACTGACGAGCGCCGGCACGCCATACAGAATGACCACGAGTCACGCCATTTTACCAAAGGCAGTTAGTGACTGGCACGGCAAGCTCCCACCCAATATTCAAGGAATGGCCTTCTATGACCACTACGTCTTGTTATCACAGTCATACGGCCCCAGCGCCTCACACTTACTGCTATTCAAGCGCAGCCAATTAATTCAACAGCACCAACTGACCACCGGTATCGCGATTCTTCGATTGCCTCCGCAACTCGAACAGATCAGCGTTCATCATCACCAGGCGCAACTCCTTTATGAAACCGGGGCCACCCCCTACCGCCAGCAGCAAAATCACGCCATTGATCGGCTGATTTCAATCAACTTACAGCGCCTCATTGAATAGGCAAATTAGTCGTCGAACCTCATCACCATGACTGAAAAGCACGGTCCTAGTCACTACGCCATTATTGCAGTTAACCCATAACTGACCTTCCGATGCGTCCAGTATTTACTGACATGCCCAGTTCAATTTCTTGATCAGCATTCACGCTGCTACCAGGATTGCGACAACCAACTAGTTGTTACCGTAAATTACTGCTGTATGTAAAAATACAGCATGTATTAATTTTCCATGGCCGCCCAAATAAGCGTACAATGTAACAGTAAGTACAATTAAGGGAGAAAGCTATGTATCAGCTATTAACAGATTCAACCGTTGATTTACCTTATCAACTACTTAAGGACAAGCATGTCGATTTTGTTTCAATGAACGTCACGATTGACGACCAGGAATACGCGGACGATTTGGGTCACCACTTTGACTTGACTGACTTTTATCATCGGATTGGTAACGGTGTGATGCCTTCTACCGCTCAGATTAATATCGGCCAGTTTATTGAATTTTTCAAGCCGTACGTTCAGGCACATACGCCAATCCTATACCTCGGCTTTTCATCAGGCTTAAGTGGGACCTTCAATAATGCGCAACAGGCCAAGACCATGCTTTTACAAGACCAGCCAGATGCCGAGATCTACCTCGTGGATTCCCGAGCAGCCTGCTGCGGTGAAGGCCTGATGCTACTAGATGCCATTGACAAGCGCGATGCTGGTATGCCAATCGCCCAATTGGCGGATTGGCTGACTGAAAACCGCCTCTATTATCACCAATGGTTCACCGTTGATGACTTAAATTACCTTTATCACGGCGGCCGGGTCTCACGGACCTCCGCGACGGTTGGATCACTCTTACAGATCAAGCCAGTCATGGACGTCGATCCACTCGGCCACTTGCGTCCAGTACAAAAGGTGCGCTCACGGCGCCGGTCACTGACCACACTAGTTAACAACACACTAGCCGATTTACGTGATCAGACCAAGCCGCGCATTATCATTGCCACTAGCGACGCTCAGGAAGCCGCCCAAACCGTTCGTGAAAAGATTTTAGCCAAGGTTCCTGATGCTGAAATTTTGCTCGAACACATTGGGCCGACTATCACTAGCCATACCGGCCTCGGTTGCGTTGCCGTCTTCTCTTTTGGTAAAACTAAACGTCAGTAATTAAAATGGATTGAGCCGTCAATGGCCCAATCCATTTTTAAGTAACCGAGCGTTACTTGCTTAGCTTGTTTCAAGGCGGGCTAACTGCATAGTCGCTCACCCCGGAAGTCGTACTGACATGAACACGTGCTGCCAGCCAGGACGCTAACAAAGTGGTCTATTTTATATCATGAGCCCTACCATGTTTTAGTTTTGTGTTATTTTTTCTGTTCAAACAACAAAAAAAAGCACCCGTCCATAGACAGGTGCTTTCTCATATAGCCAGAAAATGTTGATAAAACAACGTTTTTGGATAATATTAACGTTTTGAGAATTGTGAAGCTTTCCGGGCTTTCTTCAAACCTGGCTTCTTACGTTCCTTCATACGAGCATCACGAGTTAAGAGACCCGCGCGCTTCAAAGGAGTACGGAAATCTGGGTCAACTTCGAGCAATGCCCGAGCGATCCCATGACGAGTTGCGCCGGCTTGACCATGGAAGCCACCACCATTAACGTTAACTAAAACATCATATTGATCAGTTGTTTCAGTTACTTCGAATGGTTGTAACAATTCCTTGCGAATATCTGCAAATGGAATGTAATCTTCAACAGATTTGTCATTCATAACAATTTTACCAGTACCTGGTACTAAGCGTACGCGGGCTACTGAATCTTTACGACGGCCTGTGCCGCGATATTGTACTTGAGCCAATGTAGTTTCCTCCTTAGATTAAGTTAGTGATGTCCAAAACTTCAGGCTTTTGTGCTTGTTGCGTATGTTCTGCACCAGCATAAACATGCAACTTCAAGCCCATCTTGTGGCCTAAAGAGTTGTGAGGAAGCATACCCTTAACTGAAGTTTCAATCAATTTAGTAGGTTCCTTTGCCAAGAAGTCACCGGCAGTCCGTTCCTTTAAACCACCAGCATAAGCAGTATGATGATAATAAATCTTCCGTTCTGCTTTCTTCCCAGTTAAAGCGACCTTGCTTGCATTAATAACGATAACGTTATCACCAGTATCCACGTTAGGGGTAAAGGTAGGTTTGTTCTTACCACGCAAGATTGATGCGACGACAGTTGAAAGACGACCCAAAGGTACATCGGTTGCATCAACTACATACCATTTACGATCAATTTCACCTGGTTTAGCCATATATGTTGTACGCACGTTGTGTTCCTCCATTTTCTGTGTTTGTTTGACACTCAATAAGATTTCCGGGGCTTATCGTGGGGCAAACAATACCAACGACTAGTCTACCCAATTTCGCCTCAGAAGTCAATACTTTATCAAATCAGCTTGTAATTCATTTTGTTCATAATACACTTTTTTCATATAAAGTCCAGCCGCAGGAGCCGTTCCCCGCGCTTGCTCACGGTCTTTAGCCGCTAGTAATGCTGGAATACAGTCAACTGCGCGCCGGCCCTGACCAATTTCCATCAAAACAGCCACCATAATTCGAACCTGGTTATATAAAAAACCACTACCGCAAAATTCAAACTGAATTTCGCGTTCATCCGGCAAGGCCCACGCTTTGGCTGAATAGATCTCACGAACATGGTCATGTGCTTGCGAACCGGACGCAACGAAGGTCGAGAAATCGTGCCGTCCTTCTAAGTCACCGATGGCTTGCTGAATTCTGTCAATATCCGCAGCGAACTTAAAATGCCCCGTATAGTGCCGTTTAAATGGATCTACAAATTCATTTTGATAGGCCCGATACCAGTACCGCTTACCGACCGTATCATAACGCGCGTGAAAATCATTCGGCACAATGGAAACGGCCTTTACGATTGTATCCATCGGTAACATGCTGTTCAGGCCGCGCCGAACCCCTTCTGGATTAATTTCGTACGGCAAGTCAAAATGCAACGTCTGTCCAAACGCATGTACACCAGCATCCGTTCGGCCCGCGCCGTAGATCACAATCGGTTCAACGGGATCTTTCGCCATCTTATTGACCGCCTTAGTGACGACCTGCTCGACAGTTCGCTGGTGTGGCTGGCGTTGAAAACCCGCAAAATTGGTGCCGTCATATGCTAAAACTACTTTATACCGCGTGGTCACAATATCCCTCCAGTTAAAAACGTGGGTCGCCATCAGTGCGACGCCCACGTTAATCAGTCTTCATTTATGCACGCAAGAAAATCAATGCAACGGTCAAGATCGCAAAGCATCCGGTAGCCCACGTATCACGTTGGTGCCACTTAAGAATCCGGTACTTACTGCGACCCTCGCCGCCTTGATAGCCACGTGCTTCCATTGCCGTTGCTAAATCCTCAGCCCGGTTAAATGAGCTGACAAACAGCGGAATCAGCAGCGGAACTACGGCACGCATTTGTTGAAAGATATTGCCTTCACCAAAGTCGACCCCCCGGGCCCGTTGTGCATTCATAATTTTTTCCGTTTCGTCCATCAACGTTGGCACAAAGCGTAAGGCAATCGACAACATCAGCGCCACTTCATAGACTGGAAAATGGACCGCTTTGAGCGGCATCAAGATATATTCAATGGCATCCGACAATTCCAGTGGCGGCGTTGTTAGAGTTAACAGCGTTGACATAAAAATAATCAACACGAACCGGCAAAAAATATAGACTCCGTTGATCAATCCAAGTTGGCTGATTGTAATGATGCCCCATTGAAAGTAAACGTGCCCGCCACTTGCACTAAACAACACTTGCAGGATGACGGTGAATAAAATCAACCAAATCAGCGGTTTGACGCCGTTGATGAAGAACGACCATTTCACACCGGATAGGTAAATAGCGGCCAATGTAAAGGCAAATAGCAAGGCATAGGTCGCCCAGTTATTGGCAATAAAAATAATCCCAATAAAATAAAAACTCAGTAACAGTTTCGCCCGGGGGTCCATATGGTGAACCACGGAGTCTCCCGGAATGTAGCGACCAAAGATCAATTTATTCATCATGAGCGGCCACCTCCCCCATTGCGTTCGGTGGCAACTGTTGGACGATGGCTGCTGCTAATTCGTCCTCGGTCAACGGCCACTCATTAAATTGCCAGCCTTGCTTTTGGAGTGTATGTGCAAAGGCCGTTGTTTTCGGTAAGCCCAGTTGATGGGCAGTCAGCCACGCAGGATCTTTGAAGATCTCACGAGGCGTCCCCGTTTTGACGATTTGTCCACGATCCATCACGATTACATTATCCGCGTAATTGGCAACATCATCCATCTGATGGGTCACTAGTACCACGGTCAAATCACGTTCATGGCGCAAACGGGCAAACATCTCCATCATATCTAAACGGCCCTGAGGGTCCAATCCGGCAGTCGGTTCATCCAAGACTAGGACTTGCGGCTGCATCGCAAGGACCCCCGCAATGGCCACTCGCCGCATCTGTCCACCAGAGAGGTCAAACGGTGACCGCGTCAGTAACGACTCGTCTAACCCAACTAAAGCCAACATTTCAGCCGCAGTTTTCAAAGCATCCGCTTCGCTGGCCCCAAAATTCTGGGGCCCGAATGCAATGTCTTTGGCCACCGTTTCTTCAAACAACTGACTTTCTGGAAACTGAAAGACGATGCCCACGTGTTGCCGCAATCGTTTCAAATCCTTATTACTCGTCGTTGGCGTAATGACCCGTTCACCAATCGTGACCGTTCCACTAGTCGGTTTGAGTAAGGCGTTCAAATGCTGTAAAAGTGTAGACTTACCACTCCCCGTATGACCAATCAAAGCCGTATAAGAGCCGGTGGGAATGGTGACGTTAATATCAGTTAACGCCTTAGTTTCGAACGGCGTACCCGGTTGGTAAGTAAAATCTACTTGTTTGAACGTAATTGCCATAACCAGTCCGCCATTCCTTTCTCTGTTAAATACTGTGCGGGCACTTGAACACCCTGCCGCTTTAGCGCTGCTTTTAAGCGCTCAGCATATGGCATGTCCAATCCCATCTTAATTAAGGCTTCTCCATGCTGAAAAATTTCCGCTGGAGTCCCCTCTTCCTTAACCTCACCGTCATTGATCACTAAGACCCGATTAGCGCTGGCCGCTTCGTCAATATCATGCGTAATTGACAAGACCGTTAACGCTGAATTAGCCTTCATATCGCGAATCGTCGTCAATACTTCCTGACGACCACGGGGATCCAACATTGACGTCGCTTCGTCCAGAATCAAAATCTGAGGCCGCGCCGCTATCATACCAGCCAGCGCCACCCGTTGTTTTTGACCACCTGACAAACGTGCCGGTTCACGTGTCGCAAAATCCTGCATGTTGACTTGTTCTAGAGCCGCCTGTACCCGCGTTAGCATCTCAGAACGCGGCACGCCCTGGTTTTCAAGGCTAAACGCAACATCATCAGCAACGGTTGCCCCAACGAATTGATTATCTGGGTTTTGGAAAACCATCCCAATTTTGCGCCGAATGTCCCAAACGGTTTCTTCAGATAATACTTGACCATCAACCGTAATCGTTCCAGCCGCTGGTGCTAACAGTCCGTTTAAATTCTTGGCCAAGGTCGACTTACCAGAACCGTTATGGCCGACAATGGCGACCCATTCACCCGGCATGACCGTAAATGAAATATCGTGTAACGTTAACTGATCCGTAGCTTGTTGCGGGTAACGATAATCTAAATGTTTAACGTCAATAATCGGACTCACCATTGTCCCTCATTTCCTTAAAATTCATGGTTATTATCATAACATATCTGACGGAACTTGTAGTAACTGAACTTCACGTCCAATCTTACTTTAAATCAGTGGCTGGCCCGTATTTGTAACCAGCATCGCCAAACAGCGTGAACTGCTTCTTCAAGTTATTGGAGACGTATACTTTTTTATCCTTGGTAATAAAAATGGCCCCAATACCTTGATCCGCTTTACCATTAATGTACTTCATCCCGCCTTTGAGGCCTTTGTCAAAGGTGGCCGTCGATAGTGCATCGCCATCCACCGACTTCTTCGAGATGATGGAAACGCCCATCAAATTGTTTTGATAAGGGGCCCCTGTTTGTGGGTCCATCAAATGACTGTAAACTTTACCATTCTTCTTCAAATAGCGTTCATAGATCCCAGAAGTAACGATTGACTTATTCTTAGCAGGTAGTGAGCCAATGGCCGTACCCCGTGACGCTTTTGGATCTTGGATACCGACTGTCCAGTTACCTGACTTCGTTCCTTTAGGGCTGTCACCCAGAACATAAATATTACCACCGAGGTCAATAATGGCCGTTGAAACCCCATGATTTAATAAGTACGTCTTCACTTGATCGGTCATGTAACCCTTGGCAATCCCACCAAGGTCTAGTTGCATTCCCTTTTCTTCTAGATAAACGGTCCGTTTCTTGTCATTTAATTTAACTTTTTTGTAGTCTACCAGCTTAACGTTCTTGTCAATTTCTTGTTGAGTGGGCACCTTGGCATCAGAAAATCCAATATGCCAGAGTGATGTGATCGGGCCAATGGCTAAATCAAAGGATTCGTCTGAATTCTTACTATAATAGTAAGCTGCTTTGATCATTGGGTAGATATCCTTGCTGACAGCCACTGGCTTTTTACCGGCAGCGGCGTTGATCTTATCAATTTCAGATCCTTTTTGATTGACCGTAATTTCCTTAGCTTCCGTTTTCAACAGCTTAAACGCCCCAGCTAACACGTTATCCTTACCCTTATTATAAATCCGCAACGTGACAACTGTGCCCATCATGAACTGGGTATCCTCGATCGGCGTCTTGACGACCTTAGTTGGTTTGGGTCGGCTACTAGCAGCATTTTTGCGACTCGTACTCGTCCCACACGCCGTCAATGGCACGATCATTGCAACAATTAATCCAATTCGAACCCATTTTTTTAGCTTCATTCCAATACTTCCCCTATTTTTAATTTCAATTGTCATTATACCAAAGTCTTGATTCATCCGGTGAGACTGTTTGCGCGTCATCCAAGCTTTTCTACGCTAGTCTGACATCAGCGCACCTACAGCAAACGGTACAACTCGACGGTCGGGTTTGTACTACCACAGCCATTTTGCACTTAACATTCACCGCCACTATTATTTTTTAAACCAATATCCATGTATGGATTTAGCTTGCTCAAAGTCGTGCCCAACTGAGTGACAAACTTTTGTGGTTGTTCAATTAAAAACAAAAGGCCCTCAGCATGCGCCTCAGGCCTCAAAAGAATCTAATAATTAAATTGCTTATTCAGAGAAAATCATGTTGTCAACAGTAATCGTGTTGGTGTCACCCTTTTGTGCCGCGTTTTGTAATTGTTCCGCGTACATAATAAAGGTGTTAGAAGATTCAGTGGCACCCGTGACAACGTCAACCTTAGTTGGATCACTACTCTTAACTAATGACTTGTTCAAAGCTGGTTGATAAGTCTTAGGGTTAGTCTTAGCAACCTTCTTCATTTGCTTGTTGTAAGCTGCATCGTCAACTTTGGACTTGCCATTCTTGTTCACTTGGTTATATTCAGACTTCGTAATCTTATTATCCTTGACCGTGATTGCGAAAGTAACTTTGTAACCGTGTGAGTAGTTCTTTTCGTTCAACTTGTAGGTACCATCTTTCATCTTGGCACCATTGTCAATCTTAATGGTCGACTTGTTACCCGCTTGGGCAGCTTGAACTAATTGTTGTGTGTAGTTTTGGAAGGTCTTTGATGATTCAGTCGCACCAGTCACAACATCAATGGAGCCCACGTTACCAGTAGCGGCAGAGCCCGTCAGCGTCTTGTTTAACTTAGGCATGTAAGTCTTGGGGTTAGTCCCAGCGATCTTCTTCATTTGTTTGTTATATGAAGTATCATCAACTTTGGACTTGCCGTTCTTGTTCACTTGGTCATAACTGGACTTAGTGATTTTACCGTTGTTATTAACTGTGATACTCATCTTGGTCCGATAACCATGTGAATAATTTTCTTCTTCAAGGTTATAAGTACCCGCTTTCATTTTGCTGCCAGCGGTTAATTTAGCAACCTTAGTTGTCTTAGCTGATGAGCTTGAAGATGAACTCTTCTTGGATGAACTCGAGCTAGAACTTGAAGAACTGCTGCCACAACCTGCTAAAGCTAAAGCTGAAATTGCAACAACTGAAGCACCCGTAATAACTGATTTGAATTTCATGATATCCCACTCCTAACCTTTTTGTATGAAAATTCACATTAATCTTAACGTTTAAACTGGTAATAGTCAATCCCATTCCATTAAAAAAATGATATTTTAGCCTAATAATAGCGGTATTGACAACGTTTTCCGTTCAAACCTCGATGCCACTATTTTCGCGGCTTAGATAATGTGATAGTTTATGCATTCTTTCCCATAATCCATAGACAACCGCTTACATTATCGTTATAATTATTAGTGGAATTATCTTTTTACACTATTATTCAAGGGAGTTGTTACGCAATGGCAAAGAAAAATATTGTCGTTGTCGGTGCGGGGTTTGCTGGTGTTTACGCAACCAAGAAACTGTCTAAGCATTTCAAAAAAAATGCAGACGTCGAGATTACGTTGATTGACCGGCATTCATACTTCACGTATATGACTGAATTACATGAAGTTGCTACCGAACGGGTGGAACCTGAGCATATCCAATATGATTTGCAACGGTTGTTCGCACGGCGAAAAAACGTTCGTCTCGTGACCGATACCGTGACGGGCATCGACAAAAAGGCACAAACAGTTACTACCGAACACGGAAGTTATCAATATGATCAACTTTTAATTAGTTTGGGTGGGGAATCCAATGACTTTGGGACTCCCGGTGTTAAGGAACACGGCTTCGAATTGTGGTCCTTCGAACAAGCGATGGCATTGCGTGCTCACTTATCTGCAATTATTCGGCGGGGGGCGGCGGAGCTCGACCCTGCTAAGCGCAAAGCCATGTTGACCTTTACAGTCTGTGGTTCTGGTTTTACTGGTTCTGAACTGATTGGTGAATTAATCGAATATCGTGATGTTTTGGCTCGAGACAACAAGCTCGATCCAAGTGAAATCACGCTCCAATTGGTCGAAGCAGCGCCGACTATTATTAACATGCTCAACCGGACGCAAGCCGGTAAGGCCGCTAAGTACATGGAAAAACATGGTGTCAAAATCATGACGAACTCCATGATTACCGAAGTCTGTGAAGACCATGTTAACTTAAAAGGCAAGGATCCAATTCCAACCTACACGTTAATCTGGACAGCCGGTGTTCGTGCTAATAGTATCGTTAAAAAGTTCGGCATTGAAACTAACCCCCGCGGTGGTCGCTTGATGGCCAATGAATTCATGCAAGCTAAGGATTGTAACAATATCTTCTTAGCCGGTGATTCAACCAGCTACCAAGAACCTGACCAACCACGGCCAGTCCCACAAATCGTTCAAGGGGCTGAAGAAACCGCAGCTAAGGCCGTCGAAGGTATTATTAAGAACGTTGACCAGACTGACGTTACGATCAAGCCATTTAAGGGCGCTTATCAAGCATCCGTCGACTCAATTGGTTCCAAATATGCCGTTGCACAAGTTTTAGAGAAGTGGAACGTCTCTGGTTTTATTGCCGTGCTTTTAAAACACGCCATCAACTGGATGTACTACGTTCAGATTTTCTCAGGTTACTACCTATTCCAGTACTTCATGCACGAATTCTTCCGGACTCGTAATAACCGTAACGTCTTCCGCGGTTGGGTCTCACGGGCTGGTAACGTACTCTGGAGTGTGCCACTGCGGTTCTTCTATGGTGCCATGTGGTTATGGGACTGCTGGACTAAAGTTCAGGGATCTGAATCCTGGTTCACTGACAAGTTACGGTTACCATTCGAATGGATTACCGTGGCCGCAACCAGTGGTGCCTCTCAAGCAACTAAAGCCGCTGCAACCAGTGGTGCTTCTGAAGCTGCCACGTCAACCGCTAAAGCCGCTAAGGGTGTCTTCAGTCTTTCATACATGTACGGTAAAGAACCCCTGATGGTCTTTGACAAAATGCCACATTGGTTCGAATCAATTACCAAGGTCTTCATTCCGAACATGCAAATGGCCCTCTTCTTCCAGAAATTCATGACTTGTGTTGAAATCGTCATTGCATTATGTATTTTCTTCGGACTCTTTACTTGGTTTGCTAACGCAGTCACCATTGGCTTAGTTGTCGTCTTCTGCTTATCTGGCATGTTCTACTGGGTCAACATTTGGATGATCTTTGTTGCCCTCGCCTTAATGAACGGTTCCGGACGGACATTTGGGTTAGACTACTGGGTCGTTCCGTGGATGCAAAAACACCTTGGACACTGGTGGTACGGCAACGTTCGTTCTCATTACGACGGTGTTAAAACCCGCTAGATGCGTTATAATTAATTAAATCCTTTCCCGATGGTTCAAGGGTTGTTTTTCCCCCCTTGAACCATTTTTTATTTCATTGAATTGGAGGGTTAACGATGCGTAAATTACGGACAATGATCCGGACATTCAAACGTTATGGGGATATGATCAAGCCGTTTGATATTATTATTATTGTTGCGCTAATTATTTTATCGTTCACCCCACTAGCGATTTTTTCATACCAGCAAAAACAACAAGCTGAACATGCGGCACTAGTGGCTAAGCGAAAGGCCACGAGCAGTGAAACCACGTATAACGCCGTGGTCTCACATAATGGGACCGTCTTGAAGCGTGTCAATATTACGAATCTGAAAACGACTAAGCACTTCACCTATCGCGATAACCATGGGCACTACAACACGATCACATTTAAACCTAAGCGCGTTGCGATTACGAAAGCCAACTGTTCTGACCAAGTATGTGTCCGCCGAGGCTGGATTCATAAACCTGGTCAAACGATTGTTTGTTTGCCCCACAAACTCTTGGTTGAAATTAAGGCCAGCAACGGTCAAGTCAAATCTGGCGGTAATGGTTTAGTTACGGAGTAGAATATGAATAATTCATTTGAACGATCAAACAAAACTCATCGTAATATTTATATCGCGTTACTGGTTGCACAAGGCGTGATCATCGGCATCCTTGAACGGATGATTCCATTCCCGTTTGCCTTTGCCCCAGGTGCCAAGCTTGGTTTAGCCAATCTGATTACCATTGTTGCAATCTATACATTATCATTAACTGACGTGATAACCCTAACCTGGCTCCGTTTGATTTTAACGGCCCTCCTAGGTGGCACTTTATCAACCTTTCTGTATAGTTTTGGGGGCGCCTTTCTCAGCCTGTTTGCCATGCTGTTGGTCAAACAATTAGGGCCTAAACGCGTTAGTATTATTGGAATTTCAGCAACTGGTGGCGTCATGCATAATGTTGGTCAGCTATTGGTCGCGAGTCTTATTGCACAGACGTGGACGGTCATGCTCTACTTGCCAGTGCTTTCGATTATTGGACTAGCAGCGGGAAGTGCTCTCGGAATCGCCGCCAACTACTTGTTCACCCACGTCACGATCTTACGCTATCTCAAATTCAATCGAGAACACCATCCAGATCAAACAAAGGAGTAACCCATATGCAATCGGCAACACAATTACACCCAATTTGGCGTGATTACCCGGCACTACAACCGGAGCTGCAACAAGTGATGCAGCTGATGACGGCGAACATCAATATTCAAGATGCCGACATCAATGACGCGATTTTAGAAATGATTCATGGTGGTGGTAAGCTCTTACGCCCGGCATACTGCCTCCTATTCTCACAATTTACAACAACTGATCGGCAACGGATGGTGGCCTTAGCGGCGTCATTAGAAACGCTCCATACCGCTACGCTGATCCATGATGACATTGTTGACGATGCTGCACTACGTCGGCACCATGTCACGATTCAAGAACGTTTTGGTAAAGATACTGCTGTGTATGCGGGCGACTACCTATTCGTTGTGGTATTCAAGATTCTAGCGCACTATTCAAGCAGTTTCAAAAGCATCCAGATGAACTCTGAGAACATGGAAAAGATTCTAGTGGGCGAGGTCCAACAAAAGGACCGCCACTACCACCTTGACATTACCATGGCAGAATACTTGCAACAAATTCAAGGTAAGACCGCCGAGTTATTCGCACTGAGTTGTTTTCTAGGTGCTTATGAATCTGGTCAAAGTAGTCATTTCGCCCAGCGCGCTCGTAAAGCAGGTCTCGCAATTGGGATGGCCTTCCAAATTCTTGACGATATTTTAGACTATCAAGAAGTCAGTCAGGAAACGGGCAAACCCATCCTCGAAGACGTTGCTGAAGGTGTCTACACCTCGCCGTTGATTTTTGCCTTACAGACAGAAGCTAAGCACGATTTATTGCCGCTGATGCGACTACAGGGGGCAATTTCGGACACTCAGCGCCAGGAAGTACAACGACTTGTCATCAATGCCGGCGGTGTGGTGCAAGCCCAAGAACTCGCTACCAAGTACACTCAAGACGCGCTGGCAATCATGCGTAAACTTCCAGACCAGCCTGCGAAGACGGATCTGATTAGTCTAACCAAACGGCTGTTGGACCGGCATAATTAACTAGTAATCAATCGACTAAGGTATCAAGCATCCTGTTTGATACCTTTTTTGTCGCCCAGACACAGCTAAACGCCCATGTGCTTCATCTTCACAGTCAGTACCTGAGACCACTATATCCACTTTCCCGATTCAACAGGTCATAATCTGCAAATAACAAACCGTTGTCATCACGAGTATTAAAAACACCTATCCATTCCAACAAAAAACCGCTGATTTAGGGAATCAATCCCTAAATCAGCGGTTGCTCGTAACTAGCACCAAAAAAAATCACTTAGAACTGCGATATGCCATCTATGTCTAACCATAAATAACTTCCGAACTAGACTTAGCTACTATTTTGCCAGTAGCCACCATCATAACGCCCGTCAATCATCAGTCCCAGTGATCCGTAAAACAATCTTAACTAGTCAACGAGTTCCAAGACAACCATTTGTGCACCGTCGCCACGACGAGGCATAGTCTTGTAAATTCGTGTGTAACCACCATTGCGGTCAGCATATTGAGGACCTAAGTCACTAAATAGCTTTTGCAATGCAGTTTGTACAGCCACGTTGTCGCCATCTTCCTTAACATCGGCAACGACGTCCCGCATGAATGCGGCAGCCTTCCGACGGGCGCTTAAATCACCCTTCTTGGCCAAAGAGATCATTTTGTCAGCAGTTGAACGAACTTCCTTAGCACGGGCTTCGGTCGTTTCGATCTTGCCGTTAACGATCAATGACGTTGTCAAATCGCGTAATAAGGCACGACGTTGTGAACTTGTACGTTGTAATTTACGGTAACTCATGAACGGATATCCTCCCTTGTATTAGTCTTCTTTGCGTAATGATAACCCAAGGTCAGCTAATTTTGCCTTAACTTCCTCGAGTGACTTGCGTCCAAGGTTGCGAACCTTCATCATATCAGCTTCAGTTTTGTTAGTTAATTCTTGGACCGTGTTGATGCCAGCACGCTTCAAGCAATTGTATGAACGGACGGAGAGATCTAACTCTTCAATCGTCATTTCTAACATCTTTTCCTTATGCGTTTCTTCCTTCTCGACCATCACGTCAGTGTTTTTAGCTTCATCGGTGAGATTTACGAAGATTGAAAGGTGATCAGTCAGGATTTTGGCTGATAGACTAATGGCTTCACTTGGAGTGATTGAACCATTTGTCCAAACGTCTAAGGTTAACTTATCGAAATCATCACGTTGACCAACCCGCGTGTTTTCAACTTGATAGTTGACACGTTCGATTGGAGAATACAATGAATCAACAGCTAAAACGCCAATTGGCATGTCATCTTCACGATGTTTGTTATCCTCAGCGGAAACATAACCACGACCAGTATTTGCGGTCATACGCATATGGAAGTGTGCCCCGTCTGCTACGGTACAAATTGGTAAGTCTGGATTCAAGACTTCTACGTCCGCATCGCCAATGATATCACCGGCAGTAACGTTAGCAGGAC
Source organism: Lactiplantibacillus plantarum (assembly GCF_014131735.1). NCBI lineage: Bacteria > Bacillati > Bacillota > Bacilli > Lactobacillales > Lactobacillaceae > Lactiplantibacillus > Lactiplantibacillus plantarum. The sequence goes on from NZ_CP039121.1 coordinate 2,353,962, forward strand.
CCTTAACGTCGATTTCCAACGTCTTGGTTTCGTCTGATTCCAACTTAAGTGCAATCTTCTTAACATTCAAGATAATTGCTGTAACGTCTTCCGTTACGCCCTCAATCGTTGAAAATTCATGAAGAACACCATCAATTTGAATACTAGTAACAGCAGCGCCAGGTAAAGAAGAAAGAAGAATCCGACGAAGTGAATTCCCTAAAGTTGTACCATAACCGCGTTCAAGCGGTTCTACAACAAACTTACCATAGTTGTCGTTTTCATCAATTTTATGAATGTTAGGTTTTTCAAATTCAATCATTCTTATCTTTTACCCCTTTCAAAACGCGTGGTGTTTAGTAGTTGTGCGTACAAAATGAAGTTTGCCCTCAAAATGAACGTCACAGATTAAACACGACGACGCTTTGGAGGACGAGAACCATTGTGAGGCACTGGCGTAACATCGCGAATTGCGCTAACTTCCAAACCAGTAGCTTGTAAAGCACGGATAGCGGCTTCACGGCCTGAACCAGGACCCTTAACAGCGACTTCAACAGTCTTCATACCATGTTCCATTGATGCCTTAGCAGCAGCTTCTGCAGCCATTTGAGCAGCAAAAGGTGTTGACTTACGACTACCTTTGAAACCTAATGAACCAGCTGATGACCATGCAATGGCGTTCCCTTGCATATCAGTGATCATAACAAGTGTGTTGTTGAACGTTGAATGGATGTGAGCCACACCAGATTCAATGTTCTTCTTTACCCGACGACGACGGGTTGTCTTTCTAGTTGCCATAAAATTCGAAAACCTCCTTTATTATTATTTTTTACGTCCAGCGATGCTGACCTTTTTACCCTTACGAGTACGAGCATTGTTCTTCGTGTGTTGACCACGAACTGGTAAACCACGACGATGACGCATGCCACGGTATGAACCGATTTCTTGCAATAACTTGATGTTTAAGCTGACTTCACGACGTAAGTCACCTTCAGTTTTGTAACCATCGACAACGGCACGGATTTTGTCTTCCTGGTCAGGAGTTAAATCACGTACACGAACGTCTTCTGAAACACCGGCTTCAGCAAGGATCTTCTGTGCAGAAGTGTTACCGATACCGTAGATATAAGTCAAACCAATGACAATACGCTTGTCACGTGGTAAGTCAATCCCTTCAATACGAGCCATTAATATTTCACCTCCAACTTAATTAAATTATTTACCTTGGCGTTGCTTATGCTTTGGATTAGCAGAGCAGATAATCATCACGCGGCCTTTACGACGAATAACTTTGCAGTGTTCGCACATTGGCTTTACAGATGGTCTTACTTTCATGAGTTTTTTACCTCCTATAAGGTACGTAGACCGAGCCTACTTGAAACGGTAGGTAATCCGGCCCTTAGTTAAATCATAAGGTGACATTTCAACTGTAACCTTGTCACCAGGCAGAATTCGAATGTAATGCATCCGAATCTTACCTGATACGTGTGCCAAGATTTCAGCGCCGTTTTCAAGTTCAACCTTAAACATTGCGTTCGGCAACGTTTCTTTAATGGTTCCTTGAATTTCGATGACGTCTTCCTTTGCCAAGTACTGTCCCTCCTTATTATCAGATTCCGTGCTACCACGTATTTGGTCCATTACTGAACCAGTCATTGTCTAATCATAACATTAAAAAAATATTAAATCAGTCAACGGCTAAACCTGAATAATTTTATCACAACGACCTTTGAAAAGCAAACGTCGCTGCTGAAGGAACCTGGTTTACAGGTTATCAAGAATTTTCTTGATATCTTTGTAGACATCATCAATGTCGCGATCACCGTCGACATTGTAGAGTAACTTTTCTTGACCGTAATATTCAATTAATGGCGTGTTCAACTTAATGTTCACGTCTAACCGATTCTTAACGGTTGCTGGCTTGTCATCATCACGTTGATAGAAATCATGACCGCCACACACATCACAGGTTCCTTCTACCTTAGGCTTGTTGTACAACTTATGGTAAGTTGCACCGCAAGTCCGGCAGATAAACCGACCGGAAAGTCGTTCAACAAGTACTGCGGGTTCAACATGAATGTTGATGACCCCATCAAGTGGCTTATTGAGTTCTTCACCGATTTGTTTCAAAGCATGAGCTTGATCGATGTTACGTGGGTAACCATCTAATAGGAAACCATTTTTAGTATCCGCTTCAGCTAACCGATCACGGACGATGCCGTTAGTGACTTCGTCTGGTACTAAGTTACCTGCATCAATATACTTCTTGGCTTCCAAGCCCATCTTCGTTTCGTTCTTAATGGCTGCACGGAAGATATCTCCGGTCGAGATATGTGGAATATCAAAATCTTCAAGAATCTTCTGTGCTTGAGTACCCTTACCGGCACCCGGTAATCCCATTAAAATCAGGTTCATTGTTGACATGTTTTTTCCTCCTGAATGCACAAATGTGTTGAGTCTCCCCAACACATTCGCTGATTAACGAATGAAACCGACATAGTCACGTTTCATCATCAATCCTTTAATTTGACGAATTGTTTCAAGGGCAACCCCAACAACGATTAGTAAACTCGTCCCACCTAAACCGATTGATTCATCGAGACCCCAAATATCAGAAGCTAATAATGGAATCAAGGAAATCAACCCCAGGTAGAGGGCACCGACCGTACTTAGTCGCATTAACAATTTTGAAACCCAATCTTGAGTATCCTTACCTGGCCAAACACCAGGAATATAGCTGCCTTGCTTTTGTAAGTTCTTAGAGAGCTTTTCAGGATTGACCTGAACAAACGCATAGAAGAACGTGAAGAGCACGATCAGAATGGTGTAAAGAATAGCACCAGTCGTCGACTGCATATTGAAGATATTACTCAAAACGGTATACCAGGTTTCGTCACCATGACTGGATTGGAACCCTAGCAAAATCGTTTGGGGCGTTGCAATGAAGGAACTCGCGAAAATAACAGGAATAACCCCGGCAACGTTCACCTTTAATGGTAGGTAACTACTGTCAGGTGCACCAGCTGCACGACGAGTGTATTGAATTGGAATTCGGTCATTAGCTTGTTCGACCCACGTTACAAACATAACGATGATCAGCACAAGCAAGGCTAACCCAACAACAAACAAGCCACTCTTCCACCAGTCGCTCTGTGAAACATTAACGAACTGTTCTTGATAAATTTGATAAATCGATGTTGGCATACGGGCAATGATCCCGGCGAAGATAATAATGGAAACCCCATTACCGATTCCTCGATCCGTAATCATATCACCCATCCAAGTCGTCAGCATTGCCCCACCAGTGAGGATCACCCCAATGGTCAGGTAAGTCGAAATACTTGGATTGTTAACGAGCTTGAGTTGACTCAAAGAGTTAAAACCAGCCGTAATCCCAATCGACTGAACAAAGGCCAAGACGATCGTTAACCAACGGGTCGCTTGATTAAGCTTGCGTCGACCAACTTCACCTTGTTTGCCCCATTCAACAAACTTAGGAACAATGTCCATTTGTAACAATTGAACGATGATTTGTGCAGTAATGTAAGGGGATACCCCCATAGCAAGGATGGAATAATTTGTTAAACCGCCACCACTGAATGTATTCAACATACTTATCAGCCCTGAAGATGCCACCGACTGAAGTGCCTGTGCATTAACTCCAGGAACTGTGATATAAGAGCCAAGACGAAATACAATCAAAACGCCCAACGTGAACAGAAGTTTATTCCGAATATCCTTAACTTTGAGAGCGTTCTTCATGGTAGTCAGCAAATTAGATCACCTCAGTTTTACCGCCAGCAGCTTCAATGGCTGCAACCGCCGTTGCAGAGAACTTGCTTGCCTTAACTGTTAACTTTTTGTTGAGTTTACCATTACCAAGAACTTTAACAGCAGAACTCTTCTTAACTAAGCCAGCTTCCTTTAATGATTCTGGTGTAACTTCGGCACCATCATCAAAACGGTTTAAGCCGTCAAGGTTAACAACCGCATATTCTTTACGGTTAATGTTAGTAAATCCACGCTTAGGAATCCGACGGTACAATGGCATTTGGCCACCTTCGAAACCGACACGAACTTTACCACGCGCCTTTTGACCTTTTTGGCCACGACCAGAAGTCTTACCTTGGCCACTTGAGTCACCACGACCAATTCGACGACGTGAAAAACGTGAACCTTCACTAGGTGTTAATTCATGTAACTTCATTTAGTAGGCACCTCCTCTTTGAAAATTTGAATTACTTGATGATTTCGACATCGACTAAGTGTGCGATGTGGAAAATTTGACCGCGAGTTGCTGCGTCATCAGGTTTAACAACGGAACTATTAATCCGACCCAAACCTAATTCCTTAACGATTTTACGTTGCTTAGGAAGACGGTGAGCAGCACTGCGTACTAAAGTGATCTTTAATTGAGCCATGTTGTTTGTCCTCCCTATTCAGCTAAATGTTCGGCTGAAACGCCACGTAAAGCAGCGACTTGTTCAGCAGTCTTTAAGCTCTTTAAGCCTTCGAACGTTGCACGAACAACGTTAACGGGGGTGTTTGAGCCTAATCGTTTACTAGTAACATCATCCACACCGGCTAATTCCATGACGGCACGAACGGCGCCACCAGCGGCAACACCAGAACCTTCAACGGCTGGCTTAAGCATGATGCGGCCACCACCGTAAACACCAAGTGCTTCATGAGGAATGGTGGTACCAACCATTGGTACAGTGATCAAGTTCTTTTTAGCAGCTTCGGAAGCTTTCCGAATTGCTTCTGGAACTTCTTGAGCCTTACCAGTACCGAAACCAACGTGTCCCTTGTGGTCCCCAACGATTACTAATGCAGCAAAACGTAGGCGACGACCACCTTTAACAACTTTGGTAATCCGGTTAATGGCAACAACATTATCGTCAAGATCTAATTTTGATGGATCAATGAAAGTCATATGGTATTATTCCTCCTTTGTTAGAATTTAAGTCCGTTTTCACGAGCGGCTTCAGCCAAAGCTTGAACCCGACCATGATATAAGTAACCGCCACGATCGAAAACGACGTCAACGATTTTCTTTTCAGCAGCGCGCTTAGCAACAACTTCACCGACAGATGCAGCCTTTTCAGTCTTGTTGTTACCTTTAACTTCGCTATCTAAAGTTGAGGCACTTGCGAGCGTTACACCCTCTACATCATCAATAACTTGAGCGTAGATGTTTTTGTTTGAACGATAAACATTTAAGCGTGGGCGCTCAGCAGTCCCAGAAATCTTACCGCGAACACGTGCGTGACGACGTTGACGTGTTTTGTTTTTATCTGGTTTGGAAATCACAATAGTCACCTCTATATATTAGTATGGACAGCTTTACGCTGCATTATTTACCAGTCTTACCTTCCTTACGACGAACATATTCATCGACGTAACGAATCCCTTTACCTTTGTAAGGTTCAGGTGAACGAACGGCCCGAACTTCGGCAGCAAAGTCACCAACAGCTTGCTTACCAATACCAGAAATATTGATATGCGTGTTATCAGGAACTTCAACAGTCAAGTTTTCAGGCGTTGCGAATTCAACAGGGTGTGAGTAACCAACGCTTAATACTAACTTCTTGCCTTGCAATTGGGCACGGTAACCAACACCGACCAATTGAAGGTTCTTAGTAAAGCCTTTAGTAACCCCTTCAACCATGTTGTTAACATTTGCACGGGTAGTACCGTGTAATGCCTTCATCTTGTAGTCATCAGATGGACGAGTGAATTTAACTTCGTTGCCTTCAACCGTCATCGTAATATCACTGGCGATGTTCCGCGTTAAAGTACCCTTAGGACCCTTAACCGTAACGACTTCACCAGCTTGTGATACTTCTACCCCAGCAGGTAGTTCAATTACTTTATAACCAATACGACTCACTTACTTGCACCTCCCGTCTTAATTAATGATTACCAAACGTAAGCTAATACTTCGCCGCCAAGCTTCTTGGCGCGAGCTTCTTTATCAGTAATGACACCTTCTGAAGTTGAGATGATAGCAATCCCTAAACCGTTTAAAACCTTAGGAACAGCATCAGCCTTGACGTATGAACGTAAACCTGGCTTTGAAATACGCTTCAAGCCACTGATTACACGTTCGTTGTCCTTACCATACTTCAAGAAGACGCGGATGATGCCCTGTTTGTCATCATCGATGTATTCAACGTCGCGAACAAAACCTTCATTCTTTAAAATTTCAGCAATGTTGCGTTTGATTTTTGATGCAGGAACTTCTAGTGAATCGTGGCGTACCATATTAGCGTTACGGATACGAGTCAAGAAATCTGCGATTGGATCAGTCATCATGAAAGTTTAACCTCCTTTAACTTGGGTTTGTTTTTACCAGCTGGCCTTTTTCATACCAGGGATTTGACCTTTGTGGGCCAGGTCGCGTAAGCAGATACGGCACAAGTGGAATTTACGGTAAACTGAATGTGGACGACCACAACGTTCACAACGGGTGTAGTTTTGTACGTTAAACTTAGCACCGCGCTTTTGTTTAGCAATTTGTGATTTTTTAGCCAACTTCGATTAACCCCCTTCGGTTATTTAGCAAATGGCATGCCAAATTGAGTTAACAACTCACGTGATTCTTCATCACTATCAGCTGTCGTAACGATTACAATGTCTAAACCGCGAACACGGTTAACATTATCATAGTTGATTTCTGGGAAGATCAATTGTTCACGGACACCCAATGTGTAGTTACCGCGACCATCAAATGAACGAGTACTTACACCATGGAAGTCACGAACACGTGGTAATGAAACATTGATCAACTTGTCCAAGAAGTCATACATACGTTCGCCACGTAAGTCAACCTTGGCACCAATTGCCATACCTTCACGAAGACGGAAACCAGCGATAGATTTCTTTGCCCGGGTAACCAATGGCTTTTGACCGGAGATCAAAGTTAATTCTTCAACTGCTTCGTCTAAGTTTTTAGCGTTGGTAACTGCATCACCAACACCCATGTTCAAAACGATCTTAGCCAGCTTAGGCACTTGCATTACTGAAGTGTAATTGAACTTGTCAACTAATGCTGGAACGATTTCTTTTTCATATTGAGCTTTTAAACGGTTTTCCATGAAACTTGCTTCCTCCTTTCAGTCAGTCTTAGTTTTCTAAGTCTTTACCAGACTTTTTAGCGTAACGGACACGCTTGCCATCTTCACGACGAACACCTAAACGTGTAGGTTCGTTGGTTGATGGGTCAAGGTACATAACGTTAGAAGCATCGATTGGTGCTTCGATGTCCACGATACCGCCTTGTGGGTTAACGTTCGTTGGTTTTTGGTGTTTCTTGATCTTGTTAACACCTTCAACAACGATCCGGTTCTTGGCAGAGATAACCTTTTTAACAGTACCTTCTTGACCACGATCCTTACCGCTGATTACTCGAACTTTATCACCAGTTTTAATCAACATTAGGTTGCGCACCTCCTTATTTACGGTGTGTGACTAGAGTACTTCTGGCGCTAATGAAACAATACGCATGAAGTCCTTATCACGTAATTCACGAGCGACAGGTCCAAAGATACGAGTACCTTGTGGAGTCTTGTCATCACGAATAATAACTGCAGCATTTTCATCAAACTTGATGTATGAACCGTCAGCACGGTGAACACCAGACTTAGTCCGGACGATCACAGCTTTAACGACATCATGAGCTTTGACAACACCACCGGGTGTTGCTTGTTTAACCGTAGCAACAATGACATCACCAATGTTAGCAGTTTTACGACCAGAGCCACCTAATACCTTAATAGTAAGGATTTCACGGGCACCGGAGTTGTCAGCAACTTTTAAACGACTTTCTTGTTGGATCACAGTAAGTGTCCTCCCTTCATGTAATTTTATTCAGCTAATAATCTAGATAATAACAGCTTTTTGAACAACTTCAATTAAGCGGAAACGCTTAGTAGCTGATAGAGGACGAGTTTCCATGATCTTGACGATATCGCCAGTTTTAGCTTCATTCTTTTCATCATGAGCCTTGAATTTCTTTGAATAACGAACACGTTTGCCGTATACCGGATGGTTCTTGTAAGTTTCGACAATAACAACAATGGTTTTGTCCATCTTGTCAGAAACAACGCGTCCTTGGATAACCTTACGGCTATTACGAGTATCTTCACTCATTCGTGATTGCCTCCTTTATACTCTACTTGTTTAACTCTTGTTCACGCAACGCAGTTTTAATACGCGCAATGTTCTTACGAACTTGTTTTAAACGAGCGGTGTTTTCAAGCTGACCAGTGGCCAATTGAAAACGCAAGTTGAAAAGTTCGTCTTTGTAAGACTTTTCTTTTTCGAGCATTTCAGTAGTGGACAATGCTTTAATTTCCTTAGCCTTCATCTGATTCGCCACCTACTTCCTCACGCTTAACAATCTTAGTTTTAACAGGTAATTTAGTTCCAGCCAAGCGTAAAGCTTCGCGTGCAACTTCTTCTGGAACACCAGCAACTTCAAACATAATCTTGTTACGTTTAACTGGTGCTACCCAACCTGCAGGAGTACCTTTCCCATTACCCATCCGGACACCGACACCTTTTTCAGTGTAGGACTTGTGAGGGAAAATCTTAATCCATACCTTACCGCCACGCTTCATGTAACGGTTCATAGCAACACGGGCAGCTTCAATCTGCCGGTTGCTGATCCAGTGTGATTCGAGGGTTTGTAAACCGTAATCACCAAAAGCAACTGTTTTACCGCCTTTAGCTTCACCGCGCATTTTACCACGATGAACACGACGATACTTAACCCGTTTAGGTACCAGCATGTTTAGTTTCCTCCTTTAGCAGATTTCTTTTCTGGCAAGATTTCGCCACGGTAGATCCAGGTCTTAACACCTAATTTACCGTAAGTCGTCCGTGCTTCGACCCATGAATAGTCGATGTCAGCACGAAGCGTATGCAATGGAACCGTACCATCTGAGTATGCTTCAACACGAGACATGTCGGCACCGTTTAAACGGCCAGCAACTTGTGTCTTAATACCCTTAGCACCGGAACGCATTGTACGTTGCATAGCACCACGCATCGCACGACGGAAAGCAACCCGGCCTTCCAATTGACGCGCAATACTTTCACCAACTAATTTAGCATCTAAATCAGGCTTCTTGATTTCGATGATGTTGATGTGTACTCGCTTACCAGTTAAATTGTTTAATTCTTTACGAAGAGCTTCAACTTCAGAACCACCCTTACCAATAACCATCCCTGGTTTTGCGGTATGGATTGAAATGTTTACGCGGTTTGCAGCGCGTTCGATTTCAACGGTGGAGACGGAAGCGTCGGCAAGTCGTTGTTCGATATACTTACGGATGCGTAAATCTTCGTTCAAGTAGGCAGCAAAATCTTTTTCAGCGTACCATTTTGCTTCCCAGTCGCGAATGATTCCTACACGTAATCCGGTTGGATTTACTTTTTGACCCACGCGTTATCCCTCCTATTTTTCAGTAACTGTGATCGTAATGTGGCTAGTCCGCTTGTTGATTGGTGAAGCAGAACCCTTTGCCCGTGGACGGAACCGTTTTAAGGTTGGTCCTTCGTTAACAAAAGCTTCGCTTACGACCAAATCTTCGCGATCTAAGTCAAAGTTATTTTCAGCGTTAGCAACAGCAGAAAGTAAAACTTTTTCTACTACTGGAGAAGCACCCCGTGGAGTGAACTTCAAGATTGCTAAGGCTTCGGCAACACTTTTACCTCTGATAAGATCGACAACTAGGCGGACCTTACGAGCGGCAATACGAACAGTTTTTGCAGTTGCACGTGCAGATGTTACTTGTTCAGCCATTCTTTATATCCTCCTAACTATTACTTCGTTTTCTTATCGTCAGTTCCATGACCATGGAACGTCCGTGTTGGTACAAATTCACCTAACTTATGACCGACCATGTCGTCTTGGATGTAAACTGGGACATGCTTGCGACCATCATAAACAGCGATTGTGTACCCGATAAAACTTGGGAAAATTGTTGAACGACGTGACCACGTCTTGATGACAGATTTCTTGTCAGAATCAGATTGTGCATCGATTTTCTTTAATAAATGCGCATCTGCGAAAGGTCCCTTCTTTAAACTACGACCCATCGTGTGACCTCCTCTCGATAACTACAGTAAATTCAAATTTTATTAGTGTTTGCCTGGACGGCGACCACGAACGATAAGCTTGTTTGAACGAGCCTTCTTGTTCCGAGTCTTCTTACCAAGCGTCTTCTTACCCCATGGAGACATTGGAGATGGATGACCGATTGGTGCTTTACCTTCACCACCACCATGAGGGTGATCGTTAGGGTTCATTACAGAACCACGAACAGTTGGGCGCTTACCTTGCCAACGTGTACGACCGGCTTTACCTGAGTTGATTAATTCGTGTTGTTCATTACCAACAGTACCAATAGTAGCACGGCTAGTTAATAATACTAAACGAACTTCACCAGAAGACAAACGAACAATTGCGTACTTGCCTTCCTTACCCAGTAATTGTGCTGAGGTACCAGCAGAGCGAGCTAATTGGCCACCCTTACCTGGCTTCAATTCAATGTTGTGAATAACAGTACCAACAGGGATGTTAGTTAATGGTAATGCGTTACCAACCTTGATGTCGGCTTCGGCACCTGATTGAACTTGCATACCAACTTCCAAACCTTTTGGTGCTAAGATATATGATTTCACACCGTCAGCGTAAACTAATAATGCAATGTTAGCTGTCCGGTTAGGATCATATTCGATTGCCTTAACGGTTGCTGGAACTTCATCCTTAATCCGCTTAAAGTCAACCAAACGGTATTGTTGCTTATGACCGCCGCCACGATGACGAACAGTAATGTGACCATAACTGTTACGACCGGCAGTGTGACTTTGTGAGTCTAATAATGACTTTTCAGGCTTCGTCTTAGTGATTTCAGAGAAATCTGAAGCAGTCATATTACGACGGCCGTTAGTGGTTGGTTTATACTTCTTAATACCCACTAGAGTTACCTCCTAAATTAGATTTATTGTTGATCGTCGTTGAACAACTTGATTTCGTTAGAATCAGAACTTAAGGTAACAATAGCCTTACGACGCTTCTTAGTGTAGCCGGCGTAACGACCTTGGCGCTTAAGTTTTCCTTTAACGTTCATAACGTTCACTTTAACGACTTTAACATCGAAGATTTCTTCGATTGCTTTTTTAACTTGGGTTTTCGTTGCCTGTACGTTGACATCAAATGTGTAGCGCTTGTCGTCCAAGTCAGCCATTGATGATTCAGTAACTACAGGACGTAAAATTACATCGCGTGCTTCCATTATGCGAGCGCCTCCTCTAATTGATCGAGGGCTTTTTGGGTAACGACTAATTTGTCACTATTAGCGACATCTAAGACGTTAACACCTTTGGCTTTAAGGATCTTAACATTTGGTAAGTTACGACCTGCCAAAGCAGCCTTTTCATTGTCCTCTTCAACCAAAACAAGAGTCTTGGTATCGACGTTGAGGTTGTTTAATACATTTACAAAATCCTTAGTCTTTGGTGCGTCGAAAGCTAAGCTATCAACTGCAACTAAGCTGTTGTCTAAGACCTTTTGTGAAAGGACAGACTTCAAAGCTAAGCGCATAACCTTCTTAGGTAATTTGTAACTGTATGAACGAGGGGTTGGTCCGAAGACAATCCCACCTTTACGCCATTGTGGTGAACGGATAGAACCTTGACGCGCACGACCAGTACCCTTTTGACGCCATGGTTTACGACCACCACCGCGACGAGCACTACGGTTCTTAACTGCGTGAGTTCCTTGACGCATTGATGCACGTTGCATCAAGATGGCATCAAAAACCACGTTTTCGTTTGGTTCAACACCAAACACAGCGTCGTTCAAAGTAACGTCACCATTTTGCGTACCGTCTTGTTTAAATAATGCTACGCTAGTCATGTATTATGTCCTCCTTCCTTATTTACTCTTAACAGATGTTTTAACTGTTACAAATGACTTGTTGGCGCCAGGGACATTCCCTTTAATTAATAAAACGTTGTTTTCAACGTCGGCACGAACGATTTGTAAGTTTTGCATCGTACGTTGGTGATTACCCATCCGGCCTGGTAATTTCTTACCTTTGAATACCCGGTTGATGATGGCACCCATTGAACCAGGACGACGATGGTAACGAGAACCGTGAGCCATTGGTCCACGACTTTGGCCGTCCTTATGGATATTACCTTGGTAACCATGACCTTTAGTGATACCCGTAACGTCAACGGCGTCGCCAGCTGCGAAAATATCCGCTTTGACTTCGTCACCTACTGTGTAATCTCCAAGCTCAACATTACGAATTTCACGAATGAAGCGCTTAGGAGTCGTTTTTGCTTTTGCTGCATGACCTTGAGCAGGTTTGTTCGTCAAGACTTCGCGTTTGTCGTCAACACCTAATTGGATTGCTTCGTAACCGTCATTTTCAACGGTCTTAACTTGCAACACAACGTTAGGTTGAACTTCAACAACTGTAACGGGAACTAATTCGCCGCTTTCAGTGAAGACTTGCGTCATTCCTACCTTTTTCCCTAAGATTCCTTTAGTGGTCATGAGTACACCTCCAATTAATTGATTTTAGTTTAGTAAATTAAAGCTTGATTTCAATATCTACACCGCTAGGCAAGTCTAACTTCATTAATGAGTCGACCGTCTTAGGCGTTGGGTTAACGATATCGATTAACCGCTTGTGAGTCCGCATTTCGAATTGTTCACGTGAGTCCTTAAACTTATGTGGTGAACGTAGAACGGTATAAATAGTCCGTTCAGTAGGCAATGGAATAGGACCTGAAATAGTAGCACCAGTTCTCTTTGCCGTTTCGACAATCTTGTCAGCTGACTGATCAAGAATGCGGTGTTCGTATGCCTTTAAGCGAATACGAATTTTTTGCTTTGCCATTGTTGTGACCTCCTTCGTCTATTTTGAAAATAAGACTAGCTCCGTGAAAATTACCGCCACGTCCCATGACAATGTGGCCGGGCGTGTCGCAACCTTTCACATCAAAGCTAACTACGACTACTTGATGATGGGGATATAGTTATCCCCTTCTAAATACCAAGCACAATCTATAATAAATGAAAAGCTCTGTAATAGCAAGTGTTTTCGCACTTTTTTTATAACCATCGTTGTAAACCGTGTTACCTTTTTGAACCAGCTCAATTAATGTAACACAAATTCCATCCAATTAATAGCGTTTGCGCCTAATTTCTTTTTGGTGAGCGCTTTACATTTCTCACTGCCGACCGGCCACGATCATGTGGACACCTACTAGATTGCATTAACACTTTCTCAGGAACAAGACCCGCGTTCAGCGTCATACATTTTTGTCTGGAGTCATTTAATCGGACTTCAACACGCTTAATTCAATCGCTCCTACATCTGACGGCGCCGTCACACTGACCCACGTTCTTGTTCATCTACCTTCTATTATATTGTCATCTGCTTACCACCGACCGTCAGCACCTTGGCCGTGGTCACCGACAACCGTCAACTCATGTGGTTATCTCCGGTACAAAAAATGTGATGTTGTCCGCGTTCTCCTTATTATGCTATGAGTCTCGCACCCTTTAATATTATGGCTGCCAGTTTTATGGTCGCAGCGGCTAGTAACTTAACTAGTGCGACCCTTGTTGCGCGATTGTACCCTTGCGCGATGACACAGGCCTGAGCAGCACTGTGCTCGTCACAGCCGTACCCAATGCCAGTGACGGCCAAACTATCCCAAGCCGCTTCAATTGATGTGCCACGTTGTCTTACGACGAGCAGTAATCACATTTAGTTCGACCAGAAATTTATGTAAAAAAAGAACGTCCAGCCGAAGCTGAACGTCCTTCTTATTATCAATCAAGCTTATTTGGCAGGAGTGCCGCCATTCTTCTTGATGATATCTTCTTGAACTGACTTTGGTACCTTTTCGTAATGATCAAAGGTCATTGTGAAAGTCCCACGACCTTGAGTAGCTGAACGTAATGTGGTTGCATAACCAAACATTTCAGCCAAAGGAACGTATGCATGAACTTCTTGGGCATTCCCACGTTCTTCCATACCTTCGATGTTACCACGACGAGCAGTAACGTGACCCATAACATCACCTAAGTAATCTTCTGGGGCAACGATATCAACCTTCATGATAGGTTCAAGGATAACAGGGCCAGCAGTCTTAACGGCATTCCGCAATGCTAATGATGCGGCAATCTTGAAGGCTGCTTCACTAGAATCGACATCATGGTAAGAACCATCATAGAGCTTAGCCTTAACGTCAACCAAAGGATAACCAGCTAACACACCGTTAGCCATAGCTTCCTTCAAACCTTGTTCAACTGAAGGAATGTATTCACGAGGAACAACCCCACCGACGATGGCATCTTCGAATTCGAAGCCTTTACCTTCTTCGTTAGGTGTAAATTCAACCCAAACATCCCCATATTGACCTTTACCACCAGATTGGTGAACAAACTTACCTTGAACTTGAGTGCTCTTAGTAAAGGTTTCACGGTATGAAACTTGAGGCGCACCAACAGTGGCTTCAACATTAAATTCACGCCGCATCCGGTCAACGATGATATCCAAATGCAATTCACCCATCCCGGCGATCAAAGTTTCACCAGTTTCAGGGTTAGTTTCAGCCTTGAAAGTAGGATCTTCTTCAGAAAGCTTTTGTAAGGCAACGTTCATCTTATCTTGGTCAGCCTTAGTCTTAGGTTCAACGGCAACCTGGATAACTGGGTCAGGGAATTCCATTGATTCCAAGTGATATGGATGGTCAATCGAAGTCAATGAGTCACCAGTAGTCGTGTTCTTCAAACCAATTGCAGCGGCGATATCACCAGAGAAAACTTCTGGGATTTCTTTCCGTTGGTTAGAATGCATTTGAAGTAAACGACCAACCCGTTCACGTTTGTCCTTAGTGGCGTTCAAGACATATGAACCAGATTCCAAAGTACCTTGGTATACCCGGATGAAAGTCAAACGACCAACGAATGGGTCAGTAGCAACCTTAAATGCTAGGGCAGCGAATGGCTTATCATCACCGGCAATCAAGTCAACTTCTTCTTCAGTTTCAGGATCAGTAGCCTTGTATGGCTTAACATCAAGTGGTGATGGTAAGTAGTCCACAACGGCATCCATTAACATTTGAACACCCTTGTTCTTGAAGGCTGAACCAGCTAATACTGGGAAGAATTCAAGTGCTAACGTTCCTTTACGGATAGCAGCCTTAATTTCTTCTTTGCTGATTTCTTCACCGCCAAGGTACTTTTCCATGATGCCGTCATCGATGTCAGCTAAGGCTTCGATTAAGTCATCACGTGCAGCTTGGGCTTCTTCTTTGTATTCATCAGGAACGTCAACCGTATCCCATTCAGTACCAAGTTGATCTTCATCATAAAGGTCAGCCTTCATTTCGATTAAGTCAATGACCCCTTCGAAATTATCTTCGGCACCAATTGGTAATTGGATGGCGTGGGCGTTAGCTTGTAAACGATCATGGATCGTGCTTACAGAGTACTTGAAGTCCGCACCAATCTTGTCCATCTTGTTAACGAAAACGATCCGGGGAACGTTATACGTTGATGCTTGACGCCAAACTGTTTCAGTTTGAGGTTCAACACCTGATTGGGCATCCAATACGGCGATCGCACCATCTAAAACCCGAAGTGAACGTTCAACTTCAACAGTGAAGTCAACGTGCCCTGGGGTATCGATGATGTTAATCCGGTGGTTCTTCCACTGTGCAGTCGTGGCAGCAGAGGTAATGGTGATCCCACGTTCTTGTTCTTGGGCCATCCAGTCCATTTGTGAAGCACCATCATGGGTTTCACCAATTTTGTGAATTTTACCAGTGTAGTACAAGATCCGTTCAGTAGTCGTGGTCTTACCAGCATCGATATGGGCCATAATACCAATATTACGGGTCTTATCGAGTGAGAATTCTCGTGTATTAGCCATTAGAAAATGTGTTACTCCTCTCAATATAAATGGAATTAACAGTATAAAGTTTATTTCAAAAAATGACTACTATATGCGCGCATATAATAGTCACCTTTTTGTGATTAGTTAAAGGCGACCTTTAACCATCTCACGGAAATATTACCAACGATAATGGGCGAAGGCACGGTTGGCTTCAGCCATCCGGTGAGTATCTTCACGCTTCTTAACTGAAGCACCAGTATTGTTAGCAGCATCCATGATTTCACGAGCTAACCGGTCGGACATAGTGTGTTCGCCACGTGAGCGAGCATATTGAACGATCCAACGAAGGCCAAGAGTCGTCTTACGATCTGGGCGAACTTCGATTGGAACTTGGTAGTTAGAACCACCAACACGGCGGGCCTTAACTTCAAGTACTGGCATAACGTTCTTCATAGCTTCTTCGAAGACTTCCAAAGGATCGTTACCAGTTTGTTCTTTGATTTGATCAAAAGCATCATACAAAATAGTTGATGCGGTACCGCGCTTACCATCTAACATTAAGTGGTTAATTAAACGCGTTACTAATTTAGAGTTATACATTGGATCTGCTAAAACTTCGCGTTTTGCAGGTGCACCTTTTCTTGGCATTTAACTTACCTCCTTATTATTTCTTTGGCTTCTTGGTACCATACTTGGAACGGCTTTGGCGACGATCTTCGACACCAGCAGTATCCAAAGCACCACGGATAACATGGTAACGAACACCAGGTAAATCCTTAACACGACCACCACGAATTAAGACAACGCTATGTTCTTGGAGGTTATGACCAATACCAGGAATGTAAGCTGTAACTTCGATTAAGTTAGATAAACGTACACGGGCATACTTCCGTAAAGCCGAGTTAGGCTTCTTAGGAGTCATGGTACCGACACGAGTAGCAACCCCACGCTTTTGTGGCGCTGGGTTATTAGTTGCAACCTTCTTGTAACTGTTATACCCAAAGTTTAACGCTGGGGCATTTGATTTTGATACTTTAGACTTACGGCCTTTGCGAATTAATTGATTAATTGTTGGCATGTTCTAAAGTGTCCTCCTTCCAAATATCTGTTTTTTAAGTCCACACATCCAGGTGGTTCTTTTTTGAGTAAAAAAGAATGCCTGGAGCATGGTAATTGTGCGCTTAGCCGACCAGTCAGCATGTCTGTATTCCTGATACAGGAATCTGTCTGCAAAAAGCACCTTTACTAGACTATCATGACATGCCGAAGTTGTCAATAAATGTCCTGAAAAAATAGTGATGCTTTACATTGCGTAACTAGTGATGAAAGGTGGTCCTTCCATGTTAACCAGCAGTCTTTTTATTATTGGTCTCTGTCTGGGCTCATTCGTGACCTGTATGGCGGAACGCATCAGCAGCGGACACATACTCATTAGCACTCAACGATCACGGTGTCCACACTGTCGACATCAATTACGGTTCTGGCAACTGATACCATTACTCGGCATTCTGCTTCAACGGGGGCAGTGCTATGATTGTCGCACTCCTATCAGCCTCCGTTCCAGTCTAATTGAATTACTTTGTGGTGGTCTACTAGTTTCTAGCAGTGCGTCATTGTCATTGACGCTGCCACTGCTGATTAGTTACTTGGTATTGATTTTCAATAGTCTTACTGATTATCTCACTTTTGAAGTCTACCCGCTGACATTACTTCTTCCAGCCGGACTGGGCTTATGGCAACAACGGCCACCCCTGACGATCAGTCTCTACCTCGTACTTGCCTTACTAGTCGGGTTATACTTGCTGGCCCGGCTAACTGCCACCTTTGGTCTCGGCGATGTTGACGTTCTACTCATGCTTGTCTTCATCATTCCAGCCGACACACTGTTGACCTGTCTCGCCATTGCGGCCGTTGCCGCATTAGTTGGTTTTATCATCAGTGCCCCACGCCATCGCTTACCATTCGTGCCCTTCATCAGTTGGAGCTTCATCATGGTCACCCAACTCACGGGTCTCGCATAGCGAGCTATAATTGCAATATTCTAGTACGCCCGATTATTGCTTGTTAGTCAGTACGCGTCCTGTGCGGATGAACGACCACTCAACTTGGTACAATTTGTTGTCGAATTGTTTACTACTTGGAACTTTAAACAAGCGTTAATATTGTATCAGTTGTTCTGACCCTCAGTAGTAATATGGTGATTTAGAAATCGGGGACAGCTCACAATTCTATTATTAACCTGAAAGTTACCCGATAAGATTCCGGTCTCAAAAAAGTAACGACTAATCCGTCAAAAGTTGCGTACGCACGTGCCCACCATTCGAACACCATCCCGAGCGGAAGACGTTTCTTAGCACTGCAAGAGTGTCCGGTTTAGACGGGCTGAGACTGAGGATTAGTGTTAGCTAACCGAAAGTCTCATTCCAATCTGAACACGTTTCACCAATATAGTATTAAGGCACGGCAGTCCAGCAATTAGCAGAAATGCCTGGAGCGCAGTGCAGGACACACTAACTAAGCAAGTTTACACAAACTTGAACTTTTCCAGTGAGGCTCAGTTAGGCTTCTCCCCCTGAAGATTAACCTTCATCGCCGAACGCCCCAGATAGCCTACCTACAATCGTGCATACAAAAAGGACGACCACAATGGCCGCCCTTTTTAGTTACTTAGCAATTACTTGCTAGCATCTTGTTCTTGCATTTGTTTTTCAAGGTCGCTGATTGAGTAAACCCCATCAGCCACGTTGCCAACTTCCTTTGGTTTGATATGACGGTAAACCGGCATACCAGTCCCAGCAGGAATGATCTTACCAATGATAACATTTTCCTTAAGCCCGATCAGTGGATCGTTCTTACCACGAATAGCAGCATCAGTTAAGACCCGTGTCGTTTCCTGGAATGAAGCAGCTGACAAGAAACTATTCGTTTCAAGAGCGGCTTTAGTAATCCCAAGAATGACTGGCCGTGACGTTGCAGGAATACCACCAGCAATCAAGGTCTTGTAGTTCTCGTCCTTGAAGTCTGCAATATCCATTAACGTCCCAGGCAAGACGTCGGTATCGCCCGGATCCATGACCCGAACCTTCCGTAACATTTGCCGAATCATGATTTCAACGTGCTTATCGCCAATTTCAACCCCTTGCATCCGATAAACCTTTTGAACTTCACGGAGCAAGTAGTTTTCAGTTGATAAGACATCACGTACTTGAATCAATTGCTTAGGATCGATCGACCCAATGTTCAACGCAGCACCACGGTGAATAAAGTCGCCTTCACTAACCGCCATCCGTGCTGTTAACGGCAACGTGTAAGTCCGGGTATCAGTTTCACCCTTAACCGTAACTTCCTTCGTCCGTTCCGCTGGATTTTCTTCAATTAATTCAACCGTCCCAGTAACTTCTGAGATTTCGGCACGCCCTTTAGGATTCCGTGATTCCACAATTTCTTGCACACGAGGCAACCCTTGGGTAATATCGTCCCCGGCAACACCACCGGTATGGAAGTTCCGCATGGTCAGCTGAGTACCGGGTTCACCGATAGACTGTGCGGCAACTGTCCCAACAGCTT
This sequence comes from Lactiplantibacillus plantarum, assembly GCF_014131735.1. Lineage (NCBI taxonomy): Bacteria > Bacillati > Bacillota > Bacilli > Lactobacillales > Lactobacillaceae > Lactiplantibacillus > Lactiplantibacillus plantarum. The sequence goes on from NZ_CP039121.1 coordinate 2,373,443, forward strand.
CACCAACTTCAACTTCATCACCAGTAGCCATGTTACGGCCGTAGCAATGTTCACAAACCCCATGCTTAGTGTTGCAAGTAAATGCAGAACGGATCGTAACTTCCGTTACACCAGCATCAACGATTTTATGAGCTAAGTCTTCGTCGATCAAGACGTTGTTACCAACAATTTCATCATGCGTTTCAGGATCAAAGACAGTCTTCATCGTGTAACGACCTAAGATCCGGTCATACAACGGTTCGATGACTTCGTTACCTTCCATGATTGCGTGAATCCGCAACCCACGGTCAGTCCCACAATCCTTTTCACGAACGATAACATCTTGAGCCACATCAACCAGACGCCGAGTCAAGTAACCTGAGTTGGCAGTCTTAAGCGCCGTATCGGTCATCCCTTTACGAGCACCGTGGGTTGAAATGAACATTTCCAAGACAGACAAACCTTCACGGAAGTTTGAAAGGATTGGTAATTCCATGATCTTACCGTTAGGGGCAGCCATCAAACCACGCATCCCAGCTAACTGAGTAAAGTTTGAAATGTTACCACGCGCACCAGAATCACTCATCATAAAGATTGGGTTATCCGCGTTGAAACTTTCAATCAGTTTTTGTTGGATTTGGTCCTTAGCGTCGTTCCAGACACCAATGACCCGTTCATAACGTTCGTCATCAGTAATTAAACCACGACGGAACTGTTTCGAAATCGTATTAACTTGTTTATGGGCTTCGGCGATAATTGCTGGTTTTTCTTTCAAACCAGTAATATCGGCAACCCCAACCGTCAAACCAGACTTAGTTGAAATGTTGTAACCTAAGTCCTTCATCCGGTCAAGCAAGAGTGACGTTGCTGTCACGTGATATTGCTTGTAAACTTCAGCGATAATGTCGGCCAAGAAGCCCTTCTTGAATGGTGGAATGATTTCCTGGGCATCCAAGAATTGATGAATATCTTCACCAGGCTTCAAGAAATACTTGTCCGGTGTACCAGCAATCAAGTTATCGTTAGTTGGTTCGTTCAAGTAAGGGAACTTGCCAGGCAAAATGTTGTTGAAGATTGCCTTACCAACCGTCGTGACTAAGACTGCTTGCTTCTGATCGTCCGTGAATGGCTTGTCAGGCATTGATGAGACCTGAATGCCGACCCGGCTATGCAAATGTACATAACCTGATTGGTAAGCCTTTTGAGCTTCATTCAAGTCCTTGAAGATCATACCTTCGCCTTCACGACCGATTTCTTCAGTCGTCAAGTAGTAGTTACCGATAACCATATCTTGAGATGGCGTAACAACGGGTTTCCCGTCCTTAGGCGCCAAAATATGGTGGGCAGCTAACATTAAGAGCCGTGCTTCAGCTTGGGCTTCATCTGAAAGTGGGACGTGAATAGCCATTTGGTCCCCATCGAAATCGGCGTTGTAAGCTTCACAAGCCAATGGATGGAGCCGCATCGCTTTACCACTAACCAAGACGGGTTCGAAAGCTTGAATCCCTAAACGGTGAAGCGTAGGGGCGCGGTTCAAGAGAACAGGATGTTCCTTGATAACGTCTTCCAACACACCCCAGACATCGTCATCAGCATGTTCGATCTTTCGCTTAGCATTCTTGATGTTAGAAGCTAATTCACGTTTAACCAATTCCTTCATGATAAACGGTTTGAACAATTCCAACGCCATTTGACGTGGTAAGCCCATTTGGTTCATCTTCAAGAAAGGCCCAACATCGATAACCGAACGACCAGAATAGTCAACCCGCTTACCAAGTAAGTTTTGACGGAACCGCCCTTGCTTCCCTTTCAACATGTGTGAAAGAGACTTCAATGGCCGGTTACCAGGACCAGCAACGGGACGGCCACGACGACCATTATCGATCAACGCATCAACGGCTTCTTGCAACATCCGCTTTTCGTTTTGCACGATAATCCCAGGTGCATTTAAGTCCAACAAGCGTTTCAACCGGTTATTACGGTTGATAACCCGCCGGTACAAGTCGTTCAAGTCAGAGGTGGCAAAACGACCACCTTCCAATTGAACCATTGGCCGTAAGTCCGGGGGAATAACCGGAATTGCGTCCATTACCATCCAAGCTGGTTCGTTACCAGATGTCACGAAAGCTTCGATGATATCAAGCCGCCGAACGGCCCGGGTCCGCTTCTGACCAGAAGCATCCTTCAGAGTTTCCTTTAAATCACGTGCTTCTTTTTCAAGATCCACGTTATTCAATAACCGTTTGATGGCTTCGGCACCCATGGCAGCTTCAAATTCGTTACCATATTGAGCCTTCTTCTCACGGTATTCACGTTCAGAAAGTAATTGCTTCTTTTCAAGTGGCGTATTACCAGATTCGATAACGACGTATGAAGCGAAGTAAATGATTTCTTCAAGTGCCCGGGGACTCATGTCTAAGACTAAGCCCATCCGGCTAGGAATTCCCTTAAAGTACCAGATGTGAGTAACTGGTGCGGCAAGTTCGATATGACCCATCCGTTCACGACGGACTTTACTACGAGTCACTTCGACCCCACAACGGTCACAGACAATACCCTTATAACGAATCCGTTTGTATTTACCACAAGCACATTCCCAATCCTTAGTAGGACCAAAAATCCGTTCGTCAAACAGACCGTCTTTTTCAGGTTTCAATGTCCGGTAGTTAATGGTTTCTGGCTTTTTGACTTCGCCATATGACCAGCTGCGAATCTTGTCTGGGGATGCCAGACCGATTTGCATGCTTTCAAACTTGTTGACATCGATCAAAGGACCGACCTCCCTTTTTATTGATTATCTTGCTGAGCGTTGGTTGTTTCAGAAGGCTTAGCGGCGTCAGCTTTTGTGGCCTTGTCCGCAGCCTTCTCATCTTGTTGTTGTTTAAACTTGCTGAGTGCATCGACATTGACAACTTCATCGTCATCATCATCCATGTCCCGCAATTCGATTTCTTTGTCTTCAGAATCTAAGACTTTCATGTCAAGACCGAGTGCTTGCAATTCCTTAACCAACACGCGGAATGATTCCGGTACGCCAGGCTTTGGAATTGGTTCGCCCTTAACGATTGCTTCATAGGTCTTAACCCGACCAACAACGTCATCGGACTTGTAAGTCAAGATTTCCTGCAAGGTATAAGCTGCACCATAAGCTTCCAAGGCCCAAACTTCCATTTCACCGAAACGTTGGCCCCCAAATTGCGCTTTCCCACCAAGTGGTTGTTGCGTAACCAAAGAGTAAGGTCCGATTGAACGAGCATGGATCTTATCGTCAACCATGTGACTAAGCTTCATGTAGTGCATGACCCCAACAGCGACCCGCTTATCGAACGGTTCACCAGTCCGACCATCATAGACGATCGACTTGGCATCTGAATCAACCCCAGCTTCACGAATGGCTTCCCAAATATCTGTATCTTGAGCACCATCAAAGACAGGCGTTGCCATGTGAATTCCTAACTTCCGAGCAGCCATCCCCAAATGCAATTCGAGCACTTGCCCGATATTCATACGAGAAGGCACACCCATTGGGCTTAACATGATATCGATTGGTGTCCCATCAGGCATGTACGGCATGTCTTCTTCAGGAACCACGATTGAAACCGTCCCTTTGTTACCATGCCGACCGGCCATCTTGTCACCAACTTGGATCTTCCGCTTTTGTGCGATGTAGACCCGAACCATCATGTTAACGCCAGGAGATAATTCATCACCGTTTTCACGAGTGAAGATCTTAACGTCCTGGATGATACCGCCGCCACCATGAGGAACCCGGAGTGACGTATCCCGAACTTCACGCGCCTTTTCACCAAAGATCGCATGGAGAAGCCGTTCTTCAGCTGACAATTCCGTAACCCCTTTAGGCGTTACCTTACCAACCAAGATGTCACCGTCTTTAACTTCGGCCCCAATCCGGATAATCCCGTCTTCGTCAAGGTTCTTCAATGCATCTTCCCCGACGTTAGGAATTTCACGAGTCATTTCTTCAGGTCCAAGCTTGGTGTCACGTGCTTCTGATTCATATTCTTCAATATGAATTGACGTGTAGACGTCTTCACGGACTAAACGTTCATTAATAATGATGGCATCTTCGAAGTTATAACCATTCCAAGTCATGAAAGCAACTAATGGGTTTTGCCCAAGGGCTAATTCCCCACCTTCCATTGCTGGACCATCGGCTAAGACTTCATCGTTATCAACGTGATCGCCAACTTTAACGATTGGCCGTTGGTTATAGTTCTTACCACCGTTAGAACGACGGAATTTCATTAACTTGTAAGTGTCTAATGAACCATCATCGCGACGAACGCGAACTTCGCGAGCATCAACGTATTCAACCGTTCCTTCATGACGACAAATCAAGGCAATCCCTGAGTCATGTGCAGCTTTATATTCAATCCCAGTCCCAATTAATGGCGCGTGAGGATCAAGTAACGGCACCGCTTGTCGTTGCATGTTGGCACCCATCAAAGCACGGTTAGAGTCATCGTTTTCCAAGAAAGGAATACATGCCGTTGCGACGGCAACCACTTGTTTAGGCGAAACGTCCATGTAATCGACATTTTCGATTGGCGTTTCCAAGTTTTCTTCCTTGTTACGAGCTAAAACAGTGTCTTCAACGAAAGAACCATCATCATTCAATGGAGAGTTGGCTTGTGCAATCACAAATTGGTCTTCTTCATCGGCTGCTAAGTAGTCGATCTTATCGGTAACCTTATGCGTTGTCCAATCGACACGCCGGTATGGCGTTTCGATGAAGCCGTAACGGTTGACCTTCGCATAAGAAGACAAACTGTTGATCAAACCAATGTTAGGGCCTTCAGGCGTTTCGATTGGGCACATCCGACCGTAGTGGGTATAGTGCACGTCACGAACTTCATATCCGGCCCGATCACGAGTCAAACCACCAGGTCCTAAGGCTGATAAACGCCGCTTATGCGTTAATTCACCTAAGGGGTTGGTTTGGTCCATGAATTGTGACAATTGTGATGACCCAAAGAATTCCTTAATTGAAGCAACCACTGGGCGAATGTTAATCAATTGTTGTGGCGTTACCGTCGCAGCATCTTGAATCGACATCCGTTCACGCACAACCCGTTCCATCCGGGATAACCCAATCCGGAATTGGTTTTGCAATAATTCACCCACGGAACGAATCCGCCGGTTACCCAAGTGATCAATATCATCGGTTGAGCCAAGACCTTCTTGCAAGTTGAAGAAGTAATTAATGGAAGCAATGATATCAGCAGGCACAATGTGCTTGAACTTCAAATCAATGTTGCCATTACCAATCACGTTCACAACCTTTTCAGGGTCGTTTTGTGAATAAACCTTAACAACTTGTAAGACCATTGGATTCGTAACAACGGCTTCGTCAGATGGTGTGTAAGTAACCGTCTTAAAGTCGTCACGTTCCAAGTATGGGGATAGTTTAGCCATGACATTCTTGTCAATGACCGTATCCTTTTGCGCAATAACTTCACCAGTATCAGGATCAGCTAATGTCTCAGCTAACGTTTGGTCCATTAAGCGCGTCTTCATGCTTAACTTCTTGTTAACCTTGTAGCGACCAACTGGTGCGAAGTCATACCGTTTTGGATCGAAGAACCGAGCAGTCAATAGGCTCCGCGAACTGTCAGCCGTCTTAGGTTCACCAGGACGTAGCCGTTCGTAGATATCTTTTAAGGATTCTTCAACCCGGGAGTCGTCGGTGTTCTTATGAACGTCCTTTTCCAACGTCAACATCAAACTGTCAGTTTCACCCAACATGTCAATAATGTCATCGTCAGAACCATAGCCTAAGGCCCGGACTAATTCCGTCAATGGAATCTTCCGCGTACGATCGATCCGTACGTATGAGACATTCTTGGCGTCAGTTTCAAGTTCTAACCAAGCACCCCGGTTAGGAATAACCGTTGTGCCGTAGCTAGGACGCCCATTTTTATCTAATTCTTCATTGAAGTAAACGCCGGGTGAACGAACCAATTGTGAAACAATGACCCGTTCGGCACCGTTGATAATAAACGTCCCTTGTTCAGTCATTAATGGAAAATCACCGAAGAATACGTCTTGCGACTTAATTTCACCAGTTTCATGGTTAGTTAAACGTAGGGTAACGTGCAATGGTGCCGAGTAGTTGGCATCATGTTCACGAGCTTCTTCGACGGTGTACTTTGGTTCTAATAATTGATAGTCGACAAATTCAAGTGAAAGTTTTCCTGCGAAATCGTCGATCGGCATAATATCTTCAAACATTTCCCGGAGACCTTCATCCAAGAACCATTGGTAAGAATCGGTCTGGATTTCGATCAAGTTAGGCAAATCAAGAACTTCCTTGATACGTGCATAACTTCTACGGGTACGGTGTTTACCGTATTTTACTAAATGTCCGGCCAAGTTGTTCACCCCTTCTTATTATTCCGGAACCCGCCACCTCCGGTCAAATATTACATTTGTGTTACAAATGCGTTTTTGACCGAATTTTAGGCATAAAAAAACCAAAAATAGTCGCTTAAGTTGACTATTTTTGGATTTATATTAACGAGCCGCACAGACAATAGATTGCGCGTTCGCTCGAGTTCACGGTTACAGACAAGTTATAATATACATCGAATAACGTTAGTTGTCAACTAGTAGACTTCTCTGCCGCCATTAGTTTTCTGGTTCACTCGCAACCCCGTATAAGATCATCTTTAAAAGAGTTTGAACGCGGGTCCGCTCGTCAGCATGAGGATCACCGATTTGATGAAAACTGTTAAACAATGGACTCAAGCTGGTGATATAGAAATTCGTCGCCATCTGTGGTGTGACCCCCACATGTAGTTGCATGTCAGGTTGCTCAAAAACGGTTTGAATCGGCTTCACATAATCAGTAACAAATATGCCGCCCAACTCGCGAATATGTTCATGCGTTAATGCTTTGAAACTGGAATGAATTAACGTGAAGACATCAGCCGGATGCTTATGCGTTAGTAATAGCGAGACTTCTGTTAATTGATCCAACGGAGACCAATCCGCACGGACTTGAATCGCTTCAATGCCAGCCTTGATTTCCGCACCGACCGTCGTAATGACAGCCAGAAAGATGACCTCTTTATCTTTAAAATGGTGATAAAGCGCGGGCTGCGTAATGCCAATCGCATTCGCAATGTCGCGCGTACTTGTCGCATCATACCCATTTCTTAAAAACAGTTCCCGGGCTGTGCCTAAAATCGCCTGGTGCGTCTTCGCCATCTGTTCGGCTCGTGTCGCCATGTTATCATCTTCTTTCTTGACTTTATTTCCTATTATAATTTACACCAATCAGCACCGAACCACCAGCCTCAGATCCTACAGTTCACTTCAGTGGGTAGCATCTTAATACCGATTGAACCTAAAAGATGACGCCTGAAGTGGACTACCACTTCAAGCGTCATCTTTAATTTAATCGCGCCTACTTTGAGGAAACGGTCGAACGACCATCTGCCTTAGGCTGGTTTTTAATATTAATTGTAATGGTACCCTTGCTAGCACCAATCGTAACTTGGTCATCGACCTTGATCGCGCCGGTCAATAATTCTTCACTCAACCGATCTTCGATTTCAGTCTGTAATGCCCGTCGAATTGGTCGTGCTCCGTACTCAGGGTCAAAGCCAGCCTTCGCAACCACGTCAATGGCAGCCGGAGTGATTTTGATCTTGATACCTTGTTGGGCCACTCGATCAACAATTTCTTGTGACATCAACTTAACGATTTCGTGTAATTCTTCCTTATTCAATGAATGGAAGACGATTGTTTCGTCGATCCGGTTTAAGAATTCTGGGCGGAACGTCTGTTTTAACGTTGCTCGAATCGTCGCAGCAACCGCATTGTAGTCATTGGCCTTATCAGTTGCACCAAAACCAACTGATTTTTCATCACGAAGTGTGGTTGCCCCAAGGTTCGACGTCATAATCAGAATCGTATTTCTGAAGTCTACCTTCCGACCCTTAGAATCCGTCAAGTAGCCGTCATCCAAAACTTGTAACAAAATGTTAAAGACGTCCGGATGAGCTTTTTCAACTTCATCAAATAGCACGACCGAGTATGGTTTCTGGCGAACCTTCTCTGTCAGCTGACCGCCCTCGTCATAACCAACGTAACCAGGTGCCGAGCCAATCAAACGACTAGTCGAATAGCGTTCCATGTATTCAGACATGTCGATCCGAATCATATTATCTTCAGACCCGAACATCGCTGCTGCCAAGGCTTTTGCTAGCTCCGTCTTACCAACCCCAGTTGGTCCTAAGAACATAAAGGAACCAATTGGCCGACTCGGATCTTTCAACCCGCTGCGCGCACGGCGAATAGCACGAGCCACTGCGGATACGGCTTCTGGCTGTCCAACAACCCGTTCATGCAAAATCTTTTCCAAGTTAACTAAGCGTTCACTTTCAGATTTTTGCAATTGCGTTAACGGAACCCCGGTCCATTCGGCAACGACCTGAGCAATATCCTCACCTGTGACTTGTAAATCATAGTGTGGTGTTGCCCCCTCAGTCACTTCGGCGTCTTGGTCAGCTTCGATTCGATCTAGGCGTTGCTTCAGTTGCATCTCCTGCTTACGAATATCAGCGGCCTGTTCAAAATCTTGTGCTTCGATCGCTGTTTCCTTATCCTCACGCAGTTGCGCTAACTTGTCCTGGTTCTTGGATAGCTTCGTTGGTTGATCCATCTGATCGATGCGGACTTTAGCTGCCGCCTCATCCATCAAGTCAATGGCCTTATCAGGCAAGAAACGATCACTGATATACCGGCTGGATAGCTTGACTGCTTGATCAACAGCTTCATCCGTAATCGTAACCCGATGATGTTCTTCATAGCGTGGCCGTAGTCCATCTAAGATTTCAACGGCTTCGTCTTCGGTCGGTTCATTGACCATGACCGTTGCAAAACGCCGTTCCAACGCAGCGTCAGATTCAATGTACTTTTGATACTCATTTAAAGTGGTTGCCCCAATCGTTTGGAGTTCCCCTCGTGCAAGTGCGGGTTTCAGAATATTAGAGGCATCAATAGCCCCTTCAGCACCACCGGCACCAATCAAGGTATGCAATTCATCGATAAATAAGATCACATGGCCATCGTTGTAAATTTCATCAATCACTTTTTTCAGGCGGTCTTCGAATTCACCACGATACTTTGTCCCAGCGACTAATGATCCCATATCGAGCATCATCAAGCGCTTATCTGCCATATCAGTTGGCACATCACCGGCCACGATCTTTTGGGCTAGACCTTCGGCGATTGCAGTCTTCCCAACCCCAGGTTCACCAATCAAGACCGGATTATTCTTCGTCCGCCGTGACAGGATCTGAATGACCCGTTTGACTTCCTTGGAACGACCTACTACCGGGTCCATTTCTTGTTCACTAGCTAATTGGGTCAAATCGCGCGCCAGAGAATCCAAGGTTGGCGTTCCTTCAGTCTTCTTGCCACCGCGATTAGCCGCGTTACCCTTGCGCTTACTCATGGCGTCACTGACACCTAGCTTGCGAAGAACGACTTTACGCGTCTGACCTAGATCTAAGTTTAAATTCATTAAAATTCGCGAGGAAAGGATACTTTCATCAGAGAGCATCGCTAACAACAAATGTTCCGTTCCAATCTTGTTGGCACCGAGCCGTTTTGCTTCATCACCGGCAACGGACAAAATTTCTTTGGCCTTTGGTGAATATGGCAAGTAAGTATCCTTGCCAACATTGCTCAACGTCCCATAGCCAGTGAACCGTTCGATTTCTTCACGAATGTCATCTTCACTAACGGCATATTGTTGTAGCACCTTATTAGCAATTCCATTCTTTTCGATGGCCAATGCTAATAGCAAATGCTCCGTACCAACTGCCTGATGCTTGAAATATTTGGCCTGTTCCTGTGCCAGTACCAGCACACTTTTGGCACTAGGTGTAAATAAGTTATCCATTGCGATTCCTCGCTTTCTTTAGCTTTCGTAACGCAAGTGGTTCAAGATTCCGATAATTATCCGGGCCCGCAGACTGTTTTCTAAATCCCGGTCCGTTAATCCTAACGTCTCGTGGTCAATCGCCACTAAAATCAATTGCGCTTCTCGACGATTTAAGACGTCGTCCTCGTATAAACTTTGGACGACCGCATAAGCATCTCGTTGTGTGATTGAATCGCCGATCACCTGTATGAGGGCGTCCAACACATCAGCATCATCGACCAAATTAACCTTCTCAATGCGAATATAACCACCACCGCCACGTTTACTTTCAACTAAGTAACCATTTTGGATCGTAAACCGGGTCTTAATCACATAATTAATCTGTGAGGGTACCACGTTGAAAAGGTCGGCAATTTCTGACCGTCGAATTTCAACATGCTCCGAGTCCGCCAAAATACTTTTTAAATACTTTTCAATAATATCCGAGATATTTTGACTTTGCATGTGCTTCACCCTTTTCATTATCTTTGACTAATATTGACTATTATTATACGAGGATAATGGAAAAAAGCAAAGAATTTCACCCAAACCGCGGACTAGCATGTGCTTAACGGTTGTTACAGCATAGCACGCCAAACGTTTGCTTTCAATTGATTCAACCGTTTAGAACCTCATAATGATTAAATTATTAGGTCTCCATATTCATTGAACTACCTATTTAAAATATGTCAAGTTGAGTCACTCCTCATTGCAGGCGATGGGCACTGGTATCACAACGATGAACAGCAGTTCCGAGACTAATTTCTCCGAGCTCATGACTAACAGTGGCTGTTGCCTTGTCGGGATTATGAGTCACAACCACCGTATTCTTCACATGGCTGACTTAGTGAGTAACGTCGCAAAAGTGTCCCCTGACCGTTGAAACACCCCTGCTTACAAAAAAGGCCATAAAAAAAATCCAGCCAAATGACTGGATTAGTTGGTTTAACCGTAATCGGGAAAACAGGATTTGAACCTGCGACCCCTACGTCCCGAACGTAGTGCTCTACCAAGCTGAGCTACTTCCCGAGAAAATTAAATAAAAAGCCTTAGCACTTAACTAAGACTGTGTTAAACGATCGGGAAAACAGGATTCGAACCTGCGACCCCCTGGTCCCAAACCAGGTGCTCTACCAAGCTGAGCTATTTCCCGATACTAATGCACCCAGTAGGAGTCGAACCTACAACCTTCTGATTCGTAGTCAGACACTCTATCCAATTGCGCTATGGGTGCTTATTTAAAATGCCGAGGACCGGGATCGAACCGGTACGGTTATCACTAACCGCAGGATTTTAAGTCCTGTGCGTCTGCCAATTCCGCCACCCCGGCAAATTAAAAGCGGAAGACGGGATTCGAACCCGCGACCCCCACCATGGCAAGGTGATGTTCTACCACTGAACTACTTCCGCATAATAAAGCTATTAAATTGTAAATGCCGACTAGAGGATTCGAACCTCCGACCTCCTCATTACTAGTGAGATGCTCTGCCAACTGAGCTAAGTCGGCATGTGCGGGTGAAGGGACTCGAACCCCCACGTCGTAAGACACTAGAACCTAAATCTAGCGCGTCTGCCAGTTCCGCCACACCCGCATGATGTTAATCATGCCTTGTTGCCGGTTCAAACAGTTCTTACTGGTATGCCTTGACAACTATTTAACTTTATCATCATGTTGAATACTTGTCAACAACTTTTTTCAAATAAATGGATAAATATACTTTTTACTGGATAAACAAGTTATATTTTTCCGACAAGAAATATTATAGCACGGTAGCCGAAAATAGCAAACCCTATTTTCAAAAAAAGGTGAATAAATTTCAGTAAACCCAGCTTTTTCGCCCTTTTGCGCCTGAAATGTTCTCCCGACATTCTGCCCGTCCCGCAATTATTTAGTCAACTCGGCCGTTATTTCCACTCACATTTTAAAATCGACAGTTCCCTTTAATACTCATTAATTATGCAAAAAAAGCGAACTCGCATCACTGCGAGTTCGCTAACTTCATCTCAATTAACCTTGTTTTTCAATCTTCGTCTTACCGTGCATATATGGAACTAATACATCTGGAATCGTAACCGTCCCATCTTCATTTTGATAGTTTTCCAAAATAGCTGCAACGGTCCGACCGACAGCTAAGCCACTCCCGTTCAAAGTATGAACGAATTGCAATTTGCCATCGTCATCGCGATATTGAATGTGCGCCCGCCGAGCTTGGAAATCAGTACAATTTGAACAACTCGAGATTTCCCGGTACTTGTCTTGTTCTGGGAACCAAACTTCCAAGTCATGTGTCATGGCAGCTGTGAAGCTCATGTCACCAGTCGTTAACGTAATAACGTGATATGGTAACCCAAGTTTCTTTAGCAATGATTCGGCATTGTTGGTCAACTTCTCTAATTCATCCCATGAATCTTCTGGTTTCGTGAACTTAACCATTTCAACCTTATTGAATTGGTGTAAGCGAATCAAGCCTTTCGTATCACGACCAGCACTACCAGCTTCTTCACGGAAGGCTGGTGATAAGGCCGTAAAGTAAACTGGTAATTTTTCAGCGGGAATAACTTCATCACGATAATAGTTGACTAATGGCACCTCGGCCGTTGGAATCAACGTCAAATCTTGCGTCGTAATCTGGAAAGCGTCTTCCTTGAACTTAGGAAATTGGCCGGTACCGTACATAGATTCATCAGTGACCATGTATGGCGGCAAAACTTCCGTATACCCTTCAGCTTCGTGCTGGTCTAAGAAAAAGTTGTAAACGGCGCGTTCCAGTTTAGCACCATCGCCCACGTAGTATAAGAAACGACTACCAGAAACCTTAGCACCGCGCTCAAAGTCTAAGATGCCTAAATCTTCACCGATATCCCAATGTGCTTTCGGCGTAAAGTCAAAATGCCGTGGTGTCCCGATTCGACGTAATTCAACGGCATCTTCTTCTTTCAAGCTAACTGGTACGTCGGGATGGGGCATGTTTGGTAAATGTGCAGCCATATCCTGAACTTGGGCATCAACTGTCCGCCGTTCTTCATCCAACGTCTTCACATCGGCGCTAACTTTTTGCATTTCTGCAATTTCGGCACTAGCGTCTTCCTTGTTCCGCTTCTTCTGTGAAATTTCGCCTGAAACTTGGTTACGCGTCGACTTCAATTGTTCGCTCTTGGCGATCAATTCACGACGCTTTTCATCAGCGGCCAATAAATCATCGATGTCACTCGCAGCAACACCCCGATGACCAAGCTGTTCTTTTACAAAATCTGGATTTTGACGAATCATTTTAACATCTAACATAACGACGTCTCCTTTTCACTTTTAATCGTAAATAAAAACAGTCTCTCCTCCCAATTGGGACGAAGAGACTGCGATTCGCGGTACCACCCAAGTTCAGGATCATGATTAATCCCACCCTTAAACGGATAACGGCCGTGCCGTGCAGTATTACCTGCCCACATTGTCGCGCCGGAGTTTCGACTACCGATTCACACCACCCACCGGTTCTCTGAACGTCTACTTAAAAACGCGCCGTGTTTAATATTCACTGTCTACTATAAAACATTGATTCTAAAAAGGCAACTAGCCTAAACTAGCCACTTTTTCGTCGATCAACCGAATGACTTCCTTACGCGCATCCGCATCGGCGACAAAGTCCAGCTGATCCCCGTCGATCTGCATCTTCGGGCTATGATCATAATTAGCGTACCAGTCGTCATAGCGTTCATTCAAAGTCTGATAATATTTATATAAATCAGGATCTTGATCAATTTGTTCGTAAGAACGGCCCCGCTTTTGGATTCGTTTGAGCATCGTATCAAAAGAAATATTGATATGAATAAGTAAATCAGGACTCTTTTGATGAGACGCTTCTGGCAATTCCTGCATCATGTTATCTAATAATGAATCATAAATGTCAACTTCGGTATTCGTCGCCCGGCCAAGATCACCATTCAAATGAAATAATAATGAATCTTCAAAAATCGACCGGTCTAAGACGTCCAGATCGTTAGCAAAAGCTGATTTAATACTGTCTAACCGTTTATTTAAAAAATAGATTTGTAATAAGAAGGCGTACTTCTTAGGATCCTTATAAAATAACGGCAAAATGGGATTATCATCAACTGACTCGTAAAACGCTTTAGAACCAAAGTGGTTAGCCACTAACTGCGTTAAACTCGTCTTGCCGGCACCGATTGTTCCTGACATTACAAGCATGGGGCGTCTCTCCTTTTAATCACGTCAAAATTTTGATTATCTCTAAAAGCAACACTACATATTGTACGCACCCACGTCTTAAAATGCAATATCTGGTGAGTCAATTCAGTAAAAAACTTCGCACCAGCCACAACTGCGACGCACTAGTCAGCGATCCAAGCAACTCACTAACACACACTGGGTTACTACCCAAGCCGGCGCTGGTGGCACTTCAGCTTTGAGTGCGGCCTCTGACCAGCATAATCTGTCGTGACCAAATAATACTCAGTTGAGACGAACCCACATTGCTAAACCGAAGACAATTTAAAAGCGCACGCTAGCTAATTCCTAACGTACGCCATAAATGGTATTAATTGGGGCCATCAATAATACGGCTAGCTTATTACTTGGCCGCCTTTTCTCGAGCTTGCAGCAAACTGACGTACTGTTCGAGAGTCAAATTGTGCTTAGTCATGAATTCCGCACTCGCCTTACCAACGTAACGGAAATGCCAAGATTCATAGTCAATCCCAGTCGACTGCTTACCATCTTTAGTAAAGCGCAACACAAATCCATAGTCCGCCGCGTGATTAATCAACCACTGCTGACCCTTGTTCTTGTCGGATGATGACAATAATTGATTACCATGAGTGCTGTACCAGTGCGTGTTCATGATATCTGCTGCGAGACCAGTTTCATGCTCACTACCACTAGGAACTGCGACATATTCTTTAGTCAGCTTTAAGGCTTCCTTGGCTGATTTTCCTTGATTCTCATAGGTTTGAATCGACTGATCCCAAACCTCTTTTTGATAAGCGACTGAACGATACCCAGACACGATTGTTGCTGGATAGCCGGCTTTTTTTGCCCCCGCTAGAAAGGCTTCCAATGGTTTGACGATAGAACTACGGACTTCAATACCATCCACGCTCGACTTATTAAATGTCATCTCAGCGCGCTTATGCCACTTATTGACGACCACTAAGTCGCTATCGGTCGATTTAACGCCTTTCGGTAAGGCACTAATCAGTCGTTGCCGCTTGGTCTGCGTCTTCGTCGACTTAGCACTCGTAGAACTACTAGTCGCTTTAGACGTCAACTGGCTAGCACCACAGCCAGCCAGGACACCTGCTAATGACACTAATGCTAGACCTCTTAACAAATTTCTCTTTAACATCTCTCTCGCTGCCTTTCTCATTTCAGCTTAGCATAGTCATAGCCGACTAGCCTATTCTTAAGGATAAGTTTGCGAATTTTTAATGATTCCATATTCTCATTCTATCAAATTACCATAGATATCAGATTAGCGCACCCTCAATTTGCCGCTTGCTATCATTACAATCGTGCAAGCCCCCACTCATAACGATCCGCCGTGACCATCTGTTGCGAGCAGTGTTATCAGCATAAATCAGGACACCTAAAAATACGACCGCGCCTTGAGTTGACAGGTCCAACTCTCGCCGTCAAAAAATGCGATTGACCCAGTGTCAACCGCATTTAATCAAACTATCAAAGTGCGTGCTTAATCTTGATGGTGTCGTTTGCGTGTCAAATCAACCTTGTCTAGCGGAATCATCTTAGTATGATAGCGAATCTTATAATAGACATACAAGATGATGAATAACGGGATGCTCATATAGGTCACCCCAATAGCCTGCCAATCAAGCGTTGCAAATGAATGTAAGTCTTGACCAATAATGACCACGACACACAAGATAAAGGCGAACCACGGGCCAAATGGGAACCACTTGGCATGGTACCGCAATTCACTCAATTGATGCCCCTGCTTAACAAACGCGCGACGGAAACGCAGATGCGAAATAGCGATTCCTAGCCAAGCGATAAAGCCCGTTAACCCACTGGCCGAAACGAGGAAAATATAAATCCGTTCACCGAATAGACTCGACAAGAACGTGAGTAATCCAATCACCGTCGTTCCTAATAATGCCATGATTGGAATCCCACGACGATTGACCCGACCAAATGTCTTGGGGGCATAACCCTGTAATGACAAAGAATATAACATCCGTGTCGAGGCGTACATCCCCGAATTAGCAGCTGACAATACGGACGTCAAGATCACTGCGTTCATCACACTGGCCGCAGCCGCCAACCCAGCCCGTTTAAAGACTAACGTGAACGGACTGATGGCAATATCGCTCGCTGATGACCCTAGAAGATCTTTCGACGTATAAGGAATAATCGCCGCAATCACGAAAATGGCTAAAATGTAAAATAACAAAATACGCCAGAAAACTTGTTTAATAGCCGCCGGAATACTTTTCTCCGGTGTTGCTGACTCCCCGGCCGTGATCCCAATTAATTCGGTTCCTTGAAACGAAAAACCAGCGACCACGAAGACACTCAAAATCGTTGGAATTCCACCGACAAATGGTGCCTTTTTATAGGTAAAGTTACTGAGGCCAGTGGCATGACCGCCCATGATTCCCACGATCGTCAAGACACCGATAACCAAGAATACGAGCACGGTCACCACTTTAATTAGCGAAAGCCAGTACTCAGTTTCTCCAAACGACCGGACTGACAGCGCGTTGATCGTAAAAATCAAGACGAGCGCAATCAGACTAAAAACCCACCCCGGCACGGATGGCAACCAGAACTGCATGACAATCGCCGCCGTACTAATATCGACCGCTAACGTGATTGCCCAGTTGAACCAGTAATTCCAGCCCATCGCAAACCCAAGTGCCGGGTCAACAAACTTCGTGGCATACGTGGAAAACGAACCTGAAACGGGCAAATAAGTTGCCATTTCGCCCAGACTAGTCATTAAAAAGTAAACCATCACTCCAATACCAACGTAGGCCAGTAATGCTCCCCCCGGCCCAGCCGTTGAAATTGCCGAACCGGACGCGACAAACAGCCCGGTCCCGATACTACCACCTAATGCAATCATGGATAAATGCCGCGTCTGTAAGGAACGATGCACTTCCTGATGTTGTTTTTCTGCCATTGCAGAACCTCCAAAAATCGATTTATATCTAAAAGTGTTCACACCGATTCAGGTTAGCACAATCAAAATAAAAAGCCTCTTTGCCTCACGATAACGTGCGCAAAAAGACTTTAATCAGATTGATTGACATAATTGCTGATTTCATCGTCGATAGCGCCCCGCAACTATTCTAGCTGCGACAGTCCTTGATTTATTCAACCAAGGCCCAACGGATGAATCGGTCACTGATCCATCGATTTCGGCGGTTGCCCCGTTCACTGACCTTCATAAGTGGTGACCCACTTCCAGCCGGCTACTATTGTTAACCGCATCCTCTTCTTTCGATATACTCAACCATTATATCTGACCGACCATCTTTTGACAACCGGTCACTAATGTTAATTTTAATAAAACTGGTCTGGTAACATTGTCTTACCTAACGCCTTGTTATCAGAATAATCAATTGGAATATCCACCACAACTGGACCATCCGTGGCAAAGGCCTGATCAAGCACTTTTTCCAAATCAGCAGGTTGGTTTACCCGCAAGCCAGTCGCACCAAAGCTTTCAGCATACTTCACAAAATCAACTGGGCCAAAGTGGACCGCTGCATCCTCGCCATACTTCATTTCTTCTTGGAATTTAACCATATCGTAGGTGCCATCATTCCAGATCAAATGAACGATATTTTGCTTCAGTCGAACAGCCGTTTCCAGCTCTTGGGCGGAAAATAGGAAACCACCATCACCAGAGACAGATACGATTTGCGTATCTGGACGAACCAAAGCCGCTGCGATTGCCCAAGGTAAGGCCACCCCTAGCGTTTGCATCCCATTACTGAACAACAAGTGCCGTGGTTCATAGCTCCGAAAGTGACGCGCCATCCAGATATAATGACTGCCGACATCGACCGTCACTGTCATGTCATCACTGACCCGTTGTTGTAAGGCTGCAATTACTGACAGCGGATGATTTAACTTGGACTGCTTATCAATATTAGGTACGAAATCACGCGTCTGAAGCCGTTCTTGTAATTCACCCAAGTAAGCTCGCGCACTATCGCTAATATCATAGCCCTTCATGTACGGCAACAAAAAGTCTAACGTCTGGGCAATATCACCGATCAATTCGGTTTCCGGTTGGAAATTATGATCAATTTCAGCGCGCATTGCATCGATAACCACGATACGGGATTTGCCTTCCGCATTCCAGTTGCGGGGTTCATATTCAATCGGGTCATAACCGACCGCAATCACTAAGTCGGACTTCTTTAGTAACATATCCCCTGGTTGGTTACGGAATAACCCGACCCGACCGAAGAAATGGTTGGCTTCCAAATCACGTGAGATCACGCCTGCCGCTTGGAAAGTCTCGACAACTGGTAGATTAGCAGCAGCCACCAAGTTCCGAATTGCTTTCGTCACTTCTGGTGAAGAAGCCCGCATCCCAACTAGCAAGACCGGCAACTTAGCTGCTTTGATTTTTTGTGCTAATAACGTGGCTTCGACCGGGCTAGCAGGTCCTAACTTAGGTGCCTGGATTGGTGTAATAACAGGTGTGCGTACAATCGAATCAGTGACATCTTGTGGCACACTAACAAAGCTGGCGCCCTGCTTAGCAGCTGTGGCTTCTTGGTAGGCGTTTGCGAGCACTTCCGAAATGTTTTCCGGTTCTTGAACTTCCGCACTGTACTTTGTAATCGGCTTAAATAGTGCCGCGTTATTCATACTTTGGTGGGTCAACCGTAACAAGTCAGCACGCTGAACTTGACCAGAAATTGCCAAGACTGGGTCACCTTCAGCAGTTGCCGTTACGAGCCCCGTGGCTAAATTGCTGGCACCGGGGCCAGATGTTGTCATCACTACACCAGGTTTCCCAGTAATCCGACCGATTCCGGCAGCGATAAACGCGGCATTCTGTTCATGCCGCGTCACGATCAACCGCGGACTTTTCGGGTTGACTGGGTGCTCCAAGCGCTCAAAGACCCGATCGATCTTAGCGCCTGGAATCCCGAATACGTACTTAACGTCGTGGTTTACAAGGCTGTCGACGATCGCATCGGCCCCGTAATATTTCTTATCTGGCATGTTGTTCCCCTCTATCTTGTGAAATTCATTGTTAGAATACCATAAAAAACGCTTTAATAACAGTATTTTCAGCCTTGTGAAATAAAGTGTATCATTTTGAAAATGATCCCCGATTGGCAAAAGCGCGTCAATATTGGTTTACCAAGCGAAACCGCTCCCAATTTTTATCGAGTTTGTACGACGTCTCACTTATGTGCCCGCATCCGACTAAGCAACGCATTTAATTGGGCCATTTTATCATCTGAGTAATTCGTCCAATCCAACACTGGGATTTGAGTAACAACTAATAATTCCTTGATCAACGTCGCCAGTTTTTGCTGGTCTAAAAAATCTAACCATAATTGATCCGCTCGCGAAAAAATCCCGTTGACCACTTTCGTCCCTTCATGAGCGACCGGTTCAACGTCCTTAAATACTCGGTCAAAATAACCATAATTCGGAAAGGTCTGCAACGTCCCCTCGATGGCCGCGACCACATCTGTAATTGAAATGTCCTCAGGTGAGCGTGCCAAGTGGACACCCCCGTTATTTCCACTGGTGGACGTGACCAGTCCTGCCACTACTAATTTACGAATAATCTTACGAATATACGAAGCGGAACCACCAATTCGCTCGTGCAAGACATCCGCAGTCAACGGAATCTCCGGTTGCTGTGTAGCCAACAATACCAACACGCAGGCGGCCTGTTCAAACGATTTTGCGAGTTGCATTAACTCACCTCCTAAAGGTTTAATTCCACACAATCAAAGAATAACTCCGTCTGACCAGCGCCAAACGGGGCGTAATCTGGATGGCGAACAGCATCATACTGTCGAAAATTAGCATGCTCTAAGATTCGCTTAGACGCCGGATTATTAGCTAGACAACTGGCTGTGATCCGCCGCAAATGAAGCGTTTCAAACCCGTATCGTAAAATACGTGCAACTGCTGCCGTCATAATGCCCCGCCCCCAATATCGAGCGTTCAACATATACCCGAGATCCATCTCTAAAGTTGCTGGTTCGCCCGTATTCGTCATGCGCTCATACAACCCCACACTGCCAATCACGCGGTGGATCGCTGTTAGTTCAATCGCAAAAATCTGTGGTA
The DNA here is from genome assembly GCF_014131735.1 of Lactiplantibacillus plantarum. Lineage (NCBI taxonomy): Bacteria > Bacillati > Bacillota > Bacilli > Lactobacillales > Lactobacillaceae > Lactiplantibacillus > Lactiplantibacillus plantarum. Next base: position 2,393,689 of record NZ_CP039121.1, read on the forward strand.
ACTTCGCTTGCTGTTTCAATAAGAATTCGGCTTCCACTAAGCTGTGCGCTGGCGTAAAGCCCGCCGATGCCGCAATTGACGGATCACGAACTAAGTCATAATAATCCTCTGTATCTGCCAACGTAAATGGCCGTAACTCGAGTTGCTCATTCCGAGTTGTAACCGTAACCATGCCCATATCTGTTCCACCTGACTTGCGTTATAATAGTTATGTTAACCATATCAAATTGAGGTGATTGCATGCAAGTTATTAAGCAAAAATTAACAGCGACGTGCGCGCAATTGACCGGTTATTTGCATCAACCGGATACGAACGCACACCAAACGAACTTACCCGCCATTATTATCGTTCCGGGCGGCTCATACACGCATATTCCAGTGGCGCAAGCAGAGAGTCTCGCCATGGCTTTCGCTGGGCACGGTTACCAGGCCTTTTACTTGGAATATACGCTACTCACTGATCAACAACCACTCGGATTAGCACCCGTATTAGATTTAGGACGAGCAGTCAACTTGCTTCGTCAACACGCGGCCGAATGGCATATTGATCCGCAACAGATCACGCCTGCTGGTTTTAGCGTGGGTGGTCACATTGTGGCACTGTATAACGATTACTGGGCGACCCGCGTGGCAACTGAATTAAACGTAACGCCCGCCATGTTAAAGCCGAATAACGTGGTACTCGGCTATCCAGTCATCAGTCCATTGCTAGGTTTCCCCAAGGATGACGCGACCTTGGCTACCTGGACACCAACGCCGAACGAACTGGCCGCTGACCAACACGTCAATTCAGATAATCAGCCGACTTTTATCTGGACAACGGCTGACGACCCAATTGTTCCAGCAACCAATACGCTTGCCTACGCGACTGCGTTAGCAACTGCTAAGATTCCTTATGAACTACACGTCTTTAAACATGGCCCACACGGACTAGCCCTTGCGAATGCACAAACAGCATGGAAACCAGACGCCAATCAGCCGCACGTCGCCCACTGGTTAACGTTAGCACTTGAATGGCTAGCTGATAATCGTTAGTTCATTACCAGTCGTTGCTAGTTAATATTTTATAGCTGTAAACAAAAAATCGTTTGCTTCGATCAATTTCTCGCAATCAGCCGAGTAGTGTCGATTAAAGCAAACAATTTTTTATTTTGAGTCTATTATTTAGTGACACGGTTGCCTGCTAAATAATAGATTAGTTTAAGTTTGTTAATTGTCTTTATAAATATGAGCGATAAAACAACGGCCATTTCAATAATCCTGGTGCCCAGAAAACGTAGAACCATTGCATGATTTGACTCCAAGACCATGCCAACAACACGGCCCCAATCGTATCAGTTGGATAATGTGCATTCAAGTAAATACGTGAGAAAATGACCAATACTAACCATACGACACTCACCCACTTGACGATCATTGCCATTCGATAACTTGGCAACTCAGGAACAATCAACATGATAATCACGCTGACCAACACAAAGGTTCCTAAAACGTGACCACTGGGATAACTATATCCGGTATCCTGCGCTAAATGACCAATTGGTCGCGCTCGGCCGATGATGTGCTTGACAATAAAGCCTAACGCCATTGCACCAACCATATATGCTAGCGTCCAGAACGCTTGAATCTTATATTTAAATCCGTACATTAGAAACGCCAGGATGACGATCCACAAAATGTCCATTCCGGGTGACGCCAACCAAGCAATCACCTTATAAAATACCGTCCAAATACCGCTATTACTAATTTGGACCAGCGACGTTAAGGCCACATCTAGTAAATCAATACCAACCGCGCCGTCACTAATAAAATAGCTTAAGTAGGCAAATAAAATTACCCCAATGACAAACTTGATCGGCCGACTACGCGACTTATCGATCATCAAAACAAGAACCCCCATTTAATATTAAAATTAACAAAATTATACCATAGTCTATTAATCGACTGAACGAATCATTAATATCTCTCAGGGAACCTTAAAAAAAAACAAAGAATTCCCATTTTAATCACGTTTTATTAACAAAAAGGTTATGATTTATCTGACAGTCATCGGTAATCAAGCTAAATCTTACGTGGATTCAGTTCCCGCTGACCCGAAAAAATGCTAAACTATGAATAACTATTACCATTGGAGGAAGAGTTCATGGAAGACATGCCAAGTCGCTCAGAAATGCATCGTGAGAAATCACAAGGAAACAATTCACAGGGGAACGGCAACGGGCCCAAGAAGAAGCACCCCGTTCGCAATACCGTTTTAATCATTATTGCCGTGTTATTAGTTGGGACCGGGGCCTTTGCCGCGCGAACTTATTTTAACGCCAAGAATGCGGCCGACACCGTCTTCAAGAGTAGTGGTATTAAAAAGAGTCGGAATACGAGCGCCGTATTGAATGGTAAGAAACCCGTCTCGATCCTATTACTCGGAACTGATACCGGGGCCCTCGGGCGGAACTATAAAGGCCGGACCGATACGATCATCTTAGCAACGATCAACCCCAAGACTAAGACAACGACCCTGATGAGTTTACCACGTGATTCTGAAGTAGCTGTCTCCGGCTTCGAACAGGACTTCCCGACTAAGTTAAACGCTGCCTACGCTTATGGTAGTGCCGGAACGACCATCAAGACCGTTCAAAAATGGTTGAACGTTCCAATCGACTATTACGCCCTGATCAACATGGGTGGCATGAAAAAAGTTGTGGATGAAATCGGTGGCGTTGACATTACTCCAATTCGGACATTTACCTACGAAGGCTACACCTTTACTAAGGGCCAAAAAGAACATATGAATGGTGCCAAAGCCTTGGCTTACTCCCGGATGCGTTATGATGATCCACTCGGCGACTATGGTCGGCAACAGCGGCAACGGCAATTAATTACCGCCATTATCGGAGAAAGCGCCAGTGCTTCCAACTTGCTTAAACAAGATTTCTTAAATTCACTTGCTAAACAAACACGGACTGACTTAACATTCGGTAATTTAACTAGTATCGTCACTAATTACCGTAGTGCAACCAAGAATATCGTCTCTGATCACGCCCAGGGTACTGGTAAGATGATTGATGGTCAGTCTTTCGAAGTTGTTTCGCAATCTGAAAAGCAACGGGTCACGAACGTCTTACGTAAGTCCCTTAATTTAAAGGCTGCGACAACCGGCGAAAAATTTGCTAACCAAAACTAACCATCTGATTTGATGATAAGAGTCGTGACTACTTGTTGCGATGTCTCAGCTAACTAATTAAAAAGGCGCCAACTGAACTGCTTAGTAGAGCAGTTCAGTTGGCGCCTTTTTCTGTATTGAATGCGAGTCGTAATAACTAATCTAAGCGCGTAACTATTCAGAACGCTGGCACACGGCAAATTAGTCGCACTAACCCACCACTTTTGGCGGAATTTATTTATGGCGCTTAGTCTTAGCGTCCGCAAACTTTGTTCACGATTCACAACTAATCAGCCAACAGTTAGGTTACGACTCCAATCGGTGCAACCGCCACTGGCGAATACAAAATGCGATAAGCCGGTTGAGTAATTCAGCTAATAAGAATCCCAATGCAATCGCACCAGTAATCATAATCACTTGCAACGTGAATGAAACCGCCTCACGATAATTACCCAGCGCAAAGTTACGCACCATCTGATAAGCCTGACTGCCGGGCACGAATGAAACTAAACTCGGAATATTGAAGATAATAGCGGGCATCTTCTTGTAGCGAGCTGCTAAGCTGCTGAGGACGCCAATACCGACCGAGCCAATTAAGCTTCCTAAGACGACCCCACCATCAAAAGCCTGAACAATCAAATAGCCACCCCACGTTAGGGTACCAATCCAGCCCGCAACGTTTAACGCTTGATGTGGAATATTAATAATCAGGCCAAACCCCAGTACCGCAATGTAAGCCAGCACTAATTGTCCAATTGTGCCCATCATGATCCCTCCGAATACCCAGGCTAGTGCCCGTACTTAAAATAATGTAATGACAACGGCGATCCCAAAGCCTAGTGCTGCCGCACTCAGCATCGCTTCCACGCCACGTGCAGGCCCACTGACGAAATTACCAGCCAGAGTATCTCGTACGGCGTTTGTTAATGGCACTCCGGGCACTAGTGGCATCAACGACCCGATAATAATATCATTGACATTGGTTCCCCACCCAATCTGACACACCCATTCCGCGCCAAACCCAATTAGAAGTGCCGCCGTTAACTCGCTCAAAAATTTAATTTTAAGATACCGGTTAAGCAGATAAAAGACCAAGTAACCTAATGTTCCAATAATAACAGTTGGCCACGTATTAACAATTTCCTGACGAAACATAATCATCAAGGGGCCACTGACTAAGGCTGCACCGACCAACTGCAACCACAACGGAAATGAGCGCGAAGCTGCATCTAACTGATTAAGCCGTTGATATAAAGTTGGTAAATCAATGGTCGTAGCCGCAAATTCACGGGATAACTGATTGACCTGTGCCACTTTTTCAAGATCGATCGTTCGCTGGTTAACCGCGGCAATCTGCGTTGCATTACGTCCTTGAATCGACATCATGACACCCGTAATCGTCACGTAGGTATTGGCAGCAACAACCCCCGCATTCTGAGCAATCCGCATCATCGTATCATCTACTCGCGAAATCTCCGAACCATTCTCGACCATGATTTTACCAGCCTTCAAGCAAGTCGCAATAATCATCTCATCGGTTGTCACTGTCATCCCACCCTTTAATAATCAGAATTACATTCTCTAATAATTCTTACTTTAGCCAATGTCTGGCTGTTAGTAAAGCTTTATTTATGATAATTAAGCATCCGCTGCAAAACGACAAAAAACCGGTGATGAGAATTAATTCTCATCACCGGTTTAAGCCATTTAAGCTGTTAATTATGCTTTTGTAACGTTAACTGCTTGTGGGCCACGATCGCTTTCTTCAACGTCGAAGTTTACAGCTTGGCCTTCATCAAGACTCTTGAAGCCGTCTTCTTGGATAGCTGAGAAATGTACGAATACATCGCTACCGTTTTCGCGAGTGATAAAACCAAAACCCTTATCAGCGTTGAACCATTTAACTGTTCCGTGTTCCATAATAAAAAATCCTCCTAGTGCATTTTGCACGTATAAAATAATGTAAATCATGATTCGGTACAAATGGGGATAGTTTATTGAAACGATCTGACCAAAATTACCTAACCAAGCTACAAGAACAATTGTAGCATATTGTTTCTAAAAAGGGTAGCCAAACACCATGATTTCCATGAAATGTTTATGTGATGATAAATGAAACAGAATAACTAACTAACAATTAACAGGTTTGTTCGGAAATAGGTGCCGCATGCTTACTTTACAAAGACATTGTGCGCCGCTTTATAGCTAACTGGGATTTCCTCGCCCGTTTTCTGAATGGAAACGGTAACAGGGCCTTCAAATGGATCGTGCTTTAAAACCGTGACCTGCTGTCCAATCTTGAGCGGTGTATCATGCAAATAAACTAATAAATCATGATTATCAATAAATCGCTCAATCGTAACCGTTGTGCCATCCTGCGTATCTGCTAAACTCACATGACTGTCTTCCTGATAATGACCATCCTTATCGGGAATCGCGCCACCATGCGGACAATGCGTCGGATTGCCTAAAAAGGCTTCCAAAGAATCCACTAGTCGTTCACTGGTCACATGCTCCAGCACTTCCGCTTCCGTATGCACGTCTGGCAAATCATAATCCAATTTATCAACTAAGAAATCTTCCCAGATTCGGTGCTTGCGAACTAACGTTTCAGCGTAGCGAATGCCTTTCTTTGTTAACGAAATCCCAGCATACGGGGTATGCTTAGCCAAGCCTTCCTGAACTAATTTACCGACCATCTCCGTTACAGAGCCGGCCGCGATGTCTAAACTTAAGGCAATTTGCTTATTCGACACCTTTTTTTTCGTACCACCAAGCTCGAAAATAATTTTTAAGTAATCTTCCTTCATGGGGGTCATGAATATTCTTCACCTCAACTAAATAGTTACTTCTGATTCTCTCTAATATAATTCTAACATCTTACTACAATTGAGACACCAGTTCTAGTCTCTAATAACGACAAAGCTTTGAAATAATTGCCTAATCGTGACATAATTAATTGTAGCGCAAAATAACCAATTTGGTTACTAATTTAGAAACGTGCTTGTTCAACTAAGGAGGAACCGCATCGTGAATGATGATGCTCAATTATCAATTACGCAATTGGATAGTTCTTTGCAGCACAAGGCAGTTGAAGACTTTGCCGCATTCTACTTACCACTTTTTGACGCTAACAACCTTGAAATGATGTCCAACTATGATGTTGCCAGCTATATGACAGACATCAATGAACACCTTACTTACGGCCGCTACATGACCAAGGCTCAGCGCTTGAGTGACACCGTTAGTTTTTCATTTACCGCCTACGTCAACTTGATTGATCGACTCGATCAACAATACTTTACTAGTGGTAATCCAGCACTACCATGGAATGAATGGTTAGCCGCCAAGTTTGCTCAAACTGCGACATCTTAACAATTCCTACTTAATTAACGCGCGCTACTCGTGATTATTTCATATAGAAGTAGAATTAATACTAAATGAAAGACAAGCACCACGCGTACTTATAGATTATTTAAAGAGATTGAGTTGATACTCGGTCTCTTTTTTGTTGATAACCACACTGATAGATTACGTTTTAACGTACGAAAGTACAAAAAAGCCCCAAGCTTTCCCGCAGCACTTGGGACCTCTGGTAAATATCATCACCGGGCGATTGAAGACTACTACTAGTTTCAATTACACGTTGTTTTATGCACGATTACTACCTAGTTCTAGCTAGGCATCTCTCAGCGCTTATTCGCGCTCCGTTGTAAATCCTTTTGCAAAGTTAAACTTCAAAACACGACCAACATGACAACGGTCAACCCAGCCATAAGATCGGTTGACGAACGGGAAACTTAAATGCCCAAGTGACTTACCGACATTTACCAACTTAAATTTAACATTAATTAATCGGTTACACAAGCTGAAGGTTGCTAGCGCTCTGACTTAACGGGATAAAGTCGATAATGTGGCGTCTCATCTTGAATATAACAATAAAGCTGTTGTGTCTTCGCTTCGTCAAAATATCCCAACTTGACCATGTGGTGACCATCCCGTTCTTCGATTCCTTGAAAAGCCGTCATCATAAAGATGCGCATCATTTCCATTTGGTTATTATACCCATCGGCCCGCTCGACAGCCGCTGCCAGTGTAAAACCCTCGTCTAACATCATCTTGATAAAATGAACACGCATCAGCATACCATACGAATAACGATGCGTGGTATTCTTCTCACTCACTTTAAGACTATGAATATAATTTTTCTGTTCCCAGTAACGTAGCTGTGTCTGAGAGACGCCGGTCATCTTCGCCAAATCGCTAATTCCGATTGTGAATTGATGCTTACCCAGCTGTTCTTTAAATTTCTTAAAAAATACACCGTCTTCTTGCTTATCCACGGGTCAACCTCTTTTCTAACATTTTCAATACTCAGTATATTATTTTTAATATTAATGTCAAGCTTGTTGACAAAGTCGATAAATCCGATTATATTAGACAACGTACTTTTTTAGAGAGAAGGGATTTACTTGTCAACTCCTGTTGATACGCATGGGAAGCCTTATAACCGTGGCTTGCTCATTGCAGTTTTATTAGTTGGTACTTTTTGTACCGTTCTTAATCAAACGATTTTAACCACTGCCTTCCCAACGTTGATGAAAGATTTCGACATCACAACGTCGACCGTGCAATGGTTAACAACCGGGTTTATGTTAGTCAACGGGATTATGATTCCCGTTAGTGCGTGGTTAAGTTCACGGATTTCCACTAAATGGTTATATCTTTCCGCAATGGCCATTTTCGAAGTGGGTACTATTATCTGTTGGACAGCACCAAACTTTGGCTTCTTATTGGCTGGGCGTTTGATCCAAGCCGTTGGGGTCGGGGTCACCATGCCATTACTTCAAACGATTATGCTATCTATCTTCCCTGCTGATAAGCGTGGGGCTGCCATGGGGACTGCCGGAATTGTTATCGGTTTGGCCCCAGCCATCGGTCCAACCTTATCTGGGTGGGTTATCGACAACTTATCATGGCGTGATTTATTTGGTTTGATCGTTCCAATCGTCGCAATCGTTCTAATCGCTGGCTTCTTCTTCATGGCCAACGTCTTGGAAACGTCTAAGCCAAAATTAGACTTTGCATCCTTGGTACTTTCTACCATTGGTTTTGGGAGCTTACTATACGGCTTTTCATCCGTTGGTGACAATGGCTGGACGTCAACCGTGGTTCTCTCAACTTTAATTATTGGTGTTATCTTCATCATTGGTTTTATTTGGCGTCAATTGACGATGGAAAATCCATTCCTCCAATTACGGGTCTTCAAGCATGCCGAGTTCACAATTGCAGCTATTTTGAGCTCAGTTGCTAACATGGCCATGGTAGGGGCCGAAATGGTTATTCCACTTTACCTGCAAATTATTCATGGTTTCTCCGCCTTTGAATCTGGGCTATCACTATTAGCTGGTGCCCTAATGATGGGGGTTATGAGTCCAATTACCGGCCGGGCCTTTGACCGTTTTGGTGCCAAACGCTTGGCAATTTTAGGGATGTTTTTACTGACAATCGGGACCATTCCATTTGCCTTCATTACTCGTAATACCGCAACGGTTTACATCGTGGTTCTCTATGCCGTTCGGATGTTTGGGATTGCCATGGTCATGATGCCGGCAACTACCGCTGGGATGAACGCCCTTCCCGTTGAACTAATGGGTCATGGGACTGCCGTTAACAACACGACGCGTCAAATCGCTAGTTCCATTGGGACTGCCATCTTGACTTCCGTCTTATCAAACGTTACGGACGCCACAAAACCAGCTCATAGCTTGATTAAGAGCAATCCACTTGGTTATCAGAACAGCTATTTCAACGCAACCTTAAATGGTTACCACGCGGCTTTCTGGGTTGCCGTGGGCTTCTCAGTTGTCGGGCTCGTCGTCGCGTTCTTCATGAAAGGCAAGCAGCATTCCGTTAAGCCAGTAATGAACACTAAGGAGGTGAACGACTAATGATTCTCGTACTACTCGTTGTTAGCGCAATCGCGCTCTTCTTATCATTTATCTACGTTCACCAAAACACGTTACGAATCAGCCTATCCGTTATCTTTGCGGCACTCTTAGTGACCTCGATCGTCTTCGTCTCCAAGAATGATGGTCAACATTACGGGATGGTCAAAACAACGACGACCACCACGCAATCATTAAAGTCTGCTGGTAGTAGCAAGCAACTTGATTTATTGCTCTATCAAAGTGTGGGTACCGCTGACAAGCACCGGGTCTATATTTATAAAAAGACCACTAATCAGAAAAAAGTTAGCCATACGACAGCCAGCGTCAAGACTGCTAACCAAGTTAAGACGACGACCGCGACACCTAAGTTAGTTACTAAGACGACACGGTGGACTTATAAGAGTAACGCCATGAAGTTCTGGTTTGGCTTAGCCAACAATGACAAACAGTTGATCAAGCGAACCAACTACTTCTATATCAATAAGAACTGGGTCGTACTTAGCACAACCCAAGCTAAACAATTCAGTAAATTGATGAAGCAACAGCAAGCGACATTAAAAGCGCGTGCTAAAGTCTACGTGACTAATCAGGTCAAGGCCGCAATGGTCAAGAACCCGACAATGAGCAAAGCGCAACTCGCAAAAGTTCAAAAAGCAGCGGCTGCTCAATATCAAGCCAATGCCATTCAGAGCATGCTTAAAACCGTTAAAGCTAGCAAATAACTTGAACTAACAATTAAAAATAGCTGACAAGACCCCGGCATGCCGGGGTCTTTGTTGTCTAAAGATCATCATGGCTTGTCCCCCCCTTTCACTAACGTCTTGCCAAAACTAGCGCCGGCGCCCCAGCGTCAAGACCACACTTATTCAAAATCGATGCGCCGGTTAATTATGCCGGTGGTTTACAAAAAATTCACGTTTCTTTTCTGAAAATGTACACTATCTTTACTAAAACATGATTTTGATGCTTTCGAGCAAATGATACGATTATCACGTACCAAGTTGATTGTTACGATGTCATTAGAAAGTCAGACGTCTAAAGGAATGATTACGTGTACTATCACTCAACATCAGGATTGTTTTGGATCATCATCGCCCTTTTACTTTATATGCTTAGTAAAACAGACCCTAAAAATTTTATAATTAAGCAAATAAGACGATTTGGTTGGCTGATCAACTTGGCTATTCTGACTTACATTATCGTCAGGCAAATTCAGCAACCCACTGGCGTATTACAAATCATGGTCTTAATAGTCATCGGATTTTCAACAATGAGCTCGATTTACGCTCGCTTTAAACATCAGCCTTAATCAACGCTAAGATAAAGGCTTGCCCGTGAGCAACTGGTACTCAGACATGTTCGGCAACAAACTCCACGTAAGAAAACAAGCGTCCGCGTTGATCTAATCAACGCGGACGCTTGTTTTTATGTCGCCCATAACTGCATTATTAAAACTGTCAGACGATCTTTGGTGATTTTACCGCTGAACGACTAACAACTAGCCGACGCAAACAGCCGGTCGGCCACTGACGGTTGAACAGGTGCCGGGTTGAGTAGACTCTCGGCGTCATCGTAGTCATCATCATCGTCATATTGATCATCAGTATCATAATCGTCGTCATCAGACTCACTATCAGTATCATCATCGTAATCGTCATCGGATTGGGTTTCGCTGTCATCGGCGTCATCACGATTCGAATCTTCATCGTCATCATCTTCTGAGTAATCCGAATCGCTGTCAGCATCGCTATTAGTATCGGAATCATCGTCGGTATCGTCATTCGAATCCGTATCTTGATCACTCCAATCGTCATCAGCCGAATCCGCGTCGGTGTCGTTCGTGTCATCATTCGAATCAGTCGTTTGCTCATCCCGATCCGAATAATCGTCATTATCGTCGGCCTGATCGGCATATTCGTCATCTAATTCTTCAGCAGCATCATCCACATCACTATCGTCGGCAAAAAGTGCCAAAATGAACCAATCGGGCACATCGTCTAATGCGGCCATGTTCCACTTGTTTTTAGCGGCAGCAATCTTCCGACGTAACGCCGCTGCTCGTTTCGCTTCAGCCGTACTAACTTTCATATTCGTCTTGGCCTTTTTTGCCGCAGTCAATAACTGTTTTACCTTAGCCTTCAACGGTTTCAAATATGGCTTTTTATCCCAGTTGATGGCTGCGCAACGTTTGAGCACGTCCGCTGAATAGTTGCCGTTCTTCACCTTTAACTGTGCTTTAACATCATCTGACAATTGCTGATATTCCTGATAATCACTGGTTACGGTGACTTTCAACTGTTTCAGCTTATTCGTCAAACTTGTTGCCCCGTTCGTAATCTTGACACCCTTATCAACCGTCGTCAGCGCCGTTTTAACTTTTCCGGCCTTCAACTCCGATGTGGTCGTCAAGTAGGCCTGCGTTTGATCCCGGTACGCCTGTGCCTTTTCATCCTTGGGCTTCTGCGCTAGCGCGTTATCAAAATACGTCAGCGCTTTTTGGTATTTATTCTCAGCAACCGCATTTAACCCCTTCTCGATTGACTGCGAATACGCCTTGTTATGGCAGCCAGCTAAACCGACCACCATCAAACATAACAGTATCAATAATGATACCCGGTGCTTCCCCGATTTCATCCCTGCTTCACTATCCTTTTTGGTTGGTATTTATGCTTCAATAAGTATACCGTTAGTCCCTCAATCCTGCTAGCCCATATAAATTAATTTATATTCCGATTGAACATTTAAAAAATAGTGTCCGCTCCAAAACACCAATCAGGACTAATTATGATTAAACCGTGCCGATTAGGTGGATTCCTGTTCGTCAGCCGGTGCGCGTCCTATGTCGACCTCCGGGGCTGGGTGACAATTGCTGGAACGTAAGCCGACGTCGATTTGAGCTAACGCATAACCCGCGTCATCTCAAATACGAGTCTTATTCTAAGCCGGAAGCAACCCACTTCCGACTAAGAATAATTTGGCTACTGAGCATTGTCACCCAGCCCCTCCGGTCGGGAAACCGCTCGAATGGCTGATGAACGACCACCTAATTTGGTACAATTAGTAGCTGACTATTTTGATGCTGGAAGTTTAAACAAAGCGCTAGGTGCATTAAGCACTCTGTCAAGAGATTAAATCCTACTACACCGATTCAGGATTAGTGAGCCATCTCAATATTATTTTTAGTCTGACAGTTGATTGACAAAATTACCGTTTATGAAAAGCAACGACCAATTCATCAAAAGTTGGGTACCTCACCGTCTGCCATTCGAATACTATCCCGACTGGAAGGCATTTTTGACAATGCCCAGTGGTGAAAGTTCACTTAGCAAGCGTTCTGTGCTTGGTTAGTGAAAGGCCAGTATTTGAGACGTGGTTTTTCGGCTCAAATCTGTGCCCACCACGTTCCGGCAATTGGCAGAAATGCCTGGAGGTCGATGTAGGACGAACCAATCTAAGCATATTTACGCTAACTTGAACTTTTCCCAGCGGGTCTAAGCTGGCTGCTTTTGAACTTAAGAATCGGCACGTTTTAATCATGATTGTTTAATAACGATGAGTAATAAAAAAACAATCGCACCAATTCTAGTAGAATCGGTGCGATTGTCTTAACTTACTTATTTATTGAGCTGCACACTGTTCACAAAGTGGCATTAAATCTTTCAAATCCTCGACGGATGAGCCATTTTCTAAGAAGCAATTGACCATATCTAGCCAATATTCATCATCGGCGCTAAAATGCGCGTTGACATCCTTGCAAGGTAATAACCCGGCATTGGTATAGGCGACGATTTTATCAGCAGCGACCCCGCTATGGGCTGCTAATTGTTCCAGAGTCATTTTCTCTCACCATTTGTCCTTTCAAAAAATCAATGTGATTATGTTACGCCCCCAGCTTTTGAAATGCAAGCAACAATTTCGTAACGTCACGATTAAAAGTCAATGATAATTTTCTTCATTATTTTCACCGAAAGTATTAAACTAATTCTTAACCCGCCTTTGCCTCATTCGTCACCTTACTATTGGCGGATATCAAGCGTGCTTTTTCATCATAACACGCACTCAAACTTAACCTACATAGTTATCCTGTTTCATGAACCACACTAATTGTCAGATAATCCCATTTAGTGTTGGTTAACGCATACTTATTGAATCGGAGGTCGTACATTTATGGATTCTAGTTTAACCTTTCGCGCGGGCATCAAAGATGTCATTCCCACCGTCTTTGGATACATTGGCGTTGGCCTAGCAATGGGCATTGTCGCCAACACGAGTCACCTATCAGTTTGGGCCGTTCTACTCATGTCACTAATCGTCTATGCTGGTTCCGCACAATTTATTATCGTCAGTATGCTCCTAGCAGGTAGTCCGATTTCGGCAATCGTCTTATCCACTTTTTTGATTAATTCACGCATGATTTTAATGAGCATGTCAGTCGCTCAATATTTCAAAAAAGAGTCGTTATTGCAAAATATCGGACTGGGATCGTTACTAACTGATGAGACCTTCGCGCTCAGCATGAACAAGCTCAATCAGACCAATCAACAATTAAAAACGAGTTGGTTACACGCTGCTAACATTGTGGCTTACTTGGTTTGGGCAGCCGCGACAGTGGTGGGGTGCCTTTTAGGTAACTTGATTACTGACCCTAACCAATTCGGCTTGGATTTCGCCGTTGTTGGTATGTTCATTGGTTTACTTTACTTGCAGATCATCACGGATCGCAGTAAATCATTGCCGACCCAGTTGTGGGTCGTACTATTTGTGGCCCTCGCCATGTATTTTCTCATGCGTTGGGTTCCGGGCAACTTGGCTTTGATCTTTGCGACGCTACTCGGTTGCGGTTTTGGAATGGTGGTGGACCATAAATGAGTACTTACATTTTTGTGACCATCTTACTCTGCGGCCTCGTGACTTGGCTATCACGCATTGTCCCGTTTGCCATCATTAAAAATCTGTCAGTCCCCCAATGGCTAATCAGCTTTTTATCATTTGTGCCAATTGCCATTATGACCGCTATTTTTGTTGAAAGTCTGCTCACCTACCATGCGGGACACTGGCCAGAATTTAATCTCCCAAATATTTATGCCTCAATTCCTGCCATTCTTGCAGGAGTGCTCACCAAAAGTTTACTAGCCGTCGTTATAACAGGCATCGTTGCCATGGCCGTATTGCGCCTAGTTGGCTGGGCTTAGAGCGCAAGGGCACATCTAATTTAATATTCCCACTTAAACGTCCCGCAAATTTGTGCATGAGTTTGCGGGATTTTTCTGTGACTTTTTCAGCCATAAGGCCGGCAATCAGCATCTAAATGTGTCATGTCAATAACGGTCAATTCGAACTAACCAAATAGTCAGTAGAAATCCGCTCCGCCAAGGAACCGGCATCTAACTGATTGGACGTTTCGCGCAACATGAAATTTTTATCAATGAAAGCGTTCCATCTGCGCGCTCCGCTTTATCTTATGAATTAAAGCAAGTATAATAGTCAAAGTGTACGTCGCGGATTGTCAAGCATAATTATGACAGACATTGGTAAGAAACCGTTATAATTGTTCAGAGTGCTTTACATCCGTGAATGAAACGGGTAAATTAACAACGAACCATCTGTACACATATAGTAGATAAGAACTGTCTAAACTTTAAAGATTGAGAGATGAACAGACATGTGCGGTTTTGCTGGTTGCTTAACTGATCGGACTAAAGCGGATAACGCAGCTTACGATCAGACCATCCACGAAATGACTAAAATGATTGTCCATCGGGGACCCGATGATGACGGTTATTTTGCTGATGACAACATTACCATGGGTTTTCGGCGCTTAAGTATCATTGACTTAGCCGGTGGTCACCAACCACTATCTTATGATAATGAACGTTACTGGATGACATTTAACGGGGAAATTTATAACTACGTTGAATTACGTGAACAACTCAAACAAGAAGGCTATGAATTCAAAACAAGCTCCGATTCTGAAGTAATTCTTGCGATGTACGCCAAGTACCACGCTGACGCAACGAAGTACTTACGGGGAATGTTTGCTTTCGTCATCTGGGATAAACAAGAAAAAACGTTATTTGCCGCGCGCGATCAGTTCGGGATCAAGCCGTTCTATTACGCTATCAGTGGCGATGACTTCTATTATGCTTCTGAAAGCAAGGCCATTTACAAGATTTTAAAGGATAAAACCTTCGATAAAAATGCCTTACAAGATTACATGACGTTCCAATTTGTTCCTGAACCAGAAACACTCACAAAAGAAATCAAAATGCTCGCCCCTGGTTGCTCCTTGACGAAAAAGTTGGGGTCTGCGCCACGGATCGATCGGTATTATCACCGTGAATTCCATCCGGTCCAACGTTCTGAAGACGAGTATGCCCAAAAAATCAAAGATGCCTTAATTGACTCCGTTAAGATTCACATGCGTTCCGATGTACCAGTTGGTTCTTTCCTTTCAGGCGGGATCGACTCATCAATCATCGTCGCGATTGCAAAAAACTTCAACCCAAACCTTGAAACGATCTCCGTTGGTTTCGAACGTGAAGGGTATAGTGAACTTGACGTTGCTCAAGAGACCGCTGAAAAGCTTGGTGTTAAGAATTACAGCATGACGATTACGCCTGAAGCCTTCATGAAGGCCTTCCCGCACTTTGTGTGGAGCATGGATGATCCGTTGGCTGACCCGGCCGCTGTGCCGCAGTATTTCTTAGCCAAAGAAGCGGTCAAACACGTTAAGGTTTGTTTGACTGGTGAAGGCGCTGACGAACTCTTCGGTGGCTACACCATCTATCATGAACCAGAATCATTGAAACCGTTCCGCTACACGAAACCGATTAATGGTGCCTTGAAGCGTATCGCACTCATGATGCCAGAGGGAATGCGTGGTCGGTCATTCTTACTACGAGGGACCACCCCATTAGAAAATCGCTATGTTGGGAACGCCTTTATCTTTGGTGAACAAGAAAAACAAGCCTTCTTCAAGAATTACAATCAGAACCATCCGTTCCAGTCCATCACGCAACCGCTCTATGATGAATCCGTCGACTATGATCCAATCAGTCGGATGCAATTCATCGATATGCACACGTGGTTAAACGGTGACTTGTTGCATAACGCCGACCGGACAACGATGGCGCACAGTTTGGAACTGCGGACCCCGTTTGTTGACCGTGAAGTGTATAACTTAGCAGCCGAAATTCCAGCTGATCTTCGAATTAGTCACGGCACAACAAAGTACATTCTTCGTAAAGCGGTCGAAGACATCGTGCCAGCGCACGTCCTTCACCGTAAAAAGCTTGGTTTCCCAGTACCAATTCGGTTCTGGCTCAAAGATGAAATGTACGACTGGGCTAAGCAGATCATTAACGATTCGCAAACTGACCAATACTTCAATAAGGACTACTTCTTGAAACTCTTAGATGACCACAAGGCCGGCGTTCGGGATAATTCTCGGAAACTCTGGACGGTCCTCACCTTCATGATGTGGCACCGACTCTATGTCGAATCTGACCACTTGATGGATAGCCCCGAAGCTAACGCCGTTGCGGAAAAAGTCGAGGAGTTTTAGATCAATGGAAATTATTGTTCAAAAGTTCGGCGGCACGTCAGTCAAGGACGAAGCCGCCCGTATTCAAGCTTTAAAGCACGTTCAATACGCCGTCGATCAGGGCGATAAAGTCATTGTCGTTGTCTCAGCAATTGGCCGGAAAGGTGCCCCTTACGCCACCGACTCATTACTCGGATTAGTTGGGGCCGAGCACTCCCGCTTAACCAATCGAGAACTCGACATGTTGGTCTCAGTTGGGGAAACCATCTCGACCGCTGTCTTTACCGAGTTAGCGCGTAAGCAAGGCCTAAACGTCACGGCCATGACTGGTCATGATGCTGGCATCGTGACTAACGACGATTTTCAAAATGCGAAGATTCTCCGCGTTGATCCGAAACCAATCACGGACGCCTTTATTGACGCCGACGTGGTAGTCGTAACTGGTTTTCAAGGTGCTACTGAGAGCGGCCACATTACTACGATTGGCCGTGGTGGTTCCGATACATCAGCAGCCATCCTCGGCGCCGCTTTAAAAGCAAAACGTGTTGATATTTTTACTGATGTCAACGGCATGATGACTGCCGATCCACGACTCGTCACCCACGCCCGCTTCATTAAGGCCATCAGCTACGAAGAACTTGCTAACATGGCCCATGAAGGTGCTAAGGTCATTCATCCGCGTGCTGTTGAAATTGCAGAACAAGCTCACGTGCCGATGCGGATTCGGTCAACTTATCAGGAACCCGACGAATTAGGGACTTTAGTCACTGACCGGACCACGACCCAAATCGAACATTATCGTACCGTGACAGGGATTGCACACCAAACTGATTTGACGCAATTTACTGTTCCTACCGATACGTTAAGTTCAAGTGCCATTTTCCAATTGATGGCACAGCACGGTTTGAGTGTTGACTTTATTAACATTACACCACACCAAGTTGTCTTCAACCTGGTTGATGGTGACGCGGACGTTGCCAAGCAACTACTGACTGACGCGCACGTCCATTGTCAGTCAATTGCGAACTGTGCTAAAGTTTCCGTTGTCGGTGCTGGTATCACTGGGACACCCGGCGTCACTGCTCGGATCGTCTCGGCATTAGCTGCACAACATATCGATATTTTACAATCGACCGATAGTTATACGACCATCTGGGTGCTCGTTAAGGAAGCCGATTTAAAAGCGGCCATGAACGCCTTACATGATGAGTTCTTAGGAATCGAATAACCATCCCTGCAAGTCCGGCTTAATTGCCGGGCTTTTTTGTTGACCTAGATTGGCCTGGAGATGGCACGTTCAACCAGCAGTACACCATGTACCGAGCGATTACAAGCTTAATTTCAATTCTCATTTGGGGTGACAATTATCCGGTTTGCATGTATTCTAGAAACAGTAACTTTATTGAAAAGGACGCTAATATTATGCAAGCAAGTCAATTAATTAATAGTTTAAAATTCAAGCAGGTTCAGCCCGCCTTGACCACGGACTTTGATGTCACCATGCTGACGCAGGATACCCGCGAAGTTCAGCCCGGCGCCATGTTTATTGCCGTCGTTGGTTATCACGTCGACGGTCACGACCTCGTTGATCAGGCCATCGGAAAAGGGGCCAAGATCATCGTGGCGTCAAAACCTTTAGACGTCAACGTACCGGTCATCTACGTTGAAAACACCGAACGCGCTATGGCAATTCTTGCCGACGTTTTCTACGGTGCGCCTAGTCAAAAGATGCGGATGATTGGGGTGACGGGTACCAATGGTAAGACCACTGTCACCCACCTGATCGAACAAATCTATCGTGATCAGCAGCAAGCCACCGGCCTGATTGGGACCATGTATCGCAAAATCAAGGATGAAAAACTGCCAACTGCCAACACCACCCCCGACGCCATCACAACGCAACGGACTCTAGCGGCCATGCGGGATGCCGGTGTTGAAACTGTCGCCATGGAAGTTTCTTCAATTGCCCTCGTACTCGGACGGGTCTGGGGGATTGATTACGACATCGCCGTTTTCACGAACTTGACGCAAGACCATTTGGATTTCCACAAAACAATGGCTAAGTACACGGAAGCCAAGGCCATGCTCTTTGCACAACTGGGCAATAAGTACAGCGCCGACGGAACTAATAAGGTCGCTGTTCTGAACACCGATGATCCCGTTGGCCGTGAATTTGAACAGTATACGGCAGCGCACGTACTAACATTTGGACTCAAACCAGATGCCATGATCAACGCACAAAATGTTGAAATCAAGAGCCACGGGACTGAATTTGACCTCTCCGTCTTCGGCCACGTAACCCACGTGACGATGCAACTGATTGGCCAGTTCAACGTGTACAACATGCTGGCGGCCTTCGCCGCAGCTTACGCTAGTGGCATCCCCGAAGACCAAATCATTAAGTCACTGGAGAAGGTTACCGGCGTTAAGGGCCGCTTCCAATCCGTTCCTTCCCACACGGGTGTCAGTGTCATCGTTGACTACTCACACACTCCGGACGGCTTATTGAATGCCCTAGAAACGATTCAAGATTTCGCGACTAAGGATATTTATTGCGTCGTCGGCTGTGGTGGTGATCGCGACAAGACGAAACGGCCAAAGATGGCTAAAATTGCTGTCGAACACAGTACTAAGCCAATCTTTACTTCTGACAATCCTCGGACGGAAGACCCAACCATGATTCTAAATGACATGGTTGCCGGCGTGCCAAACGCCGACGTGCCCGTCTACGAAGACCGCCACGTTGCCATCGCCAAGGCCATTGAAGCAGCACAACCCGGCGACGTTGTTTTAATCGCTGGTAAAGGCCACGAAGATTATCAAATCATCGGCCGGACTAAGCATCACTTTGATGACAGTGAAGAAGCCGCTAAAGCACTAGCTCTGAAACCAACCATTGATTAATGGTCAAAACAGAACTGACCGACAAGGCTATTTTCAATTCTATTTCTGTTAACAATTGGTGACATCCGCGACACGCGTCTTTAACCATTAACACCCCCAGCAACAGCTAATTTGATTGGCCGTTGCTGGGGGTGTTTTTTGCTTGTTTGGCTTTCTCCCAACCAGCGCTACAAAACAGGCATCAGTCGTGTTTGTACAAAAGATGCACCCACCTTTCGATTATTAACCAGCCAAACTATCGCCTATCTTTGATAATTCACCTAATTTGGAAATATAATTATGTTGATAAAAGGGGTTAATTATCATTGTTAGTTTAAGTTTAATTCGTTTGGGGGGATTTATAATGTCAATTTTTCAAACTTGGAAACGCCGAATTGCATACGGTTCCACTGACATGGCCGGTAATATTATTTGGCAAATGGTCAGCACTTACTTACTGTTCTATTACACAACGGTCGCGGGCATCTCAGCTGCTTTTGCAGGAATGCTGTTCTTCGTCGTGCGCTTCATTGATGCGTTTGATGCATTGATTTATGGTTATTTGATTGATCATACACACACGAAGTATGGACAATCGCGCCCCTACTTTGTGTGGTTTGGCATTCCGTTAGGGTTGCTGGCCATGTCGCTATTCATGATTCCATCATTTGGCGGCAATACCACAATGCGACTCGTCTACATTTCAATCACTTACACTTTCTTTAGCCTGATTTATTCTGGTGCCAACACGCCCATTACTTCGATTTTACCAAGCTTGACTGATGATAGCGTTGAGCGGACCAAGTTAGCGAGTGCTCGGATGGTCATGACAACCATCGGGACCAGTGCAGTGGCGGCCATCACTTTGCCAATGGTTAAATTACTCGGCAAAGGCAATCAGTCGAAAGGTTTCACCCTCTGGGCTATTATCTTAGGCCTCGTTATCATGGGACTCTTCATCTTTGCTTTTCTCAATCTCAAGGAAACTAACGGTGCACAAAATCCAGACGGTACCACTGAGTCAGCCGAATCACTCTCAATCTGGCAAAGCTTGAAGGGTGCGGCTAGCAACAAACCATGGCTATTATTAGCCTGCTCATTCATTCTGCTACAAACCTTCTGGATGCTACGGGGAAATTCAGCGATCTTCTTTATCAAATACGTCTACGGTCGGCCTGAATTAGCGCCAATTTTCCTGGGGATTGGCTTTGTTTCCGTCATCGGGAACCTGTCCGTACCATTCCTATCACAACGCTTTAAGAACCGTAACGTTTTGCAGTTTTCACTCGTACTGGGCGTTATCGGCCAACTACTGCTGCCAATCGCTGAAAAGATGCGTAGTGTGAGCCTACTAATTGCTGGCTCCGTCATTTTCTTGATTGCGATGGGGATCACGTTCACGATTGTCTTCGCGATGCTATCAGATACCGTTGACTACTCAACGAAAGTACTGGGCCTAAATGAAACCGGATTCTTATCTGCCGTACCAATGATTGGCGCCAAATTAGGAATGGGAATTGGCGGTTTTCTAGCCGGTCAATTTCTCGCATGGGGACAATTCAATGCCAAGGCAGCTGTACAGTCCGGACGAACCATTACATTTATTAATCTCGCTTTTATTTGGATGCCGATTATTTTATTAGCCGCGATGATTTTCATGATGCAATTCTATCGGTTAGACGAAAAAGAATTACAAGCCAACAAGGCCGAGGCAGCGGCTAAAGTTGAACCTAAGGAGGATGTTGAATATGATGCCAACAATTAATTCGATTCAAACAACCGTCAACGGCGTCGTCAAAATCGTTAAACCATTTAACAACGACATCGCCGGTGAACAATTTGACCCGCACGTCCTTCAAACACTAACGGCCTTCAAACAACCAGCCATCCTTGAAAATGATCTAGCGGCGCTCCGCAGTGGTAGTTTAACCCCCGCCATCGCGGACCCTGTTGGTGATGCGGTTACAGTTCAAAGTCGAAATATTACGGCTCTGAATCGCACGGTCAGCGTTGAATGGCTGACACCACAAAATGTCATTAATCACACAGTACTGGTCTACTTCCACGGTGGTGCCTTTTACGGCGGTGTTCCCGGCAATAATACGGTCCTTTTAAAGCTGGTCGCAGCTAAAAGTCACTGCGAGATTCTTAATGTCGATTATAGCTTAGCGCCAGAAGCACCAGCACCCGCTGGTATTTTAGACGGGCTCGCGATTTTCCAATATTTGGAACAACGTGACGCTGAAACAATGATTACCGTTGCTGGCGATTCGGCTGGCGCTAACGTCATCATGGCTGCAACAAATCTGAATCAACAACTCGGTAGCAATCGTATCAATCAACAACTGCTGTTGTACCCAGTTACCGCCCCAAATGCTGACCACGCCGGTCCACTCTGGGATTTGGCCGCCTTTCCGATTATTGACTCACAGCGTGCCATTCTCACCAACTATCACGACCTCTTTCGGCAACTTGACAGCATCATGACGGATTATTATGTTCCAGAGAACTTTGATTCACATTCTCCACTCATCTCACCGCTACACCAGGAAAACTTCACAATGACACCACCAACCACGATCATGGTCGGCGAGTTTGATCCCTTCCGACCACAAGCTTGGGCTTATGCACAACGCCTGGCCGCTGCCGATACTGCGACCACGTTTATTCAGTATCAGGGCTTGAACCACGCTTTCGCACCATTAGTGGATCAGTATTGGCAAAGCCAAGATGTGGCCCAAGTGATGGCGGCCGCGTTAATTTAGCGACCAGGGCATATCAAAAATCACCAGTATCACGTTGCAGAAATCACATGTAAAAAACAAGCGGACTGATAAAAACCGCCCCGCATTTTACTATCCGAAATGCGGGCGGTTTCCCGTTAAGCTAACATTTAAGTCTGAGACTTGTGCTATACTCTTGGCATGGGGGGATTAACGTGAACAAAAATGATAAAGCCAAGCGTTTGATGCAACAAATCGACGTTGCCTATAATGATCCTGAAGTTAAACAAGACGCACAAGTTCGTGCTGACTTACTTCGCTATGCTATGGAACTTGACAAGAACGGTAACTATTTATTAATTGCCACTAAAGTTAACGGCATGGCAATGCGCGTCATGCGTGATCACATGCACCAACCACTCCAAGCAATTAACACACTCTACACCCAAACCGCCCGCACCTCCGAATATTATTGGGGCGTGGCGGCAGCTAGTATTTTTAGTGGGCTGTGGTAAAGCACTATCACGTGCGAGCGCTCACTATAAATCATATTAACAACAGTTTTGAACCGGAACACAGACAAATAACTTGAATCAACCGTTAATTTCAAAGGGACGCTCCTGACAAACCATGCCAGAAGCGTCCCTTTACTAACTACTTAAAATTTTATCGATCAGAGTCAAGTTAACAGCTAAAGTAAGGCGTTGTACTTGGCTCAGCCATTTACTTCAAGTACCCGGTTTCATTCCAAGTCGTCAGTTCAAAATGCTGATTATCCGTCGTCGATAACACTGTCAGGCTATCATTATCCACGATTCCGTGGCCGACTGTCTTCATAACTTGCCCATCGACCACAAAAGGTGCTCGTAATTCTGCTACGGGGACACCCATTAACGCCTTGACAGTCATCGTCGTCACCAGGCCGTGCGATACAATTAATAGTGGTTGCGTGCTAGCTACCCCAACTTGATCAATCAAACGATGTAGCGTCGAAGTCGTTCGGGTGACAAAATCCGCATAACTTTCGCCACCGCCAGCTAGTTCCGGTCGGTATTCGGCGGGTTTAGTAAAAATAACTTGGGCGTAGGACTGCGGCTGTACTTCCGCTTCCTGTTTGCCGTCCCAATCACCAAAATCAAACTCACGCAAGCCATCGTCGATTTGAATCGACGGTTGCCACTGATTGGCAGCCACAATGTATTTCGCCGTATCCAGCGCTCGTTGCTGCGGACTGCTATATACTGCTGAAAATTGGGTGGTTCTTAAGTAATCACCAGCGGCCTTTGCCCCATCGATTCCGCTAGCAACCAGCGGGGAATCTGCTCGTCCACCTTGAAATCGGTGTTCTAAGTTATATTGTGTTCGACCGTGACGAATGAAATAAATCTGCATGGCACGTTCACCTTCCTAATCCGTTCAATAGTTTAATTCTAACTGTGTCATGCTCAATAGAAAAGTCTTCAGTGCCATAATGACGTAAAAAAATACCGTGGTCTAAGAAACACACCACGATATTTCAGTTATTATGATAAAGGCTTAACCAAGTGCTGGTACGGATGTGTGCCAATCATGAGCTGACCATCCGGGACAAAACCATGCCGGTGGTATAACTTAGCTGCTCGGGGATTGCCATCATCAACGTTTAAACTCAGTTTCGTGGCCCCCAGTTGACCAACGAGTCCTGGTAATGCTTCTAGTAAGGCACTACCAACTCCGTGGCCCTGAGCTTGCGGATCAACTACCAACATGCTTAAATACCACTCATTCGGCCGGGTCTCACCACCTAATTCCAGTGGTGCCTCAAACCCCGCATGATGACCTGAAGTCGTCCGCAACAAATCGTTTACAGCGGCTTCATTCTTCGCTAAGTGCCCGAACGCGACACCGACGATTTTGTGAGCCATGACCGCCACAAAAGTCTGCGCTAACCCATCTAAATTGGCCGGTCGCTGATACAACTCAGTCAACATTGCCAATAGGTCGGCCTCGCTAACATTTTTTAAGACTGGCATTTCCATATCACGGTAAATCATCGCAATCAATGGTGCAATTTGAGCACTATCTTGCGGTTGTGCCGTTCGAATTTCCATCATCACAACGCTCCCAACTGTTTTCTCAACCGTAGCAAATCCCGCGGTCATCGTCAATCGTTGTGCTTAATTTGTTGCCGATGTTGAATCGTCATCACCCACGTCGTGACGGGAACTACCAGGATAACGCCAATTAACGAGAATAATACCATTAATACTTCCGCAACAAATATTTTATTATTGATAACACTCCCGAAGGAATAATGTAAGCCCGCAAACCAGATAAATAGCGCCAAGAAGCCACCAAAAAAGCCGAAAAACAAGGTATTAAAAGTCGTCCCGATAATCTGCTTACCAATACTGATACCATCGATATAGAGTCGCTTAGTTGGCAACTGCGGATGCTGCGCCAGAATTTCACTCAGACCCGCCGCAATCGCAATAGCAGCTTCCGCAATGGCCCCTAGTGTACTTAAAATTGCTTCAGTTACTGCTACGCCAATAAAGGAGACCCCAATGGCTAACGACATACCTTCCAGATCTTCACTATCTTCTAAACTAAAGCCCTGCGCCATGATCCAATTTTCAACGGGAAAAATAATCAGCACTAAAATGACCATAACAATCAATGCTGCAATATAAGCTGGCTTGGCCGCCACTTCGTTGTCCTCCCCAAAGAAAATCGTGAAGGCCAAGATGATTGTCCCAATGACCAACGACACCCCCATTGCTGGAAAGCCCCATGAAATCAAAACAACGGCTAAAAACAACAATCCAAAGTTAAATAACAAACTCAAAAAGGCCGTCGCTCCAGTCTTACCACCAATTAATGTCATCAATCCTAGTAAGATCAATCCTAAAACGGTAATCGTGTTCATGCCATCACCGCCTTAGGCATCAATCGACTGGCTAACCAACTGGCTACTGGAATCGCTAAAACGATACCGATACCAGAAATCAAACTTTGGACCATCCCCAACGACATATTCATTGTAAAAGTGTAACCCCAGCTATTGCCGTTACGGAAATAGAGCAAAGTCATCGCGAAAGTATCCGCCATGAAAATCAAAAATAGCACGTTGATCAAGGGTCCCATAATAGACCGGCCAATTTGAATACCCGACTTAAATACTTGTCGTGGTGCAATGTCCGGGCGCTCCGTTTTCAATTGAAACAATGAAGCAACAATATCTGTTGATTCATCCATGACTGCTCCGAGTGAACCGAGGACTGTTTCGACTAAAAATAACGGTCGGGGAACCTGCGTCACGTACTGCATCGATTCATAAGTCACACCACGCTCATGGGTCACCGCAAAGACGATCAGACTAATAATGACAGCCAGTCCCGTGCCAACCACAGTCGCACCCAATGTTACTAACATTTGACGACTAAAACCGAGAACTAGCAACAGTGTGAGCACGGCGAAGATTACGGCCAATACGCCAAAGAGCAGGTAAATGTGACCACCATTAGTAGCTAAATCGATCTGAATGGCGGCATAAAATAGTACAGCGTTGAGCGCGACACTCAAAAAGGCCATCAGACCGCTGAAACGCATAATTAACAAGAGCAGTGCTAGGGCTAACCACGCGACAAACGCCAATGCGGTATCTCGTTTTAACCCCTGAATCGTCACTGCACTACTATGATCGCTAGGAATCCGTAAGAAGACTTGATTACGGACGTGATACGGCTGATCCATTGCGCCTGAGCGCGTATACGTATTCTTGATCTGGTAAGTTCGACCACGATGTGCCTTATTGAGCACCCGGACCGTTACCAACTGTGTCACTGTCGCATCCTTATTCTCAAATTCATCCGTCGTCGTGCTTCGACTCTTAGTCTGCACGTGGGTCACTTGTGCAACTGTCTGCTGATAAAGTCCCGCATTAACTCGGGTCAATCCAACCCCGATTAGTCCTAAAATAATCACCAGCAGTGTTAACCACAACCCCCACCGTTGCTTGATTCGCTGTTTCACATTTTCACCTTTTTTCACTTCAATGGTCACCAGTTTACCACCCATTTTCCAATACAAACTTCGATTCTGGCAATCTTTAACAGAATCTAAGTTTCTACGGTAATCTAGGCCGTTACTTGAACGCGTAAAGCTTTCAGCCAAGCAATTTCTTCCTCATCGTGGAGGCGCTGAGCAATTTTTAGTCCCTTTTCAATCAATGCCAGGGCCTGTTCAGGTTGCTGATGGACCCGCCATTCATAAACGGCAGTTAACTTATAATGAGCCAAAGGTTGGTAACGACGTAATAACTGTTGAACACCATCATCTTGATACCAGGCTATGATCTGGGGGTCACGATGATTGGTGACCAAGTTCCAGTACAATGTCGCATCTAAATACTTCGCCAAATCAGCTGGCGGCAACGTATTGAAACTTGGCTCCAAGCGACTCAACCCCGCTAACAGTTCGGGGGTGTCCAGCCCATGTTGAAGTCCCCATTCCAGAATCAACCAGGCTTGCCGGACGACTAAATAATTCCGATTGCCACCATCGCGCGGCATAACAATCATACTCGCATCAAGGTCACGGACACTACCAGTCTGAACCTTAACGGCCGCAGCACACGCAGTGACATACGCGGCGGTCATCGCCGCCGTTGATTCGCGTGCCTGCCGAAATTCCTGGCCCGCCGTGGGATAACCGTGCAAGTTCATTGGTAATAATTGGGCGGCTTTCAACGTATTGACCCAGATCCAAATAATGAACGAAAACAACCATAAATCGAAACTAAACTTAAATTGATTCAGAGTTATTAAACTGAGCATGACCGTCAGTAAGTTGAACAGGCCACCGCCAAAACAATAAATGGCGTGATTGAACCGTTTGGCATCCGCCGGGGGTGCTGCCACGATATGTGGATGACGCGTCAGCGGTCGTTCTAATTTCCAATGACCACGAACCCGACTTAATTGAAGTCGAAAACCGGTAATCCGGACAATTCGAGCACCAATTAATCGAAATCCGACCCACTGACCGAGCCAATGGATTAACGTCGCACCTAGTTCGCTGGCGACTAGTGCCAATCCTAGCCAACCGACTGTTGCAATAAATTGTCCAAAAACTTGCATGCTATTCCTCCTCGTACCTTGATTGACAGCCTTTATTTAACAAAATTAATTTTGAAATCAATAATACGTTTTTGGGCATGACCCATGATTAGTTTTTGACAAAGTTAGATTCAAAAACCGGCAGCTTGGATGCGCCAAAACCGAAACCAATCACAGCATGCTGCCAAATAAAAATTCATCTAATTTAACATGTTTTAATTATGGTTCATACGCCTGGCAACCAGTACCAAGTGTCCTCATTTTCTAATTCGACGATACCATATTAATTATACGCGTAGACACTGAAATAATCGCTGGTACTTCGTAATTGTTCTTATTATAGCAAAACAAGCTGACCTCCGGCGATTAAGACGCCAAGCCCAGCTTGCTAATCAATTGAATTTTAATGTCGTTGTTGCTGAATGCACATGCCGTATCCCTTAACGACGCCGGTGTTTAACAACAGTGAAGAAATGTAAAATCATTGCTAAAAGAACATAAAAGACGACGACAAAGACGCCGTAGTAGGCCCAAAAATTGTTCAGCGGAATCAATTGTTGAATCCCCGCTTCGATTCCCATGGTTAGTAGTGCCATCACCGCAATCATGAAGAATAATTGAATATACCGTTTCACCGTACTGTCATCCCTTTCCTTTTTATGTGCAGCCCGCGCGCCGACCCGTTCACATTCTGCTTGCTTAGCAGCTGTGATGGTTTGCATACCCCACGTTTTAGTTACGACAATCTCCCGTAATTTGATGAGACCACCCATCGTCAAAAATTTATCAAGTGTTTTAAACGTTGCGTCAGTCACGCCGGTCAAATAATTTTCAATACCACCCGCGTAACAATCCGTGATCGTCACATAATGCTTGTTCTTAAAGCGATCAGGTACTGCTTCACCCACGGAATTAAACCGTGCGATCCGCCCCCGAAAACAGTCACAGAAGTTTTTCATTACCCCCGATAAGCTCCCCAAATAGGTTGGTGCAGCTAATACCCAGACATCCGCCGCCATTAATTTTGCTTCCAGCGCGTCTAAGTCAGCATTCGGTTGACTATCGTGATCTGGTCGCAACTCATAATCGTTGAGGTTGACTAGTTCCGTGTCAGCGCTGGCCGCGGCCCCCTTTAAGACGGCTTGCAGTAGCTGGGCAGTCACGCCATCAGCGCGATGCGAACCTAATATTCCTAAGACTTTCACATTTTCCACTCCCATCATTCATTCAAAAGCTATTTTTATTTTAACGCATTTCAACATAAAAATATGGTTATCAAACGAACAGCAATTGTTAAACCCGCTAATAGTACTTACTTTTAACAAAAAGGTTTGACAATCGATTAACGACTTGCTTTAATTATACATAAGTACGAACGTTCCAATAACAATTAGTCTAACTGACAACTTGTAGACTTAAAGTTTTCTTGGCTGCAACTATTTCACCAGAACTTGAACAATCGAGCTGTCATACCAACACTTAACAACTAATTCAGCGTACTGCCGATGGGGGGAGTTAGTCCTTAAGTGTAAATTGAATTTGAAAGGACGCAGTCACCATGGCTAATTTTCAACAATCCGAAACGGCACTTATTGAAAGTGCCACACTAATTAATATCTTCGCCGAAAAAATTCGGCGTCAGATTATCATTGCTCTGGGGAACAGTGATAATGGTCTCAACGTTACTGATATTACCGCCTTGGTCAATATTTCACGCCCCGCCGTTTCACATCATCTACGCTTAATGCGTGAAGCTGGGGTCATTGATATGCGCAGTAACGGAGTCGAGCATATTTATTTTCTCACGTTAACCGCACCATTACAGCAATTACAGGCAACTTTTGCGACGCTAACGGCTGATAACGCGCCACTTAGTCAGTCGTAAGCACTAGCGCCTCATTCAATAGTCACCGCAACCTTCAGGATAACGCGGGCCTGCAACTTACCCGCTAAACGTTAGCTTGATTTTAGACGGTTGCCAACCAAAAATCGGCACTGCCAGAATGTTCAACGCATTCTAGCAGTGCCGATTTTTATTAACCATTCATCCGGATGGTCACTGGTCCTAAACTGAACTCAGTCGTGATTCAAGGCTTGCAGATCAGCTGGCAATGCCGCCTCAAAGTGTAAAATCTGTTCCGAAAAGGGGTCAAAGAACTGTAAACTAGCGGCGTGTAAGGCTTGCCGTTGAATCCACGCCAAGTTACCGCCATACAGCGCATCACCTAATAAGGGGTGCCCAAGCGCGGTTAGATGAACCCGAATTTGATGCGTCCGTCCAGTCACAAGTTCCAACCGTAACCGACTCACGTTATGCTGCAATTGGTCCGCCTCCACTTGATACGTCGTAATGGCGCGTTGGCCCGCCGTGGTGACCACTCGCCGAGGACTGTCAGCCACCCGGCCAATCGGGCGATCAATTGTGCCACTAGCCGGCGTAATGGTCCCTTCGATCCAAGCTTGATACGTCTTCACTAATTGCGCCGCAATTCGGGGCTCTGTCAACATCCCCTGCGCCACCCGATGTTTAGCAACTAACACAAGGCCACTCGTATCCCGGTCCAACCGCGTGACCAGGTGCGGTCGTTGATTACTGGCATGACTGGCTATCAAATAACCCTTGATTCGATTGACCAACGTATCGGTCCGATTACTAGGCCCCGGCACGCTGGTTAACCCGGCTGATTTATTAAGAACGAGCCAATTAGCATCTTCATACTCAATTTGGATTGGTTGTTCGCTGACGACTACCGCTGTATCCGGTGCCTCGTCTGGTAGTTGAATTCCCGCAATATCGCCATCATGAATGGTAATAACGCCCGTTTGAACTTGATTATTGACAAGAAACGCGCCGGTGCCATGCTTGATTGCCTTGATTGTTCGCATACTGATGGCATGCGTCGTCAAGAATCGTTTCATTGCCATTGGTTGTCCCTGGTGTTGCCAAGTAAATTCCATACGTGTTACTCCATTTCATCTCGTAGTTTACCAATCAGCCATCTAATCGGTTTCCTCATCGGTGCTAGTTGCTGATTCCGCATGAGCTGCCGCTCGAATCGTCGCCATAAAGGTTTCACCATACTTTTCAAGTTTGCTGGTCCCGACCCCTTTGACCGTTAAGAAAGCTGCATCGTCTTCTGGCATCAGGTCACACATCGAATGAAGCGTCCGGTCAGAAAAAATCACAAATGGTGGTACGCCCTGTTCTTCCGCCAATTGGCGCCGAAGTGTCCGCAATTGTTCGAAGAGGGCACTGTTCTCTGGCACCGTCTGCTGCACCTTTTGGGCCGTCTTTCGGTGTACCGTGGTCGTTCCTTTAAGCACGGCCACTCCACTCGCTGAGACTGTCAGCGTTGGATACTGACCACCCACCGACTGCAAATAACCGCTCGCAGTCAAAAAATCGATCAGTTCCACGACACTCTTCTGTCGCTGCCCGGACATCAACCCGTACGTCGACAACGTATTGAGGTTCGATTCGCGGACCCGTTGATTATTAGCGCCCGTCAATACCTGGGCCACGACCCCTTTACCGAACCGGGAATGAAGCCTAACGACGCACGATAAGACTTGTTGAGCTGCCGTGGTGATATCCTGTGATTCTCGCTGATCAGTACAATTACTACACCGACCACACGGCGCGGATTTTTCACCAAAGTATTTCAAGATAAACTGTTGTAAACAGCCCTGGGTATTCGCATACCGTGTCATCACCTGTAGCTTCTGATACGCCAGGTGTCGGTGCTCCGTATCCATCTCCGACTCATCAATAAAGAAGTGCTGAAGTTGAATATCAACCGGTCGAAAAATCAAAATCGCTTCACTAGGTAACCCATCCCGGCCAGCCCGACCGGCTTCCTGATAATAAGCTTCCAAAGTTCCGGGGACCTGCGCGTGAATCACAAAACGCACGTTACTCTTATCAATGCCCATTCCAAACGCGTTGGTTGCCACCATGACGTCAACACGGTCGTACAAGAAATCCTCTTGGTTTTGCCGCCGAACCGCATCATCTAGCCCAGCGTGGTACGGCGTGGCCTTAATATCATGCTTTTGCAACAAACTCGTCAGACGCATCACTTCTTTACGGGTGCTGGCGTAAATAATCCCGGCTTCACCATGATTAACTTTCAAATAATCTAAAATGTAACGGTCCGTGTCTTGGTCCTTGACCACCGTCAAATCCAAGTTATCGCGGGCAAAACCAGTATTCACTTCATGTTGTGGATCGATCGCTAAGCGGCCGCAAATATCCGCAGCAACTTGCTCAGTTGCCGTCGCCGTTAAAGCTAGAACTTGCGGATGGGTCGGCAATTGTTCAATCGCCGTGCTGAGCGCTAAATAACTGGGACGAAAATCGTGCCCCCACTGTGAAATACAGTGGGCCTCATCAATTGCTAACAGTTGAATGGGCAACCGGCCCAGCGCTTGAATAAAGTAATCCGAATCTAACCGCTCGGGTGCCACGTAAAGTAAGGTATAATCCCCCGCCCGTAGTTCTTGGAGCCGTTCGTTAATCTCTTGGAAATCCAGTGAACTGTTAATAAAAGTCGCCGCGATGCCATTATCATTTAACGCGTCTACCTGATCTTTCATTAAAGAAATCAATGGTGAGACAACGACGGTCAGCCCCTGAAAAAGTAACGCTGGGATTTGGTAACATAATGACTTACCACCCCCAGTCGGCATAATCGCTAGGGTGTTTTCACCGGCCAACACTTGTTCAATCACTGCTTTTTGCCCCGGTCGGAATTCATCATATCCGAACGTGGTCTTTAATACTTGCTGTGCCGCCGCTAAGTCAATCATCACACGTAAACTCCCTCTTTGAATTAATACTCTCATTCTACCGAGAATACCGGCCCATGACAAGAACGCGCCCCGGTAATCACTAGGTACGTTAAGTCGCACTTGCGCCACGAAAACTATCAAAATACCGAAAAGTGCCCGTCCCTATTGATTTTATAGGAACGGACACTTTAAAGAGACCGATATCGATTAAACGACCATGTCAGATTGGCCATCAAAGGGCACTCGCCCACACAGTTTATATGTACAATGCTGACTTAGCCTTGCTTGGGTCGGCCACGGTGATCCACCAAACCTTCCATGCCGTGTTGTCGATATTTTCGTACCCATGTATAGACTTGTGGATACGAAACATTAAAATGCTTAGCGGCTTCTCGATAATCGTTGCAATGGTCCAGCGTATACTTTACGATCGCAATTCGTTCTTCCAGCGTTGCGCGTCGTCCTCGATCCATGACTCGGCCTCCTCTCATTCACTACTATTCATCATACCAAGAGTTCTCAATTTTTTGTAGCTTTTTCCCCGTGACTTGCCTGATTCGTTGCGATTTTTAATAAATTATTTCGAATCAGTCCAGTGCACCTAGCGCTCATCTTAAAATAAATTTGTTAACGCAGTTATTTTGCTTGCATTTAAGAACGTATGTTCGTATACTCGTATTGAGGTGATTAGCATGCAGTCAAAAAATCTAACCGTTAAGTATTTAAATAAAAGCAAGATATTAAAGTTGGACCC
This sequence comes from Lactiplantibacillus plantarum, assembly GCF_014131735.1. Classification (NCBI taxonomy): domain Bacteria; kingdom Bacillati; phylum Bacillota; class Bacilli; order Lactobacillales; family Lactobacillaceae; genus Lactiplantibacillus; species Lactiplantibacillus plantarum. Next base: position 2,426,593 of record NZ_CP039121.1, read on the forward strand.
CTTTATGTTGTACTTACAAGTCACGCCATTAAAGGCGACCGAGCCTATGCCCATCAACTGCATCATCGTCAAGCATGCATTGACTTTATTTTACCAACTCCAACCTGACGCACAACTAGCACTCTACGGTCACTATAACACCAGGCACCAATTCGTGATTACCAAATTCATGGTTCGATCTGCAGTGCAAACACTAGCCAGCTAATGTACAAAGCCGCTAAAATATAAGTACTTAGATCAGAGGAGCTGTTGTCGATGATGCCAACGAACCTAACCTTACTTGAGCGTAAGATCTCAAATAACTTGAATTGTCTATACTTTGTCAACCATCCCGTTTACCGTATTCAAAAGGACCATCAATTAGCACTCGCTTCAGAATACAACCTTGCCGGCAACGTGACCGAAATTATCTGTGATGAACAGCAGCGCTATCATATTTTATTCGTGGCGCGTAAAGAAATTGTCTTAACTGAAAAGAAGGTCGCTAAAGTAACCAATAACCAGCTCGGGCAGGATACCGTTCAATTTCTGGCGACGCTGGGATACCAGTTTCCCCCTGCGCAGCCGGCCGGTGAACTAAGCCAACCCACGATCCTACCTTCACCAACGGAATTGAGTGAATGTCCGACCGCTTACGTAATCATCGACTGCGAGTTCGGCACTCGCTTTCGTCGTAATGGCTCCGCTAAAGCCGTCAGTTGGCACGTCATCGAATCACCCGAATTACGGGCTAGTATCTTCCAGCTCAGTGCCATCGGTTTTTCCCATCATACGCAGACAGCGCCTTTTTTCAATCGTTACTTCGATGATCCTAACTTTTTACCTGACAAAAAGTTGGCCGGTTTATCAGCAACTGGCTTAACGACCGTCGCTTACGAGGCGCAAGGCGACCCCCTGACGATTCTAAAAGCATTTATCCAGCAAGTTATCCAGCCACAACTCCCCCTCGTTTTTTGGGATCAGACACAGGACATGAAACACATTCGATTATTACTAACTCAGTATTATCAGCAATTGACCCCCACCGAACAGCAGCTAGTCAGTCGCCCGGTCACGATTTTTGATGCCCAAGCCTATACGAATACCTTGATCAATCGTGGCAACCATAAGGTCGGTAGCCATGATCTGCCATTAAATGGCTTAGCCGCACTCTTTAATATCAGCAATCCACACCAGCATAACGCCATTTGGGATGTTCAGACAACTGAATTAGTCATGGTTAAGCTTGCTGAACTAACTCACCAAACGCCGGTAATCACTACACCGCCTGCACCGATCGCACTACCAGCTACGGTGCCAGCGGTGGTTCCGTCAATCCAGACGCCTAGCCCCACACCACAACATGCCAGCCACGCGCAAGTTCACCAGTTACGGGCACGTGGCAAGACTTACCGTGAAATTGCGGCGGTCACCGGTTTTAGTATTAGCGGGATTAATTATATTCTCAAAAAAGCCCGTTCTATCCCGACCCGCTCAGAAAGCGTATAATGATATTAATAGCTTAAAAGGAGTGTTTTAATATCATGGAAAAACGTATTAAAGGTTCATGTACCACGATTCTCGTCGGTAAAAAAGCCTCAATCGATGGCTCGACCATTATTTCACGAAACGATGATGGTCACGAAGCCCTAGACCCCGAACGATTAGTTGTGGTCAATCCCGCAGATCAACCCCGGCACTATCAGTCCGTCATTAGTAAGGTCGAAGTCGACTTACCTGACAATCCCTTACGGTATACTTCAATTCCCAACTCAATCTTGACCAATGGGACCTGGCCAGCAGCAGGGATCAACAGTGAGAACATCGCCATGTCCGCAACCGAAACCATCACCACGAACTCGCGTATCTTGGGAATCGATCCCTTCGTTGCCGGCGGAATTGGTGAAGAAGACCTTTGCACCCTAGTATTACCATACATTCACAGCGCCAAGGAAGGCGTTACTCGTCTAGGTGCCCTGCTTGAACAATACGGGACTTACGAACCAAACGGTATCGCTTTTTCTGATCAAGACGAAATCTGGTGGTTAGAAACCATTGGTGGTCACCACTGGGCTGCTAAACGTATTCCTGACGATGCTTACGTGGTTGCTCCGAACCGCATGAATATTGACGATTTCGATTTTAACGCTGATGATACCTTAGCTTCAGCTGACCTTGAACAATTAATTGAAGATTACCACTTGAATCCTGACTTTGACCGTGTCAACTTGCGGCACATCTTTGGAAGTGCTTCAATCAAAGATACGGTTTACAACAACCCCCGGGCTTGGTTCGGTCAGAAATACTTCACGCCGGACGTTGTGCAAGATCCAATGGAACAAGACTTACCATTCATCTGCCATGCTAACCGTAAGATTTCTATCGAAGACGTCAAGTTCGTTTTGAGTTCTCACTTTGAAAACACGAAATACGATGTTTACGGGAGTGGCTCTGAAGCTGACAAAACCCTTTTCCGGCCAATCGGGATCAACCGTAACCACGATGTGCACATCTTACAGATTCGCAACAACGTCCCCGCTGCTGTTGCCGGTATTCACTGGTTAGCCTTTGGTGCCAATACCTTCAACACGGTCGTACCATTCTATGCAAATGTCAATGACACGCCAGCTAGCTACAAAGATGCGGACGGCACCTTTAATCTCAACCACATGTACTGGTTAAGCTGTACAACCGCCCTTTTGGGTGACACCGACTACGACTTTTACGTGGATATGCGGAATAGTTACGAACTCGAAGCCATGAGTGCTTACCGTAAAATCGAGAATGATACCGACGCTGACTTGGCTAACCACCAAGACGTCACGGCCTATCTTGAAACGGCTAACCAACAATTGGCCGATACCGCGATGAAGTTACAAACTAAATTACTCGGCGATATGGTCATTGCCGGTTCTGAAAAAATGAAATTACGTTATAATTTGAACGATTAATTAAGCCCGGTAGCTTGCGGTTTTAGCTAAGATTTTTATGGTGAATTCATGAGACTAAACTAATTTATTTTTAATTTAGTGGTTTACAAATACCAGAATCGTGCTAATATAAATGTCACAAGATAAAAAACGGAGGAAAGAGGAGTACGATTAGTCAACCTGCCAGTGAATCGGGAGTGAGTGGAAACCCGACCAGAACTTGACTAATCCGAAAAACACTTTCTTAGTTGCTAACTGAAATAACCTCGTTAAAGTAGGATTAGCCGTTAACCGGTACGTTACCATCGGTGGTGTATGTTTGTACACTATTTTAAAGCTGGTTTACTGTAAGGTAAACAACTTGGGTGGTACCGCGAAAGAGTCTTTCGTCCCTTGATAATTCAAGGGATGGAAGGCTCTTTTCTTTTTATCCTGTAACTAAAATCTGAACTTATTTTAAAGGAGACCACGCATATGCATTTAATTATTCCAAAGGATTACGATCCTAAATTATCCGTTAAAGAAACCCAACAGGCCATTCGTTACATTCGTGAAACGTTCCAAGATGAATTTGGGAAGCAACTAAACTTATCTCGGCTTTCAGCACCGATGTTCGTTGAAAAGAAAACTGGTCTGAACGATAACTTAAACGGTGTCGAAAAACCTGTCTCCTTCACTATGCAAGACATGGGTGATGAACAAATCGAAATCGTTCACTCACTTGCTAAGTGGAAACGGGTCGCTTTAAAGCGCTACGGTTTTGATATGCATGAAGGTCTCTACACGAACATGAACGCTATTCGTAAGGATGAAGATTTAGACAATTACCACTCCGCCTACGTTGATCAATGGGATTGGGAAAAAGTGATCAGTAAGGAAGAACGAACCGTTGAAACTTTGAAAGCCACGGTACGTCAAATATTTAAAGTGATCAAGCACATGGAACACGAAGTTTGGTACAAGTTCCCACAAGCCGTTCACCACTTACCAGACGAAATTCACTTCTTAACCACACAAGAGCTCGAAGACATGTACCCTGACATGACGCCGCGCGAACGCGAAAACGCCATTTGCAAGAAACTCGGCTGTGTCTTCTTAATGCAAATTGGCTGGAAGCTTGATTCCGGCGAACGTCACGATGGCCGCGCCCCCGACTATGATGACTGGAAATTGAACGGCGATATCCTCTTCTGGTATGAACCATTAGACCAAGCTATCGAAATCTCAAGTATGGGAATCCGGGTCGATGCTGAATCAATGAAGAAACAACTTAAAGACGTGGACGCCGAAGACCGGCTTAGCTTGCCATACCACCAAATGATCTTGAACGCGGACGTCCCTTACACGATCGGTGGCGGGATTGGTCAATCACGGCTCTGCATGTTATTACTTGGCAAAGCCCATGTCGGTGAAGTACAAGCTGCCTTGTGGCCACAAGCCATGATCGACCAATGTGCCGAACATAACATTCATTTACTTTAATCTGATTTAAAATCCAACAAGAAGGAGTGATCAATATCATGGAAACCATTAGTATTATCAACGCCGCTGACCATGTCAATGAACAAGTTAAAATTGGGGTGTGGATCAGTAATAAGCGTTCTAGCGGCAAAATTGCCTTTCTTCAATTACGCGATGGCACTGCAACTTTTCAAGGGGTAGCTCTCAAAAACGAGCTCGGTGAAACAGCTTTTGCACAACTGACCGACCTCGCGCAAGAAACTAGCCTCTGGGTCACCGGCACGATTCATGCAGATACCCGTTCCCCCTTTGGCTACGAGCTTGCCATCTCACAATTTGAAGTGGTTGGGACTAGTCACGACTACCCGATCACGCCCAAGGACCATGGTATTGATTTCCTGTTGGATCATCGCCATCTTTGGCTACGGTCATCGCGTCCCAACGCAATTATGCGGATTCGCAACGAGGTCATTCGAGCCGTTTATGAGTTCTTCAATGACCGCGGTTTTATTAAGATTGACGCGCCGATTTTGACCGGTTCCGCTCCTGAAGGGACGACTGAATTATTCAAAACTGATTACTTTGGTCAGGACGCCTATTTATCACAATCCGGCCAGTTATACGGTGAAGCTGGCGCAATGGCGTTCGGCAAAATCTTCACGTTTGGACCAACTTTTCGGGCCGAAAAATCCAAGACTCGTCGCCACTTAACAGAATTCTGGCAACTTGAACCTGAAATGGCCTGGATACATCAAGATGAAAGTCTGGAAGTCCAAGAACAATTGGTGGCCTACCTCGTTCAAGCCGTGATTGACCATTGCCCCCACGAACTGGCCGTTTTGGACCGCGATGTTGCGACGTTGCAAAAGTACACCAAGCTCCCATTTCCGCGAGTTTCGTACGACGATGCTATTACACTACTCCAAGCGAACGGCTTTGACGTCGACTGGGGTGTCGACTTTGGCTCACCGGAAGAGACATTTTTGGCAGAACACTTTGACCAACCAGTCTTTGTCTTAAACTATCCCAAAGCAATCAAGGCCTTTTACATGCAGGCACACCCGACGCGCGATGATGTCGTCATTGCAGCTGACCTGTTAGCACCTGAAGGTTACGGCGAAATCATCGGCGGTTCCGAACGCTCAACGGATTATGACTACTTGAAGGAACGGTTACTAGCCAGCGGTCAAGACTTGCAGGATTACGAGTGGTATCTCGATTTACGCAAATATGGTTCGGTGCCGCACTCCGGTTTCGGTATGGGTCTGGAACGTTTTCTGGCTTGGATCACTTTGCAAGATCACGTTCGCGAAACCATTCCGTTTCCACGTATGTTGCACCGTATTTACCCGTAAAGTCGCTCCAACCTAGTGCTAGTAGCATTGGTTAATCAAAATTAATCGTGCATCCTTTAAATTCCCCACGCATTTTCGAATGTGTGGGGAATTTTTTATCTTATTTGTTGACAAGCAACAATATTCAAGATAAAATGTTGCTTGTCAACAAAATTAAGGAGCTGTTTAAAATGACAAAATTATTAATGATTAATGCTCATCCACACACGACCGTCCCCAGTGCCTCACTGACCGTTGCAGCGAGTTTTAAAACTGCGTATCAGCAAACCCATCCGAACGATGAGATTACGACACGCGATCTTTATCAGGACGGCGTTCCCGCTTTGAACGACACAACCTTCGAAGCTTGGCGTAAACAAAAATACGGTGAAGAACTAACGTCAGTGGAAGCTGAACTACTTAGCCGTCACGCCGCCTGGCTAGCTGAATTTCTAGCAGCCGACAAGATCGTCTTCGTTAATCCAATGTACAATCACTTTCTTCCAGCCGAACTCAAACAATACTTAGACTTAACCGCAGTCGCCCGTAAAACTTTTAAGTACACGGTCAACGGCCCGGTCGGCTTATTACCCGACAAACACGTCTTACACATTCAGGCTGCGGGTGGCTACTATCACCAACCTGATCAGCACAACCAGGTTGAAGCAGGCGACCCCTACCTCCGTGGCATGATGCAACTGTATGGGATTCAGGATTACCGAACCATCTTCATTGAAGGATTGGACCAATTTCCAGAACAGCGAGAACAGGCCATCACTGCCGCACAGGTAGCAGCAGAAAAACTCGCCGGTGAATTTTAAAACCGGTATAATAATAGTAATAAAAGCTAATGATTAATTGATAATTGCGCGCTAACCACCACGAGAACCAGTCGCCATGACGCACAACTATCTAAGGGGGATCAATCGATGTCAATATCCACGGAACAGACAATTCTAACGCAGCTCAAAACGATTCGAACCAAGCGTGCTTCCACTACTGGTGAACAGAAATGGTTACAGCAGCATATCACCGAAGCCAATCTACGCCGCCTGTTGCCGGATATTTCCATCGTTGGCCTACATTTATTATCTGAACTAGAGGCCGGTCCACAAACGGGCATCGACTTAGCCACTAACCTCGGCGTCACTCGAGGTGGTGTGACCCGGGCAGCCAAACGACTCGTAACGCAGGGCTTAATTGGCTCATTCCAGCAACCCGATGATCACAAAAAGATCTTCTACCGCTTAACGCCGAGTGGTCGTAAGCTGGCCCGCTATCATGATAAGATGCATGCAACCCGCAATCATCAAGCAATCACGCTCCTTCATGAACACTACTCACCAGCAGAACTTGCGGTGATTCAACGCTTCTTGGCTGATTTGACGGATTATGAAGCTTAATAAAACCAAAAACACCGCTACGACTAATGCGTTCGTTAGTCACAGCGGTGTTTTTGAATTTCTAATGATTAGTGATTTTGTAATCGATACTTGCGAATTGCTATAATCAATGACAACGTGTTGAGTACCAATGATAAACTGCTGAGGAGTAAACTCGTTTTTGTAATACGCATGAGCGGCCTCCATTGATTGAATTTGTTAATTCTAGTTTACCGGTATTACGCACTAAAAGATACTAAAAGCACTAGGTGATTCGTGGATTGTGCGATCAGTGGTTAATCATTTGACACGGTCTGTTTGGCCTGGGATAGCGCGTCCTTGACTGCGGCCTTGATGGCACGGCTCGATACAGAAGCGCCGGAAACTGCATCCACATCATAAGTGTTAGCAGCCACCATTTTTGCCGGCAATTCGGCAACTGCCTGACCACCAACTTCACCAGTCTCATGTTGTTCAACTACTTCAACATGAGTTAATTGTTGGTCAACATACGTGATACGAACCACAACTTGCCCACCAATGCCATCATCTGAGCGCCCTAAGTATTGGTGTTCACCAACTGTGATGTCCGGTGATGCTTCAGCTAGCAAATCATTGGCACCAGTCTGATGCACCGAAGCACTAGTATTCGCATCCGGCTTAGCCACTGCTTTTTCATCGACTAATTGTATCGTTTCTTCCTTAGGTTTAGCTGCATTTTCACCAGCGATTTTTCCAAAAATCAGGCATTCAGCTAAATTACCGCCACCTTGATACTGATTTGCACAAATACCGCCCAACTCACCTGCACCATACAAGTGCGGAATAGGTTGCTGATTTGCATCTAAAATCTCTGCCCGGTCATTACGACGTGGCCCCCCTTGGGTATTAAGTACGTTGTTTGTTAACTTAAGCGCATAATATGGCCCACCATCAAATGCCCGCATCGTATCAACCTGCCGATTAAACGCGTAGTCAGTACCAGACTCAACAAAATAATTGAAATCATGAACGGTCTTGGTAAGTACCGTACCATCAACTTCCATAACTCGTGCTAAGTCGTTTAGAGTAGTGGCCTTCACAACTAAATCGGTGAGATTATTAATCGGCGTATATTGACTTGCTAACATCTGTTGATACTGAGTTTCATCAAAAACCAAGTATGGATGGACATTTGTCCGCGGTACTCGCCACATTCCATGATCATAAATGTGACCGTGCCGGTTGGCTTCACTCTCATCAAAATACCGACTACCGTCATCAGCCACCGTAATAACGCTACCATGGTTCACTTCCGGCCAGCCTAAAATCAAGCGACCACGTTCACCTTGTGGTACGGCAATCGAAAGACCATGTAAAAATCCGAGTGATTCATAATTTTGCATGTGCCAAAAGTCCGCGCCAACTTCTTGGGCCATCTTAATACCAGCACCCTTATTAAACAGCGTGCCTAATGGTGCCAAGTGCTCAGCACCAAGGTAGTCCTGGATGGCTTGTTGATTATTTTCAAAACCACCACATGCTAGGACTACACCATTGGTAGCTCGAACATTAACTAAACGATGCTGACGTTCGATTTGGACACCGATAATTGTATTCGTAGTGGGATCTTGAATCAGATGTTGTGCCGGAGCACTAAGCCAGACATCAATCTGTTGCTGCCGATCTAACACTTTTTGTCGAAGAATTTTCCACAAAGCTGCATCAAAAATGCCATGATGGACAGTTGTAAAGTCATAGGATTGGACTCCATCAAATTCAGGAAACTCATGAACTGCACTGTCTAATGAAATTGGAGAATCAGCAGCTGTAAAATCATTTTTGACACTCACCGGGTCAACATTGAGATACTTTTGAACATAGTCGCGCATATTCGCCATGCCCGCTACGAAAGTATCAACCATACTATCGTCTAATTGCATGGGTGCCGTTAAGTTTTGATAATATTTTTTACCCTCATCGAAACTATCTACCGTTCCTAAGAGTTGGGCAGAATAACGGGTATTGCCTCCTTCATGACCATTCGGCGCTGCATCCGTGAGCAATACCTTCGCATGTGCATCCGCCGCAAACCGCGCTGCTGTCGCCCCGGCACCACCAAAGCCAATAACTACCGTATCATATTGATAATCCCATTTAACCTGATTCATTTTTTGGAGCATGCTGACCACCCTTTCAAAATCCATTTAACGTATTCTAAAGCACAATTGAAATTGATATTTAAATCACAAACAGAATCATTTTTTAACTACATCTGTATTATATAACCGCTTTCATTTTTATAGAAATAACAATCTGATTATCTGTTATTACAAATGAGTAATGGGTTATACTTGATTTTAATAAGATTAAGCATTAAAGGTGGCGATTTCATGGAAAATAAATTGTTAGTATTTTTAGAAGCTATTCAACAGCACAATAGTATGACGAAAGCTGCACAAAGTTTATTCATCAGTCAGCCGTACATTAGCCGCACAATTAAAAGTGCGGAAACTCATTTTGGGACCCCCTTAATCGACCGCGGCCATCATCCACTTGAATTAACTTATGCTGGAGAAAGATTACTGACTTATTTGCAAAGTGACGCCCGTCTCCATCAGCGAATGAACACTGAACTTAAAGAAATCAGTCAAAATAAGTATCAAAGTATGACGATTGGGATTACACCACCAATGGCTAATGCTTGGTTTAGTCAAACACTACCTGCTTTTTATCAACGTTTTCCGAACATTCGCACTAAAATACTAGAAATCACAACATCAAAAGCAGAAACGTTGCTAGCTAGTCATCAGCTAGACTTTTTTATTGGCAAAACAATTCATCAAACTAACGTCAAAACCATCCCTTTGCAGACAATTTCTTTGTCTTTAGTCATTCCAAAAACAGCCGGAATATATCAGTCCAATCAATTTTGGCGACCGTTCACCCCCACCATTCTTACAGGAATGACTGGTGAGCCTGTCATCCGTGCAGTCGGTGAAGCTCGCTTTCAAGAACTGGTTGACCATTACTTTGCCGATAAAGGCATTCAAACGATTCCACTCATTGAAGTCGATAACTCTCGCTTTGCACTAAGCTTGACACTTCAAGGACTTGGTAGCATTGTTCTAGCCACTGCAATGTTGGCAAGACTAGCCACTGAACCAGCCAAGTACCCTATCAATGCGTTCAAATTACCAACAAGCGAGCTCAGCCTTGATTTTAGTATTGCCTACTTACCAAGTCACGTGCTAGCTAAACCGATTGCTTATCTAGTCGAACAAGCTTGTCAAACCTTTAATCCTGCGATTGATTTTTAACATAAAACGCAAACTGTCAGCATCTATTAAGCTAGATGATTGACAGTTTGCGTTTTACTTTCAAAATAAATCACCGGTAGTAAATCATGTTCAACCCCACCAGCTGTTGCATTAGTTGCTCATTTTCTGGTGATAGTTTGATTTGTTGCTGCCGCAGACATTTGGAGATGTCTAAGTTCATTCTGTCGAATACTCCCAGTACTGAACCAGTTCGTTGTTCCAATAGTTCCTGATAATAAGTTGCCAGCAGCTGTCGTAACGGTTGCTCATTCGTGGTATTTAGATTAGCAACTAAATCACTAATTATGCCCACAGCAACACGTGCCCGATCCTGCCCCCCGCTGTACCATTTCACCGTCATATCTGTTCGACTCCTTTTACGCAATAACAACTGCCACCATGGTCGCTGAACAGGTCTTCTGCTCAAACCTAATAACTCATCCGTCGAGACAGCAAATAGTTTGCTCAGTGCTACCAACAACTCTAAATCTGGATAACTTTTCCCTAACTCCCACTTGGAAATAGTTTGCCGTGAGACGTGTAACCGCTCCGCCACCGTCTGCTGGGACCATTCATGCTGTTGTCGTTGCTCTTTTATTTTAGTACCAATCACAATTTTCATCCTACCCGCTCCTCTATTAAAATACTAGACTATTGGGTGCACCAATTCATTGCAACACACTTAAGCGCTACCGCAACGGTTGGTTGCAACCACTCAAGATCAAGTCTCGGTATGAAAATGTTGATACAACGACTTTCCTGAAACTAACAATTCCACAACTTGTTGAGGATCATCAACCGTCACACCTTGTCGTTGCAAATAACTGACAAATTGCGGTAAATAGTCGCTGGCCTTCAACGCACATTCCAGCTGATAAGTTTGGGCATTAGTCTTTAAAATCAATTGAAAATAATCCGGATTGAAATCAAATGGTGAAAGTCGTTTGCGACACCGATAACTGATGGTAACTCGCTGCAGATCTGTATAGTGGATTAGTTGGCACCGTGGACAATTGAACACAATTTGGCGAAACTTCGTCAATGTCGATGCAGCATACGTATGCAACTCAATGGTAGCAGGCTGAATCACCCAGTAACTATTGATTCCCACTGGAACGACCACAATCAATCCAACAATATAAAGTGATAAAAAGAGCCACCACGGCTGATAACCAAAACCAGTAAATAATAGACAAACAAATAGCCAAAATAATCCGAGACCCAGAAGTCGCCCAAAGCTTAGTCGCCGACCAACAACATATGGCTTTGGAAAGAAAGCACTACCACGAACTAATTCATCCAAGGATAGATTATACAGATCCGACAGTGCCAGTAAATTATCGATTGACGGAATCGCCTTTCCGCGTTCCCACTTAGACACCGCCTGAGTCGTAACAAATAACTTGGACGCTAATTGCGCCTGTGTCAATCCATACTGACAACGACGCGTTTTCAATAATGCTGCGAGTAACATTGGCTCGCCCCCTTTATGATTTCAGCTTAATCCTCAACCACGATCAAACCAATCAACTCATGGTTGTTTAGTCACAATCATACATGGCAGTCATAATTTGTTGAACTTCCGTTGTTAAATCTTGTTGCTCGCCAATTAAGACTTCGTTAGCAACGCCCAACGTATCATGTGGAAACCACCACCGACGCATGTCTTCCACACCAAAATCACGATGACGATTTTGATGGCGCGCCAAGGTCGTGGCAAAGCTCACTTCAAAATAATAAGTAAGGACGCGTGGAAACGATTGACTAAGCCGCGCCAACATTTTTCCATACCGATCACGTGCTAAGATGCCTTCCACAATGACTACAGGCACACGTCCCAGCCCATAGCACGCAATTTGTTCAATCAGACCAATTGAAATATTTCCCGGGTAATCATGACTCATCAGCATGTCGCGACGAACGACATCTTGGGACACTAGCAACGTATGATGGCCCACGCGTCGTTGCAACGCCTGCGCTAGCGTCGTCTTGCCACTCCCAGAATTCCCCCGAATAATCACCAAAGTTGTTTCCATCCACATGTCCTCCACTCATTCCTGTATCTTAATCATACCGCACAGCTAACAAAAAAACGTTAGCCAAATTGGCTAACGTTCGCTGATACTATTTGGCTTTACTGGCGTTACGTCGGGCATCATGTAAAATCTTCAATGCGCGTTTCCGCGATTTTAAGTTGGTCCCCCGTAGACGCCTGCGCGCACTTGCTAAATCTTGTTTTTCCATCATGGGTGCCTCCTGATAAATAGTAATTATTACCATTTAAATTATAATCAATCTTATGCTTACGTCAACTATTATGCAGCCAGCTGACATTGACAGATACAATTAGCTCCCAATAATTAAATTATCATTTATTAGACTAACGGCAATGACAATGTTACCCTTAAATTGTCAACGACATTATATAAGTATTTTGAAGGAGTGGGGATCTTTGAAACCAAACAATGTTAATAATCAGAATAAACGTCACCAATCGCGATGGGTAATCACGAGCGCAACCGCCATGATACTGACAACGTTAACGATTGCCAGTCAGGCGGCGGCTGCCGACGATACAGTCACGACCACAACCAACGAACCGACCAACAGTCAGTTGAATACGAATACTCAAGTTAACGCTACTCAGGTCAATTTGAAAGCGGATACTTCTACATCAGTATCCACGATAAAATCCGACCAGTCAGCAGTCGCAGCCACGTCACCCACCACATCAACCGGAAGTCCCTCTGAGCACTCGTCGTCAGTGAACACCAACCCACAACAACAATCAGCAAATCCAGCATCACAATCTCAAGCAACTACCACGTCAGAATCAACACCGACCACAGATATTAAGCACCCAACTCAAACCGCACCAGCTCAAACAACCTCCGCATCAACTACTGAACCAACTACCGAATCAAACACTGAATCAGCGACTGATAGTCAAGCTAAAGCAACGACAACCGATAATCAAGCTTCCAAGCAACCAAGCCAGCAAGCCGCACCTGCGCCGTCCAACTCCACTACCACCGAGGTGAATACTCAGTCAGCGACTAGCTCAGCGTCAACCGATGATAAAATTGTTACCAATGTAAACCAGGAAAAGCTAGTTTTGAAAACTAACCAACCAGTCGTCCGTGCCATTAGCCGCACCGCGTCAGAAAATATTAACGATTGGATGCCAAACACATTATTGCAACAAGAGGTACTCAGTCAACTGCGCAAACAGAACCCAGATCGTACCTGGAACTCAGCTGCAGACATCACTAAGGCAGATATGCTACTACTGACCACCTACTATGGCAAGGACACTTATATCGACGGCAAGACTTCCTACTCATTAGAAGGACTGCAATATGCCACTAACCTTACGACAGTCTGGCTCAACAACAACTTGAACGCACCGTCTGGCAGTTACTATAGTGATGTCACTGATATTTCACCATTAGCCAACTTACAAAAACTCCAAGTGGTCAATATTCAGCAAAACCGGATCACGGACATTTCACCGCTCGCAAACTTAAAGAATTTAACGGAGGTCGATGCCGCCTATAACCACATTTCAGATTTTTCGCCACTTAAAGGATTTAAAAATCTGAAAGGCACATTCAGTAACCAATTTATCACCTTACCACCCGCCTATATTAGTGCAGATAATAATATTGCGACGCTGGCGATTGATTGCTATTTGCCAGATGGCTCTAAAGTTCAACTGAAGCCCAATAATGGCGTCGGTGAAACTGTTTTCTACAAAAACGGTCAGCTTTACGTTCGCTGGTACTTTAACGGTGCGGGCGGTGGTAATTACGACAGCAACGGTCATATCTACTACACGAATATGAAGCCCCAGCAACCCGGACTAACAGGTCCGACCTTTAACGGTACCACGGTTATTCCCATGGACGATTATTATTTCATGACTGCCGCTTCTGACGGTAACAACTTTGTCGTCGTCCGCCCGTATGTCTTAGCTGCCACTGCTGCGCCCATCACGGTCAAATACGTCGACGCGCTTACCGGTGAATCCTTAGTCACCGCTGACCTCACCTTAAACGGAATCGTCGGTCAGCCTTACACGACTCAGCGCATTGATGACGAGCTACCAAATTATGACTTTACGAACATTGTCGGCAATGCCAGTGGTGTCTTCACAGCGGATGCCCAGACCGTCACTTATTACTATACTCGTAAGGACGCCGGCGACATTACGATTCACATGGTCGATGCTAACGGCAACTTAGTCTACGAACCGCAAATTCTACCTGGAAAACACAATCTCGGTAACGCCTACAATTTAGATGCGCCAACCTTTGACCATTTTAAATTACAGCAAACTATCGGCAATGCGGCTGGCGTTTTCACGACTGATCCGCAAAGCATCACGTTTGTCTATGTCCGCTTAGACGCCGGTAACATTACGGTGAAATATCAAGATAAGCAGGGAAAACAATTAAAGCCCGATAAGACAATTTCCGGCTCCCAATCACTCGGCCAAGCCTATACGACTGAACCGTTGGATATTGAAAATTACACCCTGACGACAACGCCGACAAACGCCACGGGCACTTTCACAGACCAGGAACAGACGGTCATTTACGTCTATGTGCGCCGCGATGCTGGCCAGATCGTTGTTAAGTATCAAGATAGTGCTGGTAACCCACTAGCACCCGACAAGCTTTTAGACGGTAAAGAACAGCTAGGAGCAGCCTATCAAACGGAAGCCATTTCAATTCCTAACTTTTACCTAGTCGCCACACCTGCGAACGCCACCGGGACCTTTTCAACCGACGCGCAAACCGTTATTTACCAGTATACGCGCTCGAATGCTGGCCATATCACGGTGAAGTATCAAGACGCTAACGGCACGACCTTAGCTCCCGACGACGTCCTAACTGGTGACGGTCAGCTCGGTCGCCCCTATCAGACTAGCGCCAAGACGATTGAAAACTACCGCTTAATTCAAACGCCGGCGAACGCTACTGGGCAATTCAGCGACCAAGCGCAAACCGTCATCTACGTCTACACTCGCGAGGATGCGGGTGACATCACGGTTCAGTATTTAGACGAAAACGGCCAGCAGTTAGCCGCCGATAGCGTATTAAGCGGTCAAGGTCAATTAGGACGGCCCTATGAAACGTCACCGCTGAACATTAACGGCTATACGGTAAAATCGACACAGGGTAACACGACTGGGACCTATACTGTACAGCCGCAACGCGTCGTTTACATTTACGATCGGACAGCTGGACAGCCGGTCACTGCCAAGTATCAGGACCAAGATGGTAAGTCTATCCATCCTGACGTTGTTCACAGCGGGTATTTGGGTGACAACTACTCGACCGAACAACTTGTTATCGACGGCTACACCTTTAAAGCCGTTCAGGGTGACGTCAGTGGGACGTTCGGGACTTCTGCTAAGACTGTGACCTACGTCTATGAACGGACGGCTGGGCTACCCGTCACTGCCAAGTATCTGGATGAGCATGGTAAGTCTATCCATCCTGACGTTGTTCACAGCGGGTATTTAGGTGACAGCTACTCGACTGAACAGCTGGTTATCGATGGTTACACCTTCAAGGCTGTGCAGGGTGACGTCAGTGGGACGTTCGGAACTACCGCGAAGACTGTGACCTATGTTTACACTGTAAACACCCCCACAATTCCAGATACCCAAGGAACCGTTACGGTGCATTACATGACCAAGGACGGCATTAAACTAAACGAACCAACCGTGCTGAGCGGCAAGACGGGAACCACTTATCAAACCGTGCCCCTGACGTTCACTGATCATGAACTCGTTGGTCAGCCGGAAAATGCCATGGGTCTCTTCACTGCTGATAACGTAGACGTCACGTACGTCTACCAAGCAACTGACACGACTGGTACCGACGATATTATTGATCCCGAAGAACCGGAACAACCGACTAAGCCGATTAAGCCTGTTGAGCCAACCACACCCGAGACGCCTAACGAACCAGGAACGACCGTAACGCAGCCGGATCGCATTAAGCCGACTCAACCAGCGGTAGCTGTAAAACCAGCAGCGACCGTGAAACCAACGCTTAAACCCGCGGCCGCCCAGGCAAGTTTGGTCAAAACAACGAGTCCCGTCACTGAACACTCAGCCCAGTTACCACAAACCAACGAACAGACTGGCAAATTAGCGGTCATCCTAGGACTGTTATTATCCATCGTCACGTTCGGGTTCTATGGTAAACATCGGCAATCATAACGTCATCAGGTCTAACGAAAACGACACTTCATTTTTCGAAGTGTCGTTTTTTCTGATCAAAGGTGCCTATAATGAAATTAATAATTATAATTCCGATGAAGGAAGTCCTAATCGATGAAAGTCTATCTCATTCGTCACTCCGAACCAACTTATCAACAGGTCACTACAGCTGGATTAACTGGTTTCGGCCGTGAACTCGGCGGCTTAACCGACCGTGGTATTATGCTGGCACAACAATGCGCCCAGCAGCCGTTATTTGCACAAGTCCAATTAATTCTGTCGTCCCCCTACACACGCGCCTTACAAACGGCACTGGAAATTGTGCGTTTTAATGATATCCCACTAAAGGTCGAACTTGGATTACACGAGTGGCTACCCGATAACACGGGTAGTCGGACTGATACCGATGAACAAGCGACCACGGCCTACAAGCTCTATCGACAACACGCCGGCAAGCGCACCACCGCTAGTCCCCTCCCCTACGAATCAGCAGCTGAAATGAAGGCCCGAGTTTTGGCAACTTTGAATAAGTATGCCGCATCTTACGATTGCATCGCCTGCGTCACGCACGGCGAGGTCATGCAGCAGTTTGGCGATCAGAAAGACGTGGATTATTGTGGTGTGCGTGTTATTGCGGTTAATTGACAATTCATAAGCAGTCGCCAAACAATGGTCGCCTATAATGAACTATCAACCACTGTCAATCTAATAATAATCAGGCTTAAAAACTGCGAAACAAGTGCCGACATTCGCTACCACGCCATACAGTCTTTGGCAAGTACTAGTATATCGCCTATATCACTCATAATGAAGTCATATGTCAATTTAATGGCTGAACACAACTTAAATACTGTGAAGTAGAAACGATTAATCATTTGACATGTTTACCCTGGCCTCACAATAATAATATTCATTTAATAATTATCATAAACATCTAGCAACTACCGTCTCAATACAACTTAACTTTTGGCACTTAATAAATTAAATTGTAAGTTAGCCTCTTCATTACTATTGTGTTTTCCTCTCCGTATCCCAATGTCTTGATTGATTGATTTTCATTTTTTGAGCAACAATCTCAAATGGATCAACCTGTAGCTTTTCACACATATAAAATATATAAATTAACGTGTCAGCTAATTCTTCTTGCAAATGTTGATTTTCTCTATTATCCAACTTCTGATTAGCATTATGCCACTGAAAAATTTCCAAAACTTCACTAGACTCAATGTTTAGAGAAATTGCCAAATCCTTCAAGTTATGATACTTCTGCCAGCCTTTTTTATTACGGAATTCGATTAATGCTTGTTCTATCTCCGAATAATTCAATTAAATCACCTCAAAATATGTTGATTTCCAGCTGCCCTTAGTAAGGCCTGTTGTAGTTCCTCATCGACAGCAAAAATATATAACCCATGGACACCACGAGTTAATAAAACATTTAGTTCGTTACGTAACAATTCTTCGGAAACGTCAATTTTTTGATGTTTCCATGTTCGTTGATTCGTGGCTTTTTTATTCTTACTAGCTTGTTTATCAAAAATTAACTTTCCGTCTCGATACTTCACTGATGGGCCGATAATCACACCAGCATAATTCAAATCAAAACCTTGGATTGTAAATGTTGAGCCGACCTCATTAATTGTTTGAAACTGTTCGGCCCAAGCTAGCCCTTTGTTTCTTCGCTTTTCTTGGCGAGAAATAGGAATCTGCAAATTCCATGGCAAACTCCACGTCCCAATCTTTACTCGCCAACAGTCACCATCTTTTGGTTTTCGTTTCTCAACATATGGCCAATCAAACGTTGCCAACATTCTGGCAAGACTAGCACCGTTACTATTTTTCAATCGATCTAGTGCCTTGATTTTAGCGTGTAGTTTTTCCGGAGATGTCGCGATTTTAAGTTGATATTGTGCATCATCTGGAATTACATTAATGCGCCCATCAATTGCAAAATTTCGTAACCAGTCAATAGTACGCTGCTCGGCAATCATTCGTTCCTGATGTGTTAGCTCAATTCGATTGCCTTCACGTTCAGCATCATCTTCCAATTTTCGAACAGCCATGTCGTCCAAGTATCCCTCGGTAGTTAGTATTTGATACTTATCAAACACAATAACTACCACTTTGGCTAACTTTAATAAATCCTCTAGCTGATTATGTCCCCGATATGCCATCTTTCCCTGAGTCAGGAGTAAATGAGCTTCATCAACTAGTACAACATCAACTTTTGCCGCACCAGTATGTTTCTGAATAAAATGAGTAGGTTTGGAGACGATGTCTTTATGTTCGTGATCCAAACCTAATTTATGTGCAATCGTTTTATAAACTGTTTTTTGTTGATCGTGATTAACTAATAAATATACTGAATCTTTCCGCACTAAACTACTATTCGTTAAGTCGTAAAACAAATTACTCAACAACACGGTTTTACCAGTTCCTGCCTGACCGGCAATAAAGATTGTCTTACCGCGTTCCGTAGATGATTCCTTCAGTGCAGACTCGATTTTACCAAAAATCTCATTCTTACTTTCATGCTGTTCAGCATTTAAAGAGTGGAAAGGT
Organism: Lactiplantibacillus plantarum; assembly: GCF_014131735.1. Lineage (NCBI taxonomy): Bacteria > Bacillati > Bacillota > Bacilli > Lactobacillales > Lactobacillaceae > Lactiplantibacillus > Lactiplantibacillus plantarum. The sequence continues at coordinate 2,445,775 of NZ_CP039121.1, forward strand.
GACGCTTTGAACACAGCAGAATTTTCAATTTCTGATTTTTCCGGAAAAATCTCAGGCTTTTTTTTCCTAAGCGTTTGCCAGACTCCTTCAAACACATTCTCAAACTGATCCGACATAAAGTATTTTCGCTGCGGATTTGAGCGTCGATTATTCAATTGAGTAACACTCTCCGCACTTAATAAATACATCATCAATTTATTTTCAATGTCGAGCGTTAGGGATTTGTTAAAATAATAGTCCCCAATTACAATCATCTGTGAATTATGACTCTCATTTAATGCTTTCCAATCCATCCGTGACTTTCCAGTATCTTTTAAATGCTGTCGTGTTCTTCTACTTATGTCGTTAGTTTCTCCAACATAAACTTTGAACTTAGGGTCATTACTACTGCGGCCAGAACCTAATTTATCATAAATTAAATAGACTGTCGGATATTCAAATATCAGCTCTCTATTCTGCATATCTCTATGTAGGCTAACATTATAACCAGTATTATATGGAACAATTTCTACAACCGGCTCAATGTCGCCAATGTTTTCTTCAATTTTGTTGTATCGCATATCTTCATCCTCGTGTTAAAAAATCTATCTGGCTTTATTATACATGAAAGATCAAGGGACAAAAGAGCTTACCGCACAAACTAAAAAGGTAGCCCGCGCTGAAACGTCCAGCACCGAACTACCTTTATAACGAATATTAACTTATTTTACAACTTCCGCGACCGCCGCATTCACCGCATCACGTTCATCTTCAACTAAGGCAACGCGACTGGCGATTACCTTAGTATCCATCTTAATTTCACGCGTTAAACCGGGCGTATTGATTTTTGGTTCAAAGAACGCCTTGAATTCTGCTAAACGTTCAGCCGTATGGAAGACCCGGGAAATGACGGTGATGTAAGTGGTAAATTCCATGTCACCACCAACCGTGGCTTCCAACCATGACCATTCGTCGCGAATCCAATCCCAAGCTGCTTGTTCACCAGCTGGATTAGCCAAGACGCCGCGGAACCAGGCCCGCAAGTCTTGTGGCTTAATCGTATCAGCATCTTCAAACTTCACAACTAACTGTTTGATTAATTCGGGGTCCGTAGTTGCGGTCAATGCGTCACAAATGTCAGCCTTGTAACTAGCATCGGCTGTTTGCCGTGACGCCGTCAATAAACTATCGAATAAGTCCTTGCTACCAAAGTTCTTGACTTCATTCCGTAAAATGAAGACCCGCACATCGGCTGGTAAGGTCGCTAACTTATCACGATTACCTTCGAATAACTCATGGGCAGCTAATACGGCCGCGCTATTCTTGGCGTACAAAGCCGCGCTCAAGACGTATGGCCGCGTCAACTGATCATCGTTAGATTCACCAGCTTGTGGCAACCACCCTAACCGTTTAACCTGAGCGGCACTCAATTGGTCAAATAACGTTTGTAAATGCTTTTCTTCATCAGAATCTGGCGTAACAAACTTACGTAAGTTACCCGCAACTTGGTACAACGCTGCGTTAACGACCGTTGAATGGCTGGCTGCAAACCGGCTTAATAATGGCACAACGGCTGCGTATGAGATTTGACGACCTTCAGCTAATAAGCGTAAGTCTTGTAACAACTGTAACTGGTCAATGGCCGTTAAGTCATCAACGTGCGCTAGAATATCATCCAATAACGTTTGGTCATACTTGACGATGAAGTGGGAGTTATTCCCAACGTTCAAGCGAAATGGTTGCCCACTCGCATCACGTAATTTAGCATAATCGCCGACCGTCACAGCTTGGTCCTTCATAATCGCTGGTGCCGCCTCATAGTTGCTATTCAACGGAATCTGCCATTGACGACCGACTTCTTCACCTTCACCGATGAAGAACTGTTGTTGTGACAAGGTCAACTGACCGTCAACAACCGCTGCCGTGACCACTGGATAGCCAGGTTGTTCCAGCCATGAATGCATGATGTCTCCAACTTGCATCCCAGAAGCATCCGCTAAGGCGTTCCACAAGTCATCACCCTTGGCATTACCATATTTATGATTGATAAAGTACTGCTTCAAGCCTGCTCGTAAGGCATCATCACCAACTAAGGCCCGCGCCATTACTAACATCCGCGCACCCTTAGCGTAGACAATCGCACCGTCAAAAATCGAGTCGATTTCGGCCGGATCTTCCACCTGAACGTGGACTGACTGAACCCCATCCGTGGCATCCCGTTGAAGCGCCATTGATGCTTCGGACGTTTGGAAAGTTTCCCAAATATGCCAGTCTGGTTCTAAGGCGTCCGTCGCCACATATTCCATCATGTTGGCGAAACTTTCATTTAACCAGAGGTCATCCCACCACTTCATCGTAACCAAATCACCGAACCATTGATGGGCAAGTTCATGGGCAATCACCGTGGCGACCCGTTGTTTCGTTTCGAGGGCCGTGTTGTCAGGATCTAATAGTAAGTAGGCTTCCCGATAAGTAACTAAGCCCCAGTTTTCCATCGCACCAGCTGAGAAGTCTGGTAAGGCCAATTGCCATGAGTGTGGCAATGGATATGGCGTCTGATAAAAATCTTCATAAAATTCGATTGAGCGCTTGGCAATGTCCAAAGCAAAGTCGAGCTCGTTAGCCTTGTGGGCCTTAGTACCGAAAACACCGATGGTCACGCCACTCTTGGTCTTCGTCTGCTTGCCTTGTAATTCACCAAAGGCAAACGCAATCAAGTAAGTCGACATCCGCACCGTGGTTTCAAAGTAATGCACTCCATCGGCTTCATGATCTTCGGGCATGTTGCTTAAGATCGTTTCACCATCATGTTCATCGTACTTGATGGCAAGATCAAAAGTCGCTTTAGCTTCTGGTTCATCGACACACGGAAAGGCTTGCCGGGCCGCGGTCGTTTCAAACTGCGTCCCGATTAGTTCTTTCTTCACACCGTTGACTTCGTAATATGATGGGTAGATACCCATCATCGTATCCGTCAATTTGGCACTGTACGTAATCGTCAAAGTTGTTTGACCGGCCTTGGCAAGTTCAATTCGAATTCCTTGAATCGCATTATCCACAGTAAAGGGCACGTCCGCACCATCGGCTTGGACACCAGCAATGGTCAAACCATTCTGATGAATCAGCACTTCCTGCGCCTTAGCATCCCCGGTAATCGTTGATTTCCCCGAAATCAGCTTATCCGCCCGGTTAATATTGATATAAAGATCGTAATGTTCTGGTTGAAATGTTTCGTAAAAATGAGTTGTGGTTGCCATATTATTCTCCTCGTTTTTTAAGAATATATTCATTATACGACAATTACGGGTGGAATGCGTCCTCTGCCGCCCATGAATTTGTCACGCGACTAGCAACTAATTCTCGACAACCCCCATCACTAATGATGACACGGTTCCTTGCACCGTACGATATCGATAATCATTAGTGCGAACGACGATATTACGCCGCTTGTCTAAAGTCATCGATAATTTCTTCAAACTCCGCATCCGCCAACACCGGCTGCCACTTCAGCGACTGACCCACCGGCTCCAACATGATGTAGCGACAGCTGTAGCGGCGTTCGAACTGGACCGTGGTCGGCAATAATTCAACGTGGCGCGTGTCGTCTTGAATCCAGGCTGTGGGCAACCAACTGGTCACGCGACTAGCATCGACACTTAACTCTTGCAACTGTTCGGCAAACCTTGTCCGCATCAGTAACGGCGCGTCCATTGGCGAACCGGCCACGTCAATGGCAACTTGAAAATGGCCGACGTATAGCGCTCCCAAATCATAAATCAAACGTTCATGCTTATGTAGCGCAATTGCACCGGTGACTGGTTGCCACGTAGCTGTCGCTAAGGTAGCCTGATTGATCTTGGTGACCACCAAATAACGGCGTGGCTGAATGGTACGGGTAGTTAGTGGTACTGATATACTTGCCTTTGTCAGTAATTTAGGATTGGCAGTAAAACATTGGTCAGTAAGCTTATGAAACTTGTGATCATCTTCATTACTAAAAGTAACTGTCATTTTTTAACCCCATCTCTATCCGTCTAAGTTGCTACCGAATACCATCTTCCAAAATCTAATCATGAACCAGTACCACGACCTTTCACTCGTCAGCTTCACGTTCGTATTAAGCCGCTTCTGGCTCCCAGCGTTCAAAAGCGCCAATCAGATTCTCAGTCATCTGTAACTCGCCCATCACGTTGACTAGTGCCGACTGGGCATTCATAAAGAGTGTCGAGTGCACAAACCGTTGAGCCTTGGCATTCTCGATCAGTCGGCGTACCTGTAACCGCTGGGCCGTCAGCAATTCAGTTTCGGCCTGACGTAATTTTTCACGCGCCGCCTCGTAGCGATAGGCCGCAATCTCGGCTAAGGCAGCCGCAATCATTGACCGGGCGCTGCCGATTTTCAAAATCATCGTCATCGTAAGGTTGAGCGTGTGTTCCATATTTTTCTGCATGTCTACACCTTTTTTCTTTAGATTTCCTACTCTTTGACCAATCGTACACACTTGTGTTGACGGTAATCTTCATCGTCGCGCCATTCCCCCAAATGACAGCAATCATGATCGACAATCAGCTTTAAAATGTCGTGCCGTTCACATGAATGCGCCGGCCGTTAGATGTCTTGACACCGTTAACTTATGTCATAGTATAGCATTATTTTCAGAAAACAATTCCGACTTTTTCAATATATACATAAACTTTACAAAATGAAAACCGGGGCAATTTACGTGCATTTGTCCCGGCTTTTATATTAATATTATATTTTCACAGTGATTAATTTATCCCTGCCCGCACTACCGATCATGACACCCTCGATTAATCTAATGAGTCAGCGGCCGGACTGGTCTTTGATTCATCCCCATATTGCCAGTCACGCATTTGATTTGCCGCGGCTGCTGAAGGATAGGCGTTATTATCGAACCAGGCCCCCGCACCACTAGCATTCATTAATACTGGAATTTGGCGGCCATCAAAATAATGATAACGCACGTATTCAAAGTTACCGGCCCCAGCAGTCTGCTCGGCCCCCATAATATGAATCCATTTTTGTCCCTCAGCTGCCACATAAGATAGCTTCAACCCGTCGGTATCACTTTGCGTCATCGAATTAATCTTGTGATCGTACTTATTATAGTAATACCAAGTCCCCTGATAACCTTGAGGCCATTGATTAGCCTTCGCATCACGACTCATGTTCACGTTCAGTGAACTATCTGTCAGCGTCGTCGGTCGACTGCCCGTAATGATCTTAGCAAAGCCGGCTTGCAAAGCACTGTTCTGCGTATCATGAATGATCAACTCGTCCCCGTTGGTCGTCTGAGTCACAAAGACGACTGGTCGCCGATGATGGAGGCAAAAGAAGTACGTGTTTGGATATTGTGCTTCCGCCTTACCACCCGTTGCGACCGCCACCACTTGAAATTCACTACGGTCTTCGCCGTCCTTGGACCACTTGAGATCCACTGACTGCGAGCCCCACTTGATTCGGCCTGCTAAGCTACCATTAAGCAAAGCATTGGGAAAACGAAAGCCTAAATGATCCGGGACCTTGTCATCATACGTCCCGACATAGGTCTGGCCCATCTCGCGTTGCCAAGCGGCCATAAACGTTGATAAAGCCGCTTGCTTGCCCGTATTCCACAAGGTTGCCTCAGCCTGTGATGAAGAATCACTGCTAGCGGTATTTTTTTGGCTAGCGGCCTGCTTTGCCGCTACCTTGGTTGACGTTGCTTTTTGACTCGTCTTGGGCGCTGACGACTTGGGCGACGTCGTGCATCCCGCTAATAATAAACTTCCTAATAATAATCCGACCCACACTTTTTTCATGTTGCTCCTCACCGGTCCCGTACCGGTATCCCCCTATTCAATAATTACTTTTATGGTACCAAAAAAAGTCGGCATTGTGCTGGGCGTTACAATATAAATCTTCACCCATCTCACTTACCGACTATGGCTATTTACTTAATCGTGATATTTAACGTCCCTAAATGTGTAATCTGACCGCACAGTTGATCGCCGGCTTGCAAAAAGACTTGGGGATTGCGACCAACGCCGGTCCCACTAGGCGTCCCGGTAAAAATCAAATCACCTGGTTGTAACTCACAGACCGTCGACAAGTAGTGCACCAAATCCGGTACCTTGAAGATCAGTTGGCTCAACGGCGCTTGCTGCATCGTCTGACCATTGACGGTGGTCGTGATCACCTCATCGTCTAAGTTAGCTAATTCATCGACGGTCGTTAACCACGGCCCAACTGGTGCGTAATTTTCAAACGATTTACCCATTGAAAACTGGGGATTATCATTCTCGAACTGAACGGCTCGATCAGATAAGTCTTCACCAACCATCACTCCGGCCACGTGCGCCATTGCATCAGCCGTCGCAATATCGCGCCCACCCTTGCCAATCATCACGACTAGCTCGGTTTCCCAGTCGGTCTCAGGGCCATGCGTCACCACGGTCACATTCGCTGGTGCCAGTGAACTACTAAACTTCGTAAAAATACTTGGAACCTTCGGCAGCGTAATGTGGATCTCCGCCGAATGGTCGCGGTAGTTCATCCCCACCGCAAAAATCTGTTGCGGGGCCGTGATTGGTGCCGCTAATTCTTGCGGCGCAAACGTTTCAAGCGAGCCAAGTTTCCGGTCCGCTGCTGGCATATGTAGCGCTTCCAAAACTGTCTTCGCATTTAAAACTATTTGTCCATGCTGTTCATCCGTAATGATAAACGGTCGGTTGGCCCGCATGCCAATTTTCATATTAATCACCTCATTGATATTATTGTACACTCATCTCATGAATCATAACAATAATGATAGTTGCGTGACGGTCATTCCGGACAATCTTTATGAACGTTCAAACGCAATTACGAACTTAGCTCAGGATATTTCTTCATGTAACGCTCATCACTAAAAAAGGTACCCGCCTAATTTGCGAGTACCTTTAACCATTACGGCTGCCATTAATGTGGGCCGTCATCCTTTGGTTCTGGGTGTTTCTTTTCTGGTGCTTTTTCTTGCTTGTCATTTTGTTGCCGCCACTCTTCTGTCGTTAACATGTCTTTAACGACTAATTTTAACTTAGTCACTTGATAACCAGTCATTGATTTAACGGCCTTGGCAACCTTATCCGCCACCCGTGCTAGAATCTCCTGACCATTCTTACCATAAGCTAGAATGGCCGTCAATTCGATTCCAACCGTCTGGTCATCGTCATCGGTATCCACTGAAACACCGGTCTGCGGGCGATCCTTATCCGTAAAGCGATTGGAAATATCATCAATCAGATTTCCCTGTAAGCTCAATACTCCTTCAACTTCTTGGGCCGTGTTACTAGCAATCTTTGCCAATACCGTATCGTCAAAAACAACTTCTGGTTTTAAAGATGTCGCTGTTGCTTCCATCAAAATTCCTCCTTGTTTTGTCAAAAATCGTCTTACCAATGACTACTCTAAACGACCGTGCTATTCAACTTGCCGCTTATCTGTTGATTGATCCGTATTTGGTTTGCCAGTGGCCTGATCTTGCCAATCACGCTTGCTCATGACGTCACTGACATGTACCTTAATTTCAATGACCTTCAAGCCAGTATACCGTTCAACATCTTGCTGAACACGTTGACAAATTTGATTGAAGATTTGTCGCATGTCCTTACCATATTCAACGATCATCGTCATATCTAAAGCAACTTGTTTCTTACCAACTTGGGCGTCAACCCCCTGTGTCGGGTCAGCTTCATCACGAAAGCGGTTCGTTAAATTGCTTAACATGCCGCCTTCTAGGGATAACACGCCGTCAACATTGCGTGAAGCTAGACCGGCGATTTTTTCAATCACACCGTCATCAAACGTCAATTGAGTCTGTAATTGTTGTTCTGGTTGTGCCATTGTAATTCCTCCCATTATTTAGATAAATACTCACTCAACTTCTGACTAACTGCAGCCAAATCGACGTGGACAAACCGTCCAATCGCCCAGCCGATCAGCCCTAAAACTGCGACTAATAAGACTGCCGAAAAACTGGTTAATACCCAGACGATACCTAAAAGCAGTCCAATCAGAAAACCATACTGTGCGTTACTCATCAGGACCCTCCTTTACACCACGGTTAACTTACGCTGGTGATTTGCTGGCTTAACTTGCACTACTGGTTGTTCGACCGTCAATCCCAATTGATTCTTCAAATAGTCCTGTGCCAAGGTTGCCGCCTGTTGGGCCGTGGTTTCTAACGATGCGTCAGTATTAACCATCGCATCAATTTTTACTCGTACCCGGCGACGACGCCGTAATTTCAAGTGAACCTCAGGATCAATCAGATTCAACTGATTAACGAGTCGGTACTGCAAATCACGTTCCAAAGCCCGTTGCGGAATCGTTAACTGGCCAACCTTGCCATCATACGTCAACGTGCTGACTTTAACTGGTCGAAACAAGCCGACAATTACCAATAAGATACCAACGATTCCGGCAATAATGGCAAAGACCATCAATAAGATACTCCAAACCATTGGGTAGTTAATCGTCAGATCAGCTAACCAGGACGTCAACCACGGGATCGGGTACAACTGACCCAGTTCAAAAACCGCTAATAACACCAATACAATTCCGACTAACGTCACCGTAAACTTAGCTAAGCGGCTCATCTAATCACCGCCTAACGTTTTTTACGCATGCCGAAGATTGCAGAAACGATTAATACTAAGATAATAGCGCCTAAGATTGAGGGTACCAATGCCATACCAGCTAACGAAGGTCCCCAAGTTCCAAGCAATGCTTGACCAATCCAGGCACCAACTAAACCGGCAATAATATTGCCAATGATCCCCATTGGAACGTCACGGCTGGTAATCGCACCTGCTAACGCACCAATGACACCACCAACAATTAATGACCATAGCCATCCTAACATTCTAATCACTCCTTACAGTTATATTTGAGTACATGCTTATGATAACCATAATTTAATTTTGGGACAATTAATATGCACACTGGTCGAATTGTCACTTAAAATCTGAACAATTACCATCAACGAATCCCGCCGCTTCGCAATTTAACCACAAACATAAAAAAATCAGCCTGCCAATTGTTACATCGCAAGCTGATTATTTCTATTAAATTGACTACTAATAACTGCTCTGACTTAGCTAGATTAGGCTGGTTTAGCCGGAGTCTGTTTGGCTGCCGTCAATGCTTGATTGATTACCTTGGCGTATAAAATATCACCAGCCCGAATGCCACCGAAATGTACGCCATCCGTCCCTTTGAAAACTTCTGGATGTTGCGCCGCAATCTTGCCCCAGTCGGCAACCGTAATGAACTTATACTTAGCTGGCAAACGCCGTTCCAAAACGGCCAACTTTGATGAATTCCAGTCAGCATCGGCCCGGGCATTATAAGGTGTCATCAGAATCAACTTGTGCCCCGGCTCCAAGTCATGAATGATCTTCATGGTTTGTTCTTCGTAATCATCCAGCGCGTTGGTCCCAATACAAATCACCACGTACTGCCGTAACGTATGGCTTCGCTGCTGGTTCATCATGACTTTATATGCCAGGTTCATCGTCCGATCGCCCTCCGCATCAATATTGCTGTTCGCGACGTGATCGCCCAGGTAGCTCCGCGTCCCCAGCGTGACACTGTCACCAATAATGGAAACGCCTGGTGCCTTTTCTTGGTCACCTTTAGGCGTTGCCTGCTTCTTCTTGGGCGTCACGGCCGCGAGCACAGCTTCATGAGTCGTTCCGATTTTATCAATATCTTGGTAAATCCCGCTCACCCATAAATTCTGTTCCAGTGTCGAAAGTTGCGGCGCATTTTTGACTACGACCCCGGTATTAACTGCCAACAACACTCCTGCGGTGATAACGGGTAACTGCAACTGTCGCCACGTCACTGTATGACCGAAAACGTGGGCGCGTTTGCCCGCAATCACTGGTTCTAACACGTAGTATGACAACGCGGATAGGATAATCGACAGTACCGTCGTGAGCAGCGCCGCCAACCAGTTGACCATCATGTGTGAAAAAATCACGTACAACGGCCAGTGATAGAGATACACGCTATAGCTCACATCCGCTAAGAACGTCATCCACCGCGGTTCCTTGAGGTTCGGCGTGTGGTCATGCAACAATCGGGCGCCATAGATCATGATGCCAGCGAGTACAGTAGCCAGTAACAGCCCACCCTGATACGTTTGTAGCGCATCGAACTTCATCCGGTCGCCTAAAGCAACTAACAAGATAAAACTAATAAGCATCACCGCGCCCGCAATGATCGGATTGCAGTGCGCCGTGGTCCAACGATAGATTGGCCCTTGAGCTTTGATGCCGCTCAGGACACCGATAAGCCCGCCGACAAAGAACGGAAAACAGTGGGTCAGACTTGAAAAGTAGACTGGTGAAAAGTCCTTTAAGCCGACCGCACCAAAGTACATCATGACAAAGCTTTCAATCGCAAAGGCAGTGGTCAACAGCCCTAAGCCCCAGCGAAAACGGGTCAATGCGCGCCGACCACTCGCCAACCGCCGACTAATTTTAGCGACCAACCACGCAATCAGGCCCCATAAAATATAAAAGTGCATTTCAACCGCTAATGACCACGTATGGACAAATAAGTGCGGAATAAACTTGTTTTCATAACTGCCACCCGTCGCAATTTCAAAATAATTAGTCGTAAATCCGAGAGCCGCCGCGACCTGCTTACCAATGTCGGTCACAAAATCGTGGTCAATCAAGTAAGTTAGCGGTAGCACCAATAACACCGCAATAAATAATGGTGGCACAATTCGATAAAACCGGCGACCATAGAAAGCCATTAGTTTAAAGTTATCCGAACGAGCAAACTCGTCCACCATTAATGACGTAATCAAAAACCCTGAGAAGGTAAAGAAGATGTCCACCCCGATAAAGCCACCAGTAAACTGGGTTTGGAAAAAGTGATACGTCAATACCAGCACGAGTCCCGTTATCCGTACTAAACTAAACCATTTAATCCGCATTTTCTAACTTACCGTCCCCCGTAATTTTTTTGGCATAAGTCTTGTTGCCGACCCGCAGTTTGACCACACCATTCAACGCACCCTTGCTGAAGTTGCCTTGCAAACGCCACCCGTTCGGTGCAATGAATTCGCCTGGGCCTTCAAACCGGCCATTGGTAAAATTACCCACGTAGCGCCCCTGTTTGTTAACCTGCAACGTACCCTGACCGTCAAACTTGTGCTTCAAAACGGCTCCGCTGTAGCTCATCCGTCCGTGATCCAATTGCACACTTTGCTGCTTCGCCGTTGATGGTGTTAGACTGATAACGGCAAAAGTGACAATACCGATAATCGTGATAATTTCAAAGACCATTCTGCTACTGATTTTTCCCATACCTCTATTCCTTTCACAACCTTAATTCCCCTTAAAGCAATCGGCAGTTAGCCACCCTGGATTTCCCAATCATCCACGGGATTATACGGACACATTATGTACCATGGCTGTCAATTGCAACTCTGCATTTAATAACGGATCATTTTTCATTCCGTTAATTATCCATTAATTTAATTCGTTTATTTAAATAATCAAAAAAACTTCAATGGCCGTATTACTTAATATATTACTAAATATTAGCCTTGCCGTGTACAAAATATCAAAAATGAGTTGTCTTTTATTGTTAATACCGGTTATGTTTAATTCACTAAACTTAATATCTAACCACTAAAAAAACCAGTCAGGCCAAGGATTTCGGCTGATTGACAACCATAGGTAAGCATTCATTGCCTATCTATCATTCCCGGTATCCATCGGCTATCCTAGTCCAACTGTTTTTATTATTTCATATGATCAATAATTCTAAAAAGCTTTGAGCTCAGAAATTAAGCGCGTTTGCGTAACTTTGTTAAACCCAATAATGAGAACCCTGCCGCTAGTAATCCCACCACAGTCAAACTCGCTGACTGTTTTTCATCCGTTTGTGGTAACGCCGTGGCCTGTGCGGCAACTGGCTGTTGTTTAGCTCCCGCAACCAGCTTAGTTGTTGCATCGCCATCTGAAACATCTACGCTAGTACTCGTGGCATTAATGGTACCATTGTTATTCGCTACGGTTTTAGTAGCTGTCGCATGTGGTGCGGTAACACCAGTCGATTGAGCAACATTTGTTGTTTCAGCAATTCTATCAGCCGCAGCAGCCGTCGTCGTTGTAAATTTGTTAGCTTCGACGCGTGCCAAGAAGGCTTTAGTAGCCGTTAAATCACCTTGTGCAACGGCGAGATCAACTCTGGCAGCGCCGAGCACCTGCTTAAGTTGTGCTAAATCGGTCTTTTTACGATCCAGTTGCGCTTTTCCAGCAGCAAGTTGCTCGTTTGCTGTATCGACTTGAGCCTGCCCCTGCGCGAGCATGGCCTTGGCAACAGCGATTTGTTGTTCAGCCGTAGCAATTTGGGCCTTCATGCTTGCAATCCGCGCGGGCAGGGCCGCGATTTCGGCCGCCAATCGGGCATTTTCAGCGGTCAAATCGGCTACCAATGTCTTGGCACTGGCTAAGTTTTTAGCGGCTTGCGTGGCAGTTACTTGCGCCGCAGCCGTCTTCGCGATTGCTGTCTTCAAATTACGAACGGGCGATAGTTGTTGCTGTTGCGCCATTGCTAATTGCCCTTGAGCTTGCGTCAAAGCAACATTAGCCGCTTTCAAACTAGTTGCAGCGACTTGAACTTGGGCCTGTTTAGTCGTAACAGTCGCTTGTAAGCCACTTGTCTGGTTTTGTAAAGCTTGTAAACTGGCATTTTGGTTAGCCAGCGTGGTTGCTAATGTCTTCCCGGTATTTTGTAAACCATTTAAACTAGCCGTTGCAGCAATCAACGTTGCGTTAGCCGCCGCAATCTTCTTCGGATCAGCGGGGGCCGTCTGGACGTAATTGAACGTGACAGCTGGTAAGGCCTTAGTCCCAGTAGCGGCATTCGCATGGGCATTGTCGAACAAATCAACATACTTGTCTTGCTGTGCTTCCGTCATCCCGGCATTATCGACTTCAAATGCCGCCACGTGTTTGGCCAAGTTGATGGCTACTCCGGCATCACCAGTCGAGTATATTAGGTTGACGCGGTGACCAAAGGAACCGGACTCAATGTTATTGGATTCATCATACCAACCCATCACAGCATTATAGGCCGTTTCTTGATCGCTCATGAACCATTGCGGATAAACTTGTGTTAAATTTTCTGCATAACTTGAGCCAGTATGATCCAAGCCACCGTCGACTTGGGCAGCTGCTCGCGCAATCGCATTATTTTGCAACGTCGCCGTCTGTTTCAATGCTGGTTGACCATTCAGCGCCCGTAGCTGATTGATATATTCAAACATATACTGATTGATTTTATCCGCATTAGGCACATACTTGCCATTACTTGGATAGGCGACGCTGACTGTTTCGGCCCCAGTCAATTGAGATTGTGGGAATTCGGCAGCGTCATACTTATTTTGCGATTCTGTCGTGGTCGTTGGCCGTTCTGCTGCCGCTAAAGCTGCTTGAGCTGCGGTCACTTTGGCTTGCGCTGTGGAAACAGCTTGATTATTCGCATTAATTTGACTGGTCGTATTTTGAATCGCTGTCTTGGCAGAATTGATTGCCTGGGTATTTTTATTAACCGCATCTTGCGCTGATGCTACGGCCACTTTAGCTTGATTTGCTTGGGTGGCCGCTTTTTGCTGGGCGGCAGATGCTTGGTCAACCGTCGCCTGTTTAGCGGCAGTGACGGCACTGGCTGCATCGGCATCAGATTGGGCCGTGGCCTGTTCAGTTTTAGCTTGCGTCAAGGCCGTGTCAGCCGCGTCCTTAGCCGTTTGTGCTTTCTTCTCGGTAGCTGGCTGGTTGGCGATAGCGACTTTGTTGGCCGCAATTTGCTGTTGGTCAGCTGGAATTTGTGTTTCAGCTGCTGCCATTTGCGACTTAGCAGCGTCGACTTTATTCTCAGCCTCAGCGAGGACCTGATTGTTAGCATCCAGTGTTTGTTGTGCACGGTCAACTTGGGCTTTACCAGCATCATACTGGGACTGTCCAATCGCAACTAATTGACTTTGATTAGTCACTTGCCCCTGCGCAGTCGCCACTTTAGTTTGTGTTGTATTGACTTGGTTTTGAGCCGTGGCTACGTTCCCCTTGGCAGTCTGCACGTTGGCTTGATACTGTTGCTGACTAGTCGGTTTGACCGTTGCTAACTTTTCGTTAGTTGCCGTCTGAGCGCTCCCCTGCGTGGCACTCGTCTGATTCGTCGTATCGCTGTTATCAGTTGCCGTGTCGGCCTGCGCATTGTTAACACCCAATTGGGTCCCCACGAATAATGCCGCAGTGGTAATACTGGTATACAATAATTTCTTATTCATAAACTCACTCCAATAAGCTAATATAAATATCATTATAAACCAATGATGCCATAATGCTAGATGGTGTTTACACCCTTATGTCCTGATTGAACATTGGAAAACCTTATTTAATCGGGACTATTATGAATTTTAGTCGTTGAAGAAGTCGCAAATCAGGAAGTACCATTGTTCCAATTTTACAGTATAAAGTTATTTTGATAATCAACAATTGCTAATCAAACATTACCTAGTTATCATTAATAGCCACTGTTTTCAAAAACAAACGAAACTAGGGTGGTATATTTCTATCCGATTAACGACAGTCGCTGGTATACTTTTATTCACTTGTTTCTCTATTGTAAGGCCCTTAAACTCCTAGTTGTACCTAATTCAAAAGGAGTGAGTCCTATTTTCAATCAAATCACTATCCATAACCAACATACTGAAAATTGGCTTATTATTGGCCTTTTCTGTGGGGCTTTTGTGACTGGTGCTGACGCATTTATTATTTCAGCACTACTCCCCGCTATCGCTACTAGTCTGCATGTGCCGACTAACACCGCGGCATACGGAGTCACCGTTTACGCACTATGTTATGCCATCGGTGCACCTTTATTCGGCCCATTAGGTGACCGCTTTAATAAACGTTTTTTGCTAATCAGTGGCTGTGGCATCTTCTTACTAGGAACACTACTCTGTGGATTAGCAAACTCATTGCTAACATTCTATCTTTACCGTGCCATCGCTGGCATCGGTGCAGCTTTATTTGTCCCAAACATTTGGGCTTTTATCGGTACTTACTTCAATGGTCAACGACTTAACCAAGTCATGGGCATCGTTATGTCGGCACTTTCATTATCAATTGCTACCGGTGTACCACTCGGTGCTTTACTAGCACAACTCAGTAGTTGGCATATGGCTTTCTGGGGTTCAGCCATGCTAACCTTGATTGCATTATCGATTTTAACCATTGCCATACCTTCATTACCGAGTCAGAATGCCCAGCCTGACGGTTATTTTACAAGTTTTAAGACATTAGTCCACACTCCTCACGCCATCGCTGCTCTACTGATTACATTAACTTGGATGACTGGGTTCTATGGCGTTTATACCTTTTTGGGTGTTTTTGCAACCGCGACCTTTCATTTCAACACAATGCAAACTGGTCTCATCTTTATCACTTATGGAAGTGCTAATTTTGTTGCGAGTTTCTTTGCCGGTAAACTTATATCATCGCTTGGTAAAAAACAGAGCGTTACAATTAATGGCTTAGTTTCAGCTACATTAGTCTTATCCTTAGGCATCTGGGGACAACATTTAGCAGTATTGCTGATTATTCTGGTTGTGCTCGCCTTATCTCAAGGCTGGGGTGTCACTGCATTAACTGCGACAATCGTTAATATTGTGCCATCTAATCGTTCAACCATCATGTCATTTAATAGTGCTTTTTTATACTATGGCTTAACGTTAGGATCTGCCGCTGGCGGCCTGCTTTTAACTAAAATTGGCTTTTACGCAGTGACGATTGCAGCGGCCACGGCCTTATTAGTCGCAGTATTGATTGCAAATGCACTTAGCCACTATTCGGATTAGCTTTGAGACAATCAGCTTTTAATGCGTATTAAAAAAACTGCTCCGAAGATTCCTGCGAGCAATTTTTATGATTGTTAAAAATAGTGGCTAATAATGACGTCCTATACTTAGTCTAAGCGTTGACCAATCGACTACGCCAACTGTAACGTTTCAAGGTAAGCCTCCCCCCATCGATCCATTGCTTTAACGATTGGAACTAGTGATATTCCAATGTTCGTTAACTCATAAACTGAATGATTAGCGACCGTTTGTTGACTCACA
Organism: Lactiplantibacillus plantarum; assembly: GCF_014131735.1. Taxonomy (NCBI): domain Bacteria; kingdom Bacillati; phylum Bacillota; class Bacilli; order Lactobacillales; family Lactobacillaceae; genus Lactiplantibacillus; species Lactiplantibacillus plantarum. The sequence continues at coordinate 2,461,940 of NZ_CP039121.1, forward strand.
ATCTGATCCGCAACTAATTCCTTTAGTTGCATCGCCAACATTCGACTGGTACAGCCCGGCATGCCTTTTAATAAGGACGAAAAGCGCTGCGAACTCCCCATTAATCGACAGATAATAATTGATTTCCATTTACCCGACAAGATACTCAAAGTTGTATCCAATGGACAAAATTCTTCATGTCGCCGACTGTTCTCAATTGGTGTAATTGTACGCATCTCGCCACCTCCATCGAAAATTGTATCATAATAATATTCTTGGTATAACTGAACTGTTTAATATTATTAAGTGACCAAACAATGATTACCACTACATCAACCACACCGCTATTAATAAAACAGGCAGCGCCCAAAATTTGGACGTTGCCTGTTTTAATCATTACACATCACGCAACTAATACGCGAATGTCAACCGCTATGTCGGTAGGATAACCTGTGTTAACGTGAAAGCAAAGTCAACATGCCAACCATGGCTAATGAATTATTGATAATGTGCAAGGCGACACTATAGCGAATATCGTTGAACCACACGTACGTAAAAGTCAGCACGACGGCGATCGGTAAGTAGGCTAGTAGCGCAGGGCTAAATGATAACGTATGGGCAAGGGCAAATACTAAACTCGCAAAAACTAATGCAACCGTGAAACTCACCCAATTTGTGACCCGCGGAAATAACCAACGATACATCAGCCCACGAAAAATCAGTTCTTCGACAATCGGTGCCAGTACTGCCATCATGACAACATTAATGACTGGACTAGTAGTAAATACCTTATCCAAAATCACTTGGTTTTCAGGGGTTTGTTTCACGATAAGTCCCGCCAACACGTTACCTAACTCAACCAGGATAAATAGGCCCACTATCGTTAACACCGGACGTGTCGGTCGTGATAAACTGGTCACGATTGGCGCTTGACGACGATAAATCGTTACCAGCCACCAAATGAGTAATCCGAGCAAGACTAAACTTGCCACTCCGGCAATTAGTGTTGCCGTGGCCGAGAACCCGTGTCGAATTGCTGGCATCATCGTAGGAATCATAGCGAGTTGATATAGTGCGAATAGACCAATTAGTTTAACGATATTGAGGAGCCAGGTGACAATAGAACGATTCGACTTCAAAATTTTCCAACCTCCTTATGTGTTTGCATCAGCTTTTCAGCTCGTTTTGGGATTAGTCCGCCAAGCTGACTAAACATCCACTAGTGTCCTTGTCATAATACCATAATGAAGACCATTTGATTGTGAACAATCACCTCTTCAGAGTGAAATTATGATTGCACTATTTGACCAGTCTATCTTAAGAAACCATAATCATCGGAAAACAGTGATCGTTTTAAGTCTAACCACCTATTTTTAATTATTTATCTGTTTGGAGAACTCTGCCGATATTCCAAATCATACTAATTCTCAAATCATTATCTCCGTATATATTAAAGTGAGAAAAATCGTATCTAAATCTAGTAGCATCCTAGGAATAAAACCATCATCTAGATAACACTTGATACTAATCTATTTTGTTCCAACAACCTGAATGCATTATAATTAACAAGCGATTAATTTATATCGATAAATCATGTTTTATATTAAATAGTTTATTTAAATAAGTTATTTCTTAAATTTTTTATTTAAAAATATAAATTTTACGTTTAAATATTATACAATACGTTCATTGGGAGACTATAACATGCCAGCAAAAACACAAAACAACTTCATTCGAAGACTAATTAACCTTCGTGACAGTCGGAACTGGTCAAAAACTGAGGTGGCCAGGAAATTAGGGTTGAGCAGTATGCAGCGATATGCTAACTATGAATATGGCACGAATGAGCCAGATTTGAACATGCTTAAACAGATTGCAGATCTATATGATGTGACAACCGACTACCTGCTGGGTGAAGATAGCGCATCTAAATGGATTGCTAGAAAAGATACCACTGACTTAAAAGACTTTCTCACAGCTCATGTGGATTCGATGACATACGGAGGCGAAGCACTTACGGAAGAAGAACGCCAACAAGTACGAGTAGCAATGGCCGTCATCTTCTGGGAATAGGGCTAAACGCGACTAACGCCCCTTACGATGAAGTATCTTAATGTTCGAACCAAGTTACTTCGGGCACGCTTATGGAAAGCTTATTTATCGGCTAGAATATTGGTCACCTTTGTTTATTTATACGAAAAATAAGCCTATCAATACGGGGATTAATGGTTTGGGTAGGCTTCAACAACTTATGTCCAATAAACTGATCGACACGAAAAGCTGTTAATAAAGGGAGGAGCTTCAACATGAAGTCAAAAAATTTAGCACTTACTAACGGGATTGTAGGGCTAGTCGGCGGCATTATTTTATTATTCGGGGGCTGGTTTATTGCTGGTGGTATTGTTAGCGATGCTGCCACTGGATCAGTATCTAATACATCAGGTGCGGCCGCTTTCCTAAACATTTTGAAAATTGCTATTTTAGCATTAGGAATTATTGCATTAATTTATTATAAAGGTGATAAGCGTGTCGGTACTGCATCAGGCGTTTTACTAATTGTCGGCGGCGCAATCGCGCTTATTCCATTCTTGGGTTGGATTGGCGGAATTCTCGCAATTATTGGTGGATCTTTATATTTAGCTTCATTAAAGCATTTTAGTCAACCACAAGCATAGTCTAATCTGCAATCAGTTAGTAATATCAGCCCTTAACTGGGCTTTTATTCAGGCCCAAAAAGAACGTACGTTCCAATTGTGCAAACCATTTATAAAAGGCCGTTACAATTAACGAATTCTGACAAGTCTTTTGCAATTGCAAAGCAAACCAAATTTACTCAGTGCTATGCACACATTTCTCAATACTGACATTCGAATGCCCGTTGGCTAACAAAGTTACCAACAATTTGTTAACACTTCAAAGTTCATAGCGACTACTATCACCGGGTTTATCGCTACTGCTCTTAGAAACGCCCGTGGAACGTTAACTGATGAATATAGAATAACTATCCTTACCGGATGGATTCGATATGCTATTTAATTCTGATTTGACATACTTGCGATAAATGCCGATAAGTACACTTGTCAGCCAGCGTTTAAGCTGAATCAATCCTTCAACTATCATAAATTCTGACAATGCTTGAAAAAATTTTAAATGAAATTTTTATTGATATGATGTATGTATAAAAGCAAGAAAAATGTATGCTTACTAAAACTTGAGAGAAGATGAAAACATTTTGAAAACTCACTTTTTTACAGTTCACTCTGTCGACAGTAATACTTACGATTTAAGTAATATCAAAATATATTTTAGCTTCAATGGTATAACAGTTGAATCAATTAGTCGTGATAAAAGCACTGTAATTGCAGTTCGTGGTGAATTGAATATAGACCCAATTTATTCACAAGTAGAAACTTCAAGACTAATGAGACCATGGTTACTTGTCATTCAAGGGATAATTTCTCTATTTCTTGAATGTCCCATCACTATTTATGACATTACTGAATCAGGATCCTCTTTCGTGGTTAAAAATGGTATCGACAATCCCCCAAAAACTATTTTTCAAACCGAAATGAATGACTATTCAAAAGATTTAGAAAAAGTATTATTTAAAATCAATGATTCAAAGTATAAAAACCTTTCTATTTCTCTACTCGACCGATGGCGCAAAAATCTCAACCTAGAGAATGAGGATTTAGAAAGCAATTTATATCGTGATGAAGCTTTACTTGGACTCTTTCAAATTTTAGAACTATTGAGTAACAGCCGCGAAGATGAATTAAAGAAAATTGCGGAAAGCAAAATAAAGTCAAGTTTGAAAGAATATGCTTCACTTATGCTAACAAGGAATGACGAACTTGATAACTATGTTAACGATAATTATAAGATTGTATCAACAGCTCTAGGCGCAAAGAGCCCTAACTTTAGCACAAAAATAAAATATTTACTATCAAAAAATGGTATAGATTCAGAAAATGATATGTATTTCGTTGAATCAGTAATTAAACTTAGAAATGCGATTGCACACGGCAGATTTTTATTTCAGCCAATATTCCGGTGGCCGCTGACTCCATTTTTTAACATTTCTCAAAACGTATCTGAATTTGACGTGCTACGTTCTCTAGTAAAAAGATTGATTGGAAACTTTTTTGAAATAAGTACTTGGAACTCTGACTATACAGAAGTTTCTAAAGCACTCTTGAAACCTCCCATTAAGACAATACAGAAGTTTATGAAGGAACCTGAGACCTTCAAACAGGTTACGTTTGATACTTTAGAATCCTCAATAGGAAACGAAACTGGAATCACCTGGGCAAATATTTACCTCAGCTATATTGAAAATCCCAAAAAACTCAATCTAGATGATCTTGCTAATTCATTAAAGCGTTATTTCTTTAATTTGAAAAAAACTGAAGATAATATTGACGATATTTTTGTCACTTCAGTGATTTTTATGGAATGTAGTAATGATGAAGTAGTTGCTGAATGTTACAGAAAGATAGAATGGCTATTGAATAACACGCATTTTCACGACAGTTCCCTAATCAATATTATGCCTGAGCTAGATTTTCATCACATTCAATATCCTAGATATAAAAAATTCATTGAAATGAGACGGAACATTGATGGTGAGTTTTAAAATCAAGTTAGCCACTAGTATTTTTACAAAATAAAAACACCAAGACGAAAACCTCTTTCATTGGAGTTCCTACTGTACGAGTATCTGTCAAGTTGTCATTTGAAATAATATAAGTTTTGCTCTACTTAAACGGCCTCATTCCAGTATTCCGCTGGGGTGAGGTCGTTTCTTGCTGATGAACGGTCTAGCTGATTAAAGTAGTTGCTGCCTTCTTCAACCAAGGCCACTAATTCTTTATAGGTAGCTGGTTTGGCATGTCGGTCCATCCAACGTAATTTGAAATCGTTCCATTGGTGCGTTATCATATGGCGTTCCTGGTCGTGACATGCTACGAGTACCTCATGTTGCGCCAAAAATTATTGAATACTCCTGATATGTATGCCGAACCTCGGTCAGTATGCACTACAGGGTGGACGTCACCCGCAAAATTAAAGGCCCGTTGAAAAACCTGAACTTCCGCATTCGTAGTTTCAGTTTCACTTAGTTTATGGGCAATTAGATGCCGACCGCAAAGACCCAGTAGCCACTCAAGCGTACTTTATACTGACCATTAACACCATAAATTAATTCAGTTGAATCGGCCAACCAGACCTGATTTGGTTGGTTAACGCTAAAATGCTGATTTAAAACATTATCTTGTAAGTATTGCTCCTGTTGTTTGATCCGTGAATGCTTTTTCTGACGAACCTGGCAACGAATTCCAAGCTTGATCATAATTCGCTTAACTTGCTTTAACGTCACCTGTTCGGTAACGGTCGGGTCTTTTCTGAGATTAGATAGCTGCCAATACTTTGATGATGTTGGTTATACCAGTATTGAACCCGTTCAGTTAAGAAGTTATCTCGAATTTCCCAAGTCGTTACGTCACGATGGAGCCCCTTATAATATGCCTGGCGGCTAACTTTGAGTATTGATAATAACTTAGTGACCGTACCGTGATTATTTTGACTAACTTCCTTGATTGCGTGGTAAGCCAGTCGACGTTGTGAATTCACCCTTGCGCTAAAGTTCCTGATATTTTTTTATGAAAGCCTCTAATAACTGCTGATCCTTGCTTTGTGATTCTAATTGTCTAATCCACAGATTGGCTTTGTCCAAATCGGTTAATTCTGATTCGGGTTTACGATGTCCTCGGTTATCGACCAAAACTTCAAAACCTTTAGCTTGGTCCTTTAAGGCCCAATAACGGGCTTGCTGATAAGAAACGTTGAAATGTTCGGCGGCCTCACTGTATGAATGATTACCTTTATTAATCCATTCCAAAATCGTTACTCGCTCATTAAAAGTCGTTTTACGGCTCATTTTAGGACCTGCTTTCTAGACGGTGAAGCCGTCACAGTTTGTCCCTATTATACTTGATTGGCCAGTTTCTTAGCTGTGAAGTTGAACGTAATCCATATTTATTAGTTAATCCTTGAATTGTTCCCTCGCCATTCAAATATGCTCGAATGATCTTCTGCTTGAAAGTCTGACTGTAGTGCTGATTCTTAGTGGCCTCTGCTAGTCCATCAATACCGTCACGTTGATAGCATAACATCCCATTATCTAATGGAATAACAACTCAATTCATGTTGCTTGCTAAATGCGCTAATAGAAAGGCCAGAGCTCTGAAAATCAGTAATTAAAGCCAATTTTTCGGCCGGTGTATGTCTAGACCTTGGCATATAAAAAATCCCTCCATGGTTGTCAGATGAATTATATTATTTCATCTGACAACCATAAAGGGATCATAGCACTGCAACAGGTTCTAGATCCACTTACTTATTATTAATAATATTCTATTCAAAATCTTTTGCGTCACCAATGATTATATTTTTTCGTCGGCAACGACGTAATGTTATTGGTCCAGCAATCGGTGCCAAAAGACCTGCAATCAAAATGCCACCAATCAGTGTGACAATAATTTTTCCAATAACAGCCCAGAAGCCACCAAAGTACCACATGCCATTTAAAATGCGTCCTATCAAACTTTCACGATACCAGTACAAACTAAATGGATAGAAATAAGCACTTATTGCCGTCAGAACAATATGCAATACACTCATCGTTACTCCTAATAAGCTAACAGTAACTCCAATTCCTGATTGCATACCTGGATAAAAGATGGCCAGTAGAATCATACCATAAATGGTCCACACAACTGGTATTACTAGTAATAAGTGAGCTAACTTTCGCTTCCAATAATCGGGATGTAAATAATTATATGCGTCTAATTTATGGCTAAGTTTTTTCCTAGATACCGTAGGCTTTATCTTTACTGGCTTGGGCGGCCGAACATACTGTTTCTTTTCTGTCATTCTTCACTACTCCTCTGTTGTCACTATAACATTGCAGCATCAATATCCTGCTGCTTAATTGCAGAAAGGTCTTCTCCTTGCTGGCCGGCGACACGAACAGCAAATTTCCTGATTAACCTTTCATTAAGATTACGAACCCAGCGGCCATTACTATGATCGTGAGAAACATTAAAATTATGCATAACTAAGTCCGTGTATGCAGTTTTATCCACAATATAATTTTTAGCCTTTAAGTCATTCCAGCCAATTTCAATTAATTCCTGGGGTGTATAATCTTCAAACATAAAGTGATTAGGAATCCGGCTTCGCAGTCCCTCATTCATTTTTAAGAACTTTTCCATACGATCGGTATACCCAGCGAAAATAACAACAACATCCGCACGATGATCCTCTATGAATTTTAAAATCTCATCGATGGCTTCCCGTCCAAAGTCTTTCTCATCCCCGTTAGCTAGCGTATATGCCTCATCAATAAATAGGACTCCGCCAAGAGCAGACTCTAGAACTTTACGAGTTTTTATCGCAGTTTCGCCAATATAACGTCCTACAATGTCCGAACGTGAAACCTCGACAAATTTCTGATCGTTAATGATTCCTTTGTCAAATAAAATTTCACCTAAAATACGTGCAACGGTTGTTTTTCCTGTCCCCGGATTACCTAGGAATAGTGAATGTAGTGTCATGGCATCACTACTTATCCCTTGCTCCTTACGCTGCTTATTCATTTGGGCTATAGCAATAAATTCATTAATCTCCGATTTAACTCCACTAATCCCTATCATTTCATTGAGACGATCCAACGCAGGCTTTTTACCAAAATAACTCACTTGACCCTGCTTGTCCGCGGAAATGTAATGATTTGTTTGATCCACCACAAACGTCCCATTGTTTAAATTATATTGGTAGTAATCTAATGCTGTCTTACCGATATCTACATTCCGTTCAAGTTTCAAATTTGGATTTGAGATTTGTCCAAAAATAATATGGCAGACCTGAATATTAGAGCGGCCCGCAATATACAAATTTACTTTGCCGTTGTCACGCCCTAGAATAAAAAAGCGATTTCCAGTGACTTGTGTTCCATTTTCGATTGCAAAGCTTTCCCGAATCAGTGTTTCGTTAATATTAGCCGTGGTGTGATCTAAACTAACTGAATCCACTTGACCACCTTTAAGTGTCATTTGACTGTTTAACACCAATAGAGCCATGTCAAACTTGGGCTGATTAATAGAACAATCTTGACAGGTTAATTTGGAATCACATATATGAACGCATGGATACACTTCTTTAGACAGAATTTTTCCACCCGTTAAAGTTGACGATATTAATTGGATAGTACTTTGTTCATTTCCGTTAAGCACACAACCGTCCGTGTATTCTAGTTGACTTTTATGACATAAAAATTGAGCATGCTTCAAATACACCTTTGCACAAATCCATGAATTACGAATAGTCAGCTCAGAATTCTCGACGTAAATACGATGCTTTCCATCTGAAATTTTGCTAGCTCCGACTGTTACATTCTTTAATTGTACATGTGAATTTCCACTAATATACACAATTGGATAGTTTGTTCCAGTCGTTGATTTGTTAATTAAGTAAACATCTTCAGCAATTACAGTTGAACCCATACGCACAGTAATTGCATTACTCTTATCAGTATTTTTCTGAATACAAATATTTTGCAACGTTACTGTAGCTCCATCCTTCACTACAATACCATCGATTGTATTGGTATAGATATGTTCATTCTCTCTATTTTCAACGTGACCCTGAATTGTAATACTTTTAGTAATAACTATAGATTGGTTATTTTGACCGTTGAACGGATCAAATCCCGCCTCAATCTCAATGACATCTCCATCACTGGACGCTTCAATTGCCTGATCAAAATCCCACGTTGACCGCCGACCAAACAGATTTTTCTTATCAGGACCCACTAGATAATTACTCATGACCCCTCCTCACTCCTTTTCACTCACTATTCTATACTAACTACACTATCACCTTTGTATCGTGCACTGCAATATCACTAGTCACAAATGTCAAAAAATGTCCTACTAATGATAAAAAATAAAATTATCACTCAGAATTTAACCTTGATTGCACTAACTTCTGAAAACAAACCATTCATAATCCTATTACACCATCGATATTACGCCTGCATTAAATCTGAATTAGTACGCTTAAATAAAAGTTTGTTTTTTAATAAGCTTCATTCAATTCTTTGTAAAAATCATTACCACTTTCATAACTTAGAAATTATTTTCTGGGTTCTCTTTGATTCACTCTTCAAAAGTGCTAACAAACTCTTTGTGATTTGGTTCATCAATTATCAATTAGATTTAGTCTTAAACTTCTGTAATTGCCATAACAGTTCTTCCACACTCTATATGATACATCTCTACTTACTTACATTATCCGCAATGTTTTGTGAACAAACAAGAATCCAATAAAAAAAGAATCGTGCAAATCCTTAATCACTCCTAAGTGACTAAAGACCTCCACGATTCTTAGTGAGACTGTTGATAGGAAATCTTTCAGATTCGCCACCAATTCATCCATTTTATAAGCTCACAAATACTGTTAAATCAATATTACGATTTCATTTTTATATGATTTTCTATTCCCATTCAATTGTCGAAGGTGGCTTACTCGTAACATCGTACACGATGCGGTTAACGTGATCGACTTCATTGACGATCCGCACTGAGATCTTTTGTAAGACATCCCATGGAATACGTGCAAAGTCGGCGGTCATACCGTCGATTGATGTCACGGCCCGAATACCAACGGTGTAATCGTAGGTCCGGCCGTCACCCATGACACCGACTGACTTGATGCCTGGTAATACGGTGAAGTATTGCCAGATTTCACGGTCCAAGCCGGCTTTTTTGATTTCATCACGTAAGATAAAGTCACTATCGCGCACGATTTCTAACTTATCTTCCGTAATCTCACCAATAACCCGAATTCCGAGACCAGGGCCGGGGAATGGTTGACGCCAAACAAGGTCAGACGGCATCCCTAGCTTTTCACCGAGTTCCCGTGCTTCGTCCTTAAATAACGTCCGTAGCGGTTCAATCAACTTGAACTGCATGTCTTCTGGCAAACCACCAACATTATGATGTGACTTGATTGTTTGGGCCGTTGAAGTCCCACTTTCAATCACATCGGTGTAGAGGGTCCCCTGTGCGAGGAATTCCATCCCGTTTAACTTCGTGGCTTCTTCATCAAACACTTGGATAAATTCGTTACCAATAATCTTACGTTTCCGTTCAGGATCACTGACACCAGCCAACTTGCTTAAGAAGCGGTCCTTAGCATCAACTTTGATGATGTTCAAGCCGAACTTACCTTCTAGGCTCGCCATAACTTGATCAGCTTCGCCCTTCCGTAACAAACCATGGTCAACGAAAATACTTGTTAATTGCGTGCCAATGGCCTTGTGCAATAACACACCGACGACACTGGAATCAACCCCACCGGAAAGTCCCAGTAAGACCTTTTTGTCGCCAACTTCAGCGCGGATCTTTTCAATCTGCATATCAATGAAATCATCCATTGACCAGTTAGCTTCAGCTTGGCAAACGTCAAATGCAAAGTGCCGTAGAATATCATTACCGTAGTCCGTATTCCGAACTTCAGCATGGAATTGAATCCCATATAACTTCCGGTCAACATCTTGAATTGCCGCAATCGGGCAGTTCTTAGAAGTGGCCACCACGTCAAAACCATCAGGTGCTTGAGTAACCAAGTCACCATGACTCATCCACACTGACTGTTCAGCTGGCGTGTCCTTAAATAGGGTCGCCGAGTCACTCGTCACGTCAATGTTCGCCTTGCCGTATTCACGGTTATCAGCTGATTCGACCTTCCCGCCCGCAAGCGTGTAGGTCATCAGTTGCATGCCGTAACAAATCCCCAAGATTGGTAAGCCCAACTTGAAAATCTCCGGGTCAACCCGAAAGGCGCCATCATCGTAAACACTGTTGGGGCCACCAGAAAAGATAATACCTTTCGGGTGACGGGCCTTGATTTCTTCAGCGGTGATCGTGTTCGGAAGTAGTTCCGAATAAACGCCGAAATCACGAATGCGCCGGGTAATCAATTGATTATACTGACTACCGAAATCCAATACCAAAATGGAATCGAAAGACGCGGTATCCGTTTTTGCCAAGTTGTTCACTCCTTTGGATTAATTAATGCTCAATAGGTCTATCATACTGATTTCTAAACGTTCGGTCAACCAGTATGAGAAATTTCTTAGGTGCTAATATTTGCGGAAATACACGGCATCAATCACATGATGCGCAACTTTGTGCAAAATTAAATCCGCACGATTACGGGTTGGCAAGATATAATCATTCAAGTTTTTCAAGTTAACCTCTTCCCAAACACGCTCGGCCATCGCCATCGCGTCCTTCGGATCACCGATCGCCCAAGGATAGAAATAATTCGTCGGATCCTGGAAAGCCGTTTTCATCAGGGCCTTGAAGCGTTCTAAGTACCAATCTTCAATTAAATCGGCATCCGCATCCACATACACTGAGAAGTCCGTAAAATCACTAATGTAGATCGCCTGATTGCTTGGCAATTGCAACACGTTAATCCCTTCAATAATCAAAATGTCAGGATGCGTGATCACGTCAAAGCGGTTTGGCACAATATCATAAGTCTGATGAGAGTATACCGGGGCCTTCGCTAACGGCTTTCCGCTCTTCACATCGTTCAAGAATTGGATCAGCCGCGTCATATCATAGCTTTCCGGAAACCCTTTACGTTCCATCAATTGCATCTTTTTGAGCTCGGCATTCGGGTATAAGAAACCATCCGTCGTAATCAATTGCGTCCGCCGGTCTGGATATAAATATTTAAATAGAATCTCTAATAACCGTGCTGTGGTGGTCTTGCCAACTGCCACACTTCCAGACACTCCAATAATAAAGGGTGATTGGCGGTTCTGGCGGTGTAAAAAAACGGACTCCGTTTCCCGCCATGACAAGTAGTGTTCATACTTGGCCTGCAACAAATGCGCAAACGGCATATAAATATCACGGACATCGTCGAGACTAATCCGGTCATTAAACGCCTCAATTTCGTGCAAATTGGCTGCGGTCAATGGTACTTGATGCTGATTGTTACGATAAAATTGCTTCCACTGTTCACGTGAGAAGCGATAATAGTTCATCTGATCTTCCATGATTTCTGTCTGCCACCATTACTAAATTAATGGGTTGATTATAACATGAAACCCTTATCAAACGCTGATTAAAATTCAAATTAACCGGATTCCTAATTGATAGCCAATAACCATTAATAGCTCGATACTAGTTAACGCTGACCTAGTACCGAGCTATGCTACTGTATCTTATTCGATTTTCAGTTGTGCCGCGACCTCACGAGCCTGACCAAATAACGTCGTAATAATTTCCTTGACTGGCCGAATTGTCGTCATCATCCCCGCCACTTCGCCAGCCATGGGCGTACCATGTTCCATATCGCCATCTTCAACGGCTTTCGCAAATGAACCGTCCGCTAACGCGTGTAATTCTGCTACCGGCGCGTTAGTTTGCTCCAATTGCAAGTATTGCGCCAACATCGGGTTAACTAGCGCCCGTACCGGATCGCGCTGGCTGCGGCCAGTCACGATTGTATCCGTGTCACTGGCAGCCAATACCCGTTGCTTATAACTAGCTGGAACCGGGCACTCCTCAGCTGTCAAAAAGATCGTGCCACACTGCACACCCTGGGCGCCCAGCGCAAACATCGCCGCAATCGAGCGGCCATCACCGACACCACCAGCACCAATCACCGGAATATCAACAGCGTCCACGACTTGAGGTAATAATGCCATCGTTGACGTTTGACCGATATGTCCGCCTGATTCTTGACCTTCAGCAACCACCGCATCCGCACCGGCCGCCACCATCTTATGGGCATGGTGGACCGAAGCAATCACTGGAATCACTTTAATACCGGCCGCGTGTAGCGGCGGAATATATGAAGTCGGGTTACCCGCACCAGTCGTCACGACCTTGACCCCCTCATCAATGATGACTTGGGCCAGTTCTGGACAGTTCTTCATCTGTAACATTAAATTGACACCAAACGGCTTATCCGTCAGCTTGCGGGTTGCTTGGATCTCTGCTCGCAACTGTTCGGCAGATAACCCCGCTGAACCTAAAACACCGAGTCCCCCGGCTTCCGAAACCGCCCCGACTAATTCATGGGTCGCAATTCGCATCATGGCACCAGAAAAAATGGGATATTGAATACCTAACATTTCAGTGATTGACATCGTCGTTTCCTCCTCAGGTCACTAACAACCGTTCTAACTAGTTGTTAGTATTTTCACGATATTGTGTGCCTAGTCAGTATTAAGGCCATTGTCTCTCACCGACTACTGCACTTGATGAGTTAATTTTAACGCTTATTCCATCGCTATGATAGCGTTTTCTCAGCTATTCCGACACACTTCCCCAACTGTTCCACCACTGATCATCCTGACACACCTTAAGATTTCCTTCACAAGTAAAACTAAAAAAATACCACTCCAGGTGAATGGAGCGGTACTCACTGTCTTAAACTGACTTAAACTTTTGCTTCATTTAATGTATACAAGGCGTGGTTCACCCGCGCTAGTAACGGTGACAAGCTACCCACCGCGACTAACGTTAACTCGTGCATGGCCCGTGAACAGATTGTATATAATAGTTGCCGTTCATCTTCACGTTGGTAATTTTCCTGATTAGCGTTCCACACGATGACCGCGTCAAACTCCAACCCTTTTGCTAAGAAAGACGGGACTACAATGACACCGGGAGCCAAGCGTTGATTTTCAGTTTGAATCAACGTAACCTGCTCACCACGAGCTTTCAGGGCCTTCGTGAGCGCCTCGCATTCTGCTAAGGATTTCCCGATAATTGCCGTCGTATCACGTTCAGAATCGTTCATCGCTAGCTGATCAACGACTTGATCAACCCCCGCTTCAAAGTTAGGCGTCACAACAACATTTGGCAAGTCGCCCTGACGATCAAAAGCCGTGACGGCTTCACCATTGACTAAAATTTCCTTGGTGAAATCAGTAATCTGTTGCGTTGACCGGTACGATTTAGTCAATTGCACGACCCGCGTCTTTTCAGGGTCAAATAACGTGGCCAATTCATTGATCAGCGAATGGCTGTTTTCCTTGGTAAAAATCGCCTGGTTCAAGTCACCGAGCATTGTGAAGCGAGCTTGGGGGAAGCTAAACTTCAAGAAAGCTAACTGAAAGGCATTGTAATCTTGAATTTCATCCAAGAAGACAAACCGGATGTCACGCTGCCCGTGCTTTCCGGTCATTAGGTCATGCAGGTACATGTAAGCTGAGACCGTTGTTAACGAGATATGACGTTCCTTAATCTCGGCTAGTTTCCGTTCAACCGTAGCATCCCAGTCAGCAGCTGAGATACCGTGATCAGCCAACTTGATGATCTTCGGTACTTCGCGTAAGAAATGCGCGTACTGCATGTTGATGCTCAAGAAACGGTTACGCACGATTTGCGTCCGGGCTTTTCCTAAGCGTTGCATCACAATTTTACGTGCTAAGAATTTAAACTCTTTATCGCCATTCTTAAATTCCCGCGGCTGATTGCCATATAATTGATTGATCTCTTCGCGTGATAAGTCTTGAACCGCTTCTTCGACCCACTTGGAACGCATCTCCGATTCAACCTTGCGATTCAAAATCTTGATTAATTCTTCCTTAGTTGCTGATAACCGGTTCGCTAAGTGGTAGTTTTCGTTGAAAGAGTAGTAAATCGATTTAATCTTTTCCCGGGAAATAATCACTTCATCGTTCAACGTAATGTTACGGAAACGCATGTCCGCTTGTTCCAAATGTCGGCCATACGTGGTAACCGCGTTGAAGAATGCGAGGCTACCTTCCAACTTCGTAATCTTTGCCATCTGCGGTGTATTTTCAGTTTCAAACCGCTGCTGTAAAGTTTCAACTTGCATGTGTGGTAACCGGTACGATGCGTATTGGAAATAGGTCATCTGAACCATGTTTTGTTCACCCAGTTCGGGCAATACTTGGTTAATATAATCATTAAAGAGTTGATTTGGTGAGAACAAGATGACTTGTCCGGCCGTCAAATTACCCCGGTAACGATACAACAAGTATGCGACCCGTTGTAAAACGGACGAGGTCTTCCCGGAACCGGCCGCCCCCTGCACAAACAGGAGGTCAGAACTCGTATCCCGAATAATGGTATTTTGTTCCTTTTGAATCGTCGTCACGATACTCTTCATCTTCACATCGGACTTTTCATCCAACACTTCTAGTAGCATCGAGTCACCAACGGCTTCATCAGTATCGTAGACTGTCACGATCTGGCCATTCTCAACCATCAACTGCCGCTTCAACTTCACATTAACGGTCTGCTCACCATCCGGAGTCTGGTACGTCACGTGCCCTAACCCACCGTCATAATAAATACTGGAAATAGGCGCTCGCCAGTCGTAGATCAAAAAGTGATCCGGCGTGTCAGAAAATGAACTGAGTCCGATATAAATCGTCTCAGGCTTAGGCTCACCAGTCTCATGAAAATCGATCCGCGCAAAATAAGCATTCTTTTCCAACTTTTTTAACGTCGATAATTGCTTAGTCGCGTGCTTCCAACTATTCTGCCGCTCATCCATCATCTGTTGTTGCTGCCGCACGGATAATCCGGTCTCCATCATGCCTTCGTAACTATCCGTTTTAATATTGATGTTATTCAGCAAGTCACGTTTAATATCGGCCTGATCTTTTTCCGAGCGCGTAATGGTTTGGCTTTGTTGTTCTTCAGCCACCTTAATTTTCGCAACCACATGATCTAAGTGTTCCTGTTCTGCAGCTTTAATTGACTTAGCCATTGAACGCCCTCCATTCCTAAATATCGAACAATAATTTTATCACTATCGGCGGCCCGACTCAATTAATAACCCATGGCAGCCGCCAGTTTTTGATTTTTTATGCAAATTTGTTTGAACATTGGTCTATCAAAGTTACGATTGTGTTAAACTGAAAGAAATGTAATCGGTTACATCTGTTTTTCAACCCGCAGACGCTTATAATAAATGCAACTTAAATTGGAGGTGGCGCCGTTGGTCAATTTAATAACCATTTTAACCCATTTAGAACAAAGTATCGTCCCACTATTAACCACGCTTGGTAGTTGGTCTTACATCTTATTATTCGCCGTTATCTTTCTTGAAACGGGCATGGTCGTTTTCCCATTTCTTCCCGGCGAATCATTGATCTTTCTCGCCAGCACGATGGCTGCAACTCACAGCGACGCCCTCAGTATTCAGATTCTGGTGCCAGTATTCTTTGTGGCTGCTGTAATTGGCGACACTGTCAATTTCGAAATTGGCCGCCACCTGATTCGCTTACCGTGGTTGCAACGCCACCTCCCCCAATCCAAGCAACAACGCGCACAACAATTTTTTGCTAAGTATGGCGCGAAAGCTGTCATGTTTGGCCGCTTTGTTCCACTCGTGCGGACCTTTGTCCCGCTGAGTGCCGGGGCCGCTAAAATGCCGCAACCGACCTTCGCTATCTGGAACTTAGTTGGCGTTGGTATCTGGGTCAGTGTCGGCTGTTCACTTGGTTACTTCTTTGGCTCGATCAGCTTCGTACAGAACCACCTCTCGCTCTGTTTTCTAGGAATTATGGCCGCCGCGCTCATTCCAGCCACAGTGGTTGCGCTGATTAAGACCTGGCGACAACGGACAACACTCAATCTCAAATAAGCGCCACACACAACACGGTTGATCTGCAATCGTGTTTTTTTTATTGCTTCTCGCTTTGAAAGGCACGTCTTTCCTTTTCAAAACCACTCAAAAAGTGTATCCTTTCAATGACTTATTCGAGTGGAGGGATTCTATGCAACCAATTCAATTAACTGCCTATCAATCTGACTGGCAAAAGCAAGCAATCGAGTATCAAACCTTGTTACGCCAGCAATTACAGGCGAATCTATTAAAAAGTAGTCACGTGGGTAGTACGGCCATGCCCCAATTATTAGCGCGTCCAACAATTGACTTGGCGTTGCTTGTTAAAGATCAGGCGGCTGCCGTAGCTACGTTACACGCACGACCGGTCGCTGGAACAACGCATACTTACGCAACGCAATTAGCTGCTAACGACATCCACGTGATCATTACAACTGATGAACAGCATTATCAGCAATTGCTCACTTTCCGGGATTATCTCAATGCACACCGGACAGACGGCCGCAAGTATACTGCCATTCGCGAAAAAGGTGTGCGCAATGGGCAAGCCGATCTCGCAGCCTACCTACAAACGAAAGCAGCATTCATGGCAAGCATCAATGACAAGGCCCAAGACTGGTTAGCCACTAAGGATCAGCATGAACACCACGACCGGACCGTCCGTGCAGAACTCGTCAACATGTGCCTCATCACCAATCCAGCGACCGGCGATGTCCTGGTTGAAAATAAGATTGACGCGCAGTGGTCGGGGTTAACTTTTCCCGGCGGCCATGTTGATCGCGGTGAATCACAAGTAACCGCGATGAAGCGTGAAGTATTAGAAGAAACCGGCTTGCACGTCGATCAATTGAAATTAGTCGGCACCGTAACGTGGGTCGAAAATGCGGACGGCGACGTGTCACTTGGCACCTTATACACCACTAGTCACTATCACGGTGATTTGCTAGCCGGCTCATACGAGGGGGCCATTAGTTGGCAACCATTGAGCCAACTGACGCCTGACAAATTAGCCCCTGGTGTCGACCAAATCCTGAAAGTTTTCACCGATGCACATGCTAGCGAAGCTTTCTGGGGCTTTGATGATGATCAGCTCCGTGTGTACTAAAACGAATCGAGGTATTTATTCATGGATCAAGTTTCCTTAGTCATTATTTTATTAGCCGCATTATTAATTCCGCTTATCATGGCTAAATTCAAAATCAACAGTTTGCCAACGGCCGTCATGGAAATCATTGTCGGTATCGTAATTGGCCCCAGCGTGTTTAACTTTGTGAACACCTCTGACCTTATCTCACAACTCTCAACGATTGGCGTCATCGTCCTGCTGTTCTTAAGTGGACTTGAAATTGACTTTAGCCTATTTAAGAAGCGGCGCACGGCATTAACACCTTTAGAACAAAAAAACGCGGTCAACACACCGAAATATTCGCCAGTTCGACTTTCGGTGTACGCCTACAGCACAATTATTGTTCTATCGCTGTTACTCGCCGCTGCTTTTAAAGTCAGCGGCCTCTTCAGTGATTTCTGGCTTGCCGCGATTTTATTTGGCACGATTTCACTTGGTATTGTAATTGCAGCTTTAAAAGAACAGGAATTGCTTAGTAAGGCTTTCGGACAAACGATTCTGCTCATCTCGGTCTTTGGTGAACTTGTACCGATGATGGGACTGACGCTCTATGCATCCGTCTACGGCAGTAACTCACAAAGTCTCTGGTTACTATTACTCATTTTAGCCGTTGCCGCACTATTACTCTTACGGTTCAAACCATTCTTCCGCTTCTATCAAAATATTAACAAATCGACGACACAACTAGATATTCGGTTAGCCTTCTTCTTGATTGTAACGATGGTCACGGTGGCCGAATCCGTCGGTGCTGAAAACATCCTGGGCGCTTTTGTGGCCGGAATCGTCTTGAAACTCTTGAACCCTAGTGAAACGACCCGCGAACGCTTGGATGCTATTGGTTACGGCTTCTTCATCCCGATTTTCTTCATTACGACTGGCGTCGATTTGAACTTACGGACCTTATTAACAAGTGGCAAAACCTTACTATTAATTCCACTATTTTTCTTAGCATACATGGTTGCCAAGATTGGCGGCTACTGGGTCCTAAAGTTACGGTTCAAGCAAGCCAATGCTTTAGCCGGTACCGCGCTGACTGCAACGACAATGACAATGGTATTAGCCGTTCTTCGAGTTGCCAAGTCAATGAAGACAATTACTAGTGACCAGTCCGGCGCTTTCTTACTCGCAGCGCTACTCACTTGTGTCATCTCACCCCTGATTTTTAACAAGTTTTATTCAGCTGAAAAAGAAGACCTGGTCAAAACAGCGGTCCACTTTATCGGCGCTAACTTAAGCACCGTACCCGTTGCACAACAGCTACGAAAAGGCTGGTACGACGTGTCAATGTACACGAATCATCCTGAGAATTATCAAACCTACCACGCGCAAGTGCCAGTGACCTTAATGGAAAACTTCACAGCCCAGGACTTACAGGATCACGGCGTCTTTGACACGGATATTTTGGTACTCGGCCATATTGATGCCGAACGTAACTACGAGCTTGCTAAAGCCGCCAAAGCATACGGTGTACGGCGGATCATCGTTCGGTTTGAAGACCGCAATGTGCTCAACGAACATGAAGATGAACTCCGAGAGCTAGGCGTCGAAGTCTACAATACACCAGAGGCCAACATTACTTTACTGCGCGCCTTAATTGAATCACCGTCAACCTTGCTATTGCTCAATGATACTGAAAACAGCATCTACGAAGTCCGGGTCCTCAACCATCTCTATACTGATGTTCAAATTAAGAACTTACAGTTTGCTCAGGATATTACCATTAGTCAAGTCATCCGTAATCGGAAACTGATCGCGCCCAATGGAAATACGACGATTATGTACGGTGACCGCTTAATCTTTACCGGGAATAAGCAAACGGCCGCTCAGATTCGACAAGCCTTAGCAACTGCTAATTAATCGCAGTGCATTTTATGGTAAACTAAACACATTATGGCTTAGTTTTGAACACCAAGTAGAGGAGTAAATAATGGCAACTTTTTCCGTTTACATGATTCGTCATGGTCAAACTTACTTTAACAAGTACCGCCGAATGCAGGGCTGGTGTGATTCCCCCCTCACAGCTGTCGGCGAACAGGACGCTCGCAATGCAGGTAAAATGCTCAACGGTATTGATTTCGATGCCGTTTACGCCAGTGACATGACGCGGGCAATGCGCACCGCAGAATTAATTCTTCCTGCCAGTGGCAATACCGATTTGACGGTTCAACCAATGGCCGCCTTCCGTGAAGCCTTTTATGGCTATTTTGAAGGTGATGACACGTCGCAGACCTGGTTCATGGTTGGTGCGCCCCATCAAGCACCTAGTTTGTCCGCAATTATTGAACAATACGGCATCGAAAAAGCCAAAGATTTCTGTAAAGAAGCTGACCCGTTCCATCGCGCCGAAAATAACGCCGAATTCTGGCAACGGGTCAATGGCGGTCTCGATACGTTACGTGCTCACCATCACGACGGGGACAAAGTTTTGGTCGTCAGCCACGGCAATACGATTTACAGTATTGCTGCTCGTTTTGCCGCACTGACCTCACCAGCACGGCCCCAAAATGGGAGCGTCACGAAATTCACAATTAGCGACAACGATGTGACGTTAGACTACTTTGGCCGCAAAGACCATCTCGACTAAATAAGGAGAAACACATGGCTCAATTTTCAATTTACTTTGTTCGACACGGACAGACTTTTTTCAACTTATATAATCGCATGCAAGGCTGGTCTGACTCGCCGTTAACTGAATACGGACAAGCCACCGCAACCAAGGTCGGTCAAGCACTAGCGAACACGGCTTTTGACTACTACTACAGCAGTGATTCTAAGCGGGCAATCGACACCGCTCAGCTCATTCGACAAGCGGCGGGTGCTACCGCCCAGCCCTTTAAAACACTGATGAACTTTCGTGAAGTTTTCTATGGTTATTTCGAAGGTGACGATTCAAGTCAGACCTGGTCACTAGTTGGCCGCCAATACGGGGTCACCAGCATGCACGAACTTCTTGAACACGTGCCTATCGATCAGACTCGCGACTTGATGCGTGAAATCGACCCTTGGCATGAAGCTGAAGACAACTCGATGTACTGGGAACGGATCAACCAGGGCTTTGACTACTTGAAAGCTCACCACGATCACCATCAAAAAGTCCTCGTGGTTACCCACGGCACGACAATCCGCAGTATGGTCGCACATTTTGCTCCTGAAATCGACATCACGAACGGCCCCAAAAACGGGAGCGTCACTCGCATCGACATCAATGGCGATCAAATTCGCGTCGTCGATTATGCGCAAGACTTAGCTGACGTGAAAGTCAATCAACACTTATAATTTTGCTCATCAAACAAAACGCTCGCAACCACTGACTGGTCGCGAGCGTTTTTATATTGGCTCTGAAATAACTGTTGTTGGTAATTAACTAAATACGTGATTACTGGCGACAGATATCTTTATTTGTATTTTAATCATGGGCTATTGAACAATTCGAATTGAAAAAGGTGCTTGCCATTGTTTGACTAAGCACCCGTAGCACTATTCGCAACATCAATTGACAGAGAACCAACTCGGCTATCTTATCAATGATGTCCTTAAACTTTGCTGGTTAAAGACGTGTTTGAAGAATTCAGGTATGCTACCCCAATTCAAACTATTTTTTCAAAAAAGCAAGCACGTTCTTCTTAGACGGTTTCATGCTTCCTGCTAAGAACGCAATTACGACTGCCACAACAGCAAACAAAAGTTCCCAGACTGACCAATTAAAAACTACCGTTAAAGCTAACATAATAGCAGCTGCAATTATCAAGACGCCATCTCTGGGGCCTAAATTCAGATACGGATACATCATCATCAGACGTCACTTCTTTCACTATTTGTTGTACTCAACCAAGACTATACACAGAATTACTGACGAAATTAAGAAACCCCTCCGAGAGGTAGTGCGTTGACCGGGTGTAACAAGAAAATTTTGTAAAGTCTTGGCAACAGTGCGTCTATCTCAGGTCGGAAGAAGTCTAAGAATAACCCAAATATTCATTTAACTTCTAAAGTTATTATAACACCGCTTTCATGCTTGTGGTCATTCTTTTATAAAAATATTGAAAAGCTGTTGGGGCTTCACTGATGAATCACAAACCCACTAACCCCCCCCAATCCTAACTCGTGACTTTGATACCAATAATGCCAATGACCAGCATTGCAATGAAGATCCACGTGATGGGTGCAATTGTATCTTTGAAGAAAACCAGGCCAACAATTATCGCACCGACCGCACCGATACCGGTCCAAATTGGATATGCAATACTCAACGGTAAGTGTTTGGTTGCTAATGCTAAGAAGCCAAAACTCAAGACCATGCCAACTACTGTGGCCGCAGCATAGCCAAAGTGACTGAACCCATTACTTAATTTCATCATCGTAGCCCATACCACTTCAAATAATCCAGCAATAATTAAATAAATCCACGTCATTATCAATTCCTCCTCAAAATAAAAAGGACAACGTCCACCCAACTTCCACAATGACCTAAGGAAGTTGGGTTAACGTTGTCCGGTGACAATTCATCTTAATATTTCAGTCCACTATAGCAAACCTCATCTGCATGGTCAAGCTTACTCACCGCAAAGCATCCACTTTGTCAGTGGGGTCAACGGTGTCGGCAAAGCATCTAAAGCAAAGAAAGCCGCAGTACTCGTCTCATCGGTGGCTTGAATCAATTCACCACCCGTTGTATTGGCGCGATATAACGTGGTGACACTGTCAATAATGTCCCCGTTAGGATACTGATAGTGCATCTTGGGCCCACTATAGACATCGATCAGCGTTAACTCACCCACCGTCAGCCCAGTCTCTTCTTTCAATTCCCGTCGCGCCGTTTGCTGGACCGTCTCTCCCGGTTCAGTCGATCCAGCTGGCAAGCCCCAACAGTGGTTATCGGTTCGATAAATCAAGACAATTTTGCCAATCGAATTTTGGGCCATTAAAGCCGCACCGGCCACTACTAGCGGTTGGTAACCAACTTGCCGCCGCAAATCAAGCACGTAACCCATTTTTGATTCCTCCCTAATACCCGAAGTCGTAATATTTTGATTAGACATGTTATACTTAATGCAATCATAACACGTTAGGAGTGAGTGTATGTCTGAAACCAACGCTCAAAAAGTACAAGAAGTCATCATTGCCGGCATGTCTAAAACGGTCGCCAATTACGACTACGCCATGTCCGAGCTAGAAGCGCTCGTTGCAGCCAATAATATGCACGCGGCCCTGCGAATTGACCAAGGATTGGAAAAACCCAACCCGGCCACCTTCTTCGGCAAAGGTAAAGTTGTCGAAATCAAAGAAGTCGCAGCCGCCAACGATTTGCACATTATGGTCATCAACGCGGATCTGACCCCTAGTCAGGTGCGTAACTTAGAGGAACAAACGGACATTCAGATCATCGACCGTACTGGTCTGATCTTAGAAATTTTTGGTAACCGTGCGCGGAGCAAGGAAGCCAAATTGCAAGTTAAGATTGCCCAATTACAATACCAACTTCCCCGATTACGAACGAGTATCTCCAATCGCCTTGACCAACAGGCTGGGGCCGCTGCTGGTGGTGGCGGGGGCTTTACCAACCGTGGTGCTGGTGAAACGCAACTGGAATTAAATCGCCGGACAATTCAAGACCGGATCAGTCACGCGAAGCACGAACTTAAGGAACTCAATAAAGACGAAGTAGTGCGACGTTCACAACGCGATAAAGCTGGGCTCCCCAACGTCGCTTTAGTCGGTTATACCAACGCTGGTAAATCAACGACTATGAATGGTTTAGTGAAACTGTTCGGTAAGGGTGAAGATAAGCAAGTCTTCGAAAAAGACATGCTTTTCGCAACGTTAGATACAAGTATTCGTCAGTTAACCTTCCCTGACAATAAGCAGTTACTGCTCAGTGATACAGTCGGGTTTGTCAGCGACTTGCCGCATAACTTGATCAACGCCTTCCGTTCAACGCTAGCCGAAGCTGCCAATGCTGACTTACTCATTCAAGTCATCGACTACGCCGATCCCCATTACAAGGAAATGATGGCGACCACTGAAAAGACGCTCAAAGAAATCGGTGTGCACGATGTTCCTATGATTTATGCCTTCAATAAAGCTGATTTAACCGAAGCCGACTACCCGAACCAGCAAGATGATCAACTCATCTATACGGCGCGTGATGAGGCCTCACTACAAGCTTTGACCAGTATGATCAAAGCCAAAGTCTTTAAGAATTACGTGACAACAACGTTATTAATCCCGTTCAATGATGGTGAAGTAGTGGCTTACTTGAATGACCACGCCAACATTCTCAAAACGGATTACTTAGCTGATGGCACCCAATTAACAGTCGAACTCAACACTGTCGATGCCCAACGTTATGAAAAATACGTGGTGACACCTGCTTAAACGACTCATTCAAAAAGATGGCTCTAGGATTAACCGCCTAGAACCATCTTTTTTGATTTAACAATCAACCCACTCTGTTAATCGCCAAACCACTAGTGCCAATAGTGAACATCATTCAGTCACCATTAACGCGTGCAATTGCGCCAATAGTTCGGACTGCGACCGTCCTCGCCATTGACGTTGAAAAGCATAACTAGTCCCCTTCAGCATGGCAATTAACATATCAGCTTGAAACTCACATGCCGGTTTCGAAAGCGTTGGCTTCAAATCACGAACCAGTTGCGTTAATAGGTCACATAATTGTTGATAAAGTTCGCTCTGATAAAATTGACGGCGACCAGGTTCACCGGCCTCGACATTCATTAATAACGCCATGTTGTGCTCACGAATCGCTAAATATTCCCCAATAACATGATCAAAACGTGCCGCTGCACCTACCGAGGTCGTGGTCAAGTAGACTTGATTGGTTTTAATAAAAGTTGCGACTCGGTCCGTTACCAATGCCAAACATAGTGTACTTTTATGGGCATAGTGACGATACAACGTTCCGGGACCGATACCAGCGGCCGTCGCAATATCTTTCATACTAACGGTTTCGATTGAACGCGCGGCAAAGAGTTGTCGCGCAGCAGTCAAAATTTTCTGTTGGTTAATTTGTGCATCCTTTCGCATTCGACACACCCTCCTATTTACTTAAGTTCACCATACACTTTTACGCATCACTTGACAAACGGAGTGTACTCCGTTTAAGGTATAATTATACAATCTAAGGGGGAATTCACTACGTTTGTCTTTTTATCCGGATTACTAATCGGCATCTTCGTTAGTCTGATTGGTGGCGGAGGTGCTGCCCTATACCTAGGTGTCTTAACCAGTCAAGTAGGCCTTGCAACCGCGGTAGCCGTACCAACCTCCCTAATCGTCGCCTTACCAGCCTTATTCTTTGGTTTTATAACACAGTTGAAAATCAAAAATGTCAATTTCAAGATTGGCAATCAAATGATCATTGCGGCCGTTCCCGGTATCATCGTCGGGACATTCAGCGCACAATTTATTCCCCAACAACTGTATAACTGGATTGTCGGGACAATTTTTTTGATTATGGGTGCGATGGTACTAATCAAGTATGTGCACCATTCTAAACAAACTACAGCCGGTCACCAACCTTGGCAAGCTGCCTTCTTTGGCCTTTTAAGTGGATTGATGGTCGGCATTGGCGGCTTAAGCGGTGGTGCGACCACGGCTGCCGGGTTAGCAATTCTTGGGCTAACGGCCGTTGAAGCCGCTGGTACTGCCACCTATGTGTTAACTGTTATGTCCACAATCAGTTTAATCGGCCATCTCTTTACTAGTACTTTTGCTTGGCAATCAGGATTGGTCCTCATGATTGGCGCAATTATCGGCGCAATCATTACACCACTCGTGATTCGCCATTTAAATTTAGATAAGGTCAACCGCGTATTAACGCCATTTCTTGGTCTTATTATTATTTATTTTGGCATCAAAATGTTTATATAAAGGCAGATAAAAAGTCACTTCAGGCAGTCGTAAACTTGAAGTGACTTTTTGATATCCCCTACTGAAAAAATTCATAATCATGTGTATACCAAGAACAACCTTCTCCAGCATGTTGGTGGCTAAGCTAACTGCCGACGACTGACTAGGTAAACAACGATAATCAATGGCAGCGTCACCATCATCACGGGATAAAACCACGCCATTGGTAATTGACTGCTAATCAGCCCGCCAATGATGGGGCCAAGTGACATTCCGAGATCAACACCAATATAAAACGTACTATTGGCTAGCCCATGATCAGCTTTCGGCACGAGCATCAATGCTTTAGCTTGGCAAATTGAAAACATCAAACCGTATCCGGCAGCCAGTCCTGCTGCACCCAGCAGTAGCATCGCCCAATTGTTCATGTCAGTTAAGCCAATCAATCCTAATAGATTAAAAATTAAGCATAACCAGATGAACCGTTTAAATGGCACCCGGTCGAACCAATCGCGGAGAATAATTCGCAATACTAATAAAATACCCGCGTACACCGGGAAAAATACCCCCGCTGCCACATGAAAATGCCGTGCAGCGACGTAGCTGACAATATAGGTTTGGGTGGAAAAATATGGTAATGAAAATAAAAGCAAAATCAAGGCCACGGGGATTACTCGTGGTTGTACGATGCGAATATGGTGCTTAGTCGTAGCCGTTTGAGGCGTCACAATTGGTTCACCATGATCACCGACGAATTGAATCATGATGATGAGCAGTAAACTACAGCCCGCTGCTAACCAAAAAACACTCTGGTAACTGTAATGTTGATACAAGAAGACACTGATTGCCGGCCCGCACGCCATTCCAAGCGCATTCGCTAGCCCATAAATGCCCATTCCAGAGCCAATTCGATCGGGTGGCAATAAACTAGCCATCCAGGTTGCCATGCAAACTGAACACAAGGTATATCCCAACCCATTCAAAATTCGCAATAACATGATTAACGTCACGTTGGTTGTCAAACTATAACCTAAACTAGCTAGTAGCAACAAACAGCCCCCCACGAAGGTCAAACGGTACTTAGAGACCCGGTCGGTTAAATTCCCAGCAAGTGGCCGGAGCACTAGCGATGTCAAATTCGTTAACCCGGCAATCGTACCGGCAAGCACACTACTAGCGCCAATACCGTGCGCAAATCCTGCAATCACGGGATTGATTAACATTGGACTCATTAAAAAGAAGAAACTAGCCATTAACACTAACTTTACATCCGGCGTATATAAACGCGTCTTCATCAATTCTCATCACTTTCTAAATTCTGATTAACTTGCCGTAACAAATCTAAAAATACCTGTTGTTGTTCGGCATCCAAATGGGCAAACATTTGCGCACTCGTCTGCCAGCCATGTTGACGGAGCTGCTCGCGTTTAGCACGCCCACTCGGGGTCACTACCACTTGCTTGGCACGCGCATCCGTTGGACTGACCACTAATTGGACATATCCGCGCGTCTGCAAGCGTTGCACGATCATCCTGGCCGTCTGATGGGTGATTTCCTGGTACGTCTTAAACGCGGTTACCGTGCGACCTGGCTGATCCGTAAAAAAGGTCAGTGCATCCGCTTGCTCAGTCGTTAACCCCACCGTCCGCAAATGTTGGTTGCGACGCCGCTTGATTTGACGAGCTAAAATCAGAACTTGCCGCGCCACCATTTCATCATGATTCATCTTAATCACCTGCCCTTTCATTTATACAGCCAGCTGTATAAATTGTCAACCAGCGACCGCTATTTTTTCTAGCAGCCTGAAGATCATTTTAAACAACGACAAAAAGTGGCTAGGCTTGGTTAGCCTAACCACTCATACCGTTGACTATAACACATTTTTCCGGCGTTGCGCGGCACGCCATAACGAAAAGGCCGTCCAACAGCTCACTAAGACGATCAACCAACTCAGGGCTGTTAAGGACAGTGACTTAACTAAGGTCGCTGCCACCACCACGCCAATAATACCGCCTAAAATAATGCCGAATAAGCCGCGATAATCGACGCGGTCATGGCGAATAAAATTCACTGCCGAAATCGGCATCAACAATGCGCACGACAGCATCATAATTGGGAAGGCGGCAATCGGGGTCAATCCCAGAAAATACACCATTACCATACACGGTGCGTACAGTCCGACTCCGGCTGACATCAGTAACCCTAGGATAAAGTTGCCACCAATGCCGACCAATAATTTCCAACCGGATAGCCCCGTCGCCTGATTAGCAACTCCCAGCAAACTGATCCAACCTAATAACTTCGCTGCCATCAGTAAAGCAGTGATGACTAACGCACCGGCCATGATTAACTGAATCCACCGCTGATTAAGCTTCGTCATGACTTCACTACCCAGTAATGCGCCGAGCGTTGCTGCTAAAACTAAACTAATCAGTGTCACTGGCTCGACCGCAACTGCTGTAACAAAGAAAAACGCCTCAAACGCGGTCGGAATCGCATGCATCGTGTTCAAAGTTCCAGGTAGCTTACGTTCATCCTTTAAATAATGGCTCGCTTGAAAAATTGCCGTGGACACGACGAAACTTCCGATACCAAGTGTGTCAAGAAAATCCGTCACGGCCCCGATAACCATGCCGAAACCAAAACTGTGGTCAAAAAATGGCGCTGCTTGCCGTCTGGCACCGGCTAACAGCAACCCAAATAAGCCGATGCTGAGCAGCATCAACAACACCACAATTGCAATTACCATCAATCTAACCCCACTCTCTTACCTACTCGTAGCATTATACTGTATTTTTAGGAAGGAACCAAAAATTATTACCATGACGTCACTGCAAGTGGTACCCACAATCATCAGTTTGCATACTGAACGTGACCACCAGACCATAAGATCCCACCGGCACTAGGGCAACTATGCCCACAGATTGTCAGAATGTGCTATAATCCAGTCAATCGATTGTGCACAATCATTATTAGAACGTCTCCGCACTTAATACTTAATACTCATCGCATGAAAGGCGGTAATTATCATGAAGACAACCACAATTCGCCCCCTTGAAGACCACGTCTGTTTTTCAACCTACACAACAGTCCATGCTATTCAACGCCTCTACCAACCAACTTTGACAGCACACCGACTCACTTATCCACAATACTTGGTTCTAGTCGCACTCTATGCGACACCGCCGCGCGCTGTCACGGTCAAAACGTTGAGCACCCAGCTAAATTTAAGTACGGGAACGCTGACGCCCGTGCTACAGCGAATGACCCAAGCTGGTTTAATTACACGTCATCGGAATCCCCAAGATGAACGGAGCATCTTGCTCACTCTGACACCTCAAGGAACCGCAACACGACTTGCTTTAAATGATTTGCCGGATTTATTGACTGCTAAGGGTGGTCTCAATCAATCCGAGTGGGCACAACTAACTCAATTAATGACTAAGTTAATGACTAACCTGACCCGTTAAATAACCCTGCTAATATTAGGAAGATAAATAAATTAATTTAAAGCCACCACGCCGCCCAATCCTATTTTGTCGAAACTCGAATCACCAACCGAATAACACTGATCATTTTGAGCCTTGTCGAACTTTATTATTAAAATATCGTTATTAGTTCGGATTTTGGGCAAAAAGCCGGCCACAACCAACGATATTTGATTGTCATCACCATTAATCTCTGGTATGCTAAGTGCAATCATTTAGAATTTGGTTGTTTCAAGGGAGGATTTCAGGTTAATGCAGGAAACAAAGCAAGCAACGACCCTGAACCGTTCACTCGGTTTTTGGTCAGCACTTTCACTCGTCGTTGGTACGGTTATTGGGTCAGGAATCTTCTTCAAGCAATCATCAGTCCTTGATAGTGCGGGCTCACCGAGCGCTGCGTTACTCGCCTGGTTACTAGGTGGACTGATTACGTTGACCGCGGGCTTAACAATCGCCGAGGTCGGTGCCCAAATGCCGCATACGGGCGGGCTCTATGTCTACATGGAACAAATCTATGGTAAATTGTGGGGCTTTCTCTCTGGTTGGATGCAAATCGCCGTCTACGGTCCCGCTATCATCGCTTCAATTAGCGCTTACCTTGGTATATTACTAGTTGGTTTCTTCAACCTGCGGGCGGGTTGGCAGGCGCCACTCTCGATTGGCGTCATCGTCCTGATTGGAATCCTCAACATGTTCGAAAACCGTTGGGGCGCCGCATTTCAAATTGCGACCACGTTGGGCAAATTATTACCGATTGCGGCTATTATTATTTTTGGACTCTTCTATGGTAATCAGAATGCGCTGGGACAGTCTTTACATACAATTACCCAATCAACGGGTAGTTTCGGGGTTGCCGTCCTCGCAACACTTTTTGCCTATGATGGCTGGATCTTAGTCGCTAACTTGGGTGGCGAAATCAAGAACCCGCAGAAGTTATTACCACAAGCCATTATTTTAGGGATTTCAATGGTCTTGATTGCGTATACCTTAGTCAGCTATGGGATTCTCCACTTCGTACCCGCGGCAACGATCCACAAACTCGGGCAACAAACGACGCTGTACTTTGCCCAAGCGGCGTTTGGCACAATTGGCGGGCGCCTACTGAACATTGGGATTATCATCTCGATGGTGGGCTGTTTAAACGGCAAGATTATGACCTTCCCCCGCATCGTGTACGCCATGGCTGCTCAGAATCAGTTGCCATTCGCTAAACAACTCAGTTACTTGCACAAAAAATCACACGAGCCGATCGCCGCAACCATTGCCATTCTCGTTTATGCTAGTATTATGATCCTGTTCTTCAATCCAGATCGCTTATCGGACCTCTGTATCTTCACGGTCTACTGCTTCTACGTGGCAACCTTCGTTGGTGTCTTTATTTTAAGAAAACGACGTCCAGCTTCTGAGCGACCATTCTCGACACCTGGATTTCCGATCACACCGCTGATTGCGATTCTGGGCGCGCTGTTCGTGATTATCAGTGAAATTGGCTCAGACTTATCGGGTGTACTGATTTCCTTGGTTATCGTGGCCGTTGGGTTCCCAATCTATTATTGGAAGCAGCAGCAAAATCAAAATGCTTAATTTAAATTCTTGATAACTTGTAAAAGAGCGTTGTTACTGAAGATATTTTCAGTAGCAACGCTCTTTTTATGCTTTTCAACGCGCATTGAAATAAGTGATTTAATTTGCTTACCGATTACCTTAACGCTTAGTAACTAAACCTCACTATATTTGATTAATTTGATCTGCTGTCGTTCTAACCATTCCTGCATTTGAGAATCTGTTAACATTGCGACTTCTTGCGTCCGGGGAACTGTCAGGCTTGAATGTTGTAATAAGTAGTCATCCAAATAGCCAGGATGACAAACCATCATAGCATAGCCGTCATTATATTGGGCTAGTGCCGCACGTTTCAACGTTTCATAAGGGTTATAGTTTTTGCCCATACTTTCCATAAAAACATGTAATACTTTTCCCTTAAATAGCACACTCGGACTATCTGGGCCTGCTGCAAAGCGTAAAAGATTTAAGCGATGACGTTCACCCACAATTTCCAATCCCTTAACAAAGTTATCACTAACTACCGCATGACCCTCAAAATAATCAGGCTGGCGACCAACTAACGCTACAAATTTTTGATATTGCGCTTCGATTTCCAAAACAACTTCATTAAGATCGACAAAATCATGAATAGCCGCCCGATAATCCGAGGAATGACGAAAGGTACCATCTGGATTAGTGATGCTCGGAATCAATTTTGGATTTGTTAATGGCCGGCCAGCAGATATAACAGTATGCAACCCTAAGCAAACCCCTGCATCTTTAATCATGGCTAATCCTGACATCGTCGTTGGCATATTGACCATAACACCCACATTATTAATTAACCCGTTGTGAACTGTTCGTGCAATCCCAACATTAACTGCATCGGAATAACCTAAATCATCAGCTCGAACGATTACTTTTCTTTCCATTAGCTTTTAAGCCTCCACTAGTTTAAATTCTTTAGTCCCCTGTTTGTTTGTATTGGCTTCAACACCAATCGCATAAGTTGCAATAGCAGCTGCTACAAACGCAATCACGCCACTAACCACACCGTTAATCACATTAGATGTTTGCCCGCCAACATACGCAGTTAAAGATAAAAAGTTTGCAACAGGTACCATGACATAAGCTGTAACTGTTGTCAGGCCAGCATATAAGCCACCGCAAAATCCACCAATCATCATGCCAATAAACGGTCGTTTATAACGAATTGCTAGTCCATATAATCCTGGTTCAGTCACACCTCCGATAATACTAGCGATTAAATAACCCCAAGCAAGTGTCTTTTGATCTTGGTCCTTAATTCGTAAGGCCGCACCCAAACACATGCCCGCGACCGACATACTAGCGGCAACTGCGCCAAGTGTGACAAAGTTTTCATGACCCGATTGCGCAAAAATCATCATCATCGTCGTAAGCATTAAGAGATGCATCCCGGTCATAACCAAGATTTCCCATAAGGCACCAACCACTCCAACCGCGATAATCGTTGGCAAGCCACCTAATTTCCCAAAAGCTAATATTCCTGTACAAATGTAATTGCCGATAAAGTTTCCCGCTGGGCCTAAAATACATAACGAAATCGGCAACATGATTGCAATCGTCAACGTTGGGATAACAATCGTACTAATTGACTCTGGTACATAACGCTTAAAGAACCGTTCAATATACGACATTACCCAAACCGACAAAATAATTGGAATGACCGTACTTGAATAATTAACTAATGGCATTGCGATACCGAAGATATTAAATGCCTTTCCAGCAGTCACAATTTTAATTAAATTAGGATCAATCAAAATTGCACCTAAAAACATTGAAATAATCCGTGACGTATTAAATTGCTTAGCAGCTGTATATCCTAAGATGATTGGAAAAAAGTAGAATCCAGCATCACCAACCAACGTAAATAACTGATACAACGATGTTTTAGTACCAAGAATATTGAACATACTTGGTCCTAAAATGGCCGCAAACATTTTAAACATTGATGCAGCAATCAACATCGGAATCAATGGTGTTAAACATCCAGCCAATTTATTTAGAATCATATTTCCCGCAGACTTAAACGTTAACTTTTCTTTAGGTCGATTATCTAAATCTTCATTAATTGGCGCGTTTCTAGTTAAATTTCCCACCGTAAGTAACGCATCATAAACTTTGCTAACTGCTTGTCCAATAATGATTTGATACTGGCCACCAGCGCGATTGACACCAATCACACCTGGAATATTCTGTACCTCACCATCATTAGGAATACTTTCATCCTTCAAATTAAAACGTAATCGGGTCATACAATGTGTCACCGAAGAAATATTCGCACTACCACCAACTGCTTCCAGTACACCATTCGCCACTTTTTCATACTGTTTATCCTTATTTTTCATGTCGCATACACCTCCATTAATTAACGGTTACGCTTGAGTATTCATTTTATTAACGATCCTTTTAACATATATCATTAGGTAGAAAAGTTCATCATCATTACTATTAGTATCAAGTTGACTATCAACGTAGTCTGCAATTCGCTTTGCTACCAAGTAAATTTCAGGCTCATCATGCCTCATCGTATTAAATAATTTAGAATTATCATTTTCAGAAATTTGCTCATGTTTCTTCATCCGTTTAATGTAATACCGTAAATGCATGACAAACCGGTTGTATGTGAATTCGGTTTGATTGATTCTAAGCTCATATTCTTGTTCAATAATTTTTGTGATGATTTTTATCATTTCATCGTCGCTATTTACACTTGAATTGGTCGCTAAATCATTAGTCTGAGAATTGACAAAATGCATGGCAATTGCTGTGACCTCGGAAACTGGTAATTGAATATTTAGCCGTCGATTAATTAACCTGACGGCGTAATACCCAACATCCGTTTCTTGTGGGTATAATTGCTCCACATCATATGAAAATGGTAACTGGGCGCTTTTATAATGGGTTAGTCGCGTTATTGCAAAGTTAATATGATCAGCTAAGCTAAAAATCATATTTGGATTCAAAATTCTTGGAATTAGTGCCTGCGCTCGCTCAACAATTGCCGCACTCAAATCAAAGATTTCAGTGGGTATTTCTTTTAGTAATTGATAATATTGATAGTTTAATTTATAAAATGTCATCGTCACTTTAGTCATATCAGTAAGCTCATACGGGACTTTTTGAAATCCTAGTCCCTTACCAAAGGCGACCAATTCTTCACCATGTTGATCAAGACAAACGACCACGTTGTTATTAATTTTCTTCACCACCCGCATTTTAATTCGCACTCCTTTACATAGTTTATGCTTGCTTTAAAACTGGTGTGCCGGCTGCTAATTGTTGATGAAGCTTACTGCCAAGTGGCACTTCGCCCGTATAACCTTCTGTAAAGACAACTATGGTGGTCATATCTAATCCCGCGGTCGCCATCGTTTGGCGATCGAGCGTCACTAATAGGGTCCCTGCTTTAACTTCTTGATTTAATTTGACGTGTGCCGTAAAGCCTCTACCATTTAAGCCAACTGTATCTAGGCCAATGTGAACCAATACAGACACGCCCCTAGTCTCATCCATGATGCCAATAGCGTGTTTACTTTCAGGTAATGCAACGATTTTCCCACTAATCGGTGCCACAACTTGATTAGTGTCCTCACTCGGCCTAATAGCAAATCCATCACCCATCATTTTCTTTGCAAACACTTCATCCATAACGGCCGTGATCGGTATATAAATACCTTCAATTGGTGTAACCACCTCGAAGACATCAACTTTCTTTCTTTTAATTCCAAACATCACTGAACCTCCTTCAATACAAAAAAACTCCTTGAGGCACCCACTTCACCCGTATATTTCAACAAGTAAAAGGTAATGCCTCAAAGAGTATGAGTTACAATCCTTAATTTCAGTTTTACAGAAAACGTTTTCATTAACTATATTATCACGCCTTCTATTTTTTGCAAGACATTTAAATATTTTTTATAAAAAAGGCCAAACAAAGCATTATTGCTTGTTTGGTCTTTTCATTAAGGAATTTCAGCCATCATCCCACCAGTTTAATTACGCTAACTTCTTATCCAACACACGTGACAGAATTGACAAGGCGTAACAAATAATGAAGTACATGACTGCGATCATTAAGAACATCGGTAAAATATACGCTGAGTTCTGACCATAAATAATTTGCGCATGGTTTAATAATTCAGGTAAGACAATAATGGTTGCCAGCGACGTATCCTTAATCAGTGAGATAAATTGACTCACAATCGTTGGGATCGTCTTCTTGATTGCTTGTGGAAAGACAATGTGCCATAACGCTTGTACATAGCTCATCCCGTTAGCCCGGGCGCCTTCCATCTGACCGTAATCAACCGCCAAAATCCCTGAACGAATGATTTCGGCTAACATGGCCGATTCAAAAATCGTCATAGCGAGGATGGCTGCGAAAATGATACCAGGCTTGAATCCCAAGTGTGGCAAGCCAAAGTAAGTAAAGAAGATAATTAAGATCAATGGCAAGTTTCGAATAATGTCAACAACAAACCCAACCACTGCCGATAAATATTTAATCTTGACGTACCGAAGCACCCCTAGGACTGAACCGATAATAAAACTGGCAATGATGGAAACGACGGACACTTCCACCGTTACCCAGAGTCCTTCGAGCAAGAACCGGATATTTATCCACGAATACGCTTGAATAAAGTTTTGCATGAATCGTCGCCCCCTTCTAGTTTGCTAATTTTTTCTCTAAGTGCCGCATGTAATAACTCAGTGGCAACGTAATGATTAAGTAAAAGACCCCTACGACCACGTAGCTATTGATCGTATCAAGCGATAGTGACGCAATTGAATTTGCTTGGTACATCAAGTCGAACCCAGCCACGAAAGCTAGGACAGAAGAGTTCTTCACCAGATTAATAAACTGGTTGCCCAACGGTGGAATGATGATTTTAAATGCCTGTGGTAAGACAATTTTACTCATTGCCTGCCAGTACGTCATCCCATTAGCACGGGCGCCTTCCATTTGTCCAGGATCAACAGATTGAATTCCGGCCCGAACCGTTTCCGCAATGAATGACGAGGTATAGATTGTTAGCCCAATTGTCCCCGCGGTAAAACCATCAATCTTGGCAACATACATTGGAATGATCACGTAGAAGAACATCGCAATAACTAACAATGGAATGTTCCGGAAAATTTCAATATAAACTCGACCAATGATGCGCATCGTACGACTTGGCAAAACTTCAAAGATAGCAAACATTGTTCCGATGATCGTACTGAATACCAAAGCAATCACACTGGATAACAACGTATATCCGAGTCCTTGAATCAGCTCTGACCAATAGTGCGTTAGAATGTATTCCATTAGCGTGACGCCTCCTTATAGTCGAAGCCGGCCACGTTACCAAACCACTTCTTCAAGATGCGGTTGTACGTCCCGTCCGCTTCAATTTCTTTGAGCGCTTTATTCAGAGCCTTTTTTAACGGTTCCTGACCCTTATTAACAGCGATCCCGTATGGTTCTTTCGTGAAGGTACCCCCAACCACTTCGTACCCTGGGTTTTGCGACGCCATCCCGTAAAGAATCCCGTTATCAGTAGTCAACGCGACCCCCTGACCAGATTTCAACGCCGTCATTGCCTGAGCATAGTCGGATAATTCCAACACCTTAGCCTTAGGCGCTGCTTTCTTAATGTTCTCAACGGAGTTTGCACCGGTCACACCAAGGACCTTGGTGCCCGACTTATTCAAATCCTTAACTGATTTAATGGCACTGCCCTTTTTAACCAACAGTGATTGCCCCGCATCAAAGTATGAATTCGTAAAATCAACCTGTTTTTCACGTTCCGGCGTGATAGTCATCGTGGCGATAATGGCATCAATGTTCCCATTCTTCAACAATGGAATCCGCGTTTGACTCGTTACTTGGACAAACTTGGCGGTAGCATTCTTACCGAGCACCCGCTTTGTTAATGCCGTCGCAATGTCGGCGTCAAACCCCTTGATTTGATTATCTTTAACGTCCATCAACCCAAATAATTTCGTATCAGCTTTAACACCCCACGTAATCGTCTTACTAGCTTTATCATTGGTCAAAACATCCTGTTTTGCTAATGATTGCCGTGAACCGCAAGCGGTTAAGACCACCACTAGCATGGCAAGCATGCCGAGTGCGCCAATTAGTCGTTTCAGCTTCTTCATTCGTGGTCCTCCCCTACAAATTAGTGTGTAATAATTTTACTCAAGAATTGACGGGCCCGTTCATTAGACGGCTGACCATCAAAGAACTTTTCTTTAGCATCATCTTCTAAGATTTCCCCATCAGCCATGAAAATAACCCGATCGGCCACTTCACGAGCAAAGCCCATTTCGTGGGTCACAACTAACATGGTCATACTGGAGTCTTCGGCAACACTCTTCATCACGTTCAACACATCATCGATCATTTCGGGATCTAGTGCTGAGGTGGGTTCATCAAACAAGAGACACTTCGGCTTCATAGCTAAAGAACGTGCAATCGCGATTCGTTGTGATTGCCCACCAGATAATTGGCTCGGTAAGCTATTGGCCTTGTCAGCCAGACCGACACTATCTAATAAGTCCATCGCTAATTTTTTATTCTCATCTTCCGGCCGTTTCAAGACTAACCGGGGAGCAATCATGATATTTTCAAGCACCGTCTTGTTAGCGTACAAATTAAAGTGTTGGAACACCATCCCAACGTTTTTGCGAATTTTATTCATATCCGTTTTGCGGTCGGCTAAATCAAACCCATTGACTAACAATTGACCTGACTGGACACGTTCCAAACCGTTAACGGTTCGAATCAAGGTACTCTTACCTGAGCCAGATGGTCCGATCAAAACAACTTTTTCACCTTCATTAATCGTTAAATTAATATTTTTGAGGGCGTGAAAATCACCATAATACTTTTCGACGTCGTGAAATTCGATCATTGACATTGCAGTCACCTTCGCTTTCTCTATCAGCCTGTTGACTGACGGTCTAGAATTATTGCATTAATAATTAGAGTTAAGAAATCCTTATTCTTCGTTAATGCTATTTAAATAGTTTAATACATAATTAGTAATTTTGTCAAAAAGTAGCTAAATATTGTTCGATATCCATAAAATAGTGAGAAACAGCTACACTGTTTTCAGTTAAAATAGCTGAATAACAGCTCCAATATTGAACATTATTCGTGAAAAGCCAATAATAATTCGCCTTTCTTTTTGGAACTGCCACGGCCGAATAATTTTTAGACAATGATTTCAATAAAATTTATATTATTCTAACAACTAAACTTAACCCGCTTTTAATCATACCACTACTGAAAGCCACCGAAGCGTCCGGCGCATAATTTTCACAATTAGTGGTTTTAACTAACTGAACTTTAAAAATTGTTAACGCTTCCGCAATCATTTCTTTAATAATCACTGCTAACCTAGAACTATTAAGAAATTAATCATCTGCATTGTAACGGGAGACGATAATATGTTACTTGACCAAGCAGCTAACATGACTAACATTATAGCGGCCCAGATTATCAAAGTCTTTTATCCCTTTGTGATTGCCAAGACTGAGACGGGGGCCTACTTAAAATTGAATTTATCCACCAATGAACAACGCGATCCACTCTTCTGGGATGAGCTCCGTAGCATTCTGCAAGCTAAACTGTGGGTGCCAATCGGTAAGCACTATCACCAGTTATTAGATAATGGCTGGTTAGCCGAATCTACTAGCTAGTTAGTCACGACCAGTCAGCCGACTCAAGAGACAAATAAGCCCTCCAAGCAATATGCTTGGAAGGCTTATTTCATTGCCAGTACACCTGAAGCCCAGTCGCGGACGCACCACCAAATTAGTCCCGCTATAAGCTAGTTATCGAACAGCGAGTCGCCGAACAAGTTAACCGGTGGGGCACTTTGACCAGCCACCGTCTCCTACAGCCATACTGGTAGTAGCGACTGACGCCATCATTAAAAGGCGTGGGCCGTCGTTTCACCATTCAGAATTGCTAAGACGTCATCTAGGCTAATATCGACCATATTTTTGACCGCTAGATTCGTATAGAAACCCACGTGTGGCGTGATGATGACGTTGGGCATCTGCATTAATTGTGCCACGTTGGTATCTTGAAGCACCTCACCCTGATGATTTTGATTAAATAACGCATTTTCACCCTCAACCGTATCAAGTGCACAACCGGCGATTTCACCGGCCTTTAACGCTGCCACAAGATCATCGGTGACAATCACTGGTCCGCGTGAGGCGTTGATAATGTAGGCATCCGTCTTCATTAACTTCAGGGCCGCCGCATCGATCAACCCCGCAGAGGTCTCATTCAAATCCACGTGTAAATCAACGACATCCGCCTGCCGCAATAGGTCTTCCTTAGTGTCAACGTAGGTTAAAACGTCTTCGAGTTCAGGATGGCGTACCACGTCATAGGCAATCACCTTGGCACCTAACCCGTGGAAAAGTCGAGCGGCCGTGCCACCAATACGACCCGCACCAATAATACCAACGGTTAATGATCGAATTTCTCGTGCTTGCAGTCCCGCCCACTGAAAATTCTGTTGGCTGATTCGTTGATCAAACATTTCCAAGTTGCGAATCAAGCGCATGGTTTGTGCCACCGACATCTCAGCAACTGAATTAGGCGAATAGGCTGGGACGTTCGTGACCACAAGACCAGCCGCCTTGGCTGCCGGAATATCGATTGTATCCACACCAGCCGTACGGCTCGTTAGTTGTTTTAACCCGGCCGCAGCTAATGATTGGTATAAGCTAGCATCACCACCAATTGGACTGCGTTGCTGAATGACCAAGCCGTCATAACCCTTGACCAGGTCGGCAGTTTCTGGATGGAATTCCAGATCATTCGTATCTACTTGAATTTGATGAGCCGCAGCCCACGCTTGAATCGCATCCTGTTCATCATCGCGAACACTATACATTAAAATTTTCATCTTTAAGCCCCCTGCTTCTTGCTGGCAACGTACGTCCTGAGCCGCGTGACCGCCGTCTTAAGATCGGCCATCGAAGCGGCATAACTAATTCGAACATAGCCTTCACCACCCGGGCCGAATGAGCTACCTGGAATCAGAGCGACACGTGCTTCATGGGCTAGTTCACGGCAAAAAGCCATACTATTTTGTGGCAACCCGGCTGGAATCTTACTGAAGAGATAGAAGGCCCCTTCTGGCTTAGCTGATTGGAACCCAAGGTCATTAAGTGCATCATACAAATAATCGCGCCGTTCTTGGTACTCACGTTTCATTACTTGGGCATCATCTAACCCATTTTTCAATGCTTCCGTCGCAGCTGCTTGAGCATTGGTCGTCGTTGAAGTCACTGTGAATTGGTGAATCTTACCCAGTTGTGCTGTGATAGCTTTCGGCGCACACATGATGCCGATTCGCCAGCCCGTCATCGCGTGCGACTTTGAGACGCCGTTAAGCAAAATAGTTTGTGTTGGTAAGTAATTTGCAATCGATTCATGAGGCTCACCATACGTCAATTCGCTATAAATTTCATCAGACAAAACAAAAATTGGTTGATTAGCTAACACTGCGGCCAGGGCTTTCAGATCATCATGCCGGTAAGTCACACCGGTTGGATTTGAAGGAAAGTTAAGGACCACCGCTTTCGTCTTGGGGTGGGCTGCTAACGTCGTTTGTAACTGGTCAGGCGATAACACGAAGCCATTGTCCGAGGTATCCATGAAGACTGGTGTTGCCCCAGATAATTTAACGATTGCGATGTACAATGGAAAAATTGGGGTTGGAATCAGGACCTCATCCCCAGGATTAAGGATTGAAGTCAACGCTGTATAAATGCCCCCGGTCGCACCAGCTGTGATAATCACTTCGCTAGCAGGATCATAATGGACATCATACTTAGCGGCCAAGAATTCAGCGGCAGCCGTCCGCAAGGCCAACGTTCCGTTCGAGGGTGCATAGTGGCTTTCATCCGCTTCAATGCTTTCGATTGCAGCTTGTTTCACGTGCTCAGGTGTATTAAAATCCGGTTCACCGAGGGTCAAACGCACGATACCCGGAATATTTGCGATTTCAGCGTTGAACGCCAAAATATCAGACGGCTGAATCGCCGCAATTTCATGATTCATATGGTTAACAAGTGTTTCTGAATTAATTGACATAAAGATTCCTCCCAAGTTTGGCTGATCTTGTTGGTGGAAGCGGACTGGACTAGGGTCAAAAAAGCGCACCCCTTGAAATTCCAAAGGGTGCGCCACCACGCAGAAACAAACTTATTAGCCACCCTTGGAATTTTCAAACATCCATGGGCGCCGTCAAATCACAAAATACTCTTGGCAACCGCATCGATGCAAACATCGGATTCGTGTTTGCACCTCTGCAGCCGGCACAAACACTAGCGAAAATACCAAAAGTAAAAGCTAGTTCTAGATTTTAATGAATTTAACGGTAATGACATATCATTAGCTCCTCATCAATTGTTAATCTAACTATAATGGTTGTCCTAACCACTGTCAAGGACGAATTTGCTATACTGGAGTTAAATCTACTTTGGAAGGAACGATTATATGACTTACCAAGCATTAATGTTTGATATTGACGGCACGCTGACTAATAGCCAACCAGCTTACACGACGGTTATGCGTGAGGTACTTGCTACTTATGGCAAACCATTTAGTCCTGCCCAAGCGCAGAAGACTTTTCCCATGGCCGCTGAACAAGCAATGACTGAATTGGGGATTGCAGCCAGTGAGTTTGACCACTTTCAGGCCCAATACGAAGATGTCATGGCCAGCCATTATGATCAGATTGAACTTTATCCAGGCATTACCAGCCTCTTTGAACAGTTGCCGTCTGAACTAAGACTTGGAATCGTGACTTCCCAACGACGAAACGAATTAGAAAGTGGGATGCGCTCGTATCCATTCATGATGCGGATGGCTGTCACAATCAGTGCGGACGATACGCCTAAGCGCAAACCAGATCCCCTCCCCCTACTCACAGCCCTCGAAAAAGTCAACGTTGCGCCACAAAACGCACTCTTCATCGGGGATTCCGTCAGTGACGAACAAACTGCCCAGGCCGCTAACGTTGATTTTGGACTGGCAGTCTGGGGAATGGACCCTAACGCCGACCATCAAAAAGTGGCCCACCGCTTCCAAAAACCATTAGACATTTTAGCGCTTTTTAAATAGCCATACCGACAAAACAACCGTTTCGAGCCACTGCTCAAAACGGTTGTTTTGTGTTTAGATTCAATTTGGCTACCGAAACGTGCTTCCAAAGGCAGTTTGCTCCGCTTAACTCCCGCTTGCCGAAACGTGCTAAAAGACACAGTCAGTTCCGCTTAACCCTGTTCACGCTTTATAGTCGAAACGTGCTTCCAAAGGCAGTTTGCTCCGCTTAACAATAAAACGGTCATCATCCAAAACCAGGATGATCACCGTTTTACCGTTAATGCTCACAAACTAACCGCCTTTGGAAGCACTCTTAATCTTCTCTTCCCTCATACGCAACCTGCGCGGTTACCTGGTAATCGCCCGGTTGCTCGATAGCCGACGTTCGGCCCGCAATCTTGCTCATACCACCTGTGATTACCGTGGAGGCCAAGTACAACTTATAATCCTCATGCGCATCATGAACATCGGTCAAGCCGACCTTAGTAATATGCCCAACCGGGGATTGGTCCATCTGATTGATTCCGGCGTAAATAACTAGCCGGTGATTCTCCAACTTTAACTGCGAAAAAGGAATTTGAATGCCTTGCCCAATCGCATAAACGGGTTCACCCGTTGCCTGCGCCTGCTGAATGATGGCATCATCAGTTAAGCCACCGTAATCTAATCGGACAATGTTCGCCGCTTGTAGTTGATCAACGATTTGATGCACATTCTCCTGTTCAGCACGTGAAGTCTTCACCGTGGCGGGCAACAATTCCTGCCCATCAAAAATACCGTTCGCAGGAATGTATGGTTGTTGCTGACTTTGTTGTGCTTGTTTTTCAGCTGCTAACGCTTCTTTAGGCTTACCACCCAACAATTTTTCAATACGTGGTGATAAGTCATACTTCGCAGTTTTATTAGTAAAATAATAAATGACGTTTAACGTAATGAAATAAATCAGCGCCAAGAAAACGAGCATATATAAGATGCCCCGTAACCACGCGCCATTCTGCATCAAGCGAATTGCCACATAACCGAGGTATAAATTACCCGCAATTCCAATGCCGATATAGATTTGGTTCTTAATCTTCACATTGACATTAACGTAACCCAAGGCGTGGTTGATCATATCTAAAATACTAAACATTCGTTATTCGCCCCCGTCGCTAGTAGTGGTATCCGTTGTCGACTGTGACGTTGTCGTTGTCGAGCTTGACGCGGTCGTACTTGATGACTCAGCAGCAGAGCTTTCATCATCGTCACTCGTATCAGTCGTTGAACTATTGTTATCAGTCGTACTACTATTAGTGGCACTAGAACTCGTATCATCAGCTGAACTTGATGAACTACTGGTCTTATTAGCACTGCTGCTGTCCGTATCATTCTCGTCAGTACTACTACTGGAACTACTATTCTGTTCATCATTAGATGTATCTGAACTGGATTTGTCTTTGGATTTATTCTCATCGCTACTATCATCAGCCGCTTTCTTTTTCAGACTTGCGGAACTAGCTGATGAACTTTTGACCACACTGCTAGTGGCCTTGGCGCCATTGACAGTATGGGTTGTCTTATTAACGACCACGTTAGTTGCCCCCAGTGCAAGGACAATTGAAACAATTGCAAATGGTGAAATAAATGGTGGTGTTCGATAAGCCATCGATGTCATTCCCTTCTGAGGCTTTGCCGTTATTCTTTCTAATCTATAATTAAACCATGCTCGTGTTCGGAATGCACTAATTCTATCACAAATTAAGAAACTCTTTACTCAAACAAGGCCAACAAAAAAGCCGACTCCCCGTCAGCTATTAATTGCCTGCTTTTTCGTGCAATTGGCACATAGACCGTAAATCTCGATGCGGTGACCCGTAATCGTACAACCCGGTAATTGTGCTTCATACTCGTCTAACGGACACGCTTGCAGTTCCGTCACCTTACCACAGTTTGAACAAACAAAATGGTGATGGTGTTGATGCTTGAAATCACATTGATATTTAACCAGGGTTTGATTAGCCTGGGCCTTCAATTCCAATAATCCTAACGTTTCAAACTCTTTAATATTGCGATAAATGGTATTGTGACTCATTCCTGCAAATAAGGTCCGCATGTGCTCATCAACGGCCGAAATTGCCACATAGTGGTCCTGATAGGTCACCAGATAATCTAATAATGCCTGCCGTTGCTTCGTAATTTTAAACTGATTGCGACGTAAAATTGCGACGGCTTGTTCAATTGGTGTTTCCATAATGTTGCTGCCTCCTACTGACCAGGACTTCACTAAATCATAATCATTACTATTTAGTTTAGCATACTCAAGTGTAAAAGTGAATTACGTTGACCGTCTATACGTCAGCGCTAATCTTTCGTCACAACATCATGCTGACAATATTCAGTGACCAGCTCATCTAGTTGGCGCCGCGTCGCCTGCCAATCATCATTCACGATAACATGTGCATGCCCCACTAATCCTACTGGCAAAGCCTGGTCCCGCAAATACTCATCACTAGCAACTCGCTTTTTTATCCGGCTAGGAAGATCTCCTCGCTTGGTCAAACGCTGAATTAGCGCCTCTTGATCAGCAACCTCGAGATAAATCACCACCGCTTGTTCGCCCAACTCCCGCGCATAGGTAATAGCCCCCGCCGTATCTAAGACGATACTAATCAGTGGTGACCGTTCCCAGGCTGCCGCTAGTCCTTCTCGTGAAGAACCGTATT
This sequence comes from Lactiplantibacillus plantarum, assembly GCF_014131735.1. Lineage (NCBI taxonomy): Bacteria > Bacillati > Bacillota > Bacilli > Lactobacillales > Lactobacillaceae > Lactiplantibacillus > Lactiplantibacillus plantarum. The sequence goes on from NZ_CP039121.1 coordinate 2,506,514, forward strand.
GATTACCACTATAGGTCACGTGTTCTAAATAATGTTTCGTGACAAAACTCGCCGGAGTTTCAAAATAATAGTCGCGCCCACTGACTTCACCTTCCCGGGGAGCCCGGGTCGTATGAGTAATCACCTGAGGAATTTGGTATTGTGACCGCAAGTAATGACTGACAGTGGTCTTACCACTCCCCGTTGGTCCCGTGATCACAAAGATCCGTTTCGTTGTCAAAGTTGATAAACCTCCATTTTTTAATTCATGTAAAGCTTTTCATTTGCGTTAGCTCGGTAAACCGAGTATAGTAACGTACCTATAAGGTTCAAATAGATGATTCACGCATCTCGTAGCAAACCAACAATTTTCAGAAGGGAGTTTTGTCATATGCAATTTCAAAAAACAAATAGCTGGTTCAGCATTGTCTTAGATACGCAACGCCAAATGTTTGTCGCAACTGACAAACTTCATCCAGAATTGTTCGCTGAAGGCGTAACAATCGAAGATGCAGTTGCAAACTTACAAACCCAGGCCTAAGCCAATCTAAAAATATTGTTTAAAAATTACTGGTACCGTTTATGCGACGGCACCAGTAATTTTTTTACAGTCAGTATTATTGTAGATGCTGCTCAATGTAGGTGTTAGCCTGATCTAACATTTGCTTTAAATTATCGTAAGTCAATCGTTCACGGGCAGCAGCATAATCAAACCAGCCAATTGCACTGATTTCAACTTGCTGCCGCGTCACTACGACACCACTTGGGACTTCACTGACAAACAGTGTGACTTGCTTCAAATTACCATTCGGTAAGTCATATTCGGTATACGCCTTAAAATTGGTATCGAGTGTCGCTTCAATTTGAGTTTCCTCACGGATTTCACGTCGCGCCGCCTCAGCTAACGTTTCATTGCCTTCAACGTGCCCCTTCGGAAAGCCCCAAAAATCACTGGTCGCACTCTGTAATAATAAATAAGCGGGATGACCATCTTTTTGTTGATAGACGACCGCACCACTAGCTACTTCTGTACTCATGAAGTCGCACCTTCCTAATTATGAATTATGCTCTAGTATAACATGTTCCATCATCAATTGAGGGCTAAAATTGCCTGGAGCAAGTCCCCCAGTGCGACCCCTTGCCGGTCATCCGTTCGATTTTGTGCAATCGTTTCTGCTACCGCCATATTCAACCACTGATTAGCGCGCGCCAGCGTTGGTGCTAACGGGTAACCCCGGCCCAACAGTCCCGCGATTACAGCAGCTAAAGTATCACCGGTACCATTATAATGCCCCGGCAAACGTCGCGCACCACAGTATTGCACGTGCCCAGCTTCATCCAACCAGGCACAGCCAATCTGATCAGCACGTTGGACATCCGTAATGACTGCGTGGGCACCAGTTTTCAACTGTGCTTGCAGTGCTGGCAAAATAACTTCTAAATCTGGCGTCACTTGATAGGGCGCTCCCGTTAGCAATGCGGCCTCCGTCGTGTTTGGCAAAATCACATCCGCCTGTTGAATAAGCTGACGCATTGCCGCGACATAGTCCTGATCAAAGCCCTGATAGAGTTGACCGAGATCGCCGAGTACTGGGTCAACAACTAATAGCGACAGCGTTTGTTGTTCTAAGTAAGTAGTTATTTGTTGGCACAGTGCGACCGAACCAACGTAGCCGATCAGGGCTTGATCAAAATGCAGTTGTGCACGGGTCCAATGCGCAAAGACCTGCGGCAGCCACGTCGATAAGTCGACAACGGCTGGTGTCCCGTACCCGCTAGTATGTGTCGATAATAAGCTGGTCGGCAGTGCTGCCACGTCATACTGCATCGCCGTTAATACGGGCAACGCTGAACTAAGTGAGATTCCACCGACTGCGGATAAATCTTCCGCCACTAACATTGTTGACAATCTTGCTACCCCCTCTTATCTCGTGTAATGCTTATTCTATCAGAACTCCGACTGACTGTAACCTCTTCGCTTCAAAAGAAAGGTTAAATCAACCACTCAAATAAGCATTGATTACTCCTCACTGCAAACCGCAACGGTATTGTCATCATTAAGCTTGATTAGTGCCGACTCAAAAAGTTGAGCAGCGGATTGCCAGTCCCGTTGTTCAACTCATTAAAATTTATCATCCATCCTCATCAGACTAAGCACACATTACGTCGAAGCCCTTCGACACTTAACCGACTTCAGTTCCTTCAAATATTATCCACAATATTAGCTAGCCTACAATTTGCTAGTGAATCCTAACGTGGGCATCCGACAGTTTCAGTTATCAGATGACGTTAAATATTGCTGTTCCATAGCGTGCCGGGCCCGAACCGCATCTTCAAAATGCGCAAAATGTTTGTTTAATATGTACGTTCCTTTGTAGTAGAAGTGCGCAACCCAGGAACCTGACTGTTTGTCATAGCTCACGCCCACGACCCCACTCGTGTTACGCTTCGACTTCTTGATTGAACTCACATCTGTATGGTGATCACGAATCTTCAAATTGCGCGGGTCCCCCATATGCGAAACTGCTTGCGGATTATTAAAAATATTTTGCCGACTCTGTTCCACGGCTAGACAGCCACAACTACGCGTCTTGCCGTGCCGCAAAACGTAGGAATCCACCACGCACGTCCGGCCACACTGACACTGACAAAACCAGAGCGCATTACCATTCTTGGCCCGGCCCGCTCGGTGAACAGCTATTAAGCGTCCGAAGTGCTGACCGGTAATATCAATCGCCGCTCCCATCCTAATCCCACCATTCTAAAATTAAATTTCTATTGATAACAATATTATAAGCTTTGGCGAATCCAATTAACAGTTTAATGTATTATCCGTGTGTATTCTTTGACTACCGTTCGTTATAACAAAGTATCAACTTATAAATAACAATAGTAACAGCTACCCAACCGCATATTCAGACCCGTTTCTCTTCAGCTTAGCACCGTTACCGCCGGCTTAAGTGATGACTAGTAATTCGGCCATCACAACGCTTTTTAAATCCCCACCATGACTGGTTACGCGTTATCGTCATCAAATCTATTGTCAGCACGAACATTGCCTCGACAGTCGCAATGTCACCAGCTTCTATGATGATTAACCAGCTATCTTGCTCCGTATCCCATTGAGTTATTAATAATAAAAGGCTGATTCTAATTGACTTTTAATAATCAACCACGGTATCATATTGACATGACGATTTGTCGATAATGACAACTAACTGTTACAAATAACCAAAAAGGTGGTCCATGTTATGGGGATTTTCCAGCGCATTTTCCAAAAAGAAGATTTGGAGCGCTATTTACAAAAAGATAGTCATTTTGAACGAACCCTCTCCGCAGTCGATCTGATTGCACTTGGGATTGGTGCCGTCATTGGGACCGGGATTTTCATCCTACCCGGAACGGTTGCCGCAACAAAAGCGGGACCCGGGATTATTTTATCTTTCGTTTTGGCTGCCATTGTGTGTGCCGTCGCCGCAATGTGTTACGCCGAGTTTGCTTCGGTGCTCCCAATCGCCGGTTCCGCGTATTCATACGGAAACATTGTCTATGGCGAAATGATTGGTTGGATCATTGGTTGGGCTCTGGTACTCGAATACGTCCTAGCCGTTGCGACCGTTGCCGTTGGGTGGGCCGCGTACTTTAATTCATTCATTGCTGGTTTTGGCCTCAAGTTACCGAAAGCCATCACCGGTTCGTTTGACCCCGCCCACGGGACCTATATCAACGTGATCGCAATTCTGATTGTCTGTCTGATTGCTTGGATTATCGATACCGGCCTAAAAACGTCGATTCGATTAAACAATATTATTGTGGTCGTAAAATTAGCAATCATTGTATTGTTCTTATTAGTCGGTTCATTTTATGTTAAACCAAGTAACTGGACACCCTTTGCCCCATTTGGTGGGACGGGAATTCTCAAGGGCGCCGCGGTCGTCTTCTTCGCTTACTTAGGGTTTGATGCTGTGTCTTCGTCGGCAGCCGAAGTTAAAAATGCCAAGCGCAACATGCCAATTGGAATCATTGGGACCCTAGTCATCTGTACCATCTTCTACATTCTCGTTTCAGGAGTGCTGACCGGGATGGTTTCGTACAAACAGTTGAACGTTGACGATGCAGTGGCGTTCGCTTTACAACTCGTCCATCAAAACTTCGTTGCCGGTATTATCTCGATTGGTGCCCTCGCCGGCATGTTCACAATGATGGTTACGATGATCTACAGTAGCTCACGGCTATTATATTCAATCGGCCGTGACGGCTTACTCCCACGTTTCTTAGGTAAAATCGATAAGCACCACGCCCCTAAAAACGCCATGTTGACGGTTACAATCGTGATTTCAATTCTTGCTGGTCTCATTCCGTTAGACCAATTGGCAAACTTGGTTAATATCGGGACATTAATTGCCTTCGCCTTCGTTTCTTTTGGAATTTTGCTACTACGGCGTAATCCCAAGCTCAACGCGATCAAGGGCTTCCGCGTGCCACTTTACCCGGTTCTCCCAATTATTTCTGGCTTGCTGTGCCTGTTCATGATGACCCAGCTATCCATGGAAACTTGGCTGGCATCCCTAGTCTGGTTCCTCCTTGGTCTCATCATTTACTTTGGCTATGGCATTCGGCATAGTCGCATGAATAAAGCTGATGAGTAACAATCTAGATTTGTACTAACTAAAAGCGCCCATCTCAAGTGATCAATCAACTTGAGATGGGCGCTTTAACTATTGTCAGCCAGCTAACGATGACAACGATTACATTTTAAGGTATGATAATGATACTTAATTAAGGAGCGTGGTTTAATCATGTTAACACCTAAAACGATCCATGACGACCTTCATGAGCATCATACCCAGGTCGTTCAACTATTCAGTAAGCATCCCTGGCTCATTCCCGCCACAACCTTATTACACATTATTCCAGTTGTCGTCGGCATCAACGGCTTTTGGAAATCGCGAGCACTAAGCAAGCAGCTCAAAATCGAACGCGAAAAAACGAAGCAACTTGCCCTACAACAGGTCGATAAAGTTCAGTCAGCGGTTACTAATCATCACTGTCAGCACCCAAGCTTACGCCAACTTTTCAAGCAAATTCGCAGTCATCATTAACACCAACGTGGTTCGAATTGGCAGTTTTAATCGCTGCCAACTCGAACCACGTTTTAATCAATCCCCTGACATTTTTACAAACTACGATTAATGATTACTGCGGCCATATCACAACGGTTAAGCCAATTGAATCGTCACGTTGGCTGATGGCCCAACGAGCTTGGCAACGGGACAACGCGTTTCCGCAATCGCGAGCCACCGTGCTGCCGTTTCAGCATCCACTTCCGGAATCGTGACCCGAGCATCTAGGAAAAATTGGTACCCAAAACGGTCACGCGACATCTTCACCGTAGTCACGACTTTGCTCTGATGTGTCTGGCCGTGCTCCTTTTCGATTGCCTCCAGCGTCGCGTTAAGGCATGTACTGAGCGCCAATCCGATTAATTGTTCCGGATTCGAGCCCGGCACCGCCTTAAGTGGACTAGATACGGCCACCTCAAGACCATTGGGAATATAGGCGTGTCCTTCGATGCCGTCTTCATTAACTGCTTGGGTCGTATATAAAATTGGAAAATCACTCAATCTTAGTTCCTCCATTCGATAGTTCACTTTGCAATTAACCTACCACAACATTATAAACTTGTCAGTAAGAAGCATTGGTTCTCGACTAATTAGCGGTATAATATTTCTAATAATACTTAATGGGGAATTTACTTATGAAAAATAATCAATTTGCAATCGTCCCGACTGATTCGGAAACCGCGATTGCCGAACTTACAAAAATTCATTTTATTACGCCTGATATGGACGCCCTGACGACTGTTCCAGCCGTCTACCAGGCATTGCTGGCTAAAAGCTTACCAGAAGTTCACACGGCAAGCGGCTTGACCCACAAGTTTAATAACATCATGGCAACCAGCCAGCACACTTTATCAGAATGGCTCGCCGATGCAACTATCGTAAACAATCAAGTCTTTTATAACGTGGGACTTCAGCTACTGGGTTTTCTACCTGGTCAAGATTTTGAATTGGCCGATCCATTGCTGGCGATGCGCGATATTCACTTGCCAATGGTCGGTGATAGCGCCTTTGATCGTGAAGCCCTCTATTATGCTTGGTACCTATTATTAAATACACGTGGGAATAATGGACAAACCTTGATTGAATCACTCACGACCCGGGGTTACTTTGTACCATTTTACCAATTACCTAACGATCAAAAGCCACTCTTCTTCAATGGTAAGGCCCAAGCCGTCTTTGATACCAACGCGCTCATTCGTGACGTCGTCTACGTTGAAGCGCCTTTAGATACTGACCACGACGGCCAACGGGACCTGCTCAAAGTTGAAATCCTTCGGCCAGCTGAGACCGAAACCGGCTTAAAAGTTCCCGTTCTCTATACCGCTAGTCCTTATAATCAGGGCATCAACGACCAAGCTGGCGATGCTCAAATGCACAACGTAGACGTTCCCCTGACTGCAAAGGAACCGGACGAAAATACCTATGCGGATGTTGAGTTCCAGCCAACAACGGCGCAACTACCAGCCGCTCGAACCGCGACCACGACGACCGATACAGCAGAGGAGACTTTCAGCCGAGAAAAGTCCTACACGCTCAATGATTACTTTCTAGCGCGCGGTTTTGCTGTCGTCTATGCAGCTGGAATCGGTTCGATCGACTCGGATGGGCTAGCCCCTACCGGTGACGTTGATGAAACGACCTCAACAGTTGCAATTATTGAATGGTTGACTGGCAAACGCCAAGCCTTCACCAATCGTGATGGCAATATCGCTATCAAAGCTTGGTGGTGCAACGGCGCCGTTGCTATGACTGGCCGGTCTTACCTCGGTACCCTCGCAACTGCCGCTGCTACGACGGGCGTGGCTGGCCTTAAGACGATTATTTCCGAGGCCGCCATCTCAAGCTGGTACGACTATTATCGAGATAATGGCCTGGTTGTCGCTCCCGATACGTTCCAGGGCGAAGACACCGATGTTCTCGCCGCTGAGGTCTTCTCACGAAGCTTAAAAGCCGGTGACGCTCACCAGATCCAACCCGCGTTTGATCAGAAACTGGCAGAACTGACTGCCGACCAAGACCGAGCAAGCGGTAACTATAACCGTTTCTGGGATGAACGCAATTATCTCAAGAACGTTGACAAAATTAAGGCGGACATCATCATGGTTCACGGGCTCAACGACTGGAACGTTAAGCCCCGCAACGTAGCTAATTTATGGGATAAATTACAGGCAGTTCCCGTTACTAAAAAGCTCATTTTGCACCAGGGACAACATATTTATATCAATAACTTACAATCGCTCGATTTCACCGACATGATGAACTTGTGGCTAAGCCATAAATTATATGGTTTAGATAATCATGCGGAGACACTCTTGCCTAACGTCTTGGTACAAGACAACACGCAAGCCCAAACTTGGCACGGCTATGACAATTGGTGGCAAGACACAACCGACGCTTTAGATTTTAAGGTTCAGTACAAAGAATTAGTTCCTGCTGACCATACAGTTGACCAACGCGCCGCTCATTTTACTGATAAATTGCCTGACAAATTATTCGACCACTATAAGCATCATTTGGATAGTTGGCAGCGCGACCTCTTGCAAGAGGATAAGTTAAATCCGCTCTATGATTACCGCCTCTTGTTCAAGTCTTGGCAGGCACCTGAGGATCAATTATTAGTGGGTATTCCGCACGTTGCGGGCTCTGTCGCCGTTAATAAGAATTTCGGCATGTTGAGCTTTATGCTGATTGACTTCGGGGCCGCGCGCCGTTTGACTGTCAGCCCACAAATGCTGGCTGCAAAAGCGCTTGATCTAGGTTACCACTGGCGCGAAGATGATTTGAAGGACTTCAAGTTAGCGGGTGAGACGCCGTTCAAGATGATTACTAAGGGGCATCTTAACTTACAGAACCGCCACCACCCATGGCACGCAGAAGCGATTCAGCCAAATGTCTTTTATGACTTTTCTGTGGATCTCCAACCGCTGTTCCACCACTTGCTGAAGGGGCATCAACTCGGACTAGTCATTTACGCAACTGATATGAAGATGACGATTCGTGGCAATCAAGACCTACAGTACTCACTTAACTTGAACGATATTCGCTTACACGTCCCAATGAAAAAAATAACAGACTAACTAATTATGGCCTACCAACTAACCACACAACCGTTAACTGGTGGGCCTTTTGTGTACCTTCAACTTAAACAGCCACTTATCATGACCAGGTCGGACACCACCACCTGTCCTGAACTAGCCAAAAAAAGTTCCAGCTTACCATCAACGTAAGCTGGAACTCATCTTTAATTGTTATTAACTTCGGCAATGCGGTTCGCAATCAAATTCGTTAACTGGCGATTACCAGTCGTATTTGGATGAACATTGTCATCTGCAAACCAACCACTTTGATTCTGCGCACGACCATGCCAATCGATAACATGCACGTTCGCATGCTTCTTAGCAGTCTTGGCAATTTGAGCATTGACCTGATTTTGCCAACTCTGTGTTGGGACGTGGGCCGTTACCCAGAAAATCTGACGATCCTTACCAATCAGTTTAACGACTTGTTCAGCTTGATCATCCGTAATTGTCCCGTTAGTCCCAATGTTCAATAGGACGTTATGGGCTAATTGCCCTTGCGACTTCAGCGAATTAATGATTCCAGGAACTTCCGTCACTTGACGACCAACGCGACCTTGAACCACCGTACCCGGGATAACATCTTGAAGATCGGAAGAAACATCCAGTAACACCGAATCCCCAATGGCTGTCAGATCCGTATTGGCCATCGCTAGAACAACTTGTGGCTTCAAATCGTATTCCTTTTCCACCTGCTTCTGCTTCGAGTTCAACTTCGCTTCAGCCTGCTTGGTCTGCATCTTTTCAGTCGCAACCTTCTTGCTTGAAGCAGCCGCTGCCTGGGCAGCTTTTTGCCGTTTGAGCGCCGCCGCATTCTTCTTATCAGCCGCTTTAGAGTTAGCTGCAATCGTCTTTTGTAATTCAGTCTTCTTGTTAGCTTCCGCTTTACTTGGCTGTTGAACGAAACCAACCGCCGTAATAACGAATAAGACCGTGGTCAAAGCGACAATCGCAGTGGTCACGCGGTTAAACTTCGGTTTGCGGAGGAAATCTTTGAAGTCGACCAATAACCGACTGTAATCATAGTGCCGCATTGGATTTTCAATAAACCGATAACTCAATTCCGTCACGATCAAAATTAAGGCAACTTCAATCAAACTATTGAGGAGTAAATGATCACCAATGTTTTTAACTTTAGTTTCGTAGAAAATCATCACTGGGAACTGGTAGAGATAGATCCCATAACTACGTTGCCCAACGTACTTAAACACCGGATTCGTCAAGACGCGATTGAGATGACTAGCCGGGTGGGCCACCGTTGCAACTAACACTGTTGATAGGACTGTGAATAGTAACATACCGCCACGATAAGTGAAATCAGATTGACCGGACATCTGGAAAAACATCCAAATAATTGCAATTAGCGAAGCACCGCCTAAGATATCCAGTGTCACTCGATTAACATTAGCAATGTCCGCCGATAATTCCCGTGATGGCCAGATAAACGCAAGGCCAGAACCTAACAAGATTGCAAACATCCGCGTATCAGTTCCGTAGTACACCCGATTCGTATTCGCTGGATCATACAACATTGCCATGGTTATCGCTGAAATACCCGCAGCAATCATCATAAACCAGAAGACCCGTGAACGCTTCTTGAAGATGACCATCAAGATACCAATCACTAATGGCCAGAATAAGTAATATTGTCCTTCAATTGAGAGCGACCATAAATGAGTGAACGGTGATTCACCATTGAAACGGTCAAAATAACTTTGACCGTGATTGATTTCAAACCAATTATAGACGTAGACTAAATTCGTTAATACAGTAGCCCGAATGTTCGTCAATAATGACCGTTGAAACAGCGTAATGTAGGCTGTTGTCCCTAACAACATCGTCACGAATGCTGGATATAGCCGCCGCATCCGGTGTCCGAGAAACCGCCATATCCGGACATGCCCCCGACTCAAAATATCTTGTAATAAAATATCCGTAATCAAATAACCTGAAACGACGAAGAAGATCGGAACTCCCAAGTAACCTCCTTGTAGTGAGGCCGGCATCAAGTGATAGATGATGACACCCAGCACCGCCAATGTCCGGATACCATCAAATCCGGTGATATAACGTCTTGGATTCATCCGGTGTCGATTCATCCGACTCATTGTTCGGCTCATATTTACGCTCCGCAAATTTTCATTCATATTCCTATTACCCCTTGAATTGTCTCTACAAATATTAACTAACCCACCAGTGCTTCGGTACCTTTACTATAATATGTAAATGACCGCATTGACCAGCATTATTTAAACTTCATTAATTATTTTTATTAACCACTTTATTCATTATGCTGATTAAACACATATAACCCCGAACTTAATTACAATATAAATAAATCAAACGTGAGTCTATTAATCCATCCGTTATCATTCCTATGTTATCAACAATTTAAGGTTGATTCGACGTACCAAACAGCTCAATTAATCAAATTGAAATTGATTAGCACTACTTGTGACTAACTTCTACTATACAACAGTATGAACCAGTAAAACATTGAATCAGAAATCATTTTAAAAGATTGACGCGATTCGTTCGGTAACTTGATAAATTGATTTTACAAACTTGCTAGCCATGATAACCACCGGACAAGAGGTTCACCTTAGTAATCTCACCAGAACTAAAATGACGACTCTGACCAGTCTCTAATTTGACGACTAACGCCCCGTGTGCATCAATATCCGTGACAACTCCACGATACTTTTGCGTTCCGCTCTTCAACTCGACCTGTTGATCGATCACCATGGAGAGTTTCCGATAAGCGTCCATGAAAGTCCCACTACGATAAGTCCCATAGCTATTGAAAAAGCGCCGCAGTAGCTCACAAATCACTTGATTGCGCGTCACACCATTTGGATTGGCAACGACTGCGCCCGCTTTGTGCGCTAGTAGCGCTGGAAAAGCTGTCGTTGTTAAGTTAATGCCAATTCCAATAATGACTGCTGAAATTTGCCCCGTTTCGAGACTAGTGATGCCTTCTGATAAGATACCAACCACCTTGTGATGATTGACTAACACATCATTGACCCACTTTAATGAAACGTCAACCGCAAACAGCTGTTGCAGCGTCTGAGCAACGACTACCGCAGTACTCGTTGTCAACAAACCAGCGTCTAACGCCTTCTGGTCACTGAGTGGTAACCCAATGCTCATGTAAATTCCAGTCTGTGCTGGCGAATAAAATGCCCGCCCCGACCGACCGTAACCAGCAGTTTGCGTATCCGCAACCACGATTTTCGGAAGTGCTAAAGGCGTCTGCGTGACTAACCGCCGTAAATAGGCATTCGTTGAATCAACCGTTGGTAGCACGGTCAAATCAAACGGTGGTAACGCTGTAAGCGCGTATTCAATCACCGGCGCACTCAATTGATTATTGGCCACATACCGATAACCTCGCCCATGCCGGCTCTCAATAGTATGGCCCGCCGCTTGCAATCCTTGCACTAATTTCCAAATAGCCGTTCGACTGATTGCAAGTCGTTGTGCCAACCAGTCACCCGAACAGTACGCGGGCGCCGCTTGGATTAACAAGCGTAAAACTGCGACTTGATTTGCCATATCAATCTCACCCATCTCTAATTAGTTAACCCATTATTTCATATTGGTTAACTAACCGCAATTGAATTTAAAGAATGTAATATTACATCTTTCTGTGCTGAGCAGTTTACTTATTATCGCTGAAAATGTAACCGCTTGTCAAATCAATTGTGTACAATCGGTCACAATACGACTGAAACTTGGTCTATCAGTCGTACCGACCAGCATAATAACTAGTATAAACCAAATTCAAACTAAACGGCCCGTTCTAATTATTATTTTTATATCGTTTCGACCGAAGTCCCCTCCCATACTCAGCTACTATGACGTTAACGTACTGATTCAGTTAATTAGTGAACACGACCTTACCAATTATCTACTTAATGCAATTCTTTATGATTGCCTAGTCTCTTTGACCCTGCTTAGTTAACAGTGGTAAGATAACAATTAAAATATGAAGAAATTAGGTGATCATTTGAAACAAGGAACGACAATCATCACGCTGGATAATGGCTACCATTTATGGACGAATACTCAGGGCAAAGGCGACATTCAATTATTATGTCTACACGGTGGCCCTGGTGGCAATCACGAATATTGGGAAAACTTTGGTGAGGAACTGGCAGATTTAGGCGTCCAAGTTTCAATGTACGACCAATTAGGATCCTGGTATTCGGATCAACCCGACTACTCAGATCCTGAAATTGCTAAGAAATATCTCACCTACGACTACTTCTTAGATGAAGTTGAAGAAGTCCGACAAAAACTAGGACTCGATAACTTCTACTTGATTGGTCAGTCTTGGGGCGGTGCCCTCACAATGATGTACGCGCTCAAGTATGGTCAACACTTAAAAGGCGCCATTATTTCAAGTATGGTCGATAACATTGAGGAATACGTTGTCAACGTTAACAAGTGTCGTGAAGAAGCCCTACCGGCTGACGCTGTTGCTTACATGAAGCAAAAGGAAGCGGAAGGCAACTGGAATGATCCCCAATATCAGAAGTACGTGGACGTTCTGAACGCTGGCTATGTTGACCGCAAACAACCCACTTCAATTCGCCATTTGATCAACACCACTGCCACTCCTGTATACAACGCCTTTCAAGGGGATAATGAATTCGTTATCACTGGGAAGTTAAAGGAATGGGATATTCGCGATCAGATTCACAACATTAAAGTGCCGACCCTGTTAACTTTCGGTGAACACGAAACAATGCCATTAGCTTCGGCCCGCCGCATGGCTCGTGATATTCCTAACTCACGCTTAGTAACGACGCCAAATGGTGGTCATCACCACATGATCGACAACGCCCCCGTCTACTTTGACCATTTGAAACAATTCATTCGTGACGTGGAAGATGGCAGCTTTAATCAAAAATAAATCCTAACTGAACAATTAAGAAGCCGCCAGTATCAGGTCATACCCGATACTGGCGGCTTTTTAATAATATTAGGTTAACTGAAGCTTTGCCCAGTGGTCTAACTAGCCCTTCAGGCTTTAACTATAGCTGATCACCCTGTGCTCGTAGTACGGCGCCTAATGATGGCTGTTCCTTAATATCAATGTGGTTGGCTTTGGCATAAGCGTCAACTTCTGCTTGACCATATAATTCAGGATCTAGTGGCATGTAAGCTGTGCCAATTGGATCATCATTCTTGATGACCGCGTTCACAACGATTGGCCGCTTGTTGCCCTTCGCTTGGAGCGCCTTGATTTGGTCAAAGACGGTTTCGACCTCTTGATTATTTTGAACAGTAAAACCAATCCCACCAAGGCCATCTGCAACTTTGGCCCAGTCGGCATCCGTTAGATCAACACCATACAAGTGTTGCTTCGTATCAACTTGCTCACGATAGATGAAACCAAACCGTTGATTACTGAAAATCACGTTAATAACGGGCAAGCCGTAACGTGCTTCCGTGATAATATCTGGCGCTACCATCGCAAAGCCACCATCGCCTGAGAAACTCCACGCTTGGCTGTCTGGAACACTTAAGGCACCAGCCATCCCAGCAGGTAGTCCAAATCCCATGGTTGCGAAGAGGCCAGATAAGGCAAAGCGTTGCTCCTGATCCATTGGGAGCCCCCGGACAGCCCATTCGGAGACGTTACCGGTGTCGACCCCGTAGGTATCACGAGGGCCGACCATACTAGCAACTTTGTGCATGACCGCTTCCGGCGCTAGTCCATCATGGTCGTCAGCAGCCAATTGTTGGAGCCACTTATCCCAATTACGTTTATTTTGCCGGTTAGTCGTTAACCACGCTGTTTCAGGTAACGTTTCGCCAGTTGCAATCATCGCTTGCAAATAAGCTTGGGCGTCACTGATGACGGCGTAATCGATTGGGACCATCTTGCCGATATCAAAACTGTTATTGTTGACCTGAATAATCTTAATCCCCTTAGGCCAAAAACTAGCAAATGGAAATTCAGATCCCAGGAACAAAATCAAATCAGCGTGTTGGAGTGCTTCGAACCCCGATTTGGAACCCAACCGGCCAAACGTGCCAATTGCATTCGGGTGGCTCGTTGGAATAACCCCCGTCGCCGGGACCGTATTCATGACTGGAATATTGAATTGTTCACTAAACTTGACCAGGTCTGCCTTAGCACCAAGAAGACCCCGACCAGCGTAAACTAATGGATGCTTAGCTGCTTTTAGCATCTTTAACGTTGCCGTAATGGCCTGAGGATCGACCCGTTGTTCAAACGTATCTGAAACGGTGTTAGGCGTCGATACCGGCTGATAATCGATTTCTTCCGCTGAGAGATTTTCAGGAATGATAACGACTGCCGGTCCCTTTTGCCGGTATGCTTCACGAATCGCTTGGTTAATGACATATGGTAATTGTCCGGCCGTCGTGACAGTGCGGTTATATACCGCCACGTCACTAAACATTGGGGTCTCATCCATTTCTTGGAAGTAATTCGTGTTCATCGTCGCTTGTGGTACCTGTCCGACAAGTGCTAATACAGGAACGTGATCCATCTTGGCATCATACAAACCGTTGAATAAGTGCGTTGCACCAGGACCCGCAGAACCAAATGAAACGCCGATTTTGCCCGTAAACTTGGCATCTGCCGAGGCTGCTAAGGCCCCCACTTCTTCATGCCGTACTTGAATATAATCAATATCGGCCTTTTCAAGGTACAAACCTTCAACGGTATGATTGATTGAACCGCCGGGAATCCCGTAGATGTGGTCCACACCCCACGCCTCTAAAACCTTAACTAAAGCTTGTCCTGCAATCATCTTTGTCATCACTATTCATCCCTTCGACTTAGAACCAATTTGTCTGCTTGGTTCAATTCATTTAACAAACGTATTATAAATCGCTTTCAATTATAAATGCAATTAATATGCTTACTTTTCGTAAGTGAAATTACAAGTACACAAAACGGGGCACCATTCAGCGCCAATTTTGTGTTTATCCGATTATTTCATGTGAAACTATCTATGGACTAGAAAAATAGGATCAAGCACACACCCGATACTCAGTTTTATCAAATATCGCTAACGGTCTAGCACGAATAACTTACCGACTTAACGACAATCAAAAACCACCCCATCAAACAGATCAGGGTGGTCTACATTAAGCTTTACTATATTGTGATTGTTGATGCTGGGCTGAGACAGAACTGACCACTTGCAAAGCACGCTGCTGCCACTGAACGTCCACATCTAATACCGTGGTTTCCGGTGGCAACTGGTATGGCGAAATAATTTTTAATGTCGTGGTGACTCGCAGAATGACTGCCTGTCGATAATTAGCGCTAACTAACCAACAACGATAATCACCGGCCGCTGGTAACTGCTGTTGCCGATTTGCAAGTTGGATCGTTCTAGTCAACGGATCGAATGTCGCCTGTGTCGCGTAAGTGTACCCCAATAAATCATTAGCTTGTTCAATCTGCCCCCGAGCAATCAGCCCCCGGATCCGAGTAGAACTGACTTTAAGCTGCTGATTAGCCAAGCGATCCACCGTGACCGTTTCAAAGTACGGGGCGCCCAATTCCGCGAGTTCGCGCATCCCATTTGCGCCACCCTGCCCGAACGTATAGTCAAACCCCGCCACAACGACTTGCGCATTCAACCCGACAAGGTAATCCTTAATAAACGCAGTCGGTGTCAAGCCAGCAAATTGGTGGTTAAAATCCGTAATATATAGTCGGTCCACCTGTAGCGCCGCCATATGTTGGCTTTTTTGCGCGACGGTATTCAGATACCGAAAAGTGGTCTGGGACTTAAACAGTTGTGACGCGTGTCGATTGAACGTCATCACAGCGAGTGGTAAATCACGCTGCTTCGCAATTCGTTTCGCTGTTTGAATCACGCGTTGGTGGCCCTGATGCACACCATCAAAGAAACCTAAAGCTAATACCAGTGGCGGTTGTGGTGCCAGCATCTTTAATCGATGGGCATCTAAATTGATTACTTGCATCTGTGCGACCTCCCGAACGTTCACGTAGTGTTCTCTACAGCTTGGTATGTTGTCACCGCCACAATGGCAAGCGACACTTAATACTATGTACCAAAAGAGCCGCGATAATCGCGTCCTCTTTCGTTAATTATCTATCCAAATTAGTTTGTTTGAGCTTGTTTTAAGAAGTAGCTGAACGGCTTCAACGCTTGAGCATCATACTTCTTGACAAATTCAGCAATCTTGTCTTTATCTTGCCATGCGTCATCGAGATACATATGTTCCGTTGTAAATGGCATTGCATGCGTTAACTTCACATCAATGACAACTGGCTTATCCGTCTTCTTAGCGTCTTCAAGGGCTTGCTTGAATTCAGCCTTGGTCCGAACGGTATAACCAACGGCACCATAGCCTTCGCCAACCTTGGCCCAATCAGTATCTGGCAAATCGACACCAGAGAGTGGTTGATGGCTATCATCAGTCTGTTCAGCTTCAATAAAGCCTAAGGTCTCATTACTGAAGACAATGTTGATAATGTGCAAGTTATACTTAACTTGTGCCAAGATTTCTTCTGACAGCATTGCGAAAGCGCCGTCACCGCTCAAACTGTAGACGTCCCGATCTGGGTAGTTGACTTTAGCAGCCAGTGCAGCAGGAACCCCAAAGCCCATTGTTGCATAAATCCCAGAAGTTGCCCATTTCTGGTCATCGTGCATTCGGATCAAGCGTTCAAAGTTAATATTAACATTGCCGACATCGATAGCCCAAACAGCTTTGTCACTAGCTTCTTGGTTCAAGACATCAAAGATTGGTTCGGGGCGAACTGGTGATTCAGTGCTATCGTTGAAGCTGGCTTGCCATTT
Organism: Lactiplantibacillus plantarum; assembly: GCF_014131735.1. Taxonomy (NCBI): domain Bacteria; kingdom Bacillati; phylum Bacillota; class Bacilli; order Lactobacillales; family Lactobacillaceae; genus Lactiplantibacillus; species Lactiplantibacillus plantarum. Next base: position 2,523,518 of record NZ_CP039121.1, read on the forward strand.
GTCCCAGTTCTTTTTATCAGCAACCGCAGCGTCATAAAAGGCTGAATCATCGCGCGCTTCACCAGCTGCATTGATCGCCGCTAAAGCTTTTTTCGCATCCGCCTGAATAGCAACGTTCGTATGGTGGCGCTTACCAAATTTTTCACTATCAATATCGATTTGAATGACCTTAGCCTTCTTATTAAATAAGAAGATACTAAATGGGACATTGTTACCGACCCAGAGGATTAGATCCGTACTAAAGCCAATCTCGGCACCCGGCTTAGGTGCGACTCGTCCCGTGGAACCTAAGTAAGCGGGATAATCGTCTTCAATGATCCCCTTCGCTAATACTGAAGAGACAAGTGGCATCTTAAACTTTTCAGAAGCAGCTTTTAATTCTTCAGCCGCGTCCTTAGCGCCAACGCCAAAGTAAATCATTGGTGACTTAGCAGCTTTGATTAATTTAACCGCATCAGCAACTGATTCAGCGGTTGGTGCAGGATAGTTAACAGTGTGCACGCTAGCGTTCGTTTCAAAGTTGTCTTCAATTTCAGCCCAACCAAAGTCCTTAGGGATCGTTAAGACAGCTACACCATTGTGGGCATACGCTTGACGAATGGCTTCATCAGTCATCATCGGTAAACTCTCAGCAGTCATCGCAGTCCGATTCCAAACAGCCACATCGTCAAAAATCGGTTCTTCATTCATTGCTTGGAAGAAGTCCATGTTCATCCGCTTAGTAGGAACTTGTGCAACGATTGCTAACATTGGAATACCATCTTCCTTAGCATCGTACAATCCGTTCAGTAAGTGGACAGCACCAGGGCCAGCGGAACCAAAGCAGACGCCGATCTTTCCAGTTAGCTTATAATCAGCGGAAGCGGCAATCGCACCAGCTTCTTCGTGACGTACTTGGATGTACTTCAACGTTTCCCGTTGATTATAGATGGCGTTCATCGTTGAATCGAACGACCCACCGGGCAAACCATAAATATGTTTTACGCCCCACTTCTGAATTACTTTTAATACGGCATCTGAACCACTAATTTTAGCCATTAGTAATGTCCTCCTCTGATATATTTTAATTATCAACTTTACGACTTTATTGTAATCACGATTTTTTAAAATGTAAACGCTTTTATCGATAGATTTTATCTATCATTAGAAATTTTGCGAAACTTTCTATGGTTTACAAGCGTTAACGACGGGCTTTGGAGCGTTTTTAATTTTTTAAAAAAAAACGTATTTTTTTGTATTTTTATATTTTGTATTATTTTCGACACCGGTATACCACCTTAACCACCGTACTAATTGTGTATTTGTCTTATTAAATCGAATTGGTACGGGTACATCCCCACTCGTTACGCTTGCCCCGCTTAGCAAATCTCGGCCGATTGACTGCTCATGAGCTAGTTTCAAGATAGTTTTTGATGACGGCGCTTACATTTCAATGTTTATCCTAACTTTCTGATTGCTTCACCTCCCCCTTCTATCACTTGAATGACTCTAGTATAGTCACCTCCAAAGCAAACCAACTTGACGCTCATCAAGTTTTAGCCTATTTCGCGTCAAAAAAAAGACTACCAACGTCATGTGCGTCAGTAGTCCGTTTAGAATTAAGTCATTTAAATTATCTGTAACTAGCCAATAACGTCGAGCTGACCACCTTTAACTGTCAGACATTTAATATCCACAAGAAGATAATGAAGATGAAGAACAGCACGTACATTAATGGATGAACTTCCTTGGCATGCTTAGTTGCGACCATCGTAATGACGTATGCAATGAAGCCTAAAGCAATCCCATCAGAAATACTATAAGTCAACGGCATCCCGATAACAGTTAGAAATGCGGGTACGGCAATTTCAAACCGTTCCCAACTGATCTGTTTTAAAGATTCTGCCATCAACACACCCACAATAATCAATGCAGGTGCAGTAACTTGATCCGTCACGACGTTTAATAACGGTGAGAAAAATAATCCAAGAATGAATAGCGCACCTGTAACAACTGCACTCATCCCAGAGCGACCACCGACCGCAATTCCGGCCGAAGATTCAACATAAGCTGAAGTTGGTGAGGTTCCCAACACTGACCCAACTAACATCGAAGTTGAATCGGCCATCAACGCTTTACCAACCCGCGGCATTTTATTATTTTTCATGAATCCAGCCTGTTCTGCCAATCCAACTAGCGTTCCGGCCGTATCGAAGAATGTCACTAATAAGAACGTCAAAACAACAATAATCAATTGTAACGAATTAATATCACCAATATGACCAAGCGCCACACCAAACGTTGGTTTCAACGAAGGTGCTGCCGAAACAATTGTGGATGGCATCTTAATCAAGCCAGTTGCTAGCCCTAAAATGGAGGTTAAAACCATCCCGATAAAAATCCCACCGGGAACTTTGCGACTCATCAAAATCAACGTGACGATCAATCCAAAAATAGTTAACCAGGTCGTTCCAACTGTCAATGATCCCAGACCAACAACCGTTGATTTGTTGGCAACAATTAAGCCACCACCATGAAGACCAATAAAAGCAATGAAGAACCCGATCCCCGCCGAAATTGCTAACTTCATATCCCGCGGAATCGCATCAATAATCATTTCCCGGAGCTTAAAAATCGTAATCAAGATAAAAATCACGGCTGCAACGAACACCCCAGCCAGAGCAGTTTGCCATTTAATGCCCATTCCGATAACTACGGAATAAGTAAAGAACGCGTTAACGCCTAATCCTGGTGCAATTGCTATCGGGTACTTAGCAACTAACCCCATCAATAAACAGCCTAACGCTGACGCTAAGGCCGTCGCGGTGAAGACGGCGCCCTTATCCATCCCCGAAGCCCCGAGGACGCTCGGATTAACAAATAGGATGTATGCCATCGAAACAAACGTGGTCAAGCCAGCCAGCACTTCGGTTCGCATTGACGTTTTCAATTCTGAAAAATTAAAATATGCCGCAATTTTATTCATGATTCCCTCCAAATATTCGCCTAAATTACAATTGCACAATTGTAAACGTTCGTGTTTTAGCGTTCTTTTAACGTATTTAATCGTATCATTTTGTTTATTTAAAAGCAATAACCGAACGCTAAATAATTTTGAATCTATTTAATTGCGATTTTCAATTTTAATGAGCCTGCGGTAGAATGAAATTGATAAAGCGTGTTCATTGCCTTAAAACCGCTCTTGGTCCTCACGACCCTCAGGCAAACAACGCGTCACGATTCTCCATACAAAGGTGTGATTTAAATGGCTGGTTCCAAAATTACGGCAATCTTCTTTTTAATCCTCTACGCCGTCCTACTCTACTTGGTCTTCACAATGCAGAACATGTTAGCCATGTACTTAATGGCTATTGGGATGTTTCTTGAAGCTTGCGAAGGGGTTTACCATAACTTCTTCAAGCATTGAGCGCTACACGTATCACAGTGAAGCAAGTACGCCCATTTGAGTGCTTACTTTCTATGAAACGACCCTACTTTAGTACAAGTGTTTTTATTCAATGGGTATTCGTAACAAAACAGACTTCTTAAGAATTGTGACAATTCCTAAGAAGTCTGTTTTTGACTAGCGACCAAAATAGTTGCTCATCAATACTAATTTAGTGGTTAGTCCCATGTACATCCTAGTGTAGAACGGGGTGTGACTGTGGCTCACCGAGGTCCGTGACCTGCTGGCTAAAGGTCCCCATCATCTTGAGCACTTGATCAATCTGTGGTGCGCCCAACTGGTTGACCCAGTGATCAAAGTGCTGGGTAATGGCTTGGTCGACAATCCGTTCGACTTGTTGTCCCCGTTCTGTTAAATGTAAGTAGAGCCGCCGCCGATCACGCGGATCTGGCACCTGAAAAACATAGTGTTGCATTAACAATGATTTGACTTGCCGTGAAATCGCGCTTCGCGTTACTTGTCGCTGAATTGCAATATCATTGAGTGTCACTTCATCAGTCGTGGCAATGCGCCGCAATATTAAAAATTGTTCAAATGACAGTTTATTTTGACTTAAAGGCCAAGCCACTAAGTCCATCATAATTTTGGTTGTATTTTGATATGCTTCAAAATAATCATTGAGAAGTTTGCTTAATTCGTCACTGTTCATCGCGATCACCATCACTTCATTAACTTTTGACCAAATATAACACGCCTTTAACTGTTTTGCATGAAATTACCCGTAAATTCCAACGTTAAGCATCCTCCCTAACAATTTTGTGCAACAAAGTGTATGATGAAAGTAGTTGAAACGCTTACGTAAAAAGGAGACGAGACCATGCCCCTGACACCCTTACATCAAGTTGAATTGCGCTTGATGCGTACCGTCATCGCAATCTGTGAGGCTGAAAATATCGATTACTTTTTGATCGGTGGTTCTTTACTCGGTGCTATTCGTCATCACGGATTTATTCCGTGGGACGATGACATCGACATTGGAATGCGCCGTCATGACTACCAGCGCTTTATCGCCGTCGCCAACCACCATCTTGATCCAAACAAATTTTTCCTACAAACCGGTGCCTCAGATCCGGACTATGCACTCAGTTATATGAAGCTATTAGACGTAAATACTTACATTGAAGAACGCAACAACGTCAATAATGCGTTTAAAGGCGTGTTCGTTGACATCTTTCCGTTTGATAAGATTCCAGATGACGAAGCCTTACGTCGTTCACAGATGTTACATTACAAATTAGCAGACGCTGCGATCCTGCTCAAATTGAATTACCGCTTTGTCAAAACACCACTGCGTAACTTGATTACGAAACACACACCTCAGCAATTAGCTGAAGTCAATCGCTATAAGCTGGAACGTGAGGAATACATGCGCCTGTACGAGCAGTCAGACTCCCGAACTTACAAAAATCTGGCGTCTCAATACGATTACGAAAAGGAAATTATGACCTATCAGGAATTGACCGAGCTAACGACCGTTCCATTCGAAGATATCCAAGTGAAGATTCCCAGTGCGTATGACACCATTTTGACCCGGATGTATGGTGATTACATGCAGCTGCCACCAGCTGATAAACGAGTTGAAAAACATCTGAACAAACTAATTATCGATAATCACGAAATCTTATAATATCAACTAGCGTGGTTCAGGCATACTCGTTACGGCTGAGCCACGCCTTTTTGGTATCTTGGATCAAACGTGCCAAGTTAGGTTAGCGTTCGCTACCGCTGAAACCGGGGTAATCATCACATCAACCACCTAACTAGTAAGATTCATACAAAGTTAATGATGGCCTTAATTACGCTTAACTTTCGTATAAAAACTAAAAGTAATCGCTAACTGTTTCACTACTAAAATACTAATTTAACTAACCCCAACCTGTGTTAAACTTAAATTAAATACATGACTTTAACCTTATTGGGGGTCAGGAAATCATAAAAATGGGGGATCGCCATGGCAGCAAAATTATTTGGAATTATGATGATTAACGTTCAGAGTATTGAATTGTCGATTGTCAATTTACGCACATTACGCCAAGTAGAACGAGTTCGTTCCGACGTTTCACTTGGTGAGGATATTTATGATCAGCATACGATCGATTATGATTCAGTGGAACAAGCCGCACAGGCACTGAGTGGTTTTGTTCAGATCATGAACGATTACGGCGTTAAGGACTACCATTTATGGGGGTCGTGGTCCTTGTCATCCGCTAACAATGCCGACTATATTCAAGACCAATTACTTGTCCGGACTGGGCTCAAGATCGACTGGTTATCTAGTAGTCAGGAAACCTACCTGCGTTCAGTCGCAGTTGCGGTACACTTTCCACGATTCAAGCAAATGATCACGAAGCCGACCTACTTATTAGGAATCAACTCTGGTAGTGTCGGTATTTCGCACTACGATCAGAGTAACTTTGTCTTCTCCCGTAGTCTCCGTTTAGGACCAGTTCGAATCGCGGAAGTTCTTGAAGACTTGCAATCGAGCGTGCCTAACTATGTCGAAGTTTTGGATGATTATATTTCGAGTCAAATCGTTGACTTTGGCCGCTTCTTGCCCGGGCGAAGAGATCAACCTAGTAACGTCGTCATGCTCGGCGTCGCGCCGTTTGCCACCCTCTTTCGCCAACAACAATCAAAAGCTGGCGTGGAGGAACTCAGCAAAGCAGATTTTCAAGCTTTATATGAGGACGTGTTGAACGCTTCTGACCAGTATTTAATGGATAAATACGAAGTTGATGAAGAAGACGTGCGCCTAATCGTGCCCGAATTACTACTTATTAACGAGTTACTACAACTCACTAATGCTGAGAAAATCTGGCTTGGCAACGTGACCGTGCTGGATGGGTTAATTATTCAAGAAGCCATTAAGTTGGGCTATAAGAAATATAACTTTAATGATCAAATCGTAACAGCAGCTAAGAACATTGCGGACCGGTACAACGTTGAACCCAAACATCGCGATTTGGTTACCAAATTCTCATTGCACCTATTCGACCAGCTCAAACCGCTACACCACTTAGGTAAACGGGAGCGGCTACTCTTACAAGTAGCGGCTATCGTGCACGACGTTGGGAGTTATATCGATCCACACCAACATTACTTACATTCGGACTATATCTTGCAGGCCACTGAACTCATGGGATTAACCGATACCGAAAAACGAATGGTCGCCCTGATTTCACGCTACCATAGCGCGCAAACACCATCAAAAGACATTCGCCATTTTGGACACTTACAAGTCGAACAACGCTTATTAGTCTCCAAACTATCCGCCATCTTGAGAATTGCGGACGCTTTGGATGACGGTCGCAAACAAAAAATTGATAAAATTTCCGTTTCAATTCGCAATCCACGGGTCATCATTACTTGCTTTGCTCATGATGACCTCTTCTTAGAAAATTGGGTATTCGCACAAAAAGCGGAATTCTTTAAAGAAGTCTTTGGTTTAACACCAGTGATTAAACTACGGGGGGTACGTTAAATGAATTATTATAAAGAAAGTTATTATACAAACCGTGAACTCAGCTGGCTTGATTTTAACTATCGTGTCCTTGATGAAGCACGTGATAAGGATAACCCCTTGCTAGAACGTGTCCGTTTTCTCGGGATCACACAGAGTAATCTTGACGAATTCTTCACGGTCCGGGTCGCATCATTACGTAAATTGATGTCAGTCAATTACACTAAACCGGATCCCGCGGGACTGACCGCTGCTGATCAAGTCAGTGCAATCAGTGATAAAGCCCACGAGATGGTCAAGCGTCAATACAATACATTAAACCGCTCGCTTTTGCCATTGCTGGAACAGCACGCGATTCATCTCTTGTCGATGGCTGATCTAAACGAGGAACAACACGCCTTTGTTAAGAACTACTTTGATGATGAGCTGTACCCGGCTTTAACACCGATGGCAGACGACTCTTCACGCCCATTCCCGTTCATTGGGAATAATACACTCAACATCGCCTTACGGATTTATAAAAATGGGGATAAGAAGGACCGCAAGTTTGCCACCGTTCAAGTGCCGGACGTCTTTCCTCGCGTGGTCGTTTTGCCAGGCGCACCGAACCAGTTTATTCTGATTGAGGAAATTATCAAAGCCTTTGTCGGCTCACTATTTATCAACTACACGGTCAAGGAAACGAGCTGTTACCGCGTCATGCGGGATTTGGACTTAGATGTCGCCGAAGAGGATACCTCGGACTTATTAAAGGAAGTTCAAAAACAATTAAAGATGCGTGAACGCGGTAAGGTCATGCGCTTAGAAGTCGAAAAGAGTATGAGCAAACATCAACGTACGCGACTCGCTAAAGCCCTTGGGATTAACGAAAGTGCGTTATACGTCATCAACGGTCCCCTCAACTTGACCTTCTTATCCAAGCTGGTGAAAGCTGTGCAGGGCCACGAAGACTTGAATTATCCAAAATACCACGCCTACTATCCCGCGAAGTACCGCGAACGATCCATCTTTGATCTTATCAAGGATCACGACATTTTAATGCAATATCCGTACGATGATTTCAAACCCGTTGTGGACTTTATCCATGAAGCTGCAGAAGATGAGGACGTGTTAGCCATTAAGATGACGCTGTATCGCGTATCAGCTGATTCACCGATTATCAAGTATCTCGGGCAGGCTGCCCAAAACGGCAAACAAGTAACCGTTCTCGTTGAAGTTAAGGCCCGTTTTGATGAAGAAAATAACGTTCACTGGGCGAAAAAGCTTGAAGAAATGGGTTGTCACGTGATCTACGGTCTGATCGGGCTTAAGACACACTGTAAGCTTGCCCTCGTTGTTCGGCGAGAAAACGAAGGTATCAAGCGCTACATGCACATGGGAACTGGGAATTATAACGATGTCACCGCCCATTTCTACACGGACATGGGGCTCTTCACCGCTGATACAGACATGGGAATCGATGCTTCCAACATCTTTAACATGTTATCTGGCTATTCTGAACCACCGTATTTCCACAAATTGCACATCTCACCAGATGGCATCCGCGACTTTATCAACGAAAAGCTAGACGATGAGATTGCCATTGCCAAAGCTGGTCAGCCCGCAGTTGTCAAAATGAAGATGAACTCATTATCCGATCCGCAGATTATTAGTAAACTCTACGAAGCTTCTCACGCCGGTGTTAAGATCCAACTGATCATTCGGGGAATTTGTTGTTTACGAACAGGCATCAAAGGTATCTCGGATAACATCGAGGTCCACTCGATCATTGGTCGCCTTCTGGAGCACAGTCGTATATACTACTTTAGCAACGACGGTGAACCACAAATTTACTTATCCAGTGCGGATATGATGACCCGTAACCTAAATCGCCGGGTCGAATTATTGTTCCCACTACTCCAACCTGAAATCAGTCACCGTGCGATGACAATTTTTGAAACAATGTGGGCTGACACGGTCAAAACGCGCATTTTGCAACCAGATAATACGTACGCCCGTGTGGATGGGCGCGGCTTAGAGGTTTTGGACTCCCAGGCCGAATTCATTCGCGAAGCCGAGCAAGCAGTCAAGGCTGATCACGGCGATACTACGCCCACTAGCAACGCGCACCAGTTCATTCCGATGATGAGTCCCAAGAATGAGCCGGATGCTTCAGATCTTGATAGAGAGGATGATTAGCGATGGAAAACTTTGCGGTCATTGACTTAGGTTCCAATTCATGTCGAATGACAATTACACAGATTCAGGAAGACGGTAGTTATGCGGTCACTCACCGACTCAAGGAAATGGTGCGTTTATCCGAGAATGAAAACGCCACGGATACGCCGACCCTTCAAGCCGAGGCCATTGACCGCACGATTGCAGCGCTAAAGTCATTTGCTGCCGTCTACAAAGACTTACCTAACTTAACTATCAAGGCCGTGGCGACCGCCGCAACGCGAAAGGCCAGCAACCAAAAGAAATTTCTCAAACGCGTTAAAAATGATGTTGGCCTAGATATCGAAGTGATTCCTGGAACAACCGAGGCCTATTACGATTACTTAGGGGTAGTCAATACGCTTCCAACGACTAACTGCGTCATGGTCGATACTGGTGGCGGTAGCTGCGAACTCGTCCTTATCGTAAACGGCCAAGCCAAGGACCTAATCAGTCTGCCAATCGGCGCGGTCAGTTTATCCGAAAAGTTCGGCCTCAACGACCAAGTTACCGCTAGTCAATTATTTAAAACGATGACTTTCGTTGATAAAATTTTTAATAGCGTCTGGTGGTTGCGAAACGGTCTCAACTTACCACTCGTCTGTTTGGGTGGTAGCAACCGAACGTTAGCCAAAATTAACCGGCGCAAATGCAATATCCTCAACTTTGAAGATATTCACGGTTATCGGCTACGTGACAACGCCATCTATGACACATTCAATACTGTCATTAGCCAGGATGCAGCTGGTCGCGCGGCTATTCCTGGATTAGCAAAGGACCGGGCTGATATTATTGTTGGTGGGATGATTCCTGCCATTAGTCTGATGCGCTTTTTAGATTCTGACCGGATGATTTTCTCTCAAAATGGACTGCGTGAAGGCATCCTATTCGAGCACCTGACTGCTTTAGCTGAACAAAGCGCTAAAGTCAGCGAATAAAAAAATCGGACTGACATTTTTATCAGTAGTATGCTAGGATTAAAACATTAATAAATTCATCAAGGTCGTCTTTGATGCTTGTATATCTTTACAACGGAATCTCCGTTGGTCAAGAAAAGCGTCGTTTCACATACGAAACGAGCTGGCCTTGATCAATGGAGGTTTTATTTTGTCTACAACAACACCTGTCATCCCAACCCAAACGAAGGTTGCAATTTTTGGCACCGCCAGTCTGGCTTTTTGCGGTATTTTAGTTGAAACATCAATGAACGTTACCTTTCCGACCTTGATGCACCAATTCCACACCACTCTAGCAACGGTTCAATGGGTCACCACTGCCTATTTACTCGCCGTAGCCGCTACCATGGTTATTACGGCGTTTATTCAACAACGCTTCCGTTGGCGGACAATTATTAACGTTGGCGGGGCTGGTTTCGTTCTTGGCGGTTTATTATGTACAGTCGCGCCACAGCTCTGGTTACTACTATTCGGTCGAATCATTCAAGCCATCGGAACTGGATTGGCATTACCATTAGTATTTGCGCAAATCATGACCCTGGTCCCTTTCACTGCTCAGGGTCGTTTTACGGGGACCGCTGGAATGTTGATCGCATTGGCCCCTTCACTCGGACCAACATATGGCGGCTTAGTGACACAACTATTATCCTGGCGCTTAATTTTCGGCATTACCCTACCGTTTGGTCTGATTGCTTGGCTGATAACGGCCAAAACTATTCGCCAAACGCAGGCACCACGGTCACGTCCGTTCCCCTTATGCCAATTCGGGCTAGTCGTCGCGGCACTCATCCTGCTGATTTTTAGCGTCAATAACCTTAGTACACATGGCTTAAGCTTAGTATTCGTCTGGTTACCACTGTTATTAGCGGTACTCGCCGTACTGACTTTTACCCGTTCGGCAACCCGAACCACGCACCCACTAATCAACCTGGCCGTCTTCCAACAGGGTGACTTTACCCGGGCGCTTCTCATTTACTTCTTCATTCAATTCATTCAGATTGGACTGACCTTTCTGCTCCCTAATTTTGCACAACTCGCTTTGGGTAAAAATGCGTTAGTGTCGGGCTTAATGCTATTAGCAGGAAGCTTATGTTCAGCAATACTATCACCTTTGGCTGGTAAATTGATGGACCGTCGCGGCATTCGGCGACCATTCCAAATTGGTAGTGGCTTTTTACTGTTGGCAACACTAAGTCTCGCAGGGTTAGCCCAGCATCTCTCGGTCGGCTTGATCATTGGCTTATTTGTTGGCTTTCAAATTGGGTTCAGTTGCTTATTTAACAATGCCCTGACGTATGGTTTACAACAATTGCCGCCCCAACTAATGGGCGATGGCAACGCGCTTTTCAACACCCTACAACAGTATTCTGGTTCGCTCGGTACCGCCATTATGGCCGTCTTGATTACATTGGGCACCCGCATGGCACCGAGTGCTTCGAGTACGATGCAAACCACCCTCGGCACCCAGATCGCACTCTGGTTCAGTCTAATTATCATTATGATTGTAGCTGCTTTAGCGCTGACTACGAAACCAATTGCGAATATGGCTGACGACCAACATCAATCACGGTCATCTAACCACTGATTTACTTGGGATTTGGTTAAGCCGTTAAAGGCTTCATTAAGCTTCACGTCTTCTTTACTTCTGACCACTGAGTTTACGGTAAGATACAGTTAATCCAAACCGAGGAGTGGTGTGCATGCGTTGGGAACCGTTCAGAATTATTTTAATAGTTGCAACACTAAGTTGTTTGGTGATTCTTGTCCACGTTCGCCAGCCACAAGCCCGGACGCGGCAGCTACTCGGCTTAGGTTACTTATTTGGCCTTAGTGTGATTTTGTTTACCCCGCTGTCATTCGACGGAACTGCCATCTACGTGATGCCAGCTGGTGTCGGCCAAGTGAACCTATCACGGTTGTATCTTCACGGGCTGGGCTTTATCGAAAATATCATTCTGACGATTCCCTTAGGCTGGGGAATTAAACGCCACTTTCATCACTACCCACTATTGGGCCTCGGATTAACGGGCTTGTTAGTGGGTGCCAGCATTGAAAGTCTGCAATATTTCATGTCACAACATTGGCTGATCAATCGCAGTAGCGATATCAACGACGTCATTGCCAACGCAACGGGTATCCTGATTGGCGGACTCGTGGCAGCTACCTTCCAATTTGTGGCCCAGCACCGCAAGACAAGCGTCACGGATTACTGATCACAACTGTATCCTGAAGCTTGCACCCCCTTGCTGGCTGCTTAATGCTCGACTGCGCCGTAAATCACGGCATGGCGCTCAACTTAAATTCACAAACGCAGTGACAAAAAGACGGTTGTTAGACCAATAATAGTCTAACAACCGTCTTTTGTGGCGTCTTCTCAATTTTAATGGTTAGTTGTGGACTTGTCCTCATGCGCGGCACGTTGCGCTTGCTGATCTTGATGCCAGCTAGTTGGACTCCATAATTGGCCTTCCATTGAACCCCGTAGACTCTCAATCTCAGCCTGTTGGTCATCGATGACCTTAATGATACTCTCCACAACAACTTGATTATCAGCCGTCTTCAAAGCGGCGAGTGCCTGGATCGCCCAGGCAGCCTGGTCTTGTTCACTCATTATGTTAAAATCTCCGTTTCCTTTAAGCCTTTTTACATTGTACACAAACCAACTGATTATACCAAGGAATCTGCTTACTCAGCAAAGGTAACGGGCGGTAATCGGCAAGTAAAATAACGCCCTACACTGCGATACGCTGTTAAGAAGACACGCAACCTAACGCGCCCTGGTGGCTGGCTGATATTGTTCTTTCGACAAAAAAACGCCCCATCAAGAATATCAACACAATTCTTGATGGGCCGCTTTCGTCTCAAACGCTAAATCCGATTAACCAACTGCTTGTTGATCATCGTCATAAAGTTTTTGTTGAATTTCACGTAATTCAGACTTACGTACCGAACGTGGCAAAAATGCCCGAATGTCCTCTTCGTTATAACCGATTTGTAACCGCCGACCATCATAAATGATTGGCCGCTTGAGTAATTGTGGTTTTTCAACTAATAGGTCCAATAACTGATTGAAGCCTAAGTCCGACAAATCAATGTGTAATGCTTTGAAAGCCTTAGAACGCGTTGAAACGATGTCCTCGAAGCCATTTTCAGTGAGCCGGAGGATTTGTTTCAATTCATCGCGATCCAGAGGATTAGCAATAATGTCGCGTTCATTAAATGGAATGTTATTCTCAACTAACCATGCTCGTGCACTACGACTAGACTTGCTGGACGTTGAATAATATAAGTTTACTGTCACGATGAATTCCTCCTAAGTTTCAGCAAGTGACTTTACACCACTTACTTTAATATAGTAAGTATACGGTTTTAGTCAAGAATAGTCAAGGTTTGTCAGAACTTTTTTAGTTAATTATTTCTAAAGTTCTGCCAGCCAATTACCCATCAAATGCCAGCGCTATTCTGTACTTGTGCCGACAAAAGCGGTACCTCACGAGATACCGCTACTTAACTAAACATGACCAACTGCCCGGGCTGGGATCGAACCAGCGACCTCTTGATTAACAGTCAATTATTCTACCGCTGAACTACCGGGCAATGATTATGTCTGTATTTATACACGCTTTTATGATAAAAAACAAGTCCTTTTAAAAAAAAGTCACACTAAATTCACATAATTAATATGATATCCACCTCAAACAACGTACAAACCTAACCACGATACCACGGAAAAGTCCTGTTTTGAAAAGCGTTGTGCCAGTGTATTAGTGATTTCTAATTCACTCAATGTCGTTTTTAACTCAAAGTAGTAATCCCCACGCTGATTATGCAGTGCCAGTTGCCAGCTACCTAAATCATCCCAGCAAGTCGTATCGGGAGCGGCGTGTTGATGCTTAAACAACACGTGAAAAGTCGGCTTCCACGTCTCGTGATCGTCTCCTGTGATACGGATCAAGCGACACACTTCCCGGTGACAACGAATCGCTGTCCGAACACCAACGATAATACCTGCCACCATCACCCCCGCACCAAGTGCCAACCCAAGTAATAACAACCGGGTTAATAGTGGCGTTGCTTGCAATTGCGAGCTAATCACAATCGTCGCACTCATCATGAGCCAGACTACCAATACCCAGCCATTGAGCCAGTTCAAGGCGACATCGCGAGCATGTCGATACACTGCTAAGCGGTATTGTTGATCATTGTTGACCACTCGTTGTTTAGGGGCCACAGTTGAATAAACCACCGCCATATCATCATGAAACGTATAACTAGTAAGTGGTTGGAAGACCGTCGTCATAACTTGTAACGTCGTCTGTGGCATGTATTCGGCAATCAGCTGGCGTGCTTGTGGGACTTCTTTAAACTGATAACTCAGACCGTGAATCGCCGTCAATTGATAGCCCCACGCCGCCTGCCGATTGAGCCAAGCAACCTCGGCAGCAGAGCCTTTAAGAAAAAAGCGTCGTTTTTGCATACTAGGAATCCTCCATTTCACACCGATTTGAGTCCCCATTATATGCCGATTGGTCTACATTTCAAATATTCATTAATCTTAGTTCAACGCCGTTACTAACCGTTGTACAAAAGTAATATTATCAAAACAAGCATGGTAACCCTTTCCTTATTTCAGCGAATTGGTATGGGTACGATGATTAATTCTCGATACTTCATGGGATGCCAGTTTATATATTAAGTTTTTTATATTTATTCACAAGTCCAACTATCCATGCTAGCATCAAAGATGATGTTATTGATTACAATCTTCGGAGGAACAAGTTATGTCAGCCAAATATATCATGGCCATTGACGAGGGGACCACGAGTACCCGCACCATTATTTTTAATCACGCCGGTCAAAAAGTTGCCGACGCCCAAAAGGAGTTTCCACAATACTTTCCGCAACCGGGGTGGGTCGAACACGACGCTACTGAAATCTGGAACGCGGTTTCCTCAACGATCGCTAACGTCTTAATTGACGCTAATATTAAACCTAATCAAATCGAAGCCATCGGGATCACCAATCAACGTGAGACTACCGTTGTCTGGGACAAGCAAACCGGTCTACCCATTTATAACGCCATTGTTTGGCAGTCCCGGCAAACTGCACCGTTAGCTGAGCAACTCATCGCTGATGGTATGGGCGATCTGATTCACCGGCACACCGGCCTAGTGACCGACGCCTACTTCTCAGCAACGAAAATTCGCTGGATCTTAGACCACGTTGATGGTGCCCAAAAGCGCGCGGAACGCGGCGAACTTCTTTTCGGGACTATTGATACTTGGCTCGTCTGGAAATTGACTGGTGGCGAGACCCACGTCACCGACTACACCAACGCCAGTCGCACCATGTTATTCAACATTCACGACTTACAATGGGACCAAACGATTCTGAACCTACTGAACATTCCTGCTGCGATGCTCCCAGAAGTACGGTCCAACTCTGAGATCTATGGCACGACTAAGGACTACTTGCTTTATGGTAGCCAAATTCCAATCAGCGGGATGGCCGCCGACCAACAAGCCGCACTATTTGGTCAGATGGCCTTTGAACCTGGCATGGTCAAAAATACTTATGGAACCGGTGCCTTTACCGTCATGAATCTGGGCGAGCAACCGCAATTATCCGACCACAACCTTTTAACGACCATCGCTTACGGGCTTGATGGCAACATCAATTACGCGCTTGAAGGCTCCATCTTCGTAGCGGGTTCGGCCCTGCAATGGTTACGCGATGGCATGCAACTGATCGAATCAGCACCAGAATCCGAAAGTCTTGCTCAACAGTCCCATAATCACAACGAAGTTTACGTAGTTCCCGCCTTTACCGGATTGGGCGCACCTTACTGGGATTCCGAGACCCGTGGAGCCGTCTTTGGCTTAACCCGCGGGACCACCCGGGCTGATTTTGTTAAAGCCACACTACAGTCACTGGCCTACCAGTCCCGCGACGTCATTGATACGATGAAAAACGACGCCAACATCACCATGCCCACACTCATGGTCGACGGCGGGGCAGCCCGCAACAACTGGCTGATGCAATTTCAAGCCGACATCTCAAACGTCAAGATCATCCGGGCCGCTGACCTCGAAACGACCGCACTCGGTGCTGCATTCTTAGCCGGCCTAGCCGTGGGATACTGGCAAGATTTGGACGAACTCAAATCAATCCACCAAACCGGCAATGTCTTCCAACCCCGAATGGCCGCGCCCCAACGTGCGAACCTTTACCAAGGCTGGCAAGCCGCCGTCAAAGCAGCCCAACTATTCAAGCACACCCCAATCGACGCCCAATCAAGTACCAACTAAACTAAATTTCTAGTCAAAAACGCCGCGACTGAAGTCAGTCACGACGTTTTTAGTTCAGCACTATTTTCCTTGAATCCATCACTGCCATTCTTATCTATCCGATAATCCGCACTGTGTTTGTTGCTTTTCATGATTAAAACGTGCCGATTAGGTGGATTTCTGTTCGTCAGCAATGATCGTCCTATTCCGACCTCCGGGGCTGGGTGACAATTGCTGTAACGTAAGCCGACATCGATTTGAGCTAACGCCCAACCCGCGTCATCTCAAATACGAGTCTTATTCTAAGCCGGAAGGAAATCACTTCCGACTAAGAATAATTTGGCTACTGAGCATTGTCACCCAGTCCCTCCAGTCTCAAGAGTGTGCGGGGCCACGAGTTGAAGCCGAGCATTGCCTAGCCAACGGATTAATGCGGTTTTGGCATTAGTCCGTTGGCGTAGCAAGCACAGGCTTTAGTGGCACCGAACACGTTTCGGGAAGCCGCTCGAATGGCTGATGAACGGCCACTTAACTTAGCACAATTTATCGTTGACTATTTTGATACAGGAACTTTAAACGAGACGTTAGGGTTACCCTAACCACTTTGTTGAAACGTTCGATTACTACTATGGTGATTCCGAAATAGTAAGCTATCACAATGTCATTTTCTGCCTGACAGTTGCTCGACAAAATTACTGTTTATGAAGAACAATGATGAGTCCAATAAAAGTTGGGTACATCTCCGTCTGCCATTCGAACACTGTCCCGACTGGAAGGCGTTTCTGACAATGCCCAGTGGTGAAATTTCACTTAGCAAGCGTCTTGTGCTTGGTTAGTGAAAGGCCAGTATTTAAGACGTGGGCTTCGGCTTAAATCTGTGCCCACCACGTTCCGGCAATTGGCAGAAATGCCTGGAAGTCGGCATAGGACACACTAACTAAGCAAGTTTACGCTAACCTGAACTTTTTCCAGCGGGTCTAAGCTGGTTGCTTTTGAACTTAAAAACTTGGCACGTTTTAATCATGATTGATGACAGATTAATGAATATCGCGTGGGGTTTATGATAATTGTAGTTCGTCTACTTTTTTGAAGGCGTGACTGGCTAGAAATAGCAGGAATATGCCGGCATAAAAGAGGGCAAATAGTAATAAGAATAGCCGTAAATCAAAGCGGTCAGCTAGGAAAGAAAACGCTAGCGAACCCAGCGGTAAGGTCACGGAAACCAGCGTATAAAAGCAGGTCATTACCTTCCCGAGTTGGTCTGAACCGACCATCGCTTGAATCATCGGTGTCTCAAATACTTGCGTCAGTCCTTGAAAGACAAAGCTCAGTAAGTAAATGATGGCAAACAGCCAGAACTGGTTGTACGACACTACTGTCAAGATCATGAATAACGCGCGCCCAAAGTTGCCGATGAGGTAAGACTGCCGAACGGTCAACTTTTTTAACTGTCAGTAGACTACCGTCATCCCTAATAATATTCCAACGGCTGACATCGACTCCAAAATACCGTAGTAGATCGAGTCACCGAAATGCCGCCCAAATAAAACGACGTACGTATTCAAACCGCCAAAGAAGAAATTCATGACGACGCTCGCAAACGTCAATAAACGCAGCAGCGGATCAGTGCTGATAATTTTGAAACCAACCAAAATCTGGTTGAGATACAAGGACTTTTCCCGCGTGTGTTGCTGACGGGGTTCAGCGAGTTTGATCCGCCTAAAAGTGGCAACGGTAACGACAAACGTGGCTGCATCCATGATTAAAACACCGAGCACTGAGCAGAGGCTGATCAAAAATCCAGACAGCGCGTTGAACACGTAATCCGTTCCCTTGTAGGCAATTGACATGTCCGCTTGTGCTTGAACTAGCTGGTCTGGCTCAACGAGCAGCGGTACTAATGTATCTTGAATCGGATAAGCTAGTGATCCAAAAAGGGCCGCGACGAATACCAGCCCGACATAGATACCTGGCAACTTAATATGTAACGCAACTAATCCAATTAGCATGACCACGATCACTAACTGTGAAAATTCAACCGCGACTAATAATCGGCGTTTAGAATGTCGGTCGATACTGTCACCAAACAGAAACAACAACACGCCCGGTAAAACAATAGCCACATTCATGATGCCGATCCACAACGCACTGTTGGTCAATTGGAGAATGAACCAGTTCATGGCAATCATGTAGATGCTGTCACCAGCGTTACCCACTGCTCGCCCTAAGACGAGTTTTCTGAAGTTGGCATTGATCACATTATCCGCCCCTTTCAAGCCTTGCAACAATGTTACTATCACACATCAGAATAAGGATCGACTCAGCTTTCACTCGAATCTGCAACGCAGCCCGGGCCTGCTTAGTAAACATCGTCTCAGAATTAATTATATTATAATTAGTAAAAATAACAATATTTAATCTTATTTTAATGTTAAGATTCGTCCTCCCAGGTACCAAAAAATCTCCCATGTCAGCTAATAGCGACATGGGAGCGTTACATTAACGGTTATTTTTCGTTCAGCCATTCTAATTATTAGTGTTATGGTAACGATTATTGGTCTAATTCCGGCAAAAAGCCCTGCTGCCTAGCGATTGTCAAAAACTCTCGCCGTTTGGCCGCTGAGTGGGTCGCTTCCTGCGTCATGTGCGCTAAGTGTTCCGTACAGGCGTGACTACTCCGATGTTGATAATACTGATTCAAAACGCCATCAAACCGGTCCAACTCCGCCTGATAACTCGCAGGCTCAGCATAGGTATCTTGAAACAACACAGCGGGCAACCCTAATCGAGGTTTCTTTTCAGGAACATCCGCTGGGTGCCCTAACTGCAACCCAAAGACGGGTAACGTCAAGTCCGGCAAGTGCAGTGCGTCAATCACCGCCTGCGTGTCGTTGTTAATTGATCCAAGTACAACGCTACCAAGACCCATGCTTTCAGCGACCATCACCATCGCCGCTGTAATCAGCGTGGCATCTTCAATACTACCAGCAAAGCGGTCAAATTCACTCAGTGCCCGACGCGTCGTTGCGCCCGGTGCTAGCTTGACGTTGCGGTGTTGGTCCGCAACCACAACTAATAAACGGCCGTTTTCACCAACCGTTGGCATCGTCGTAATCGTGGCCAATTGTTGCCGTAGTGCAGGCTGAGTGATCTCAATCAAACTGTATGCCTGTAAATATTGGCTAGTCGGCATTTGTTGTGCCGTTGTGATGATTTGCGCGAATTGCGCATCACTAATTGGTTCAGTGGTAAATTGTCGCCGCGTTCGATGGTCCTGTAAGGTTTCAATCACACTCTTTGTCACTTAAAATCGCTCCTGTTCTTGTTGTAATTCCCGTGACCAGTCCGTTAATTGTGGCAACACGTCCAGGTTCAAGTTAAACACAATTCGTTGACACACTTGATCAAGCTGTACGCTCCGAAATAAGGGATAACGGGTCCTGCCCTGATCCTGGTGTATGATAACACTTAACGTAACCAGCTCATCTAACGCCGTTTCTAACAGTGTCATCGCACGCTGCGGAAAATATTCTCGCTGTAGTGCCGGCGCGTCCAATGAGCAGCCTGCCAACGCTTCAACATCTCGCCGAGTCAATAACAAACTTTCCGGATGTTCGCCAATTAATCGACTTAAAATCTGAACAGTCAATTGGGTCTCAAACGCGTTACGAAAACGAAAACGGGTCTGGAAATGACTTTGAATAAATTGTAGCAATGCCCCATTCTTCATTTAATAACGAGCCTCCTTAAACATGCTTATTGATAATAACACTGATACTAGCGTTTGTAAGTTATTTTCCCCCACCACGCACCCGCAATTAAATCACCACAATCAGTCAATTACATGATCCAAACAAAAAAGCTGAGCTTAGAGAATTGACATTCTGAAAGTTCAACTTTTGAGCCAACGCCTACTAAAAAACAACCGCCGTTTGATAAACTCACACTCCTGCGCTAGACTTTGGCTAACAGCTTTTAGCCAATATGATTTTCTTTCAAAATCAGATCGACCTCAGCTTGCATGTCAGGTGTTTTTGTCCATTCTTCCCAATGATCCATCGTTTCATCGGGAATCGTAAATGTTTCATTAATATATTGCTCATACTTGGCAACATGCGTGGAATGCGGAATGTTTAGTTGTAATATCCGCACTTGCTTAATAAAACCACGTTCAGCTGCTAACTCAGCGCGGCCATTCATCAACATGTTTCCGATCTCCATGTATGAGGTCCCATCATTACGTGTTATTTCTTGAATTAAGTCTAATACTTCATGGTTTTTCAACTGCAATCCCTCACTTCACATTTTAGTATAAGCGGGGTTGGCAGTCGTGTCAAAACTGACCAGTAATTGCCAGGTGATCAGGCTTGGTATGCCTAATCACCTGTACTTGATGAACACTAAACTAACTCAGTCAGCCCCAAAATGCTACCATCAGCCGAGCACTCCTTTTTCTGAGTAAACATCAATCTTCAAAAATTACAAGAGAGCCTTATCTTCATCTGGTCCGCCATCAATTCGCTAATTTCACTCAAAAAACCACTATCCAAGCAGATAGTGGTCGGCATAAGAGAGAAAGAGAATTGATTAGAAGGTAATTAAATACCTTACAAACTAAGAATAAGCGATATTGTAAGCGTTGTCAACAGTTAGTCAAAATAAATAGATAAATTATTTCTATTTACTCATTAATCTTTTTCTAACACCCTCAGCCAGCCATGTTCGCCACTAAATTGCCGTCTTTACTTGCACAAAGTTAATTAATTCACCTTATTTAATAGATTGGTACCATTCACAATTACCAAGATTTAAAACAAACTTCTCAACCTAGATAATTTTAATTATTATCAACAATCAATTATAATTATTTACACTGGTTATTTAAATTGACTTCACTAGCAACTAACCCTGTCACTCTCGCATTAACACTTGCTGGGTTATTATTCGCATTCCCTTTAAGAATGAAATATACTAAAAGTAGGCGGTAACATGTCAGGCAGCTATGGGAGTGAGGGCATTATGAAAATAATCGAGCATCAGGAAAACGGGATTAATTATTATACATTAGTGAACAATCATCATATGAGCGTCACTATTATGGACTGGGGCGCCACAGTCACCGCGATCAAAACCCATGATAAAGATGGTAATTTTGCAAATATTGTCTTGGGATTTGACGACGGCGCCGACTACATCACCTATCAATCTTTTTTCGGTGCAACCATCGCTCGGGTTGCGGGGATCATCAAAAATGCCCGGTGGCGGCAGTATGACTTAACTCAAAATGCGGGCGAAAATCATCTAAACGGTGGTAATATGCCTCAAATTTCATTTGAACCATGGTTTTTAGAACGTAAACTGCACACTAGTGATCAAGTTGGACTCGTCATGCAATATATTACCTTGGACGGTGAGAACGGCTATCCCGGGACAATGACGATCACGGCTAATTTCGTATTAGATAACGACGGTAAATTTACTATTAGCTACACTGGTAAAAGTGATAAAACAACCTTATTCAACCCCAGCAACCATACCTACTTCAATCTAAGTGGGGATGCGGAACGCCTCATTGACCACCATGTTCTTAAAATCAATGCAGACGAGTACGCCGCGTTAAACAAACACGGTATTCCAACTGGTAAGTTGCCATGGGTCACCGACACCCCATTTGATTTTCGTGACCCAGTCGAGGTTGGACCCCAGGTTGCTAACATCAAGGGCGGGCTCCATCACGGCTTCGTCTTAAACGACACCCCATATCCACAAGTAGAATTACTAGATCGCATCAGTGGACGCAAAGTCACGATGCGAACGAACGCTCCGGCAGTCGTGGTTTCCAGTGCAACTAATTACCGTGATGATCGTTATCGACTCAATGGCGGTAAACCGATGCGTTCTCAACTTGGTCTTTCCCTGCAAGCACAAAAATTACCGGATGCTATTCACCACAAGGAATTTGGCAGTATCATTATCGAACCTAATATTCCTGTAACCTACCAAACGGCCTATCGTTTTTCTAATATTTACGACGTCTAACCACTCAAGAATGATTCAAATTGACCTCCCAGAATGCAAACTACTGGGAGCTTTTTTGACTCACTAATAATGCGTTACACCATACCATTGACTGAACGAAAATCTCCTAACCCATTTTAGTCGACGGACATGGCCTCATTACCATTTACCTACTAGGCGCATATGCTATTATGCACGTTGCGCGAGTTAATCTGTCATGACTCAGGACGAGTTAACTATCAAAATAAGTGCTATTATGATAATAATACCCACATGTGGCTTAACGACTAGTACATTTAGCGGCGGTTTAATAATGACCACCCCATCAAATGTAATTAATAAGGAGAATCAGATTATGCCAGCTACTGACTTACGTGTTCAGCGCACCCAGACTGCGCTGAAAGAGGCTTTTCGGACGCTTGCTTTAAAGTATCCGCGCTATCGTGATATTACTGTTAAGGAGCTCACAAGTGTCGCTAATATCAACCGCAAAACTTTCTATTTACATTTCGATTCCATTGACGATTTAGCGGAAACGTTCGTTCAAGAAGGTGCTGATAAGATTCTAGCACTCATTGACCCGCAAGGTTTCAAGAAAAACATTAGCCAACCCGGCTTAATCTTTGATCGCTTAGTGACCTATTTTCGCCAATCTGAAGCTTTTCACCGAGTCATTTTGTTGAATGATGATTACAGTTTTTTGTCTCGGAAAATCCACGCTGCCGTGGTAGCAGGGCTTACAACGACGATTCAAACAAACTATCATTTATCTGCAATCGATGCTAAGGTCTGTTCAAGCTTTTTGATCCACAACAATTTAACCTTTTTCCGGCTCTATTTTAATGGTGATTTAGGACTAACTTTGGCTGAACTAAAGCAGCGTTTAGTTTCGCTCAACACTTATGGCATTCATCAATTCTTCTACCCTAATCAATCACTTTAATAGGACCCAAAAAGCTGAGCTATCGAATAACGATGTTCATTCGATAGCTCAGCTTTTTACTGACTAGTTATAGGCTTTTAATTATTTAACAACTCTTGTTCAATGGTTGCTAATACCCCATCATGTTCATTATCCAGGGCCGTCACGTGTTTTGCTGCGGCTTGAATGTCCGCCGGTGCGTTGCACATCGCATAACTGTGCGCTGCATATCGCAATAATGGGACATCATTCGCCCCATCACCGAAGGCCATCACATTAGCTGCAGTTAACCCAAGTTTAGTCGCCAAGAATTGAATTGCTGGTAATTTTCCGACCCGCTGATCAACCAAATCTACGACGCCATACCCACTATCATGCGCACGTAACTCGCCATCAAAATAATCATTAGCTCGTGCCACCAGATCAGCAGCCTGGTCCGGTGACGTTGAGATACTGATTTTTTTAACGGTATCATCAACAGTGGCCAGATCCGCAACCAAGTGTAAATGATCATAAAACTGACGGGCCATCGCTACTAACTTATCAGGTGCTCCTAACTCAGTATACGACCCATGGCTACCAACTAAGATTACGTATGCGTCTTTGAATAGTGGCTGGTAACGATCAACAGTCACAAACTTTCGTTGCTGGTCTGCTGAAAGACTACCATCAAAGATCAAGCGGTCTTGGGCATAAATCGACGCCCCATTTTCAGCAACAACGATAAGATTATCCGCCATAACATCTTTAAATAACTGTCTAAGATGGGCATATTGGTTACCGGACGAAAGTACTAGGGAAACGTTTATCGCCCGTAACTGCGCCAAAACCCGTTTAAACCGTTCTTTGTCAAAACGCTGATCTTGATGCAATAATGTTCCATTCAAGTCAGTTGCAATTAAATTGATTGCCACAAGTAGCCACCCCATCTTTTATCATTTACTAACAAAATCGGCCTCGTCTCGTCATGTGATTCAGCCGATTAAACATCAACATGACACTCAGTTACATTGCTACGAATACTATTGTAGCATACCACTATTGTCATGCCATAAATGTCGCGGGTAGTTGCGGTTTGGCAAAATAATATCCTTGCCCTCGCGTAATGCCTAGATGATTAGCCAGTTGAACATCAGCCGCTGATTCAATGCCTTCAAAGGTAAATAGCATTTGCTGTTCCTCCGCCTTATCAAACCAAAATTTGAGCGTCGAAACAATTGCATCCGTAGTTGGGGTCCCCAGCGGTCGCATATTTTGTAACGCGAATTTAACCGTATTCACATATGGCAACATCATTTTGATCTGTTGGAATAGGTTATCAGAACCAACATCATCAAAAGCAAGTAATATACCAGCTGCCCGGTACCCAACACTTAATTGCTGTAACTCACTTAGCTCAGGTGTCGCAACTAGCTCAACAGTTAGTTCTCGTGGTAACAAATGCGTCTGCACATAGTGACTAATTGCAACTTGAAAGTCAGGATTAGCAAACTGACGCGCCGTTAAATTGATGGAAACATGATGGTTATTTAATTCTTGAATAGCGCAATCCAGCAATTGAATCAATTCTGTTGGCGCTATTTCAAAGGTCGCTGGTATTCGCCAAGTTTGTTGCCTCTCATCCCACTGTCGTAATAATAACTCATACAAGATTGTTCGGTTGGTTCCAAGGTTATTAATTGGCTGTGCAAAATATTTATATTTCAGCATGACCATTCATCCCCAATAGTCTAATTATTTAGTTGTGTTATCGCAACCGCTTACTTTATCATACCAAAAGATCGTCAACTTTCACAATAGCCTTATGAATATCAGCAGTTAAAAATTATGCAAAAGCTTTGTGGGCAATCAAAAAACGCCACCGTAATCGAACGGTGACGTTTCTTGGTGCCCACACACTTACTTTAAATTATTCAACGGTCACACTCTTGGCAAGGTTCCGTGGTTTGTCCACATCTAAGCCCTTGTTTAAGCTCGTATAGTAGGCCAATAACTGACCAGGAACAACACTAAGCAAAGCCGTTAATCGTTCATCAACCGTTGGCAAGATAACCGTGTCACCATCTTTAGCTAAACTATCGGTGACGATAGTAACTGTCTTAGCTCCCCGTGCAGCAACTTCTTGTAAGTTGGAGCGGGTCAACCCAGCGGTATTCTTTTGCGTAATAATCCCAATCACTGGGGTATCCTTTTCAATCAAAGCAATCGTACCGTGCTTTAATTCACCAGATGCGAAACCTTCAGCTTGAACGTAAGAGATTTCCTTGAGTTTCAAGGCCGTTTCTAATGAGACGGCGTAATCCAGTCCCCGACCAATATAAAAGGCGTTTGGCGTATTCAATAAGGCACTCTTAGCAATCTTTTCAAAAGTAGCCTTTTCATCAACTAAGCTTTGCATCCCATTAGCGACTAACGCCAACTGCTGTTTTACGTCGAAAGCTGTTGCAGCTGGTTGGTCAACGGCCACACCTAACGCCTTAGCTAAGATGGCTTGTAAGGCAATCTGTGCGGTATAGGCTTTGGTTGAAGCAACCGCAATTTCTGGGCCGGCATGCAATAACAACGTGTACGTTGCTTCGCGCGATAGCGTTGAGTTTGGCACGTTCGTGATGGTCAAGCTTGGGAAATGTTGATCGTTCACATTCAATAACACTTCACGACTATCAGCAGTTTCACCAGACTGGGTCAAGAAGATGAAGAATGGATGTGCTGATAATAATGGTTGGTTGTATGCAAATTCTGAAGAAACGTGCACTTCAGTTGGCACGTTAGCCAACGATTCAAATAACTTTGCACCAACCAGACCAGCATGATAACTAGTCCCAGCAGCCACAATGTATAGTCGATCGGCTGCTTTAAGAGCTGTTAACAAGTCATCATTGATGATTGGATCACCCGCATCATTAAGATAAACTTGGGACAGCTTCCGCATCACATTCGGTTGTTCATCGATTTCTTTTAACATGTAGAATGGATAAGTTCCCTTGTCAGCTTGAGCTGCGTCAATGTCGACATGGAATGGCTTCCGTTCAACTGGTTCACCGGCCTGGTTCGTGATTTTAATTTCATCAGGTTTAACGACCACGATTTCGCCATCATGTAATTCCAAGAAATCTTTCGTTTGGTCTAACATCGCTAAACTATCTGAGCAGACCACGTTAAAGCCTTCGCCGACCCCAATTAATAATGGACTCTTATTCTTTGCGACGTATAAGGTGTCAGGATCTTCCTTATCCATCAGTAAGAACCCATATGAAGAATGGCCGAGTAGCCCTAACGTCTTACGGAAAGCGGCCAACGTACTCAAGCCTTCCTTGGTGACAAACCGATCGACTAATTGAACAATGACTTCTGTATCTGTTTGAGACTTAAAAGTCACGTCACTTAAATAAGTCTGTTTTAAGTCTTCAAAGTTTTCGATCACGCCATTGTGAACTAAGTAGAAGCGGCCATCCGCAGAAACTTGAGGATGCGCATTGGCAACACTCGGTTCACCGTGAGTCGCCCAGCGAGTATGCCCAATCCCGGTCGAACCATGAACAGCTTCGCCTACTTCTTTACGTAAGTCATCGATCCGACCCTTTTCCTTAACTAAATAGTCATGACCATCTTGATCATTGACATAGATACCAGCTGAATCATAGCCCCGGTATTCCAACTTTTCCAATCCGTTCAATAAGATTGATACTGCACTATCTTTACCCGTTACACCAACAATTCCACACATAAATTAATCTTCCTTTACTGTTTGAATTGTTTCTAGCTGCGTGGTCAATATATCTGTCACCAACCTCACAGTCGGTTTTTGTAATTGACCTGTAGAGTGCAGTCCCTGACGTCACCCGTCGATTATCGATAAACGTCATCCTCGTCAACTTTAGATTCTAAAGTCCTGGCGCTATTCCGCTTTAACCAATTAACAATTGGTCTAGTCTAACCTCCGATTGGTATATTTCCTAGAAACAAGTTAACTTTACCGTTACATGTAATAAAAGTCAACAATATATTATATTGGTATACGTGTTAGTTAGCGTGTATACCAATCTCAAACGCTTATAAATCAAGGGCATCACGAATTTTCGAATTTTTTGTAACTTTTTTGCGGTCAAATTGGTTTGGGAGGCACTGGGTCTCCTGACAGTCGCCAGTTAACCGCGTTGCCACCGCGCCAACCGCATTTAGCAATGACCGTGCGTTTCATGGCAACAAAAAAGTCGCAACTCTAAGAGTAACGACTTTTTTGATGATCGGTCTGATCACTTAATTATTCAATGCCAACTTCAGCTTTGACCACATCGACGATCCGATCTACATAAGCGCTAACCAGTTCGTCGGTCTTCGCTTCTGCCATGACCCGCAATAAATCTTGGGTTCCAGAAGGCCGTACCAAGACGCGACCATCACCGGCCATTTCATCTTCAACGTCCTTGATAACTGCCTTGATCTTATCATTGTTCAAAGCGGCTTTCTTGTCTTGAACCTTAACATTCACTAACTTTTGTGGGTAAGTCGTCACTTCGGCGGCTAATTCAGAAAGCTTCTTACCCGTTTCCTTCATGACGTGCAATAACTGAATTCCAGTCAACATGCCATCACCCGTCGTATTAAAGTCTAAGAAGACCACGTGACCAGATTGTTCACCACCAAGGTTATAGCCGTCCTTCAACATCTCTTCGACAACGTAGCGGTCACCAACTTGGGTCTGCTTGCTGTGCAAACCAGCTGCTTCTAAGGCCTTGTATAAGCCCAGGTTACTCATGACCGTTGTGACGACTGTATCCTGCTTCAACTTGCCTCGTTCACTGAGGAATTTTCCACAGATGTACATAATCTTGTCACCGTCAATAATGTTTCCAAGTTCATCGACTGCGATACAACGATCACCGTCCCCATCAAAGGCTAAACCAACTTGAGCGCCTTTTTCAACGACGAATTTAGATAATGCTTCGGGATGCGTTGAGCCGACCCCTTTGTTGATGTTCAATCCATCTGGTGCCGTAGCCATCGTATCAAATTCCACGTTCAAATCCGCAAAGATCCGGGAAACTAAGTTACTGGTAGAACCATTGGCACCATCGACAGCCAAATGAATGCCGCTTAAGTCATCTGGAATCGTTTGTTCCAAGAATTGTGAATATTTAAGATTACCCTCTGGAAAATCAGCAACTGTCCCCAGACCTTCCGCTGCTGGCCGTGGTAAAGTGTCTTTCGTTTGATCCAGTAATTCTTCGATTTCTTCTTCCTTGGCATCAGACAACTTGAAGCCGTCGCCACCGAAGAACTTGATCCCGTTATCTTCAACTGGATTGTGAGAAGCCGAGATCATGACACCCGCGTCAGCATCTTGGATCCGTACTAAGTAGGCCACTCCTGGCGTCGTAATTACACCGAGACGTAAAACTTCAATTCCGGCTGAAAGCAAGCCGGCAATCAAGGCTTCTTCCAGCATTTGGCCCGAAATCCGGGTATCGCGTGCAACTAAAACGCGTGGTTGCGTACTCTTGTTTTCCGCATGTTCCGTCAATACGTAGCCACCAGCACGACCTAAACGAAAAGCCATTTCAGGTGTTAAGCCTGAATTTGCAATTCCCCGAACACCATCAGTACCAAAATATTTCATTATAATTTACCTCATTTCAAAAGTGTCATGATTAATCATTTTTAACTGTAATTTTTACTTTGACCGACGTTGGGCTAACTGACGAGATCCCATCCTCATCGCTAGTCGAAACATCGACCGTCTTAGTCGTGGTTGAATCAACATTCGTCACATCAACATTGACTGGCAAAGACTTCAACTTCGCCAATGCCGCCTTCGTGCCAGTAACCGTCACTGACTTCGTGTCAGATGAGAATGAATAACTGGTGTCCGCCGCGGTCTTGCCACTGGCTTTCAAATCGATTGGCACATCTTTCGTCGTTGTCGCCTGCGTAATGGGAATATACACCGACGTGGTCGAAGGCGTCAAGACAACGTTCAAATTTTGACCGTTGGCATCTAATGCTTCAATGATAGCCTGCTGGTTCACGGATTTCTCTAAATTCTTGTTGGTATTAACGACCGCAACGACTTTCGCGACTTTGCTAACTTCGCTGACGGCGCCCGTAACTTTGACAGATGATGTTCCGAGCCGTGCCGATCCAACTTCATAACCATCTGCTACGTTGGCTTTATTGAAGTCTGCGCTGACCTTATAAGTAGCCGTTCGTCGTGGTTGAATATTAACATGAATGTACTTTTGACTAAGTCCATAACTCAATTCTTTATTCAAGCCATCGACTTCGACTTTGACACTGTGCCGCCCAACTGCCAACTTAGATAAATTAGCATAAACTTTAAAATTCTGCGTGTTAGCCGTAGTTGTGACTAAAGCAGACGGCCCTTCGATCGTAACTTTAATATTTTCGGGATAGCCCGTTACAAAATATTTCGTACTATTCACGTTCAGTTCTAAGGGCGCGCTAATGGTCACTTTACGGTTAGATGTCAATGTCGTTTTCGATGAACTATTCGTCAAAATACTGGCGTTATGCGTTGTCTTTAACGAATTAACGTAGGCGAAGAGCACCAACGCACACAGCAGTGCTAGTAGCCGCATTGACCAATTGCTATTCATAAATTTTTTCATTTTCGGGGACCTCCTCCGAAAACTCGTCCAAACCAATTTTGAAGCGCGTTTTGCTTGGTTGAATCCTCAGGCGTTAGTAAGACTTGGCGGAAATACCGTAAGTAATTTTCACGCGTCATCCCCCGCATCAGCTCATTGTCCTTAGTAATCGACACTTCACCGGTTTCTTCCGAAATAACGATGGTGAGGGCATCCGTTACCTCACTGATTCCGACCGCGGCACGGTGCCGAGTTCCTAACTCTTTAGGAATCAGATTGCTTTCAGATAATGGCAAGTACGCCGCCGCAACCTTGATTTGATTATCTTGAATAATAACGGCACCGTCATGTAACGGCGTATTTGGAATAAAGATATTAATTAATAATTCGCCGGTGATATCAGCATCTAATGCGATCCCAGTCTCGATATAATCCTCAAGACCCGTGTCCATCTTAATCGACATTAAAGCGCCAATTCGCCGTTTAGCCATATATTGGATGGCCTTATCCAGTTCGGCAATCATCCGCTCTTCATCTTCATTCTGACGCTTACCACGCGCAAACATGGAGCCACGCCCTAAATGCTCCAATCCTCGCCGAATTTCGGGCTGGAATATAATAACCATTGCAATGACTGCCCAGTTAATAATTTGGTCCATAATCCACGATACCGTGTCCAGACCAATCAAAACACTCACAGCTTTAATAATCGCAATGACAACGATCCCGCGAAACAGTTGTACGGCTTTAGTGCCCCTTAGCAACACAATCAGCTCATAAATGACAAACCATACCGCAAGAATGTCAAGGAGTCGGACAAAGTTTTGTAAGGTCAACAAACCGCTCCAATTGAAAGTCATTAGTCTCCTCCTCATGAAAATCATTTACTTTCACATTATAGCACGGCAACCCGGTTCTCGCGGTGCGATTTCAGCAGAGCCTGCGCTTTTTAGCTAGATTTTGAATAAATATTAAGCTTGATGTTATTTAATATTGCTTGATTAATATTTCTGTTAGAATTAGTACCAGAAGGGAAGTGACTAAATGACTAAGTTACAGCGGTGGTTTGTGCGACTCACATTCTGGGGATTTTTCATCTTCGCAGCAGTCGACTTGCACGGCGCGTTCCATTTTCTATTACTTAATTCAATTTTGGCTTATGTCCCGATCGAGCTGAGTTTTTGGCTGACACCCCGACGTAGCCCGCTATTATTTTGGCTGATTGCGGTCATTTGGTTGCTTTTCTATCCGAATGCACCGTACTTAATGACTGATTTATTCCACCTCAGCCTATTGAAGCCGTATGGCATCAACGGTCTCTTGCGCTTCGACTTACCGATGTGGCGGGATTTCGCTTACTTGGTTGGGCCAATGATGGTGTCTACAATCATTGGTACCTGGGGCGTTGACCGAATTGCCCAGCAACTGACCCAACGTTTACACTTCCAGCGACTCCCTGCTAGTTGTGGTATCATCTGTGCCGCACTCTTCCTATTTGCTAGTGTCGGTGTCTACGTTGGCCGATTCCTCCGACTGCACTCCATCTACTTACTAATTACGCCACAGTACATTGTGAAACAATTAGTTGAAATGTGGTCGCTAAAGATGCTCGCTTTTGTCTTGATGATGTGGTTACTTCAACTCCTCATCTACGCGGCTTGGCGATTCACGATGCCAACGGTTCCTCATCAAACACCGGATAAGTCCTAGCGTAATCAAAAACACCGTTTGAACTGATTTGATAATCGGTTCAAACGGTGTTTCTTATTATTAACTAAATATTAGCTAATTCTTCGTCTTAGGATCACTATATTCGGTATGCCGCCCCCGCTTATCATGCAACCCACTGAAGCCACTGAAACCCAGTTCGGTAGCCTTTTGTTCCGCATCGTTGATATAACGCAACGTATCGCTTGCCCGTTTTTCACCATAGACTTGGACCCATTGATGAAAACGTTCCTCGGAAGCCGTGGTGATTTCCTGTTCCACTTTATGACCAGCAGGTGTTAACGATAAGTACTTGATTCGGCGATCATGCGTATTCGTGGTTTGTTCAATGTACTTCAAATCTAATAACACGTTGATTTGACGTGCAATCGCACTCCGTGAAACCCGCTGCTCTTTCGCAATCTTGACCAACGTCAGCGGCTCCTCACTTGTTGCAATCATCCGCATAACCGTGTAGGCCTCAAACGTTATCTTATACGGCCGGGTCGGCACTGAAACGAAGTCCCCGACATATTTTAAAATATGCATATAAGTGTCCACGAAGCGTTCATGAATTTCTGATTCTGTCATAATGATGTTTCCCCCTGTAAGGCTGCCCTTATTCGTCCGCTTAAGTAATGATTAATTTGCAAACCTAACCATTCACCGTCAATACTACTCTAACATCATTATAACCTAGAACTACTGATTTACAATCTAAAAAGTTAACTAATCTTCATCGGCCTCAATATCATTGAGCATCAATAAGTTCTCCGAGTAATTAATGAACTGCCGTAACTTTGCCGCGGTGCGTAAACTAATTTGTCCACTCTCTAACAAATGCTGTACACCCGCACGTTCGGCACCAAGACTCTTGATGCGTAGTCCATGCAGCTGTTGTTCATAATCATCACGTGATAACGTGTGATCATTTTTCGCATTCTCGATGCGATTCCGGTAATGAACGATCAAGTGATACAGAGCCTGGCGATCAAACTGTTGCTCATCAACGTTGGCCCGTTTGAGATACTGCGACAACGCTTTAATAGCAGCTTTAGAAGCTTCACGCTGAATATCCAATAACGCCACTCGTAATTCTTCGCTATCGCCAGGTGCTAACCATAGTCGAATCCCTTGCATTGCACGCGTCAACAACAACCGTAATGAGCGCAGTGTCGGAAGCCCCTGTCGATGTGTCGCCTGTAAGAAACGTTGTTCGCGCCGATCGACACGCCGCAAGTAGACCTGTCCAGCTAACTTACTAGTTTGTTTATTGGCAATCATTTCTCTAACTGCTGCCCGTTCACCATTCAGTGCCACTAAGCGAAGTTCCAATTCATCTGTCAGCATCGGCGCCAACTCATCCGCAGTCTGCGACGCCACTTCTAGACGCCGAATCTGAAACTGCTGGTCCAGGATCAAATCATAGGCCGCACGTTGGTTAGCTGGCCGCCGATGTTCTTCAATATTTTGAATCGCTAACTGTAAGATATAAATGCGGGCTTGCTTGTATGTTAACTGTGGTAATTGCCCACTGCTATCATCACCGTCATCCGTTCCGTCTGCCAAGACCGCGTCGTCTTCATCCGGACTGGATCCCCGAGTAACAAAGGGGAGTGATTTGGCCGCCATCAATGGCAAAATAGCCGCAGCAGCAACTAAACTTACAATGATGACTCCAGCCGCAATGAACAGTACGAGCGCACGTTCCGGAAAGGCTTTGCCCGAGGCCACCACGGTTGGAATCGTGAAGACCCCAGCCATCGTAATGGCCCCCCGCACACCTGATAAACCGGACAATGCTGCAATTCTGAGACTAGGTTTGGCCTTCTTGTGATGTCGTAACCAGTTGAACAACATGTAAGCGTATGTCCAAGCAACCCGAATCAGTAACAAAATCCCCCAGACGATTAAAACGTCAAAGACCGCATGAAACGTATTTGTATGCGCGCCTTTAATGGTTGCTTGCGTTGCTGCCGGCAATTCAATACCAAGAATCAGGAAGACGATCCCATTCAATAAGTAAACAACCACGTTCCAGACCCGTTCCGTCACTAATCGTAATTCCGGCGCATCTTCACTTTCATGTGAATTTTGCAAGTGCGATAATACCCCGGCCGCAACAACGGCGACAACACCGGACGCGTGGAACCATTCTTCAGCAATGAAATAAATTGCAAACGGCGTGAGAATCTGTAACACCACGTTGAACACGATATCGTTGATACCCTCTCGTCGTAACACGTCCCGAATGAGTTGAATGATCGTGATCAGCGCCAGCCCAACGGCCAAACCGACCAGACTAATATAGAAGAAATCCCCAACAGCTTCACCGAGTACAAACGTACCGGTAACCGCTGCTGCTAACGCATATTTGAACCCAATTAACCCACTCGCATCATTAATCAGGCTTTCGCCACTGACCAAGTGCAAAATTTCTTTAGGTAACTTGACCCCTTCCGAGATCGACTGCACGGCAATCGGATCAGTTGGCGATAAAATGGCCGCCAACGCGATTCCAACAGCGAGCGGAATCGTTGGGATCAATACGTGAATCAAAAAGCCACCGAGAATGGTGGTAATAAAGACGAGGACGATTGCATTCGCAAAAATTGCCCCGCGTAGTTCCCATAATTCCTGTTTTGGAAATTCTCTGCCATCGTTGTACAGCATGGGCGCAATAAAGACGAGCATAAACCAATCCGTTTGCAATTTTACCTGTACATTTAATAATAAAGCCACTCCCAGACCCAGCCCGACTTGAATTAAACTGACCGGGATTGCGACTAGATAGTGGCTCAATACATTCGACAGCAGCACTAAACATGCCAGTAAAATCACTAATTCGATAATCGGCATCTAGTGGTTGCCCCCTTTGTTAAATTGACATAACTAACCTTGAACGACGTCTTCACCAATGATCCGGACTTCCGTCTGAAGATGGACGCCAAACCGTTCAAATACAACTTTCTGGACGTAGTGAATCATATCCATATAATCGGTCGCTGTAGCGTGATCGACATTGATAATAAAACCCGCGTGTTTCTTAGAAACTTCAGCACCACCGATTCGATGGCCCTGTAAGCCAGCATCATGAATCAGTTTACCAGTAAAATACCCAGTTGGTCGCTTAAAAACACTCCCGCATGATGGCCATTCCAACGGTTGTTTGGCTGCTCGCAACGTATTCAATTCGTCCATCCGCGCTTGAATCTTAGTCTGATTACCTGGCTTGAGACCAAACGTCACCGATACGACAATATCATCATAGTCCTGGATCGTACTGTGGCGATAGCCAAAATCTAATTCGTCATGATCCAGGGTTTTAAGCTGACCCGCTGGCGTCAAAACCGTCACCGTTTCAACAACTTCACTCATTTCGCCGCCGTACGCACCGGCATTCATGAAAATCGCACCCCCGACACTACCGGGAATCCCAGCTGCGAATTCGAGACCAGTCAAGCTAGCCCCACAAGCAACCTTAGTCGTCGCAATAATTGCGGCACCCGCTTCAGCAACAACTTTGGTGCCACTCGCATGAATTTGCTTCATGCGGGTGAGAATGATCGTTAATCCACGGATACCACCATCTTTGACAATCAAATTACTGGCATTACCAATCACGGTTAGTGGTAAATTTTGCTCATTGGCAAACGTAATCAGAGCTTTCGTTTCGCTGATTGACTTTGGAAACGCAACGTAATCGGCGGGAC
Organism: Lactiplantibacillus plantarum; assembly: GCF_014131735.1. NCBI lineage: Bacteria > Bacillati > Bacillota > Bacilli > Lactobacillales > Lactobacillaceae > Lactiplantibacillus > Lactiplantibacillus plantarum. The sequence continues at coordinate 2,558,830 of NZ_CP039121.1, forward strand.
CGCCTGTTTTAGTATTCGTATAATGACTTAGTGATTCATTTTTTTTAATTTCGATGGCTGGAAAAGTGGCCAAGACATCTTTGGTCATGGTGAAAAGTTCCTTTCGTGTTTCGATTTAATTCACTTACGTTAATAATCACTTTAACCGCATAGCGTTTTTAATTTAGGCCGACGTATCAAGCACCGCAGCATTGAAACGCTATTGAAACGATATAATCAGGTTGAAATTTGTAAGCCTATCAGTTAATTTTAGCACTTTTTAATCACTTAATAAATGACGGCACACCGCGTGACTGGTAATTGCGCCAGTTGGGTCGACTGGATTAGGCCCGTGCGTTGTTACCGCCGTCAGAAAAGCACGGATCAGCGGTGCAAATCCTCGCTTTTCCAATGTCGGTGTCCAATCCGGAAAAGCCGTCGTGGTAGTTGTTGCCGTCGTCATCACGGTTTTAGTACTTAAATCAGTCACAGACGCACGTTGCCCCGTCGTTTGGACTGTCACTTGTTCCAGATTGACCCCACCGTACATATTCGTGATAACTTCTAATTGCTCATGAGCCGTCTGCACCGTCAAATAGCCTTGCGCCAACGCGCCAGTTGCCGTCGTCGTCAACCGACCACTAGTGTGTTCAAGTGGTTCATCTAACAAGAATAGCCCCGTATCGACCATGTGGATCATCAGGTCGAAAACCGCCGTTTCAGGATCTTGACTACCCACTTCGCGAACTTTTTCAGCCACTAACATCCGTTTGTCAGGCAATGCCTTCAATTGCTGATTAAAAGGAGCAAAACGCCGATTAAACCCACAAGTCAATAACAGGTGCCGCGCCGCAGCCAAATCATACAAACTTTGGACCACCTGAAGATCAGTCGCGACTGGCTTATCGACATAAACGTGAATCCCAGCTAATAACAACTGCTTGATGATTGCTGCATGCGTGTCCGTGGGAGTATGCACAAATACGGCCGCCGGTTTAACTGCCATTAATTCCTCAAGGGTCGCATGGGTGTGTTGAAACCCATACATCGTCGCTAGTTGTGCTCGTTTTTCCGGATTACGCGTCGTTAGATGAAATTCATACTGGTCTTGCATCGCCGCCATGACGGGTAAATACGCCTTTTGAGCAATGTTACCTAAACCAATGACCCCAATTTTTAACATCGATATTCCTCCAATTTTATCATCAATCTTCTTTTAGCTACTACTGATTGCTCCGTGGCACACTGATTTAAATCATTCAGCGTCCAATTCATGCCAGTGATTGTTAGCTGGAAAAACGTGCCATCACTGAAAGCCAAAGATACCCGCTCGGACGCGCTGAAACTAGGCCAACCAAAGACACCAGCATGCTTTGTCACCCTATCGCACATCTATCCGCCGTGTCTGGCTTTAATCACGGCGCACTGATTCAATTGTCATTAAAATAACCAGTGGCTGCCGTGTTACAATATGAGTAAATTACTTGAAAGGTCTGAAACTCACGTGAAACTTATCTCTTGGAACGTTAATGGACTGCGTGCTGCTGTCAAACACGGCTTTGTCATGACTTTTAATGAGCTCGATGCCGACTTTTTCTGTGTACAAGAAACGAAATTACAGGCGGGCCAAATTGAACTGGACTTCCCAGGTTATTATCAATACTGGAACTATGCCGAGCGCAAGGGTTATTCGGGTACGGCGATTTTTACCAAACACGAGCCGCTCAATGTAACTTATGGTATCGGTGTACCAGAATTCGATGACGAAGGTCGCGTCATCACCCTTGAATATGCGGACTACTACGTCTTGACGTGTTACACTCCTAATTCAGGCGGTGAATTAAAACGTCTCGACTATCGGCAACAGTGGGAAGATGCTTTTCTCACATATATTAACAGTTTGAGTGCCAACAAGCCGTTGATCTTTTGTGGTGATCTTAACGTGGCCCACGAAAACATCGACTTGAAGAACTGGCGTAGCAATCACCATAGTGCCGGCTTCACTGACGAAGAACGGACCAAGTTTGACCGCCTCCTTGCAGCGGGCTATACCGACACATTCCGGCATTTCTATCCTGACCAAACCGACATTTACTCATGGTGGAGTTATCGTGGGCATGCACGTGACAACAATTCTGGTTGGCGAATTGACTACTTTATTACGTCACAGCAATTAGACAGTCAGCTCCTAAACGCCCGCATTCATAATGAAATTTTTGGTTCCGATCACTGTCCAGTGGAACTCGATATTATCCTTCCGAACCATTAACTTGAAAATTAACGAGATTCTTTGTACGATAATCCTATTCTTTAGAAACGGTGGTGGCAACTTTGAACTTTGTCGCAATGGACTTTGAAACGGCGAACGCGAAACGCGACAGTGCTTGTTCACTGGCGCTAACGGTTGTCCGTAATAACCAAATCAGCGATGAATTTTACACACTCATCAAACCAGAGAGCGATTTTTTCTGGCGGAACGTCCAAATTCATGGGATTCATGAAGCAGATGTCGCAGACGCGCCCAAGTTTCCAGACGTTTGGCAACACATTGCACCATTCTTCCAACGCGACCGCCTCGTAATTGCGCACAACGCGCCTTTTGATATTGGTGTGTTACGCAATACGCTTGCCCACTACGGCATCAGCGCGCCGGAGTACCTATCCATGGATACCGTCAAGACCAGTCAACGGTTCTATCCAGAATTGCCTAATCACAAGCTGGATACAGTCTGTCAAGCACTGGATATCGACCTGCAGCATCATCATAATGCACTAGATGACAGCCTAGCTTGCGCCAACATTTTACTCACCGAAGCGCAAGCTTTTGGAACTGAGCAACTCAAACCTTTCGTTCGCGTTCAGGGTTAAAATTAAATTTATGCAAGTCCAGCAATAAGATGCTGGACTTTTTTGTTTACGCATCGCTACCGATTATCAATACTCGTAGACAGCTTATCAATTCCCCCAACCGACTGGGAGATGAGCCAATCATTCACAAGCCGTCGCCGGTTAGACCTGGTTCGTCAACGCTTAAATTCCGGCCCATCTACTATCAGAACCTGTTTGCCGTCAGTTCAGCGAATCCCGGATTTCAAACCCAGATTCCCATATCAATAGCTGGAACCCGTTTGCCGGTTGGGTCAACGACATCATAGCTCGTTGCCGTACAATTTTCGAACCCAAGATGCTGGTACAGCTTCACGGCACGCACATTTCGTAACTGGACCGTCAACACGAGGCGTTCCAATGAGCTATAGTTACGCGCCCAATCTAAGACTTCCTCAATCAAAGCAGTCCCCAGACCCATGCCCCAAAATTCTTTAAGTACCGCTACGCCAACTTCACCTTGCGCCGCACTAAAATCCGTACTAGCTTGCACGGTGCTCACACCAATCAACCGTGAATCTAATGTCGCAACGAAAATAATGTTGGTCGTTGTGCCATTGATACGCTCAATTTGCGCCTGTTCATCCGTTTCACTCAAATCCTCAATGCCTTCATCAACAGTGAAAGTATTACTTTCACGTCCAAGCTGAGCTAGTAGCGCTAATAATTGTGCTGCATCCGCGACTTCAGCAGGCCGTACATCAACAACTTCTTCTGCCATGGTTGTCACTCCTTCAATTGATCAACCAGTCGTTGATAGTGTTCACCAATGGGCTTGAAGGTTATTACCCGCTGGTCATCGGCATCAGTGTCCCGGCTAATTGCAATTCGCAAGTAAGTCGTCGGTAAGAGGTCGGCAATAAACTGTGACCATTCCACAACACTAACGCCATCACCATCAAAGTATTCATCTAAGCCTAAATCTTCCGCACCGCCATCTTCCAAGCGGTAAACATCCATATGATAGAGCGGTAGTCGCCCCTGACGATATTCCCGGATGAGCGTAAAAGTCGGACTCTTAACGTTATTAGGAATGCCCAGGCTTTTTGCTAACCCCTTTGTAAAAGTTGTCTTACCAGCACCTAAATCACCATCTAGTAAGATTAAATCACCAGGTTGCACTAATTGGCCAAGTTTGGCCCCGATTGCCATGGTTGCTTCCGGCGACGTTACCGTGATTGATTCCATATTCTTCCAACTCCTCATCCAAATTAACTGTTCTTATTATAGAAAAAACGAAGGAAACTTCAAAGTACAAGCTCTGAAGTTTCCCTCGTTTAACAAACTAAGTGACCGTTTAAGCTAATCCTTGGGCTGCTGTAATAATCGCAACCTTATAAACGTCTTCTTCACTGCATCCACGTGACAAGTCGGAGACCGGCTTGTTCAGGCCTTGCAAGACAGGACCCACCGCTTCAAAATGACCAAATCGTTGCGCAATCTTATAGCCAATATTACCAGACTGAAGCTCTGGAAATACAAAGACATTGGCATGACCAGCTACTTTGGAACCAGGAGCCTTTTGCAAACCAACTTTTTCAACGAAGGCCGCGTCAAATTGAAGTTCACCATCGATAGCCAATTCCGGTTCAGCAGCTTGCGCCTTGGCCGTTGCTTCTTGCACTTTAGTGACCATTTCACCCTTAGCCGAACCCTTAGTTGAGAAGCTGAGCATCGCAACTTTCGGGTCAATATCGAAGACCTTAGCAGTAGCCGCACTCTGAGTGGCAATTTCCGCTAACGTATCGGCATCGGGATCAATATTGATGGCACAGTCAGCAAAGACGTAGCGTTCCTCACCCTTTTGCATGATAAATGCACCCGAGATTCGGTGTGAACCGGGCTTGGTCTTAATAATTTGTAACGCTGGCCGTACCGTATCACCAGTTGGATGGATTGCACCTGAAACCATCCCATCCGCTTTGCCCATATAAACGAGCATCGTGCCAAAGTAGTTTTCATCTTCCAGCATTTTAGCCGCTTGTTCTGGCGTATTCTTACCTTTCCGCCGTTCAACGAGGGCATCAAGCATTGCTTGCTTATCTTCAGCCGGGTATGTCGCAGGATCAAGGACTTGAACGCCTGTTAAATCCGCATTCAAATCGTTAGCCACAGCCTGAACTTTGTCCGTTGCACCTAAAACAATCGGCTTAACCAAGCCGTCTGCAGCTAATCGCGCTGCCGCACCGACAATTCGGGGTTCAGTTCCTTCAGGGAAAACAATTGTTTGATCTTTACCAGTAATTTTTTGTGCTAATGACTCAAATAAATCCATGTGATAACCCTCCAATAAATTAATTAATGCTCAAGATTGACGTGCTCTGGTAACTGCCAATTGATTGGCTGTTCGCCGAAGGATGTTAACGCAATGTTCGTTTTTGAAAATGGTTTGGACCCAAAGAATCCGCGATAAGCTGAAAGCGGACTCGGATGAGGTGCTTGTAGCACGACATTCGTCTGGGTATCAATCAGCTTAATCTTGGACCGAGCCGCCTTACCCCACAAGATAAAGACAACCGGCGTCGATCGTTCCGATAAACGCTGAATGGCAACGTCCGTAAGTCGTTCCCAGCCCTTACCAGCGTGTGAAAAGGCCACACCATTTTGAACAGTCAGCACGGAGTTCAATAACAAGACTCCCTGCTTGGCCCAACTTTCCAAGTAACCGTGGTTGACGGGCGTACACCCAACATCATTTTGCAATTCTTTATAGATATTGACTAGTGATGGGGGCACTGCCACGCCCGGTAACACTGAAAAACTCAGTCCGTGTGCCTGACCAGGACCATGATACGGATCCTGACCTAAAATAACGACCTTCGTGTCAGCAAATGGCGTCCATTCAAAGGCCTGAAAAATATTATACATATCTGGGTGAATATTTTTCGTTCGGTATTCATTTTTCAAAAATTCGTGTAATTGGTGGTAATACGGCTTCTCAAACTCTGGTTTTAAGACGTCCCACCAGTCCGTGTGAATAAACGCTTTCATCCTTAACACCTCTCGTTTTATTGTATCATAACCAAAACCACTAATGATAATAATTCTGTATTCAGACGTAAACATGTTAGAATGTAATTATTAAAACAACTAAGGATGTGACAACATGATTTCGATTATCGCCTCTGATATGGACGGAACGTTACTCAACAATGAAATGGTCGTTTCCGATTTTAACGCTAATGCCATCCGTCAAGCACAACAGCAAGGCGTGCACTTTATCGTCTCCACCGGCCGCCGATTTTCTGAAGCTCAGCCACTACTGGCCGCTCAAGGCATCACGGCACCTTTGATTACGTTAAACGGTGCCGAAGTATACGACGCTTCTGGCAAAATGCTCGACATGGTGCCCATAACCAATAGCGTGGCCCGCACCGTTTTTCACACGCTAACCTCACAAGGTTACTATTTTGAAGTCGTAGGCAACGATGGTATTTACTCTAACAGTAAAGCCAAGCGAATCGAACAAATTGCACATCTCCTAACTAACCTGAATCCAGATACAACGTTCAAAATTGCGGTATCGCTCGCGTCAGCCCGCTTAGAACTTATGGACATCAATTACGTGGACAACTATAACGAGTTATTGGATGATCCAACTAAGCATGTCATGAAGATTATCGCTTTCAGCGAAGAAGGGCCCGCTAAGCTAAAACCCCTTAGTGATGAAATTCTGGCAAAACATTCGTCCCTCAAAATCACATCTTCATCCGCATCAAATATCGAAATCAATAATATTAATGCGCAAAAAGGGATTGCAGTCGAGCGCTATGCGAATATGCTGAATACCCCAATGAGCGATGTCATGGCGATTGGTGATAATAATAATGACGTCTCCATGCTCGAATTAGCTGGCGTAAGTTACGCTATGGGTAATGCCAGTCCCGAAGTCAAACAGCTGGCCCGCTATATCACTGATACAAATGTCAACGATGGTGTCGGCAAAGCAATCTTAGAAGTGCTTGCCAAACAATAGTTTCCGGAAAACGGAGGTTGAAGATGCGTAAATTATATTTCAGCCGCAATAGCTTCGCCCAAGGTGCCCGGATTGTTCGCGATGCGCACAACCAATCTCACTATCTCTTAGTTGGTCGGTGGGGGCGGCGCCAAGACGCGCTCAGTTTATACGCGATCCAAGGTGAGCTACTTGCCGAAATTCGACAAACAACCCTCGGATTGTTGCCAAAATTCGATTTATACTATAACCGTCAAAACGTCGGTTCTATTAGTAAAACGCTGGGCTTCTGGCATGAAATGCTCTATGTTCGCAAGCTTCGCTGGATTATCATGGGAAGCTTGAGTGCCGAAAACTACCGCGTTTATCATGGTACTGAATTAATCATGACGATGCGACCAGTTGTCACCACTAACGGTGAAGCATTTGAATTAGCAATTACTGATCAATCCACAGAACCACTGTGTATTTGCATTGCGGCGATCCTGGATCACTGGCAAAAGCCGACCAACCGCGCGCGGACACCAGTTGCGAAAAAGGGACTCAATGTTAGCTTTGGTGAAAGTAATTATACATTGACACCCCGTAATAAGGTGCCCCAACACTAAATAGAACTAGCCATAAAACAACGGCCACCCCTGTTTCGGGATGACCGTTGTTTTTAGTTAAGTTGGCATAACTAGTTTGCCAGCTTAACACCCTATCAAAGTTGACGTGCCGATCAAGTTGCCCATATCACGGTATTCACTAGTTAATCGTCCTCAGAGCAACACCGCTTCATCTGCTATGCAAGCACGTTACTACAGAATAGGCGCGCCAAGAATTAAACCAATTCTTAGCGCGCCTATTTTACGGGTTATTTTATTATGACCAGCCGATACTTAAACGTTGATCACTTTTTGTAAGAAATCTTGTAACCGGGGACTTTGTGGGTGTTCGAATACATCCTCAGGCTTCCCCGTTTCTTGAATCAACCCATCCGCCATAAAGACGACCCGGTCGGCCACTTCCTTGGCAAAGCCCATTTCGTGCGTGACCACAATCATCGTCATACCATCTGCGGCTAATTTCTTCATAACATCCAACACATCCCCGACCATTTCGGGATCCAGTGCTGAAGTTGGTTCATCAAACAACATGATTTTCGGATGCATGGCTAGCGCTCGAGCGATGGCCACCCGCTGCTTTTGCCCACCAGACAAGGACTTAGGCATGGCATCCGCCTTATCGGACAAGCCGACCGTAGCAAGTAAGTCACGCGCCGTTTTCTCAGCTTCCTGTTGACTTTCCTTTTTGAGTTGAGTCGGTGCTAAGGTAATATTTTGTAACACTGATAGGTGTGGAAATAAGTTAAAGTGTTGGAACACCATCCCAATATTTTCACGGACCAAATTAATGTTAGTCCCCTTGTCAGAAAGATCGTAACCGCTAATGACAACTTGCCCTTGTGTTGGAACTTCCAAGTCATTTAAGCAGCGTAAAAACGTACTCTTACCAGAACCAGATGGTCCAATCATGCAGACTACTTCGTTATCTTGAACTTCAAGGTTTAACCCTTTCAAGACTTCGTTATCGCCGTAGCTTTTATGCAAATCTTTGACAATTACTTTCGCCATGCTTAGTTAATCCTCCTTTGAACCCAGTTAGATAACCATGTTAATAACGTAATGATAATCAGATAAATAATCGCAATCATTAACCAAATCTTAAAGCCTTCGAAGTTCCGGGCAATAATCAACGTCCCAGTTTGGGTTAATTCAACGATCCCAATAACGGATAGAATTGACGTATCCTTCAGCGTGATAATAAATTGGTTAATGAACGACGGAATCATGATTCGAATTCCTTGGGGCATAATAACCTTGCGCATAGCCGTCCAGTATGGCAACCCGAGTGAACGGGCCGCCTCCATTTGACCATCGTCGACCGCGGCAAAGCCCCCCTTAACAAAGGCTCCGGTATAGGCCCCTTCGTTAAGCATCAACGTAATCATCCCAGCAACGAACGCGGGAATCTTAAAGCCGTGCCCAATCAGGTCTGGGAACCCAATGTAAATAAAGAAGGCCAACACCATCAATGGCATCCCACGGAAAATATAAATAATCGTACTGGAGATGGCCGGACCAAGTTTACCCGGCATAACGCCTAAGACCCCAAGAATCAGTCCGAGGATCGTCGCTAAAATAATTGAAATAACCGTTAATTCCAAGGTCATCCATAACCCTGAGCCAATCGTATCCAAGTTTTGGGTGAACAAGCCAATAAAGGTCCGACTGCTTGCGTCTTCACCCGTTAAGGATGCTTCACTAGACTTCAAGTACTTGTTAATGATCTTTTTGTAAGTACCATCCGCTTTAATCGCTTTGAGACCCGCGTTAAATTTCTTTAACAGTTCCGCGTTTTTACCTTTTTTAACTGCGAAACCATAGTCGCCGGCCTCGTGTTGCTTGGAAACAATCTTCAACGCGATGCCATTCTTGATTCCGTATGACATCACGGGATAGTCTTCAAAACAAGCAGCCGAGTTGCCGACCTTAACATCGTTATACATGTTATTCGAGTCATTGAAATACTTGATTTTGAAGCCGTACTTGCTCTGAATCGACTTCGCATAGGTTGCACCAGCTGTCCCCGTTTTAAGGGCCACGGTCTTACCTTTCAAATCTTTAAACGTTTTGACCTTGCTATCTTTAGCCACAGCCATGACCACCCCGGAAGTATAGTAAGCGTCTGAAAAATCAAACGTCTGCTTCCGTTCAGCCGTAATATTCATTCCGGCAATTACCCCATCAACTTGGTTCGCACTAAGCTGCTGAACAGCGGCACCGAAACTAAGCGCTTTTAATTTATAATTGAAATTTTCTTTTTTGGCAATTGCCTTCAAAATATCGATATCAATTCCCTTATACTTACCACCCTTGACCTGAAATTCGAACGGCGCAAAGGTTGTATCCGTCGCAATCGTATACGTCTTAGCCTGGGCCTGGGTACCAATCGCAAACCAGCTTCCCAACGCTGCTAACAACATGACAACTGCAACTTGCCACTTTCTCATCGACGAGACCTCCTCAAATAGTTTACCGGAACGGTATGTCATAAAATATAACATAATTCATGTCTCGCGACCAATTCAATTTTTTATACTTTTTTAATTTAGCTTTAATGATGTCGCTATCATCAGCTGTTTACTTAATAAAATAAAGTAAATAGTCATTTCTAGCAAAGATTCTGATGAAAGTACCCCCTTTTTATGTTTTAAAATTTTGTTCAAGCATTAATCACTGCTTAACTGAATACTTGACACTAGATTCATCAACCCGCGCAACCAGCCGTTAAGTCCAAACAGCAGCAGTTAACAAAACGGACCAATTCAAAATGAATCGGTCCGTTGCAAGAAATCGCTATCAATTTTAGCTAATCGATGAACTTAACACGCCAATCGTACGCTTAATCCTCATGCGTATGCCGCCGACGTCCTAATCCCATTAACCCTAATAATCCCGTTAATCCGAGTACTACCGCGCCTTGTTGTGCTGAGCGGTCGCGCTCGCCCGTCTGTGGCAGTGTGTCAGCAGTCGTGTCAGTTACTCGTGTCACAGGTGTCGCTGCTGCTTTGGCTGCGCTAGTATGCTCATTGTTGGCCGGTAGAGCTGGCTCAGCGGTCGTCTTGACCTTAGTCTGTGCACGAGTAGCCGCGGCCGGTTGTTGCTTTGTCGTAATCCGATCATCAACGCCCCAGTCGACGGTATGACCATCCGAATCGTTAGGTCGCTCACTCGGCTTCGGTGTTTCACTAGGATCAGCGATACCTGCATGATCATTGTTGTCAGGGTTAGTCGTCTCACCATGATCATTGTTGTCAGGGTCGGTCGTGTTAATGTGATCATCTTCCGGCAAGACAACGGTCACCACAGCCGTTTTAGTTAACTGATTACCGGCAACATCAGTATAGTGGTAAGTCAACGTGTACTGGCCAGCGCGTTGCGTGTTGACCGTACCATCGACCGCGATATCGGCTAATGTCAGTGCTTGGCCCTGGGCATCGGTTGCACGTTCAAAATTATCCTGAGCAGTCCAAGCGTTTCCAACGGTCAACTGACTATCACGCACTTGTAGCTGGGCCTGACTAGCCAATACATTGATGCTCGTCGTGACAGTAATCAAATTACCCGCACGGTCCATGTAACTTAGTGTCAGTGGGTAATTGCTGGCCCGCCGTAAGTTCAAGGTACCATCTACAGTCACCCGCTGGCGCTGCGCCGCTGTCAGCAACGTGCCATCCGCTGCCAAACTCGTTGACCAGTCAACACTATCATTCAGTGACCAGGTCGTCTTAGGGCCGGCAATCACGGTAACTGGCCGCGTACTGATTTTAGCCTGCGTGGCAACGGTTGTCACTTGGACCAACGCCGTTTGTTGTTGTCCCAGCGAGTCCGTGTAAACCAGTTGCACAGTTTGTGGCTGCCCAATATGGGCAACCGTTAAGTCTGGCATCGCCACGACTGTAATAGCGGCATTATTGACCGCAATCGGCTGGCCCATACCATCAGTAATCGTTCCAATACCCTGATGATAATCCCACTTGGCAGTCGGACCCGCGATGACCGTTTGTGGCTGAGTCGTTAATGCTGCTTGGTCGACTGTCACCGTCGTAGTCGCAGTTTTTACGTTGCCCACCTCATCAGTATATGTCAGGGTGACTTGTTGTTTCCCAGCCTGTTGAGCATTGATGGTCGTCATCGTAACACTTTGATAATTTTGACTAGTCTGGCCCCAAGCGTCCGTTAAACCAGTGACTAGATCCGCAACCGTTAATTTTCCGACAACTGCAGGCCAGATCACCTGATCAGCACTAGTCGTCATGTGCGCCCGTGAGGCGACTGTTGTGACCTCCGCCGTGGTGGTTTGGGTCAATCCTAATTCATCAGTGTAACTGAACGTAACGACTTGAGGCCGCCCCACCATGGCTGTACTCAAGTCCGGGCCTGTCAAGACTTTAAGATTGGCATCACCGACATTAATCACTTCACCGGCAGCATTCGTCACGGTTTTAAAGTTCGTCTGATAATCCCAATGGGCAGTCGGCCCGGCAACCGGTCGAGCGGTTTGGGTCGTTAAGGCGGCTTGATCAACCGTCACTTGGGCAGTTGTTGTCACCTCGTTGCCGTAATCATCGGTATACGTTAGAGTCACCGTTTGGGCACCAGGCTGGCTGGCATCGACCGCACTCATCTTGACATTGGTCAAAGACGACACTTGAGTGCCATCCGCGCCGGTAATCGTTTGCAAAAAGTTGGCTGGCGTCAGTTGCCCCGCATCTTTGGCCCATACAATCTGTGCCGGACGTGGCACGAGTGCCGCCTGTGATGCCGTTAAGGTCAAAGTGGCTGACACAGTATGCGTCTGTTGCAGATCATCCGTGTACATCAAGGTGACCGTTTGCGGCTTATCGATCATTTTAGCCGTCAGTTGCGGGCCGGTTATGACCGTAATTTTAGCTTGATCAGGATTCAACTGATGCCCTTGCGAATCCGTAACAGTTGCCAATTGTTGCCGATAATCCCAAGTCATACTTGGTCCCCAGATTTGAGTCCGGTTCTGACTCTCCATCTTGGCCTGATCAACCGTTACTTTTACAACGGTACTTACTTCGTTACCAGCCGCATCCGTATAAGTTAATGAGACGGGTTGAACACCTGGCCGAGTCGCGTCTAGCTTAGACATCTGAACGATTTGATAATCAGTCACCGCTTGTCCAGAGGCGTCCGTTAAGCTCGTTACAAGGTCATTAGCCGTTAGTTTTGCCGCGGCATCCGGTTGCAGGATAACTGCTTTCTTGGCCGTTAACGTAGCTTGTGAGGCCTCAGCTGTCACCATTGCCGTGACCGACTGGGATTTCCCGAGCTCATCCGTATAAATCAGTGTGATCAGCTGTTGTTGCCCGACTGAATCAACATTCAGATCTGGCCTGTTCAACACTTTAATTGTCCCCGGTTGGACGGTAATAAGTTGCCCAGCTGCATTCGTCAGCTGACTAATACCGGCTTCGTAACTCCACGTTGCCGTCGGGCCGGCAATTACCGTACTTGGTTTTGTCACTAGCTTTGCCTGGTCGACTGTCACATTGGCATACGCGACGGATTGATTACCCGCAACATCCGTGTAAGTCAACGTCAAACGTTGCTGCCCCGCTAACTTGGAATCCAGCACACTCATTTCGACATTGTCGTAATTTGTAATCAGATGGCCTTCAGCATCGTATAAACGATCAACTAAGTCCGTTGCCGTCAGTTGTTTAGCTTGATCAGGCCAAATAACCTGGTCAGCAACAGCCGTAATCTTCGCCTTTGAAAGCGTCGTCGTTACAATCACGTCGGTCGTGTGGACCTTACCCAGACTGTCAGTATAGGTCAACATGACCGTCTGTGGCTTGCCAGCCTTTGCCAGAGTTAAATTAGGCGTTGTGGCTGTAATGTCAGCAGTATCGACATCAATTGTCTTTCCGTTGGCATCGATAACTTGAGTGACACTGTCACGATAATCCCAAGTCGCCGCTGGACCGGCAATTGGATGCGTCGCTTGACCAGTGATTGTGGCTAAATCCACGATCACAGTCGTCGAATCAGTCATCTGATTGCCATACGCGTCTGTATACGTTAACGTCACGGTTTGTGGCCCGATAGCTTGAGCATCAAAACCGCTCATCGTCACATCATCAAAATTATGAATTTGAAAGCCATCCACATCGTACAGTGCCGACACTAGCGACGACGCAGTTACCATGTTCGCGTTTTCCGCTAAAATTACTTGCTTGGAAACGGCAGTAATGGACGCTTTTGAAGCCGTGGCTTCGACATTGGCAGTCTTTGTGTGTACTTGTCCTAAATCATCGGTATATTCAATCACGATTGGATACGTACCAGCCACACTTAAATCTGGATGTTGAACGACCGTAATCTTAGCATTGCTTAATGTTAGCGATTGTCCCTTAGAATCAGTGACGGCTTTGATGTTATCAGCATAGTTCCAAGTCGCCTTAGATCCCGCCACTTGAGTGTGATTTTGAAGCGTTAGCGTTGCGAAATCCACGGTTACAGTCGTCGAAACAGTCGTTTGATTGCCATACGCGTCCGTATACGCTAACGTTACTGTTTGTGGTCCGATAGCTTTAGCATTAAAGCCACTCATCGTCACATCATCAAAATTATAAATTTGAACGCCATCCGCATCGTACAGTGTCGACACTAGTGACGACGCAGTTACCATGGTCGCTTTTTCTGCCAAAATCACCTGCTTAGAAACGGCAGTAATGGCCGCTTTTGAAGCCGTCACTTCAACATCGGCAGTCTCTGTGTGCGCTTGCCCTAAATCATCAGTATATTCAAGTACAATTTTATAAGTTCCAGCCACACTTAAATCTGGACGTTGCACGACCGTAATCTTGGCATCGCTTAATGTTAGCGACTGCCCCTTAGAATCAGTGATGGCTTTGATGTTATCAGCATAATTCCAAGTCGCCTTAGGTCCTGCCACTTGAGTGTGATTCTGAAGCGTTAGCGTTGCGGAATCCACGGTTACAGTCGTCGAATCAGTTGTTTGGTTACCATACGCATCCGAATACGTCAGTGTCACGGTTTGTGGCCCGATAGCTTTAGCATCAAAACCACTCATCGTCACACCATCAAAATTCGTGATTTTGTTTCCCGCCGCATCAATTAACTCGCTGACCAGGTCAGTTGCCGTCAGCTTTTTGGCTTCATCAGGTATGATAATCTGGTCAGCAACAGCCGTGATCTTCGCCTCTGAAAGCGTCGTCGTTACAATCACGTCGGTTGTGTGAACTTTACCCAGACTGTCAGTATAGGTCAACGTAACCGTCTGAGGCTTGCCCACCTTTGCCGGAGTTAAATCCGGCGTCATGGCTGTAATGTCAGCATCGCCGACATCAATTATCTTTCCGTTGGCATCGATAACTTGAGTGACGCTGTCACGGTAATCCCAAGTCGCGGTTGGACCGGCAATTGGGTGTGTCGCTTGACCAGTGATTGTGGCGAAATCCACGGTGACTGTCGTCGAATCAGTCGTTTGGTTACCATACGCATCCGTATACATCAGTGTCACAGTTTGTGGCCCGATAGCTTTAGCATCAAAACCACTCATCGTCACATCGTCAAAATTCGTGGCTTTATTTCCCGCCGCATCAATTAACTCACTGACCAGGTCGGTTGCCGTCAGCTTTTTGGCTTCATCAGGTATGATGATCTGGTCGCTGACAGCCGTAATCTTCGCCTTCGAAGCCACCGTGTTGACAACCGCAGTGACTAAGTGTTCTTTGCCCAACTCATCCGTATAACTGAGTGTCACCGTTTGGTCATGGCCGACCATCGCAACACTTAAATCAGGTTCAGTAACGACTTTAATATCAGCGGTTGCGAGATTATCAAGCAACTTTCCATTTGCATCCTTGACCCATTCCAAACCAGCTAGATAGTCCCATTTAGCTTTAGGCCCCGCAATTGGATTCGTTAGCTTGGTCTTCAAATCTGATTGGTCAACCGTTACTTTGGCATAAGCTGTCACTAGATTGCCAGCTTCATCCGTATAAGTAATAGTAACGGTCTGCGCGCCACCCTTGCTCGTGTCAATTGAACTCATTGTGACATCTGTTAGGTCGGTGCTAGTATCGACGGGGTTCCCGTTGGCAGCCGTGATTGTCACCAAATCGGCGACTTTTAATTGAGCAACCTCACTGGGCCAAATCGTTAACGGCGCCTTGGTTGTAACTTGTGCCCGAGAAGCAACGACTGTTACTTGAGTTGGGACGCTGATGACATTGCCCAACGTATCCGTATACGTGAGTGTGACAGTTTGCGACCCAATCTGCGTTAAATCAGGTTGCTGATCAACCACAATGTTAAGTCCGTCTAAACTAACCGGATTCCCATCAAAATCAGTGACACTCGTAACATACTGGCGGTAGTCCCAACTCGAGTTTTTGGGTCCTTTAATGATGGTACTATTACGCATTGTTAAGTCGGCCTTAGTTGCGACCATCGTCACCGTAGTGGTTGTCGTGTGAACCATGCCAGTAGCATCATCCGTATACGCCAGTGTAACCGTTTGTGTGCCAGCTTTACTCGTATCCAAGCCTGTAACCGTAGCCGTCGCGAGTTCGTCGGCACTTAGCTTATCGCCGGCCGCATTGCGGGAGTTATCCGTGTCGATTAAATCATTAATCGTATACGTTGGCTTAGCACCCATTTTGATCGTCAACGGTTTACCAACTAGTTTGCCTTGATTTACCGCTACCGCAACCGTACTAGTTTGCTGCCATACTTTGCCATACGCATCCGTATACTGCAAGTCAACTTGATAGGTACCGGTAGTTTGAGTGTCGACCGTCGTTACAGCAGTATCGCCGTTCACGCTAATCACTTTGACGACTGTGTCAGCGGTCGCATAAATATCAGTCCCATTCACATCTTTTAATGTTGCAACACTATCGGCAACTCGCCACGTCGTCTTCGGCCCGGCAATTAATCCGGTTACATTCTTGGACGTGAAATCAGCATAGGATGGGCTAGTTTCCCAGACCCAAGTGATTGTATCGGCTGGATTATCGACGCCATTATACAAAGCCATTAACTCACTCGACGTATACGTCTGGGTGGCATCAGCTTGATTGACCCATTTACCGGTATAGCCAGTTCCAGTTGGAATGTCTGGCAATGAACTACCGACTAAATATGTTTTTGACCCAACCGTTAATGCGTTTAGGTTCATGGGCAACGGATTCCCGCTACTATCTTGATTCAAAAACATATCATGATCTGCAGGTTCCTTATTCATATCAGCTTCAGTGACTGCTGCAAAGTTAGACATGTCCAAACTCGCAATGTTGATTGCCTTTAATCCAGGGGTTCCCTCAAACATAAACTTAGTACTAGTTAACGTACTGCCCGTCTGCCAGCCCGTTATATCAAGATCAGTGAGATTGGTATCATTTAAAAACATCGATGACAACGCTGTAACATTCAACAAGTTCCAGCCATGTAAATCCGCCGTTGTTAAACTCTTATCTCCATTGAATAACCCATCTATATCCGTGACCATCCGCACATTCCAAGTACTTAGAACAATACTGATCAAGGCCGTGTTAAATGAAAACATTCTTTTTAAGCTCACTGGTTGAACCGTATTCAACTGCCACTGACTTAAATCATAAGATTGAACTCGCGAGTCACTGGCGAACATAGAGTCAAAGGACGTACCAGAACTGACATTCCAATGCGCTAATCCTGAAAAGTCAGCAATCTTAGTTCCCATAAACATCATTGAAAAGTCAGTGACTTTCGAAGTATCCAGATTTTCAAGGCCATCAATACTGGCCAAATTTGGATTATACCGGAACATATAACTAGTATCAGTCCCCGCATTAATTGGACCATCAATCACTACTTTCGTTAACTCACTGCCAAAATCCCCCGGTACGTCGCTGACATCACCCACTCCGGTCCAATCACCAGCATGAATCGTCAACACACCATCATCTGTGTACTGCCAGGCACTTGTTCCCAGAGTCCCAGTTGAGACAACAGTTGCGGGTGTGGCGGCTCGCGCTAATAGTGCCCGATTTAACTGGACTTTATCGTTAGTCGTCGTAATTGTATTAGTTGTGGCAGTTACAGCTATCGGACTAGTTTCTGAATCCACAACTTTTTCAGTTTCATTAGAATCTTTCGAGTCTGAGTCACTAATACTGGCCATTGTGCTAGTACTTGGCGATGCGACACTTGAACGATTAGTTTGTAGTGATTCATCAGCCACCACCGTGTCCGTCACATTAGATTGAATGCCACTCTCAGAGCCCGTTCCTTGATCATTTTGATAATCAGAATTTTGTGTTGTGACTTTCTGTGAACTCGATGCGACACTTACTGAGCTGTTTGACGTTTGGTCCAAACTGTCGCCAGAACCAGTTTTAGCCTGACTGCTTGCTGATGCCGAATCAGAGGTACTGAGATTACTGGTTGCGTTTTCATTTTCTCCTACTGCCGTAACCGGTTGTTCAGTCTTTGAGTCAGTAGTGGTGCCACTAACCGCCTGTTTTTTTTGAGCACTAGTATTTGTTGTTGCCGCATTAATCGCCGTCGCACTAGACTGAGTCGTTGCCCCTGTTGTACTAGTCGTAGTAGTCCTTAAAACCTGTGAGTTGGATGATGAGGATGCCCCAGCAGTGGTCGTAGCTGCGGTGGCTGCGGTCGTCGTTTCCGTATCTGCTCGACTTATCAGTGGATTCAGAGTAAAGGTAGCCACGGTAATACCAGCAAATACCCAGAAACGTCCCTTTTTATACATTTTATAATGCTGCTTGCTCGTTATAAATCTATTCATACATGTCCCCCCAAGAATCCATGCAATAAATCATATCAAAATTAACTTATTATCAATTTGAGTTATACTAAATCTGATTAATATCAGAATAATAACATTCTCCAAAGTTTAGCATCAATTATATTTATTGAATCAATTAATAAATAACGCGTTTAACTATCAATACAATTATATGCTAACATAATTACCGACTAAGTCGCAAGTGCTTGTACCCGACCTTTCGCAAAATATTTATAGCCTGATAACTATTTTGCTAGTATCTAGAACATTTATAACAGTGAGCACTACATCAGTACATATAAAATATATGCTTGCCGTCGTCCGTCCACGGCACAGAACCACCAACAACACATACTAAAAAAGGTCTTCCAAGAATCGAATTAATTCTTGGAAGACCTTTTTATGACGCTGCCATACTCGTTGTATGGTGCAGCGATGCAACGCTAACGTAATCGATGCCTAGTAATGTTTCATAACCCGGTCGATTTGACGCTGTTGTTCGCGTTTCTTGATATCTTGCCGTTTGTCGTATTCCCGTTTCCCGTGAGCGACTCCAATTAAGACTTTCGCAAATCCATGCTTGAGATACATCTTAAGTGGAATAATCGTCACACCCTTAGTCATCGTTGCTGCACCTAGCTTACTGATTTCTTTCTTGTGCAACAAAAGTTTCCGGGACCGCAACGGGTCAACGTTATAACGGTTACCCTCTTTAAACGGACTAATGTGAACGTTTTGCATCCAGGCTTCACCGTTGCGAACTTGAACGAAACCATCCTTTAAGTTGACCCGCCGATCGCGAACGGATTTGATTTCCGTCCCCGTCAGCGCAATGCCAGCTTCATAGGTTTCCTCAACAGCGTAGTCATGGCGTGCTTTCCGATTTTGAGCGAGGGCGGTATCTGGGTGCTTACCGTGTTGTTTGGCCATTGCCGCACATCCCCTTACTTAAAAATTAACGCCGACGATCAGTTGATGACCGCCGATTGTTGTTAGTACTATGATTATTATTGTTGCTATTATGATTATTATTGTTCCGGCGACCATTGCTATTGCCATTACGATGGTTATTGTTGTTGCCACCACGATGGTCGTTATTCCGGTTATTATTGTTCCCATTTCGCCGGTAGTTACCGTTATTGCCACCACGCCGGTTATTACCACGATAGTTATCATGATGTTCCCGCTTTGGCAATAAATCAGTCTTTGGCGCTTCTTCAGGATTCAATAACTTAAAGTCGACTTCTCGTTGATCCTTATCGACCCGCATTAGTTGAACTTTGACGGGCTGGCCGATTCTAAATGTCCGTTTCGTCTTACGGCCAACCAACGCTAATTGTTTTTCAACGTATTCGTAGTAGTCGTCGTCCATCGTACTGATATGAACTAAGCCTTCAACGGTATTTTCTAGTTCAACAAACAGACCGAATTTCATAACGGAATCAACAACGGCTTCAAACGTCTCACCAACGTGATCAGCCATATATTCAGCCTTCTTCATCGAATCAACGTCGCGTTCAGTATCAATCCCCCGCCGTTCATGATCAGAAGTCGTTTCCGCAATATTTGGTAGGTTATCCCGATAACGTGCCCGGGCTTCTTCACCAGTGCCGTTTTCAGCATAATGGCGAATCAAACGATGAACCATCATATCTGGATACCGCCGAATTGGTGACGTAAAGTGAGTATAATACGGTGCCGCCAACCCAAAGTGACCAAGCGACTGGTCAGCGTATCGGGCCTGCTTCATGCTCCGCAGCATCATGACTGAGACCATGGCTTCTTCGGGCTTACCAGCAACCTTCTTCAAAACGTCTTGAAGCATCTTCGGCTTAACATCCTTAGAACTCCCCTTGACACTGACACCAAAGTTAGTGACGAATTCAAAGAAACTAAGCATCCGGTCACTATCAGGCGTTTCATGTACCCGGTAGATAAACGGTACCTTAAGTTGACTATAGTTTTTTGCAACCGTTTCGTTGGCTGCCAACATGAAACTTTCGATCATTCGTTCAGCTAAGCCACGTACCCGTAATTGAATGTCAATTGGATGACCGGCTTCGTCAACGATAATTTTAGCTTCGTTATCATCAAAATCGATCGCACCACGATGCCGCCGATGCTTGTACAAGATACGGTGTAAGTCGCCCATCGTATCAAACATGTCGACCAAGTCCGCGTACTTTTCACGAGTCTTGGGGTCATGGGCTTCGAGAATCTGATTAACAGCGTCATAAGTCATCCGGGCGTGTGACCGAATCACACTTTGGAAAATCTTATGGTTAACGATTTCCCCCGTTTGATCAATCTCCATCTCACAACTCATGGCTAATCGTTCAACATCAGGATTTAAGGAACAAATCCCGTTTGATAGCCGCCGTGGCAACATTGGAATCACACGGTCAGTTAAGTAAACTGACGTCCCACGTTTGAATGCTTCCCGGTCTAACTCAGAGTTCTCGGTGACATAATGGCTAACATCCGCAATGTGAACGCCTAGATGGAAGTTCCCATTTGGCAAGCGCCAAGCAACAACCGCGTCATCCAAGTCTTTAGATTCGGCGCCATCAATCGTTACTAATGGCTGGTCCGTAATGTCGACCCGACCAACTTTTTCTTCATCAGTCACGTAATCCGGAATCCGGTTGGCTTCATCCGTCACTTCTTCTGGAAACACTGATGGGACGTCGTGTTGGTAGACCACTTGTAAGACGTCCATCCCAGGATCATCAACACTCCCAATGACCTGCTTGGCAATCCCAATCATCCGCGTTGGATGCTGAGCGTCAGGATAAGCAGCCACTTCAGCAATGATGACTTCCCCCTCAGTGGGGTGTAAGCCCTGATCAGTGATTAATAACTGATATTTGGATAATTTCTTATCCTTAATTTCCACAGAACCAATAATCCCGTCTTCATCCGTACTTGGTGTATACGCACCGACAATCTGGGTATAGTTCCGTTTAACGATGCTGACAATTTTACCTTCAGGGCCGCGGTCGGAACCGGGACGGGCTGGTCGAATGATTTCAACCGCAACATCGTCACCGGTAATGGCAAACTGCGTGTTGTCCGGATTAATGTAAATATCAGGCAAATCGGGATCGTAACGAACGAAACCAAAGCCCTTGTCATTACCATGAAATGAACCTTCAACAGTCTTCGTTTCCTGGACCAGCTTGAAATGATCATGATCATCGGTACTAACTAATTTTTTACGTTCCATATTCGCAAGTTCCTTTACTAGAAAAGTAAACGCCGTTGCGCCTGTAAAATGCAATTCATCCGTTAGTTGTTCAACACTATACGTGCGATCGGGATGAGCTTGCAAAAAAGTCAGGATTTGTTCTTGTAAGTTTGCTTCTGACATTATTTACCTCATTTATAAATAGTTTTTAAATATGTTAAAACATCTTGTTCCAATTGGTGATGCGCACTGTTGACGGTAATCACGTGTCCAGCATCAGCATACCAATGAAAATCAACTGGTACTTGTGGTAATTGATCACGTAATTGTCGCGCCACCGTCGCATCAATTAATTCATCTTGCCCACCCTGACCAATGAAGAAAGGTTGGGTCACAGCGCTGAGGTGACTCGTAACCTCTGTCGTAGTAAAGGTATTGACTGCCTGCAATTGCCGCTGAACCAGTTCCGGCAACGTCATTAAGATCTGTTCACGCTCGGCAATTGAAAATTGACTGTGCGCCAGTTGATGGTGACTCAGCGTGATAAACATTTCAGCAACGTCACTACGATTACCAGCAAATAGTGGTGAACTAAACGTGCCACCACCTAGCAACTGAGGATCACGCTCCAAGGCCGCCGTCGCAAAAATACCACCTAATGATAAGCCAAAGATACTAATTTTAGTATAGCCTTTTTGCCGCATAAATGATATTGCTTGTTGCGTATCTTGCCACCATTGCGCCGGCGTCTGTGCGAGAATATCTCGTGGATCATCAGTCGCGTGTCCACTGAATTGGGGGCCATAAACTGTATAATCTTCCCGTTCTAATGCTCGTGCTAACATCCGCACATCATTGGCACTTCCCGCATAGGCGTGCAATAAAATGACGGCATGTTGGCCATGTTCAAAGAAAAACGGTTCCGGTTGTTTCAGCATCATTACACCACCTTAAAAAAAAGCCTCCTGAAATCACAGGAGGACGGTCAATTACTTCGATGAGTACCATGCTAGAGCTAACGCCAGGATAAAGAATGCGATTCCTAATACCACGGTTACCTTCTGCATGAACGCTTCAAAACCGCGGGGCTTCTGCTTGGCAAACAAGTCATCAGCACCACCGGTTAATGAAGACATGGCATCATTAGTTTTGGATGGTTGCATCATCACCGCAATGATAATCAAAACGGAAACAACCAGTATTAACGTTAACAATAAATTATACAAGAAATGTGCCTCCTAAAGCCTCCGCTATGTCTATAACAATTTAACATATTTTGCCTTATTTTTCCAGTATCCTGAACAATTCGTTGCTTTGTTTAGTGCTCAGGGCGTCGCGACCGTTAAATGTGCGATTTGATGGCGCACCCACGCACGGTTATCCCGGTCAGTCAAGATAATTAAGGTATCACCAGCCCGCATCAAGGTGTCGCCATGCGGGATCACTTGACGCTCCCCGCGGCGAATAGCAATCAATAATGACTCTGCTGGCCATTTAAAATCACGAACTTGATGGCCCTCTAACTTAGAGCCTTCAAAGATCGGCAATTCTAACCGATCCTGGATACCGCTATGTTCCGGTAACCGCGGCTGAATTAACTTCTCTAGCAAAGCCTCATAAATCGGAGCGCCGCCTAAGAGATCCACGACTAAGTAGGCCGTCATCGAAACGACTGCTAATGGCATCAAGTGGTGTAGTGTCCCGACCATTTCAGTAATCAATAAAATTGCGGTAAACGGTGCTTTACCAATGCCGGCAAAGTATCCAGCCATTGCAAAAATAATAAAGTTCGGAATCAAGTTCGTCGGCATCCAACCAACGGCAACCATGAACTGGGCATAGATTGCACCTAAGATGGCGCCCAGTGACAAGATTGGCAAGAAGATGCCCCCCGGCAAACCAGATCCATATGAAATGGTAGAAAAGGTAAACCGTAACACGAAAATTCCTAACAAGGCGAGTAACGCTGGCGTTACTGCGGCCAAATTCAAAATAACAGCATTGCCGCCTCCTAATAGCTGCGGCCAAATTAATCCAATCGGAATCACCAGTAAAAATGGCACCAAGCCATCCAACCAACTGGGCAACCGCAACTTGGCATACCAATTTGGCATCGTCAGCGTCACGTTTTGATATAGATAACCGAAAATACCGAGAAAAATCCCGAGCCCAATCAGATTGCCATATTGACTCAACGGAAGGTTATGGCCGTACGGAATGTGTAATACTGGTACAAGGCCAAAAAAATTGAGCGAAATAAAATTACTGGCCATCGCACTAACTAATGCGGTGGTCCAAATGATTGGTGAAAAATTATGATAAACCTCTTCCAGAACAAATAACGTACTGGCAATCGGTGCGTTGAAGGCCGCTGAAAGGCCAGCTGCTGCACCACCGGCAATCAAGGAGCGTCGATCTGATCCCGTCTGTTTGAGTTTCGACGCGACACCCTGACCAATCGTAGCTCCCAATTGAATCGAGGGGCCTTCGCGGCCGAGAAACAGTCCAGAACCAATGCCCAGAATACCACCGACAAACTTGCGCCAGAGCACTGACCACCAACTATAATCAAGCTCGCCAGCTAATTGACCCTCAACTTGTGGAATGCCAGACCCTTTAATATTCGGTTCATTCTTAACTAACCAACCCACAAAGAACGCCACAGCCACAGACAAGCCTATCCATGGAAAGAGCAGTAGCCAATTTGTATGAATTTGTGCGTACACCCATTGAACGAACCTCAGTCCCTGCTCGATGCTGAAACGAAAAATACTAACCACGATCCCAGCAATCACACCGACAATTAATGCCCGGCCAATCGAGCTGAACCGTGTAAAGTCAAAATGTTGTTTTGCAATGTGCGGCCGCTGTGCCACCATGAGTTCCCCCTCTTAATCATGATAATCGTTGTGCAATCACTTGCTGGACGGCCGCTAACGTCACGGGCGCTCCAGGATGTAATGCCTGAATCTGCTGTGGTCCATCTACGCGTAATAACAAACCTAATAACAGATCCTTTTCTAAGTCGTCAGTTTGATAAGTTTCCTTAAATCCAGCCAATAAGTCAGTATCATCATTAAATGCTTGCAAAATTAGCGGGACTAATTCCGTTTGTTTTGCAGCTTGATGGGCGGCACTGAATCGCTGTAAACCTAATTCACCACTAGTCACAATTAAATTCCCACCCACTAGATTGCCATGAACAAATTGATTAGGCGTTACGGTGTGTACTTGTAGCCAGGCCGTACGCTCGGCAACAAAGTCGGGGCCCAGTGTATCCCACTCGGTTGATTGGGCAGCGGTTGGCCCAAATGCAGGAACTTCAGTATTAAGTCGCGTCAACATCGTCCCAATCTGGCGCCCCAGTGTTGACTTAGCAAGGGGCTTAGCCGTTGCGCAAAATTCAGTTAGCGTCAGACCTTGTAGTGGCTGATAAATCACGTAGTAGAACTGGTACTTATCAAAAATGAAGCCCGCATGCAATAGACGCGGAGCACCCAAGCTCAATCGAGCCATCCGGGTCAGTCCAAAACGTTCCGCCTGATAATAGGCCCGAGTTTGGGGGATAACCTCACTGGGTGGAAAAATCGCGATTTGGGTGGGTCCGACCGTAAAGCGGGCGGCCAACTTATCCGCAACGGGTTCTGGCGTTTTATAAGGCTCATTTTCACTGGCATAAATTTTTTGAATCACCGGTTCAAAAGCACCGGCATTCAGTTGCAGTCCTTGCCAATCAGACCACTCATTAATTTGTTGCTGAAAGTCATCCATTCTGCTCGCTCCTTACTCAAAATACGCATGTTTCTATTCTACCACGACTCGTCCGTCCCTAGACCCTAAACTCAAACAGATGTTCCTTAAATTATGTATAATAAAAACGCCGTCCCATCGGAACGACGTTTTCATTAGAACTTCAAATTACTTGCTAGTAATGGTGTTCCGTGCAGCTTCGTCTAAGTTGTAGAAACCGTGGATACCTTTGTATTCTGAAGTGCTTTCAAGTTGGTCTTCGATCCGCATTAATTGATTGTATTTAGCAATCCGTTCAGTACGGCTCATTGAACCAGTCTTGATTTGGCCAGCGTTCATTGCGACAACTAAGTCAGCAATGGTCGTGTCTTCAGTTTCACCAGAACGGTGAGAAACGATGGCAGTGTAGCCAGCTTCTTTAGCCATTTCGATAGCTTCAACAGTTTCAGTTAAAGTACCAATTTGGTTAACCTTGATTAAGATTGAGTTAGCAACGCCCATCTTGATACCCTTTGCAAGGTAGTCCGTGTTCGTAACGAATAAGTCGTCACCAACGATTTGAACTTTCTTACCAAGCTTGGTAGTTGCCATTTGCCAGTCTTCCCAGTTGTTTTCATCCAAAGGATCTTCGATAGAAACGATTGGGTACTTGTCAACAATGCTGTCAAGTAAGTCAACGAATTCTTCGGCAGTAAATGATTGACCATTTTCGCCTTCACCCTTTAAGTCGTACTTGCCAGTTTCTTCGTTGTAGAATTCTGAAGCGGCACAGTCAAAGGCAATGGCAATATCCTTACCAGGCTTGTAACCGGCACGTTCGATAGCTTCAACTAAGATTTCGAATGGTTCTTCGTTGTTCTTCAAGTCAGGCGCAAAACCACCTTCGTCACCAACGGCAGTTGAGTAACCGCGTTCGTTCAAGATCGCTTTCAAGTTGTGGAAAGTTTCTGAACCCATCCGGATAGCTTCTTTAACTGAAGAAGCGCCAACAGGCATGATCATGAATTCTTGGAAGTCAACGTCGTTGTTGGCGTGGGCCCCACCATTGATAACGTTCATCATTGGTGTTGGTAAAACGTGAGCGTTGAATCCGCCAAGGTAGTTGTATAAAGGCATTTCAAGTTCGTCAGCAGCAGCACGTGCAGCGGCAATGGAAACACCTAAGATAGCGTTAGCGCCTAACTTAGCTTTGTTAGGAGTACCATCTAACTTGATCATAGCTTGGTCAATGGCACGTTGGTCAGTTACATCGTAACCAACAATTTCCTTAGCAATTAACTTGTTAACATTGTCAACGGCTTTAGTAACACCCTTGCCCATGAAACGGCTCTTGTCACCGTCACGTAATTCAACGGCTTCATGTTCACCAGTTGAGGCACCTGAAGGAACGATACCGCGGCCAAATGCGCCACTTTCAGTATAAAGTTCAACTTCAACAGTTGGGTTACCACGTGAGTCTAAGACTTCGCGAGCATAAATATCTGTAATAATAGACATTAATTTCTCTCCTTAAAATTGGCTTGTTATTTGTTTCACACTTATTGTAGAAGTTTGTCAATCAACTTGCAATAACTATTATTAGTTATTTTGATAATTAACAAGTTCCAAGAATGAATCAGGTTGTAATGAAGCACCACCGACTAAACCACCGTCGATATCATCTTTGCCCATTAATTCGTTAACGTTGGCTGGTTTAACACTACCACCGTATTGAATCCGAACTTTATCAGCAACTTCTTGTGAGTAAAGGTCAGCAACAGTCTTACGAACAACCGCACAAATTTCTTCAGCTTGGTCACTCGTAGCAGTCTTACCAGTACCGATGGCCCAGATTGGTTCGTAGGCAATAACCAATGAACTTACTTGGTCAGCTGATAAGTCTTTCAAAGCAGCCTTGATTTGGCCTGAAACCCATGATTCTGCTTCGCCGGCTTCACGTTGTTCTAATGATTCGCCACAGCAAATGATTGGCTTCATGCCGTTCTTGAAGATAGCGTGTGCCTTTTTGTTAATGTCTTCGTCAGTTTCGTGGAAATAACCGCGACGTTCTGAATGACCAATAACAACGTAATCAACGCCTAAGTCAGCTAAGGCAGCTGGTGAAGTTTCACCAGTAAATGCCCCAGCATCTTCAAAATAAGCATTTTCAGCAGCAATCTTTAAATCAGAACCCTTGGCAGCTTCAACCATTTCCTGTAAGAAAAGGGCTGGGGCAGCAACGACTGATTCAACTTTTGATGGATCTGGTAATTGATCCTTAACAGCATTAACGAAAGCTAAAGCTTCGCTAGCTGTTTTGTTCATTTTCCAGTTACCGGCAATAATAGGTGTACGCACGATAAACCTTCCTTTCGGAGAACAGATTATTTTTCAGAAATAGCAGCAATACCAGGTAATTCCTTACCTTCAAGGTATTCAAGTGAAGCACCGCCACCAGTAGAAATGTGGGTTAACTTGTCGCCAACGCCAAGTTGCTTAACAGCGGCAGTTGAGTCCCCACCACCAACGATGGTCGTTGCGTCTGATAAGGTTCCTAAGAACTTACCAATTTCAAGCGTACCCTTGGCGTAGTTGCTCATTTCGAAGACACCCATTGGTCCGTTCCAAACAACGGTCTTAGCGTCGCGTAAAACATCTTCGAATTCTTCGATTGACTTAGGACCAATATCTAAGGCCATGTAGCCATCAGGAATTGAACCTTCAACAACCTTGCTAGGAACATCGTTATCAAACTTTTCAGCAACGATTGAGTCGCTAGGTAAGACTAACTTGTCGCCAGCTTTTTCGATGATTGACTTAGCCAATTCAATCTTGTCTTTTTCAACAAGTGAGTTACCAATGCCCATGCCTTTAGCAGCATAGAACGTATAAGTCATCCCACCACCGATGATGATCTTGTCAGCTTTGCTGATTAAGTGATCGATAACACCGATCTTATCAGAAACCTTGGCACCACCTAAGATAGCAACGAATGGGTGCTTAGGATTGTCAACCGCGTCACCTAAGAACTTGATTTCCTTTTCCATTAAGAAACCAGCGGCAACTTGATCCATGTTTGAAGCAATCCCAACGTTAGAAGCATGGCTCCGGTGAGCAGTCCCGAAAGCATCGTTGACGTAGACATCACCAAGTGAAGCCCAGTACTTGCCTAATTCAGGATCGTTACCAGATTCGCGTTTAACTTGTTCGCCGTTAACAACGTCTTCAAAACGAGTGTTTTCAACAACTAAGACGTCACCGTCGTTCATGTTGTTGATGGCAGTTTCAAGTTGTTCGCCTTCAGTAACAGGTACGAAGGTAACAGGCTTGTTTAATAAGTTTGAAAGACGTTCTGCAACAGGACGTAAGCTTAAGCCCTTCTTGTCGTCTTCGCTCTTAATCCGACCTAAATGTGAGAATAAGATGGCTTTGCCATCATGTTCAATCACGTATTTGATCGTTGGTAAGGCAGCGACGATCCGGTTGTCGTCACCAATTTTGCCGTCTTTAATTGGAACATTAAAGTCGACACGAATTAAAACTTTTTTATCTTTAACATCTAAATCTGAAACGATTAATTTAGCCAATGTTAAAATCCTCCTAGAATTCGTGACTGCTGAAATTAAAAAAACGGCAAGAGGAGTTTTGCCTCCCCCCGCCGTCAAAACCATATGCGGTTTTAAAGTTCTTAACTATCTAATCAAATATTAGAGAGTGGCGAACTTCAATAAAGTACGTACCATTTGGCAAGTGAAGCCGTATTCGTTATCGTACCAAGCAACAGTCTTAACTAATTGGTTGTCACCATCAGAAGTAACTTCTGTTTGAGTAGGATCGAAGATTGAACCGAAAGTAGTACCGATAACATCAGATGAAACGATTTCGTCATCGTTGTAACCAAATGATTCGTTACCTTCAGTATGCTTCTTGATTGCGGCGTTAACTTCGTCAGCAGTAACTTTCTTGTCTAAGATAGCAACTAATTCAGTTAATGAACCATCAACAACACCAACACGTTGTGCATGGCCTTGTAATTTACCGTTCAATTCTGGGATAACTAAGCCAAGAGCCTTAGCAGCACCAGTTGAATGAGGAATAGTGTTTACACCGGCAGCACGGGCAGCACGGAAGTTACCACCACGTACAGGGCCGTCAAGTAACATTTGAGTTGAAGTGTAAGCATGGATAGTAGTCATAGTACCAACCTTGATACCGAATTCTTTGTTTTCAAAGAATGCTAATGGTGCAAGGCAGTTAGTAGTACATGAACCAGCAGAAACGATACGGTCATCTGCAGTCAAGATGTCATCGTTAACGTTGTAAACGATGGTCTTCAAGTCTGAGCCAGCAGGAGCAGAAATCAAGACACGCTTTGCACCAGCGTCCAAGTGAGCTTGTGACTTAGCCTTTGAAGTGTAGAAACCAGTACATTCGAGAACGAAGTCAACACCGTCGTTCTTAACCCAAGGAATATTTTGTGCTTGTGGTTCAGCATAAACACGGTAGTTCTTACCGTTAACAACGATTGAATCGTCGGTTGCTGAAACGTCAGCGTTCAAAGTACCATGAGTTGAGTCATACTTCAAAAGATGAGCCAACAATGCAGGTGAAGTTAAATCGTTAATAGCAACAACTTCGATATCACTTGACTTTTCACCAAGTTCTAAGATACGACGGAATGCTAAACGACCGATACGTCCGAAACCATTAATACCAATTTTTACAGACATACTAGAATTTCCTCCTTGTGGAAATAAAAATAGTTTTATTTTAAAAAGCAACTTCACTATAGAAGATTACTTTTTTAAAATCAAGTTAGCCGCACCCTCATCCGTGATCAAACACGTCTGTTTAGGTGCAATGTTCTTCATATACGCGGCAATTGCGGTGGCTTTTGAAGCCCCACCCGCAATGGCGAGTATAATCTCCCGATGGGCCAGTTCTCCGATTTGCAAACCAATCCGTGGAATTCGGTAGACCACGTTACCCTTCTTATCAAAGAAGTAACCAAAGGCTTCACCAATCGCTTCACGACTGCGTAACACCTTGATCTGATCCTCAGACATATTCCGGCGATGGGCCATTGAAATGGCTTCACCGATACTATGCACGACCACGTTAGCTTGCCCGATAATCGCCAGCACCTCTTGAATACTTGGTTCTTTGAGGAGTGGTTCATACGTTCGTTCACTGACCTGTTCTGGTACAAACAACGAGCGGAACTTACCGCCAGTATGTTGTGCCATTTGTGACGCGATGGTATTTGCTTGAATCGCAACCGATTCACCAACACCACCACGCGCCGGAACAAATAACAAATCACGTTTATCACCTAATTTATTAGTTAAGTGACTTGCCACATGTTCCATGGTATGCCCACCCATAACAGCAATAATATTACGCCCTTCCGGCAATAATTGCTGTAATAGCTGGTTCACTTCTTCGCCCATGGTCCCAATAACTTTCAACTGTCGATCGGAATCACCAGAAACGATGATGCAACGCTTAATATTAAAGTATTGCGCCAACTGTCGTTCTTTCTGGCGAATGCCCATTAGCTCATCCATAAAATGACTTAGGCCTACTAACACGTCTTGACCTTGCTGGGTAACTTGCATGCCCGATTTGTTTGTCATGATCAAATCTAGCTTCCGCAATGTATCCGTTTCGGTCCGTAACGTCCGTTCGCTAACACCTAACGTCTGAGCTAATAGCCGACGTCCAACTGGGGCCATCCAATTAATGGTTCTTAATACTAAGTAACGACGACTCAGCATGTCAACCATATCTGGGGCAATTGCCTCAATCCATTGAATATCTGAATGCATGGCATCCAACCTGCTCTCTAGTGGGACGGGTCTGGTCCAGCTATGTCGAAAAGCGACCCAAAGACTTCAAAAAACAAAGCACACAACGCAAATTCACTAAGAAATCAATGTTGCATACCTCTCTTACCACAACATGAATTATAACAGGTTCATAAGGTGGTTGCAAATGAAACCCCAATTAAACTTATAACCGACTGGTCCAAATGGCGCGTTAAATTATCGTTCGGTTCTCAAGTATTGTTTTCGCCTTGATGACGACGGAATATTAAGATTTTCGCGATATTTCGCCACTGTCCGCCGAGAAAGTTCGACATTTTCCGCATTAAGAATCTGAACAATTTTTTGGTCTGAAAGCGGTTTTTCTTTATTTTCCTGTTCGATCAAGGTCACAATTCGGTGTTGAACACTGTCGGCCGAAACGATTTTGCCACCAGTGGGACGTTTACTGACCGCTTTGGTAAAGAAACGTTTAAGTTCAAACATACCGAAGTCCGTTTGAATGTACTTTCCATTAATACTTCGACTGATTGTTGATTCATGCACTTTTAACTGTTGGGCAACATCTCGTAACAATAGTGGCCGTAAATCCGTCGTTTTTTCCAAGAAGAAGTCTGCTTGACGCTCGATAATGGCCGTTCCCACTCGAAAAATGGTTGCCTCGCGTTGCTGCAAACTGTTAGCAATCCAGTCATACTCACTTTTCTTTTCTTTCAAATATTCCGTAACTTCCTGATCATCATGCTGCCCCATCTGCTGATAATACCGACTGCGGAATTTAACCACCGGTTGAGCCATGGATGCGGTTCGCAATGCCAGCTGGCCTCCCTGATTCGTCACCACTAAATCGGGAAAGATGTACCCGGTCGTCTCCTGCCCGATTGCCGCACCGGGTACGGGTGTTAGTGTTCGCACATAATCATAAATACTTGAAATGTCCGCAAGCGTCACCTGATACTTCTTAGCCAACAAGTCCCATTGTCGATTAACCAGCTCGTCAAAACTTTCTTCTAAGACAATATAGGCTAAGTTCGGTGCATGGTCATCATTTTCTGTCTGCAACATCAGCGCTTCTTGCAAGCTCCGGGCCCCAACACCCGGCGGATCAAGTTGTTGTAATAAGGTAATTGCATCCAACAACTCAATTGGCGTTGCCTTAGTTTCTTGCCGAACCTGCCTCTCATCAATCCGCAAATAACCATTCACGTCAACGTACTCAATTAAATAAAGGACAATCTGACGCAAATGGGTATCACGCATCGTTAGGTGAATCTGATCCAACAAGTATTCAAATAACGAATGCTGATTAGAGGTCGACACACGCTCAATGAAATCCGCCTTAGTGGTTACATTTTTGGCTGCGTTCAAACTGGCGTGATTATTATTCCAATTTGTATCCACATCGATCAATGGGTTTTCTAATGCTTTTTGCGTTAGAAAATCTCTTAGTTCTTCCACATTAAACTGCAACATCTGAATGGATTGTTGTAGTCGCTGGGTCATCGCTAACTTCTGTGATTGCCGCTGTTGCTGGCGAAATCCTGGTCCCAGTGCCATAAAAATACCTCCCTGAATAAATTTTTATGTAAAACCCTTGTGTTTTTATCCATTATTCGCTAGAATATAATATGTTGTTTAGGCGCCCGTGGTGTAATGGATAGCACGTAAGATTCCGGTTCTTGAGATGGGGGTTCGATTCCCTCCGGGCGCATCAGTAGCTGAGAAATGATTCTCAGCTTTTTTTGTGCATTTATTTAAGTGACAACTACTGGACTATACCAGTCACATCTCCATATGGTAACTTAATTTAAACCAAACAACAAGTAATATCCTTTCGGGGTCAGTAATAGTACCTATACCCGCTCGTCCAAGTAAAAATAATCAAAAAGTAATCAGTTCAAGTAAACCATATACCAGTGTAGTCGTTTAGTAGATTTAATAACAGCTAAACTTACACTATTCAAATAATAATTACTACAATTGTTATTATATTATAGAATCGTTTTAATCATGGTAAATTTCATTCATGCATCCGATACTGATTAATTCGTTGCGAGCAACTTGAGTCCAGCAACAAGGTCAAGTCGTTTAATATGTCGGCTCACGTGCGAATTTCCAACTTCTATTAGACTCATCGTTGTGGGTCACTATCAGTAAATTGATTCACCTACTATCGCGATAATAAAATTATGCGGGTCGACTACTTTTAAATCACCACATTAGTGCTGAATATGCAAGTTCATTACTGCTTAATCTTGAATCATTATTATAAGAGAACATCGTTTTCAAGCCAAGGTAGACGCAACACTTAATCCAAGGCCTACTAACTAAAATCGTCGAAAAAAAGAGATTGGGTTCACCCAATCTCAAGCCGTATTATGATAGAAACCTAAGTATACCACGTTAACTGCATAAACGGAATTCTGTTTTTGAGGTTTTTCTTTTGACCTTCACTGACCTTAGCGGTAAACTACATTTATATTAGCAATCAGCTAATCAAATAATGCAACCTTAGGAGGCTAACAAATCATGTATCCAGTTCCTACAGTTATTGAACAGTCATCACGTGGCGAACGTGCTTATGACATCTATTCACGACTATTAAAGGACCGTATCATTATGTTATCCGGTCCCATTGAAGATAACATGGCAAACGCCATTATTGCCCAACTACTCTTCTTGGATGCCCAAGATTCAGGTAAGGACATCTATCTCTATATCAACTCACCAGGTGGTGTCGTTACTGCCGGCTTAGCAATCTACGATACGATGAACTTCATCAAATCTGATGTTCAAACCATCGTTATGGGGATGGCTGCTTCCATGGCTAGCGTCTTAGCTTCATCTGGTACTAAGGGCAAGCGTTTTGCTTTACCTAACTCTGAAATCTTGATTCACCAACCATCTGGTGGTGCTCAAGGTCAACAAACGGAAATTGAAATTGTTGCGGAAGAAATCTTGAAGACTCGTAAAAAGATCAACCAGATTTTAGCTGACAACTCGGGACAATCCGTTGAAAAGTTGAACCATGATACTGAACGTGATAACTACTTAAGCGCACAAGAGGCTAAAGACTACGGTTTGATCGATGATATTATGGAAAACAACAAATTAAAATAAGCTAATATCTTTGACTGGGCTAACTAGACGTTGGCCCAGTTTTTTTGCTCGTTTTCTTGTCATTCGTTTTGCAATAGCCCATACTGCACATAAGCAGGGATTACTACCCGGACAATATTACTTGTCCTTGAACTTAAAAGTAAAAAGGAGTCTCTATAATGACAAAAGTCTTTATTGCTGGTCAGCTTCCAGCCCAAGCTAATACGTTACTTTTACAAAGTCAGTTAGTCATTGATACTTATACCGGCGATAACCTGATCAGTCACGCGGAACTCATCCGTCGAGTCGCTGATGCCGACTTTTTGATTACCCCACTCTCAACTCAAGTAGATCAAGATGTCTTAGACCACGCCCCACACCTTAAACTGATTGCTAATTTTGGTGCTGGCACTAATAACATCGATATCGCGGCAGCAGCTAAGCGCCAGATTCCAGTCACGAACACGCCAAACGTTTCGGCGGTCGCAACCGCTGAATCAACGGTCGGTTTGATTATCAGCCTAGCGCATCGTATCGTGGAAGGCGATCACTTAATGCGAACTAGCGGCTTTAACGGTTGGGCGCCACTGTTCTTTCTCGGCCACAACTTACAAGGCAAGACACTCGGCATCTTAGGCCTTGGCCAAATTGGTCAAGCCGTTGCCAAACGATTACACGCCTTTGACATGCCCATCTTATACAGCCAACACCACCGCCTACCGATTAGCCGTGAAACGCAACTTGGCGCAACCTTTGTCTCCCAGGATGAACTTTTACAGCATGCCGACATCGTCACTTTACACCTGCCGCTTACCACACAAACAACCCATCTAATCGATAACGCTGCTTTTAGCAAAATGAAGTCCACGGCGCTCCTCATCAACGCCGCACGGGGGCCAATTGTCGACGAGCAAGCACTTGTGACGGCGCTGCAACAACATCAAATTGCTGGCGCTGCACTCGACGTCTACGAACATGAACCGCAAGTCACACCTGGTTTGGCCACGATGAACAACGTCATTTTGACACCTCATCTTGGCAACGCAACGGTCGAAGCTCGCGATGGCATGGCTACCATTGTCGCGGAGAATGTGATTGCGATGGCCCAACATCAGCCAATCAAGTACGTGGTTAACGACGTAACACCAGCATAGACCAATCAGTGTAGTTGTCTTGCGTGACAACTCAAGCACTGTAGAACCATTCGTCGAAATAAATAAGCGGTCCACTTCGATTCGTCAAGACACTCTGACAAGTCGAAATGGACCGCTATTTTGTTTTGATCAAGGCAACGTATGGACCTGGCGCTCCTACTAAGGTAACAGCTAAACGACCAGTTACCATGAACGTCCCTCAATCAGTTAATTATTTGGCAATATAAGCATACTTATAATTCCACTGTGTCCCAGCAGTATTATGAATAATACCCTTTACCTTTGGATTTTGTAAATAAGAGTATACCGTC